>JAHDIR010000070.1 GCA_020630675.1 Bdellovibrionales bacterium
TACTTTAGTCTTGGTTTGAAACACTTCGGTGACGTTACTTTCGGATCAATGCGTATTAAAATTGTTTTAATTTGAGAATAGACCTAAACTTTTGTGCCGGTCTCCCGATGAACTCATAGGGCCAAATTGATTTAACACATTTTGTGTTTGGTAAATTAAATTTGTGTCCTTGTATTCTGGGGGGATTGTGAATTTAAAAAAAGCAATTAGTATTTCATTCACGATTCTTTGTTTATCTTTAATAATTTTTCAATTTCAAAACTGTGCTGCTCCCTCTGACACCTCAGATGGCTCAGCCAATGAAGATGGTTCTGCAGGCTTAATTGACGATTTAGTCAATCAAAAGTTAGCATTTGTTGAAAGCCTTATTGTGATAAAACACGATAAAGGTACGATTAACTTTGATGGTCTTTGTGATAAAGATACCAACGGCAAAGATGTGGAATGGGAAATCTATGGAATTGAAAGCGATGAGCTCATCCAAGATGGAGTTTCTAAATGTATTCGCGGTGGCTTTCGCATAACATCTGATCAGATGAGTAAAATTGACTGTAGTGTAGATCACAAATTACAAGCTTTCGTTGGTAAAAATCAGGATAGCGTTGTTGTGAGAAAAAAATGTGAGCCTTTGAATGTTGTTCAAGATATGTCTAAGAAAGAAGTTTTCGGAAGAGAGTGCTTTTTTGAGCTGGAGCAAAACGAGGGTGAGCAGGTCTGTTACCGTTCTTGTTATACCTCAGGAAAGCTCTATGATCGTGAAATCACTGAAGAAGATAGTTGTTTAATAAACTAAAATACAACATCATCAACTCACCTTATGATATCTATTATTTCAATATCAAAATAACTGTAATCTTTTCCAAAGTTTCAAAAGCATTTAACATGAAACGCTTTGGGTAGGTAATATTTCCTTGGAAGGGCTATTAGATAGTTATCTAATTAGGGAGGGGAGTGTTGCAAGTTACCGACACTATTGCATTTAAAATAGATGCTTCAAACAACTACTACAAACTATACCTCGAGCTTAAAGCTTTGACTGAAAGCTATGGTGGTGGATTGGCCGCACTTTCTCATAAGGTATCGATTTCTAAGCCAACTCTATGGCGTTGGGCGAACTTACAAAATAAAAAAGCACCGAACCCTTATCATGTTTTATCTTTGTTGAAATTCTTTTCAAAAAAAGAAACTTCTGTAGAAATTGCCAAGTACGCAGGTGGTGAAATTGAGAAGTTTTTAAGAAGCTCGTTTCCTGCTGATTTTTCAAGGCCTCCTGAGTTTTTAAGAGAAGAGATCGATTCTTTACTTGAGGATTTCTATTGTTATTTTATTTACTTACTTTGCGGAACCGAAAAAGTAATGACAAGAGATGAAATAAAAAAATCAGTGGGAACTTATTCTTTGGATCAGTTGGGAATGAATATTGATGACGATGATTTAGATGAAAAACTTTTAATTCGTTTAGGGCAAGTGGCTGACCTTAAAATTGATAAATTAATAAGTAATGGAGTTTTAAAAGAGACAAATGGTGAATTGACGAGGCTAGTTCATAATACAAAAATAAAAGTGGCTACAACGAAAAAACATTTACCTAAGCTGTTTTCTTTCTTTAAAGAAAAGAATATGCATAAATTTAGCAACTTAATGTTTGCTTACCAAGAATGTATTCCACGAGAAACGATAAAAATAATAATAGATTTACAACATCAGACCTTTATGAAATGTTATGAATTGATGGAGGAGAACAAAACAGAAAGTGGGGAAATTTATTTATTAACGACTTTCTTTGAAAATTTCGGTTTTGAATAAGATTTTGGGTATGGGGATGTCTAAATTGTCTTTAAGTATAACTAACAAAATAATTTCACTAATGACTTTGTTTTTATCATTGTCAAGCATCCCTGTATTGGCTGGTGACTTTCAAGGCGGCGGTGGCGGAACTTTAAACCAAAAGGTTCGTGTTTATCTTGATACTAGAAGTTTCGCTATTGATGCGAGAAACAAATATGTTGTACCAAGTTTAGCTGTACTAAATACCTGTAAAGATGGAGACTTACTCCACACAATTAATAAAGTTTCTACTTGTGCCGATTATGACACTGAGGTTGACCTCGATACTCAGTACGAAGCGAATCAAAACTACATTCATACTTGTAAAAACTTTGAAAAAAGACATCTTTTCAAGCAAATCCCAGAGAATGGGCTTAGAGTTTGTAATCAAACGGCGACAAAGTTAATAGCTGGTGTTGTAAAAAACGTTTGTTTAGAAGTAGATGATCACAAGCGTAAGCCCGTGAAGTATTCTTTCAAGTTAGATGTTTACCGAAAAGACTTTACAGCTCATAGGTTCAATAATTTTGCAAACACACAGAAAGACCATTTTGTTCGTAAAATTACCTATCAAATACCAGACTGTAGTGATGTTGATGTCGAGTCAGAGTAGCGTTTAATCCTTAAGCGTTTGTTCAATAGGTTTTTTATCTTTATCTAAATGAATTATATAAAAAATTTATAGTTATTTAAAGAATGGCTACAGGGCGGCTTGTAGTCTTTTTTTCTATCTCTTTGACTGACCTACTGACCTACTGACTTACTTACTTACTTACTTCCCCATGACATCTCTATTAACTCTTCTATTCTACCATTCCGTTTTTATTTTAATAAAGAAACTCTTCTGAAATAGATATGTGAGAGATTTCTATGGAAAGTTAATACCTATTTACAATTTTTTCATAACAGTTGTTATATAAAAAGTATCAAACCTTTTTTGAAAGCATAGGTTTTATAGGGTTTTTAGGGGCTCTAACTCTTAGCGCAAAAAAATAAAAAAATTAAAACGTCACGTAATTATATTTCACAGAACCATCTAAAGGCATCTCTTTCGATTTGTAGTTTCGTGTGTAATTGCGAGTTTCAGCAATTTTTCGCGCGAAATAGAAACTGTTTTTTGGACGTTTTGGGCTATTGAAAAAAAATATTCGCTGCTTTAAAACTTGTTTCATAACAAACAATAACCGGAGGGAATAATATGAAAAAATTAACAATCTTAGTAGCAATGCTTATCAGTTCTAGCGCTTTCGCTTTAGGACATTTCGAAAAGTTTGACTTTTCACAAGCTGTTTCACCAAACGGATATGCTCTTAACGAAGTATGTTACGATCAAGGTGTATACGTTTCTACTGTAGAAAAATCTGTATGTGCTTCTTATGAAGAAGTTTTAGCTGATGAAGATCAAAAATATGAGCTTTTTCCTCGTATGATCAAACAGTGTGCTAGCTGGAAAAAAATCCCTGCTGGTAAAGTAGTTCCTGCAACTAAAAAAGGTTGTGTTGAGTGGGGTGAAAAAGAAGTTGATTTTGATAACGGCGATGGAAAAAGAATGATCGGTGTTTGTATTGCAAAAGGTCAAGTTGAAGTTCCAAGAAGCCAAAGACTTGACGTATATCAAGACAACAGCTTCCTAGGTGCTGGTACTATCGGTAGCGAAGATCAGTTATCTGGTAGCGAAATGTACACAGTTCCTGCTTGTGAAGCTTCTGGCGACGCTTCTGGTGACCTTCCTGAGGAAGACACTCCAGCAACTAAAAAGAACTAATTCTTTAGTTTTTACGAAACTTCAAAAAGACCAAGCTTAGCTTGGTCTTTTTTTTTGCTTTGAAGTTCATTTTAAAGAAAATAAAAAAAAGCCTAGGTATTTTCATACTTAGGCTTTTTCTTTGAGTTCAAGCCTGGAAAATACCTGAAGCTCTTTTTTTTTAAGTTTATATATTAATTTTTATAAGTCAGAAAACTCCAGAGGCTTTCCAGCAGGTTTGCTGATTTTTCCATTTTCCATAACGACTTGACCGCCTATTATGGTGTGCGTAGGCCAGCCAGTCACTTTTTTTCCATGAAAAGGCGTCCACCCACTTTTAGACTCAATCCAGTCATGGGTGATAGTTTGGTTTTTTTCTAGATCGACAATGGTAAAGTCGGCATCAAAGCCCACGGCAATTTGTCCTTTATTTTTTATCTTAAAGAGTTGCGAAGGGTTATAGCTTAGTAAGTCGACCAAGCGGGCAAGGGTTAAGCGTCCTTCTTTTACATGGTTTAACATAAGAGGAAGGGTTGTTTGTACACCGGTCATTCCAGACGGAGAGTTAGGGTACTGTTTTTCTTTTTCTTCTTTAGTGTGTGGGGCGTGGTCCGAACCTAAAACATCAACGACATTTTCCGTTAAACCTTTCCATAAAGCTTCTTTATGGTCAGCAGTTCTTACGGGGGGGTTCATTTGTGCGTAGGTTCCAAGTTTTTCATAGCAATCAGGTGCAAATAGTGTGAGGTGTTGTGGGGTGCATTCAACAGATGTGTACTTTTTGTTTTGTTTCAAAAGCTCCATTTCTTGTTTAGTTGTTACGTGAAGCACATGAACCCTACGGTCTAGTTTTTTACAAATAGCAATCACTCTTTGTGTTGCTTTAAGGGCTGAAATTTCATCTCGCCAAACAGGGTGAGCTAAAGGATTTTTTTCTTTTTCAGCGATATGTTTGCGCTCTTTGAGCCTTTCTTCATCTTCACAATGCAATGCAATCGTTCTTTTCGTGGAAGCAAAAATTTCTTCCAGAAGAGTGTCTTCTTCAACAAGAAGGTCTCCGGTTGAGCTTCCCATAAATATTTTAATGCCGCAGCAGCCCTGTAAATTTTCAAGATCTTTTAGTTCATGGCGATTGTTGGCCGTTGCTCCCATATAAAAGGCATAGTTGCACCAGGCCCTATTTTTTGCAGCCTCCAGTTTATCATTGAGAGCCTGAACAGAGTCCGTTGAAGGTTTTGTGTTAGGCATGTCAAAAATGGCGGTGATTCCACCTTGAACCGCCCCGCGGGTTCCGCTTTCTAGGTCTTCTTTATATACATGCCCAGGCTCTCTAAAATGAACCTGAGAATCAATCAGGCCAGGTAAAATATGGAGCCCTGTGGCATCAATGACCCTTTTTCCGGGCTCAGCGAGCTCGCCAATAGCTGCTATTTTACCGTTAATGACTCCCACATCGACCGAACTTGGTGTAGGGGTATCGTTATTGCGAATAAGAACATTTCCGTTTTTTAATATTAAGTCATACATAGCTGTATGGGCTAACATTGAGGTGGGATTCAATCAACTGATTTCGTCAGCCTTGGGCCTGATTTTTATGGCCATAAGGTACAGCTTTTTGGTGGAAATCTTGACCTTGGACTAAAGCTACTGAAAACTTATTATATGGATACGATTCTACAATACCTAATTGAAAACAATCAGCTTTTAGTGTTTTGTTTAGCTGCAGTGACGGGCTTGATTTGCTTAATTTGGTTTTTCATCATTTATCAGAGTGTAAAAGTCGACGCCTCAGGTTCGGAAGCCACGAATGTTCAATCTCTAAAGCTGAAAGAGGTTTTAAGGGCTAAAGAGAAAGAATTAGACCGAATGAAGCATCGTTTTGAAAATCAACAAAAAAAACTTGAAGATTTACAGCAAAACGGACCTGCCGAAAGTGAAGCTTTGACATCATTGAAAACAGAAATTGAAGAGCTTAAAGGCCGACTTTCTGACTACGAAATTATTGAAGACGATATTGCTAACTTATCAAAATATAAAGAGCAAAATGCGGAACTCATGGCAAAATTATCGCAGTTAAGTCCTGATGCTGCTAAAAAAATTTCTCAAGGAAAGGAACAGCCTGAAAAAGAAGCTACGGCCTCAGCCAAAGCTAATCAAACAGGCTCAGAAAATACTCAACCAGTTGGTGGTGTTGCTAGCTCAAAAGCTGATAGTGGTGGTAGCGGCGCTGAAGCAGCCATAGATGAGAGCTCTAGCAAAACGAGTGTTAAGCCTCAAGCTGAAGGCTAAATTCTTTCTTTTCTTTTAAATAGATTTAACAAGGATGTTAAGTATGCAATCACCTATTTTATCCGTTTTATTTTTTATTCTATTAGTTTTCAGTGAAGCTTCTCTTCAGGCCTCTGTGCGCCCGGCTCAAAAAAACATAAGTTTAGTCACTGCTCTTAAAACATTGAATTTACCTTCAGAAAGAAGGTTGGATTTCTTTAAAAAGCCTGGGGGAGAAAAAGCTCTTTTAAAGATTGCTTTTACAAAAGAACCTATAGACCTTGGGCATCGTTGGAGGGCAACAACTGCCCTAGCAAAACTTTATCCTAACTCCGCTGGAGTAAAAAGAGCTTTAAGACACAAAGACTGGTATATGAGAAACGCAGCTCTTTTGGGGTTGTCGGAAGTCAAAGGGCCTTCAGCTATTGACTGGTCTATTCGCTTTCTTCGCAATGACGCCTCGTTAATTGTTAGGTCTGCTGCGGTAGATATATTGACTAAGAAAGCCACTCGTCGAGCTAAGGAAGCTTTAAGGCAAAATATTAATAATAAGTTAAATTTTCGAAAAGGAAAACCTCTATGGGTTCGTAAGAATATACTACAAGCAGTCTATCAAATGAGTACCAAAAGTGATTTACCTGAATTGATCTCTAGTCTCAATAGCCCTCTAGACCCTCAGCATTCAAAGTTTTTGTTAGAAGCTTTGCCTAGAGTTTCAGGTCATTCCGTAAACACATCTCCCTATGGCAACGAAAAAAAAGCTTGGTTAGACTGGTGGGACCGTAAGAAAACTGTTAATAGATAGTTCATGTCCAAAGATTTCTTTTTCGAAACAAGCCATCATCAGTGGAATCCTCCGGGGAACCCAAGCATTTATGCACCGACACTAATGCCTTTAGATCCTTTATTAGAAGAGCTAAATCAAAGAGAAGGGTTTTCTGAGCGCGATTTACTTTTATTTGTAACCTATGGCTTAGTTCAAATAAGCAAAAAGTACCCAAGAATTAACTCGTATCAATTTATGAACAGAAGAGTAGAAAGGAAGGGCATTCGCTTTTCCTATATGGTGAAGTCTAAAAACCCTGAAACGAGTTTATTTCTTCACCCGATGAATTTTGAAGAAAACACTTCGATTTCTAGTATGAAGGTTAGACTTTATGAAGAGTTGCGGCAGGCTCGGACCTTTCCTCTAGATTTTATTCGATTTTCTTCTCAAGTTATGTTGAAAACACCTTCTGTACTACGCTCATTCTTTTTTAAGATTTTTTATTTTTTAAGCTTACAAAAGCTATTTCCTTTTGTTCACCGTTTATGCCCTCATGATTTATTTGGCTCCATTATAATTAGTTATGTGGGGTCTTTGGGGTTACCAGGGGCATTTATACCTTTGCTTAAACATTCAAGTAATACCTTAATTCTAGCAGTGGGTTTGGTAGAGAAAAAACTAGAGTTAGATTCAGAAAAAAATATTGTCGAAAAAAAATACCTACAATTAAGTTGGACCATTGACCACAGGTTTACCCATGGTCCTGAAGTTGCAAATTTTTATAGAGATTTAAAAAAATATTTTTTAAATCCTAAAAAATTTTTTGAAAATAGTTAATTTTAGTTCGATGAATTATTGCGTTTAAACTTTGAGGCCATTATTTTTTCAAATACTTTAGGAGCATGTCGGTTTAAAAACAAGCCCACTCTAGTTGTGCCGCCAGGGTAACAAACTCGTTGTCCTTTCGAGATTGAATGCATAATTTTACTGACCCAGGCTTCAGGAGTGATGGTGGTGTTAAGAAAATCAAGCTCCAGATGTTTGGAGTAGTCATCTTTAAGTTGTGTCATCATTTTTGTTTCAACACCTGGAGTGACTAACAAAAGGGTGTTAACTCCGGTTCCCTCAAGCTCCATTTGTAAGCTTTTGGTAAATAAAGTCAGCCCAGACTTAGTTGCGGCATAAACCTGTGCGCAAGGAAAATAAAATTCACCAGAAACACTGGCGTTATTAATAATAAGCCCCAACTTATTTTTTAACATTTGAGGCAAAAGCAAACGGCTTAAAAGAATAGGAGCATTTAGGTTAACCCCCAAAGTTGCTGATATTTTTTTAAGCTCTAAATTTTCAAGTAAGTCACCTGTGAGTAAGCCAGCATTATTAAATAAAACATCAATGGGGTGATTGTTTATGAGTTTCTCAGCTAAGGCGATGGTTTGTGTTTCTTGGCTTAAATCACAACTATGAAGATGAATTTTAGAGGAGCTTTGTTGGTCAAACTGAGCAATGAAGTTTTCAGGGAAAGATCTTGCGACAAGGTGGACTTCCTTGGCTTGCTTTAAGTTTTCTTTGGCAAAGGCAAGGCCTATTCCACGACTACCACCGGTGATTAGGAATGTTCTATTTGATAAATCGATAGTGAACCTCTTGTGTTGTAGTTTATTGGCTTTTTTGTTGAAGTTTATTCAGGGCGTGCTCTATAATAAGTTCTCTTTTAATTCGATAAAGTAAAGAAATTTCTTCGAGTTGATGACCTTGTATGTCTGACTTAGATTCAAAAAAATTTTTATTTTTCTTTCGCTTTTTTAGAACAACAACTTTTGTTGCCGCACGGGATTGAATTTCACCCTTGAGAACTTTGATAGAAAGGGCGTACTTGATGGCTTGGTTTCCTTTGTCATTGGGTAAAGACCAAATCTCTCCTTCGCGAACCCAGTCAGTTTCAATGATTCCTTGTTCAGTGTTATTGATTCTGATGGGGTAGTTTTGCAGGGTAATTTGTGTGGCTCGCCAAACATCATCAAAACTATAACGGAATTGAGCCGTTCGATTTTCTTTTTTTATTTCTTCTTTTTCTAGGCTAGAACTACAACAAATTAGAAACAAAGACCCAATACAAATTAAAAAAATTTTCATTGGGTCATTGTATGGTGAAATTAATCAATTACCAAATAATTTTTACTTACATGAGTAAAATCATTAAGATTTAATGTGGCTGATGAGGTGTTTACGTTTGGGTCAGCTGTTGCAACATAAGAGACTTCTAATCTTAATTCTAGTTGAGGGTCATCAGGAAGTTCAAAGTCGGGAAGGTCTATATTGCTCGCCCAAATAGAAGGCGAAGTTTTCCATAGAGACGTTTTAAATTCAGAGATAATTTTACCATTTTTGAATTTTCTAGCTTGAACGAGTTCCACGATCATTCCTAGGGGGGTGATTCCAGGAATAGCTTTGGGCGGATTCAAGATGAGCTTATCGCCCGAAATAATAGGAGTGGGTATTATGTCCATTAACACAGGAGAGTTGTTGGTTGTCATCGGCATAATACTAAGAGACATTTTATTAAAGCTGGCTTCATAAAGGCTAGAGTCCCCAGTTGGGTCAGCGTGAGCTTTTATTTTTTCAGTGAGAACACTTAAGGCAAAGCTTGGCTTGGCTCCAGTCTGGTCAGTGGCTAGCACAAAGGTTTCTTTTGGTTTAATGAATTTTATATCTGTAGGGTTAAGTCGGCCATCGGAGTTTGACTCTAAAGAAAGTCCGTACATGACATATTGTGATGAGTCATATTGAGGTGCAGTGATTGAAGAGGAACCTCCGACTTCAAAGCCCAATATACTGATATTTTGATCATTTGATTTATTGTTAACATCAATAGCAAGTTGGCCACCACCAAGAAACTTAAAGTCGTTGATGAGGTTAAAAATAGGCTGGCCATCACGCACTTTTCCTATAACAGTCTTAACATCAAATGATCCATGTAAAGCAGAGAGTGTGTAGTCTTTCTTTTCACTTAAAAAAACAGTGAAATCAGGATTATTTAGTCTGAAAGAAAGGCCTTTGTATTTTTCTTTTTGTTTAGGTAACGATAAGTTAGTGGGGAGTTCAATATTAATAAGGCTCACTCTAATCGATCTAGAAACCGGGCTTATAATTTCATTTAAATTAAAATCAACAATCGAGGATTTACTTAACGTCGGCATGACTAATGAAAAGTCCACGTTTCCGTTACTGCGACGAAGAGCAACGGCTTTTCTATCTCCAGCCTTTTTCTTGGCTGCATAGTATTCATCATAACCTGTAGTCATGCCTGAAACTGGAAAAAGTTTATCTATGGCGTCTTTAGAAGGGCTGAGTTGAACGTTGGCATTTGCATTTAAACTTATGCTCAATAAAGCAAAACTGATAATGTTAAAAATTAATTTTTTCATAGTTTTGTCACTCCCTGATAAAGTTAATTGATGGCTGTCTCAGGCCATCTCCTCGTCATTATGGCTTTTTAAGTCATACTCTGTCTAATCCCTTAAAAGCAATGCATTATTTACCAAAAAATCCACAGATAGATTGACAAAATTATAGGGAAAAATGTAAATGACGCTACATGTTTTTTGGCGGGGTAGCTCAGCTGGTTAGAGCACCGGAATCATAATCCGGGTGTCGGGGGTTCAAGTCCCTCCCTCGCTACCAATAAAATCACATGTAAACTATCCGAAGCAGAAAAATCAAATCAAACTAAATACCCCAGATCCGCGGATACCTCGCATTAAACCACCCCATAAAATTTAAAAATGAAAAAAAATAATACCCAGATCCGCGGATACCTCGCATTAAACCACCCCATAAAATTTAAAAATGAA
>JAHDIR010000071.1 GCA_020630675.1 Bdellovibrionales bacterium
TAAATGCAGGTGGGCACTTCAGAAGTAAATTAACTTTTTATCCAGAGATGCGGGTTAAAACTATCTGGGGGTGAAATATTCTCAAAATACCAGTCTTCACCACCACTCCAATAATTGCACCAATCACTAATTGTACCCTCTCTATTTAATAATCTTTTTTTTCTTTCATCTTCGGAAATAGTTAAAAGTATAGATAGATCAATTATTGATCTTAAATCAGTATGGTTTGAGTAAACTCCCTCAACAATTACAAAGTTACTTGGATTTACCTCTTTCTTGTTTACCTCTAATGAGCCATCAAACCTATTCCAATCAAATGGGTTGAAAAATACTTTTTTCATAAATTTTAATTCTTTTAGGGTTAAGAATATTTGCCTACGATCAATACATTTGTCAGCCAATTCTTTTGGGTTGTACGCATTTAGAACAACACCACCAGAGTAGAAGTCATCACCTGAAATAACTGTTGCGCTCAAGGAGTTACCTAGGACTTTAGCAAATGTAGACTTTCCAACACCGCTTTTACCATCAACAGATATAAAGTATGGCCTTGCCAACCCTTTCTGTGTCAAAAATATCTCATCAACTAGTTTACTAATATTCATGAATATGAATTTTATAACAAATATCGCTCAATTTTCAAGACTCGACTAAGTTAAATAGAAGTACTCAATCTTTGTTATTGCCGACTCCAAAAAAAAGAACACAGGCACTTTGGTCAATCATGAAACCTTTAATTTATACTCAGGCTTAATTATTCCATATAGATTAATCAACTTATCTGTACTGAATTTTTCAACTCGATGGTTAAAAATGCGGCTCATATCAGCTTTAGTGATTCCAAGAAGTTCTGCCATCTCAGAACTATTGTGTTTATTTTTTTGAGAATACTTTAATAGCTCCTGACATATTTTAAACCTAAATTTTTCTAACTCTGAGGCATTAGCATCCAGTATTAAAAAACCATCAACACCTTCTAATTTTTTTCTCATTTTATCTAACTTTTTTTTGTCTGGAAAACTCATTATCTCCTCCTATAGGCATTAACGATGCCAATGTATAATTTATTCTTCTCAAGAAGCCATACAAGCTTGTACTTTTTGTTACGAAGCATAAGCCCATCAGTAACAAAGTACTCAAAATCTAGGTCAGAGTCCTGAACAGGAAAAGTTCCTTTATGAAGTAAATCCACAAGCTCTAAGATCAGCTTATCTGTAATAACATCTGAGTGCTTGTCCTGATAATGTGGATCTATAATCACCTTAGTAACTTTTCGACTATTGACCTGAATATTAATACTGTATTCTCGTCTTTTCACAGGCTAATAATATCACAAGTTGTCAAATAAGACAACTTCTTTGATTTTTTTAAAAAAACTCCACAGAGTAGGTGATTAATTCTGAAGTTTAGAGTGTGTTTTAAGGAAATAACGCTCAGAAGCTATGACTGGACTAAGCTCAATATATGTACTCAATTAAGAAGTTATTAAGGACTGCCATCAAGAGCTATTGTAAAATTAATCCTCCTTCCATCTCATTAGAGTAACAGCATTTCCATCAGGATCATTGAGCTCAGCTGTCACACCACCAAAAGGTTTTTCTTCTGGGGGCGAAGTAAACTTAATGCCTTTTTTTAATAATTCTTCATAGAAGCTTTCTAAATCTGGTGTATGCAAGCTGAATCTAACATTAGGTGTGTGACTTAACTCTTCACCTCCAGGAAAAATCGCAAAATGACAGCCGCCCAAGTCAGCTTCAGCATGTTGGCCGCCTCCGTGATCGTGAGTCACTAAGGGGATACCCAGCTCTTTATAAAACTTTACGGAACTTGAAACATCAGAACTTGAAATTAAAATTGCGTTTACACCTTCGATCATAGAACACTCCTGTTAGTTAATTTTTATTTTATAGCTATTTTATATCATAGCTCCAAAATAATTAGAATTAATTAGAGCAAGTTCGGAGTTTGTAGCGTCGATTTGAGACTTTTTTACGTTGAGCGGTTTTTAGATTTGCGTTTTCTGTTGGGCTTTCCGGCCGGTGTCCCGCCGTTTTCTTCGATCGGCAACTATTAAAAGCCTTGAAGAAGAAGATTTTGATTTTCTCTCATCAATTTTTCTAAATTGAAGCCCAAAAATGAGCGTTGGCCGCAACTCTCCATGGCCGTGATACTGCGCGCACCTGGTTTGTTGAATCCATATTTTTGTGACTTCACCGCGCCAATGACGCCCTCGACTTGGGCCCGCTCGCGCCGAATATATTTCTGTTTCGTCTCGGAAACTTCCCACTCGGCTTTGCCTTTGGGAGCCACTCCAATATTCTTTACTCCGAGTTTTTTCAGCTTCGCGATGTTCCCCTGCGAGTAACCTCCTCGATCGAACCCATAGGTCTCGGGAATTTCGCCGAACGCTTCCGCGTGTTCGAGAACAGCTTGTTTGCAAAAATGAATGTCGGAGGCGTGTTTGCCACCATTTATTAAAAAACCACTCACGAATCCACCGCCTATTCGATTGATCCCCCATTTTAATCCAAACTCGGTCTGCTTCCCGGCCTTGCCTCGAACTATCGAATAAAGGTCTGACATCTTTAGATGGATAATCTTTTTGTTGGCCACAAAACCGGTGTCGATAAAATGCTTTATCTGAGGCTTGAGAATCGACATTACTGACCAAAGCCTCTGAAGTTCTTCGCTGGCTTTGCTTCCCCGAGATTGGAAATCTGCAAACACTTGGGTAAGTTCTTTTTGAATCGGTTCGACTGTGTAGAATATTTTCTTCAACGTTTTGCGCTTGGACTCTTTGTCTTTGCAAAACAGGTGGTAACTGCGGACCATGCCTTTGACTTCTTTCACAACCTCTTTGATCTTGGTTTTGACTTTGGAAAAGGCGCCCCCAACTTTGCTCAGTTGTCTTTTTACTCGATCGACGAATCCCGACATCAAGGCCACTTCTGAGGGATATGGAATTTTTGCTTCCTGGCCCGTTGTGCCGCTCATCATTTCTTTCGGGTCCAAGAAACCCATATTCTGAGCGTGATTTAAGACGACTTGATTGATTGCGGCCATTCCACTTGGGCCAGGCATTTTTGTAAAGTCGAAAATCGTGACATGATCCGGTTGCCAAGTTGAATCCATTAGGTCGCAAAGGTAACGGGCTGGTGCATAGTGGGCAATCATATCTTCGGCCTGCCTGTAGTCGAAACCTTTCACCGCCATCAAAACAACTGAGCCTACCAACTCTCTGTATCTTGGCTGGGGACCCGTTTCCTTTTTTACTTTGGCGGATCGGCAATTCATTGCGATCAGCACAAGCTCGTCCCAGTCTAAAATTTCGGAGATCTGTACGAGCTCGTGATCGTCTCGTAAATAAACTTCTGCAACTTTGCTCTACGAGAGCAAACTCAGTTGATTCAAATTGGCCATATCGTACTCCTAAAGATGTCATCGGGAGTATTTTGGTGTCGACTTTCCTATGTGGCAAGCTCTCTATTCGAAATTATTAGGCAATGGGTGAAAAACTCCGAACACGCTCTAGATAATGGAGGGCAGGCTGCAGTACTTAGAATGTTTTGCAAGTCACAAGGGCTAAAATCTATCAAGTATCATACATTGAGAGCTTGCTGGGCCACAGAAGTTTTGCGCTCGGGAGTTCCAGCCACGGACTTGATGCTTATGGGCGGATGGAGAGACTACAAGACAATGATGATTTATATCCGGCTTGCTGGTATGGAGACTGTTGGAGCAACTGAAGGTCTTAATTTTGATCTTGCCAGTAGTACACAAAACCTAAATATGAGTGCTACTCAGTGGTCTAAGTTTGACAACATTTTTTCTAAAGATAAGGAAAAAAAATCTACGCCTGAAAAAGAAGTTGTAAGCGAGCTTTTGCCAGATAATGTGATTAACTTATTTGGGTAATTTAGAAATTTAAGTCAGAATCTAAAAAAAAATAAAAATAATTTTTAAAGCCGCCTTAGCATTAGTTCAGGCGGCTTTTTTTATTGGGTTGGCCCGTGACTTTTTAAGATTAACAGTCGTTTATGGGCAATATTTTATCCTTGACAAAGTGACCGATATACCGTACAGTTATTTTTGTGAGATGCACCGAAGAGTTTTCAAAATGGATTAGCCAGTTAGATCGATCACTTAGGATCAGGGTAGACCAACGTATTCAGAGAATAGTTGATGGCAACCCTGGTGTACACCGTCGGTTTGATAATATTTTAGAGATTAAATGGCGGTCAGGTACGATGGGTTCTTTTCGACTTTATTGTGCAGAAATTGACGGAGTTATTTTGTTGCTCGGCGGACACAAGGATTCACAGAGTAAAGATATAAAAACAGCAATCCAGTTATTAAAAGGAGTAAAAAATGGAAAAACAAGAACTAAAAAATATGAATAAATATTCAGACGAAGAAATCATTGAAAGCTTTTTTACTTCGTGGGCTGATGGAGATGCTGATGATATCAAATCCTCACTTTATTCGTTAATAAAGCGTTTTGGTGGTACTTATTTATCTGAGTCCACAGGCATTCCAAGGACAACTTTATATGATATGTGCAAAGACGATGGGAATCCGACTTTGGAAAATTTGTGTCTTGTGATTGAATTTTTAAAAAATAGAGAAGCCGCTTAGAAAAAATAATTTAACTATTTTTTTAAATAAAGGTATAAATTTTCTTGCATAGAAAAATAATTTTTGAGAGTATTTGGGTGAGATTTGCTAAAGTAGCAAAGACGAAGCTTTAAGTTGTTGGTATCTATAGCATTCGGAAAAATCCACCATTTTTTCGGTCAATGATTTCAGTAAAATTCAAAAAAACATTCTAACTTACTAATTTTATTAACTAATAGTTTCAGTAACTTAGGTCTTAAAACCTCCTCAATTCTTTCTTGAGGTTTCACTAAATTTCTGTCGTTTGCTAAATTTGGCTAAGTGTTTGGCTAAGTCCGTAGCACTGTAATTTAATGGGTCTATCGTAGCAACATCCTCAGTTTAACTTATTAACAAAACTAATTTTTTTTGGTCGCGCCCCACTGGCACAAATTGCTTTTTTTCGGAGAGCGATACGCTAGCAGAGTGATGGTCAAAAACTTATAAAAACAGGAGGATAAATTGCAAGAAGATATGAAATTAATCGGTTTTACGCTTAAAAAAATAAGAGAATTAAAAGGGGTCAGTCGCAAACAAGTTGGCGTGATGTTAGGCCTTAATTATAAAACAATTGAAAAGTATGAAAACGGTCGTGCTTCAATTTCAGAATCAAAACTGCAACAATTTTTAAAGATCTATGGACTTTCATATGAAGAATTTTGCAACTGTCGTGATGGTAAGCTAAACAATTTGATAAACGCCGCGACCCAGAGAAGGCCCAAGATAATAGAACAAAATTCTTTGAGGAGAAGTTACAAAAGAATAATATCAAAAGAAACCAAAGCATTGAAGTCTTTAAGAATTTTAAAAGGATTATCTCAGTACAAAGCCAGCATAGCCTGTGGTTATAGTAAGAGTGCTATTGGTCACATCGAGAATGGGCGAATTGAATTATCAAGAAAAAGAATTTGTCACATTGTAGATAGCTACGGTTACACAATAGAAGACTTCAATCGTCATCTAAACTCAGAGACTCCATATTCTGAAATCCAAAATGAGTGCATAGAAATTTTGAAATCCTTATCAGAAAAAAAGCTAAAAGCTGTTCATCCATTACTTTCAACATTTAAAAATTAAACCAACTAAGGAGAAACAACCATGAAAGAAAATACTAACAATCAAAAAAAGAAGAACGAAGACTATGCCTCTATACGTGTAAAAGCTGGTACCAAACTAGAAATCAATAAGTTCTTGGAGAAAGTCAACAAAACCGAAGATTGTGGAAAGGTTACTTTTGATGCACTTGTGACATATTTTTTAAAAAATGTGACATCAGATGATATCAAAAGTCAACAAAATGGAGCCATCACCTGGGCGCATGAAGACAGGAGACTAAAGCGTCTTTGGGAAAAAAAGAAAGGCAAAGTATCTGAGGTCGAATGGAAAAAATTATTGTATATGGGATAGTTATCAAAATTTATTGTAGAGAATTCACGCCTTGAAGTATCAGCTAGTTAGCTGGGCGAATTGCTTATAAATGCATTTTGAGTGTTAATTTTTTTTAATTTTAAGTCTCCCTATGCTTTAGGGCAAAAGGGAGACGTTAAAATGAAAAAAACAAATATTGAAAATGAAATATCTATTAAAATAAAGCTTACGACTTCATCTAGAAATTTTGAATTTGCAATAAACGCTAAGAAAAGGTGGGCCATTTTCGCGTTAATTTTGATTATAAAGTTAATTTTTTATTACTTTTCTATTTTCTAAGTTGAGATGCCTTTTTATTTAGAAACAGTTATAATTTTCCCACTGAACATTTTTTCCATATGACAACCAAAAATTAGTTCTTTACTCCCACTAGTATCAAATGAAATGCTCACTTTTTTATTCAAAGGGAGTTTTTTGTTTATATTTTGTTCTTCTAGGATGACTTCACGAGCACATGTTTTATCAGTAGTTCGCAAGAAATTAATTTTTATTTTTTTTAACCCGCTAGGTATTTCAATTTTTGAAGGGACATAGCCTTTTTCATTAACTTCAATTTCAAATGTATCTTTTAATTTTCCTACATCACTATAGCCTTTGATGCTTGCAAATACAGCAATTAATAAAATAATAAATAACGATTTTGAAAGTTTCATAGACAGCTCCTAATCTAAAAATATAGGTAATAAAAATGCAAAAATAGCTCCAGTAAGCCACAGAAGTAAAGATAAAAAAGAAATTCTAATAGACCATTTCCTAGCAGACAAACATGCACTGGCTTGTTTGGGGTCGATGGGGCATGGTGCGTTCCTCTGAAGATATATTAACGTAAGGCTTGCTATAATAAGAGCACCAGATATTCCAAAAACTAAAACCTTATTTTGTGATAACCATACGATTTGAGGAAAAAGACCGATGAATCCAGCAAAAACAGCTCCCATACCTATTGAAACCATCAAGCTGGGCAAAGCACAACAAAGAATGGTACCGAAAGAGGTAAAGAGTGACAGATATGATGTGAGCTGACTGTTTAACTTTACCATTTTTAGTCAATAACCTTAACGAATGTTAAACCAAGAGATTCAATAACAGGCAATATCTTATCTTTAGAAATGTCAGCCCCTTCTTTCAAATTTAGGCTTATCAACATTTTTTCCATATCAACATGAACACTTTTTACAGACGAAATTTCTCTAAATTTTTTTTCCGCTTTACTTTGACACAACGGACATGCCATTCCGTGCACTTTAATTTTTTTTATATTTTCAGATTTAACAACTTTTGGCTCTGATTTGTTCGGTTGAACTTCTTTGCTGAAAGCTAGCTCAAAATTCGTATTTAAGAAAAATAATAGTATTATTATATGTTTCATATAGTTCCCCTCTATTAATTAATGTCTAACCATGAAGTTAAGCTGTGGTCCTCCGTTTAAATCAACACCGAACTCCACTAAAAAATTTTTATAAAATAATCTTACTGTCGGAATATAAATGGTGTCTTTAAAATCCCTCAAAAAAACTGTTTTCAGTATAAGCCATGAGTTCAATTCCGTAAACTCAGCTAGGTATGGAGCATATCCAACTCTAAGTTCAAGTCTGTTGTTGATCAGCTCATTAGAATCAAAGAAGCGTTGTTCTGTATACTTTGCAAAAGTGTATATTCGCCGTGTTTCGAAGTCTCCTTGAATTCCTAACCTATAAAGAATATCAGTAATTTTTTTTTCGTTAGCAAGATACTTGGTACCATATCCTGGGCCAGCTAGAAGATATAAGTTGCCTTGAGCTGCCGGTAAATTCCATCTTTTGGCTAAGTATCCAATTTGTAGGGATGTTGACTCCCAAAGGTCTGGTCTTCTTTCTGCTATCAGGCCAGTTCCTAGCCAATACTTGGGGGAATAGACAAGCTCTAGGTTTTGAAACTTCTCATGGCTTACTCCCATTAAATCAATACCCCCCTCATATGAACTAGGGTGTGAGAACGAATAAAATGGCCAAACAAGTAAAATAATTATTGATAATATATTTTTCATATACGTAATACGCAAAAGAAGACTAAATTGTGACAATATATTTTTTTTTATTTATAGTCACGTTTTTGGGAATAATTACGTACTTATTGTGTAGAGACTTTTAATTATGAAAAATGCAACAGATGAAGAATTGGTAGTTAGTATAGTTCAGGGCCATTCAGACGCTTTTTCAGCTCTTTATAATAGGTATAAAAGTAAAGTTATGGGATATGTATTTTCAAAAATAAAAAATCAAGAAGCCTCTGATGAGGTTTTTCAGGTTATTTGGGAAAAGGCATATAAGTCTTTGCCTAAATTTGACACTTCACGTGTCTTTAAATCATGGCTTTTTGCAATTAGCCTAAACTCGGTAAATGATTATTTTAGAAATAACAAGGTCCAGCTGACATCTATTGATTTAGTTTCTGAAGATGAAATAGTTGCTTTAAAATCTAGCAATATTGAAGAAATTAATTTTGACAGTTTACCACCTTCATATAAAGAGATCTTTATATATAAATATAGAGAAGGGTTCACTACAAATGAAATAGCTAGAAAAATGTCGCTTACAGATGCCAATGTTCGCAAAATACTTTCACGAGGTAGAAATTTGCTAAAGAAACAATTAAAGGAGGAAAAATAATGGACTTTGATAAAGTTAAGTCTTTAGATGTGCCAAATCATCTATCAAAAAAAATAATCAATTACTCGAAATTTTACATTGAACCTTCAGTTAAAAAAGTGGCATTGAAATATTTTGGTTTATTTTTTTTCTCAATTTTTATTAGTTTAGTTATTTGCCCTCAAAATGGTGTTGGCCTTTTGAGAGAGAGTTTCCCTATTTATCATCATATCTTTCATAATAATTTATTACTTTGTGGGCTTTATTGTGGCTTTATGTTTTTTGTCACTACTCATATTTTATCTTTTTATATTCTAAACCACTATGAGAGAGTTGTTGTCTTAAGGAAAATTGGCTACATGCCTATTTTATTTATGTCTGTTTTTTTTGCTTTTTCAATGACCCCACTATTTTCTATGGTTGAATTTTCACTAATATATACTTTCGGGTGGCTGGGAATATCGTTTTCTTCATATTTTTTGCACAGAAAATTATTTTTCAAATCAATTAATATATTCTCTTAAAGTATAAAAGGTTCCTGGGTATGGTGTTAAATAAATTTAAAGTAAATGGTATGACTTGTGGAAGTTGTATTGAAAAAGTTCGTCAGTTGTTATCTCTACCAGAGTTGGGTTTTTCTAAAATAAACGTTTCCCTGAATGAGCCTCAAATCACATTTGAGAGTAATCAGAAGGTAACATCAGGTTCAATTAATGCCATATTCGATCAAAATGGACTCGATAAATATAAGGCGAGCTTATCAGAAAATAAAATATTAGGTCGCTCATTTGATCTCGTGAGTAAGTTGTATCCTCTCTTTTTAGTTTTTGGATATTTGTTGATAACTGTTTTATTGATAGCTTATTTGCGTAGTGATTTTTCTGCGGAATCAATCATGTCTCACTATATGGGTGGATTTTTTTTAATCTTTTCGTTTTTTAAATTCCTTAATCTTAAAGGTTTTGTAGGTGCTTTTCAGACGTATGACCCTGTAGCAAAACAATGGATGCAGTATGGTTATTTTTATGCTGTGTTTGAATTTATAGCAGGTTGTTTATATCTTATTAGCCCATCTTCACTATCTTTGAATCTACTTGTAGTTATTTTGCTGTCAATGACATCTTTAGGGGTTTGGAAAGTTTTAAGAAATAATCAGACGATTCAGTGCGCTTGTCTAGGGACCATATTTAATTTGCCAATGACTTACATCACTATATTTGAAAATGTGATTATGATTACAATGGCTTCAGCTATGATTCTTTATAGTATTTAGTTTTTTTTGTAGCGGTCTTTCATAATTTTTTTAATGTATTTAAGAAGCTCAATAAACTCAGGGCGCTATTTAGGGCTGGCTAGAAAAATGACCACAGATGCAAATGTTCCCAAAATACTTTTTGTTATGTTTAACTCTCCAAAAAATACTCAAGATGCATGTGTTACTTATTGTATGCATTTTGCAGATAACTGAACCACGAGCGAGGGGGTAAACTTACAGGTTTTTCTGGTGACTTCAGCCTTAGCGATGGGGGGGGCAAGTTGGAGCACCCAGTGCCGGATTTAACGCTTGGTCTGCACCAGGGATATGTGGAGGATTTGCTTCTAGTAACAATGCCATTCCTTTAGGGGGTTATGCGTATATCACACAGATTACCAAG
>JAHDIR010000018.1 GCA_020630675.1 Bdellovibrionales bacterium
TCCGTACTTTTGGGTGTAGAAGTGTGTCCGTACCTTAAGGTTGGGTTTGTTCTTTTAATGCGCACCAGTCGATTTCTTGTTTTTTTCCACCGGTGTATGGAATAGCTAAGCCTTTCTTTAATAAATGTTTTGAAATCGATTTGCGGCCAATATAAACATCTGCTAAAACTCTAAAATATTTTCCACGAGCCACATTTCTTAACTCAAATTCTTGCACATTATGAAAAAGTTTTTCGACTTCATCTTTTGCCATAATTGCCATTTCATATTCACAAGTACTGCGGCCTTGATAATTTTTAATTTCACCCGTGTCGATACCACGAAGCCTCACTGATATTTGAGAGCCAAAAAATGAATGAACGTTGGGAATATCTACTACAATGGTGTCGCCATCATAATTTCTAACAAACTCAACACATTTAAAACTACCCTTTCTGTGGTCACAACTTCCTGCTTGAGCAGCTGTAGAGATGAAGAAACAAAGTAAAGTAAAACTTGTTACTTTTAACATTGAACTCACTATAGATAGTTTCAAAAACCCTCCCGACAACTAAATGTAGTCAAACCTAGTTCAGCTTAAACTTGTAAATATTTCAAACTATAATTTATTTTCTCTTTAAAATTAACGCAGAGTTATTTATTAAGTAACTGAAATTACTTTAAAAATTAAATATTTGAAATGTTCGCCTCATGAACTTCTAATAGAACTCAGGCCTACTTTAAGGTTCTCAACTCTTTTTATGGCTAAAATTTAAGCACAAATCAGGACTAAACCTTGTATTATTGCGTTTATTTTTGTGAGTTGAGAGTAAAACCATTGCAGGTTGAGAAAGAACCCAATAACTTGGATACACTATGTTTGAAGACTTTCCTGATTTTAAATTATACCTAATGAGTGGAACTGGAAACAGTTTTGCTATCACAAATTTTATGGCTCAAGAAAAAATAAACTCTTTACCGAGTTTATTTGGCGTAAACACCTTAAACGAAATGGCCAAACACATTTGTAAACTGACAAAAGTTGATGGCTTTATTGTCATTACCGAAGCAGATGAAAAGGCAAATGATTACAAATGGGTGTTTCATAATGCCGATGGGTCTCCCGCCGAAATGTGTGGAAATGCAGCCCGATGCGTAGGGCATTTGTGCTTTAAAAATCATTTAGCTGGGCAAGAGCACAACTTTGAAACTTCAGCAGGTGTCATCAATATTTTTGTTCAGTCGGAGAATGAGGTTCATGTTAAAATGCCCAGTATCAAAAATGAAACCTTTGAGCAAAGCATTGAATATGGCTCTGAATCTCTAAACTATAGCTACTTAAATACAGGTGTTCCCCATAGTGTTTTTAAAATTAATAAATTTGAAGAATATCGAAGCTTAACTGAGCTTGCCGCAAAAGTGAGAAAACAACAGTTGCACCACCCTGACGGAAGTAATGTTACATTTTATTCGCCAACAAAAGATAACTCTATTCAATCAGTGAGTTATGAACGAGGAGTCGAGGGTTTTACCGAGGCTTGTGGCACGGGCGCAGTTGCCGCCGCCCATTGTTACGCTCATGAGCATAAAGACCAGAAAGTGAAGGTGCAAATGCCTGGCGGCGCTGTAACAGTTGATTTCTCTGGGGATACGCCTTACCTTATTGGACCTATCTCTTACAAATCAACCTTATTTACTGAGGACATAGAGGAATTATGGACGAACTCGTTTACGGATTGAAGCTAATAAAAAAAAATATGGAAACTTCCGACTCTGCCACTTTATTTTTTGAAGTGGGAAGTGAACTGACTGAACGGTTTAAGTATTTACCTGGACAATTCGTCACTATGCAATTGCTGGTGAACGGCCAACTTGCCCAAAGAAGTTACTCTCTTAGCTCTGCTCCTCATGAGAACCAATTCACCATTACGGTTAAAAAAATTACGGGGGGCTTAGCCTCAGGGTACTTAGTTGAAGACCTTGAGGTTGGCAAAGTCATTCCCATGACTCCTCCGGCGGGTGTTTTTACTTATTCTCAAAAAAAAGTCACTCAGGAGCACATTGGCTTAATTGCCGCAGGAAGCGGTATTACTCCCCTGTTTTCCATTTTAAAATCAGCCTTATTAGACGACAAAAGCGTGACATTACTTTATTGTAATCGTGATCAAAATAATATTATTTTTAAAAGTGAACTTGATGAACTCGAAAAAAAACACCCTAAACTTAAAGTTGTTCATACACTGAGCCAGTGCAAAGAGGGTTGGACAGGCCTTAAAGGGCGAGCTAATAAAGACACTCTAAAAAGTACCTTCCAAGACTTACAAAACCAAGAAGCCCACTATTATATGTGTGGTCCGCTGGGGCTAATGACAACCACTGAAGATGCCTTGGTCGAAATGAATGTCGATAAAAAGTTTATTCATAAAGAAGATTTTAACCCCGTAGTGGCCACGGTAGATGAAGACAGTGATGGTGTTTTTATTGGTGACAAAGAACAAGCCCAAGCAACATGTGAGTCCTTAACTGTGGTTTTAAACGAAGAAACTTTTGAAGTTAAACCCGACCCTACTAAAACTATTTTGGAAATTCTGATTGATGAAGGCAAAAACCCTCCTTACTCCTGTATGGACGGAGCTTGCATGGCTTGTCTAGCTAAAGTGACAGAGGGCTTAGTTCACCAAGACGACCCTGGCATTTTAACTGATGATAGTATTGAAGATAAAGAAATTCTAACTTGTAAAGCTAAGCTTGCCAGCAAAAAAGTGACTGTTAATTACGACGACCTTTTCTAATTTGCAGGACCACAAACATTTATAGCAAAAAATAAAAGTGGGCCTTTTTTTTATTAACTCAAAACTAGTTTTTAACATCAAACGCTTTGAGTTAAGCAATTTGATTCAAAAAATTTTTTACCTTATCTATTACAGGCAACGGAATTTCATGCTGTCCTTTAAAATTTAAAAACTCTCCGCTGACTCCTGACTGTGTGAAACTATCGTACAGTCGCCTAGCTTCATCAAAACTTAATATGGGGTCTTGCTCGCCATGAGACTGAATAAAAGGAACATCTTTTAATAGCGACAGCTTTTTAGACCAACTCGCCTCATCCACGTAGGAGCCAGACAATAAAATTAAGCCTTTAAGCTGCGAAGCTAGGTAAAAGCTCAGCTCGGTGCTTAACATTGCTCCCTGACTAAAGCCTCCTAAAATAAGATGATCATTTTGGGGAAGAATTTCTTTAATAAATTTCAAAAGACGATCACGAGCCTCATCCAAGCCGGCAGGGCGCACACCTGCCAAGTCACGAAACTTTCCTTCTCTCATAGCGGCTTCATAAGCCACCATATCGATGGGAAACCAAGCTCGGCTATCCATCATTGGTGACATATTCAATTTTAAAAAACCATTTACAAAGTACCAGTTGTGTAGGCTTTGTGGGTCCCAATAGTTTTTTAAAGACAAAAGATCATGAGCATTGGCACCATAGCCATGTAATATCACAATATGGTTTTGAGAGGATTTATTTAAACTTTGTACACATTCTAAGTTAGCTATTACTTTCATTTAACACCTCATAACTTTGCACTAGGGCCTCATTATCGTCAGACCTTAGCCCGGATCAAAATAGAACTATCAATCATAAAATTATCTCAAAAAAAGCTTAACTAGACAAAATGTCAATAGCTAGGCCAACTTTATACTTTAAGATTAACCCTGGATCTTCTTTCATATAGTCTAAAGATAGCTATGTTTACAACTATAAAAAGTAAGTACAATCTAAATGCTCTATTTTTTGTTATTGGTTTTATCTTTGATTTAATCACCTTAAACCGCATTGACCAAGGCTTTCTGCTAATACAACAAGCAGGATTTTTAGTTTGTATTTTAGTTTTAATTTTTATTGAGTTTGGTTTTCAGCTAGGCCTTAAGCTTCCAGCTTTTATTCTAAAATACAAAACATTTGCTATGCATTTTTTAATGGGTAGTTTACTAAGCGCTTTTGTTATTTTTTATTTCCTCAGCTCCTCAGGGCTGACATCTTTTGCCTTTGTTCTTGCTATTGTCAGCCTATTAATTCTTAATGAATTGCCTCAGTTTCAATCAATTAGTCTTCCTTTTAAGGTGACCTTATTTTCTATTTGTTTAGTTTCCTATTTGTCATATACCACTCCAATTTGGTTAGGGCATATTGGTTTAGCCCCACTTTTATTATCAGCAATTATTTTTATTCTTATCACAACACTTAATACTTATATTTTACAAAAACTCACTCTTAACGATAAGTTTATAACTAAAAATTTAACTATTCCAAGTTTGTGCACCTTAACTGTCTTTCTTGGACTTTATTTCACTCGTGTCATACCTCCCGTCCCACTATCTATTAAAAAAATTGGTATTTACAGGTCTATAGAAAAAAAGGAAAAACAATATATCTTAGGCTATAAAAAACATCCTTGGAAATTTTGGTTAAGTGGGGAGCAAAATTTTCATTATCAAAGTGGGGATAAAGTTTTTTGCTTTGCAGGAATTTTTTCGCCAACAACTTTTAGTGATCAAGTTAAATTTAATTGGTACGTCAAACAAAATAACCAATGGGTTTTGAGTGATTCTATTGCTATTAAAATTTCTGGAGGTCGAGATAAAGGCTTTAGAGCCTACTCTTTTAAAAGTAAAGTGAGCCCCGGACAATGGAGAGTAAAGATATTAACTCTTGATAATCGTGAAATTGGAAGAACTACATTTTACGTCAGCGAAGGAAGCTCTCCCTACAGCCTTGCTCAAGAAACCTATTAAATCTATAAACTTAGAACTGTAATGATTGAATTAAATTTTACAAGTACCAATGCCATTTTTTTCAAGGTAACACTGATGATACTCCTCGGCTTTGTAAAAAGTAGAAGCCTTTGTCACCTCAGTCACAATGGTACGGCCAATTTCTTGCTGCCTATTAGACATAGATTTAAGGGCCGCCTCTTGCTGCTCTTGACTGTGAAAAAATAGAGCTGAACGATATTGCGTTCCAATATCAGGCCCCTGCTGATTTAAGGTCGTTGGGTCATGTAAGTGCCAAAAAATTTCAAGAAGTTTTTCGAAGCTCACTTCGTCAGGATTGAAAGTTATATCAACCACTTCGGCATGGCCCGTTTCCCCTGTGCAGACTTGTTCATAACTAGGGTTTTGTGTTTGACCACCCATATAGCCGACTTGAGTAGATGTGACCCCAGTAGTTTCTTTAAATTTTTGTTCTACCGACCAAAAACAACCGGCTGCGAAAGTAGCTTTATTCATAAAAAATAAAATATAGAATCAACAAGAGGGGGTCAAATTAATATTTTTGAACCTGCTTTTTAGAAAATCTTAAGATATTAAAATGTGTTGGAATTAGCCGACTGAACTCTTAGCTTTCGACCATTTATATCTAAACCATTTAAAGATTCTAAGGCACGCTCAGCTTCATGATCTGTTGTCATTTCTATAAAACCATAACCTTTTGATGTGCGGTCAAATGGGTCTCTGACTAACTTTACTTTATGAACTTTTCCCACCTTCGAAAAAATTTCAATAAGATCGTGCTCACTCATTTGAAAATCAATATTGCCTACATATAATTTAGAACCAAACATGGTAACTCCAAAAAAAATAATCTCGTTAAGATATTATTTTACGATCCACAGAAGAACAGTTCAAATTTTTGAGAAGATCTCTAACGGTTCGACCAGGCTTAACTAGCCTTTTGCAGAGAAGCTTTGCTACTAAAAGCTAGGTTGTCGAGAAACTCATCTGGACTTACAACTGCCTCTTTAACTCCGCCTAAACCTAAATGTCTCCTCACCGCACGAGCAATGGAAACAGAAGACTCAGGATCAAAGCTTTGATCCGGCGTAATTACATCGCGAACAAAATCTAATTCAGAAGCAACAATGGCAAGCCCACAACTTTTAGCTTCTAACAAAGGTAATCCTAAAGATTCGGATAAAGAGGGGAAAATTAAAGTTTCATGAGAAAGGAGCTCTTCAAAAACCTGCTCATGGTTGATGTCAGTGACAAGTCGAATAAAAGAAGAGGCGGTACTTTCCTTAATTCTACTTTTAAGTTTTTGTAACTGCTGTCCTGAAGCCACTAAAGTTAATGCTGGAGCGACTTGTTGCCCCACCAAATACTCCCAAGCTAAAATAAGTTTTTCATGATTTTTGTGAGGAAGAAAGCTCGAAACATAAATAAAGCTGTTCTTTTTTTTTGCTTTTGTACTTACTGTTTTTGCGATGTGACCAAAAGGTGCCACTTTAATATTTACAGGCTTGCCTAAGGTTCGACGTAAACTCATCTGCATACTTCGATTTTGTACAATATAGCCATCGGCATGCGCGTTAAATATTTTTAACCACCATTGGTTAATTCTTCCTCTTATGTCAGTAAATTTTAACTTTTCAAGCAGCAAAGCATTTTGATGAAAAACACTCACTCGACAAGGGAAAGGAATAAGCGGCGGGCGATTTGAAAAAAATAATACATGATCTTCTTTTTTAACTCTTTTTCTGAGATCAACCTGACTGATATACTCACTAACTAAGCCATGCTGATAAAACGCTGAGTTTTCTAAACTTGAAAATTCTTTATAAATACGCTGATCAAGGACTACATTTTTAATGAGCGAGCTTTCTGACTTAATGAGCTGACGCAAGAGAACTAAACCGCCCCCTGTGTTGATACCTAATGCATGTATGTGAATATGTCCCATATCAAGACTTATCGGTTAGACCGAAAGAACTGTTGAGACTGTTAAAAATTACAAGACTTTGGGCCCACAAAAAAAGCTGACTTCAAATATACATAGCTTTCAGCTCAAAATTTAGAGCTGAATAAAAGTTACGTCCTGTATTTTTAAATTTAGAATTGTACGAGAACTCTGCCCGTAATTTTACGCTCTAGAATTTTATGGCTATAGCTTTCGATTTCATTTAAACAAACAGTGTGAGAGCTTTCCAAAAACAAGGGCTTATTTTTAGATAAAGATTGCCATATTTTCTTTCGTAAAAGAGCTGGGCAATTGTTAGAACTTACCCCTAAAAGATTCACTCCCCTTAAAATAAAAGGCATTACCGTCGACTTAAGTTGATAACCTCCAGCCAAACCTATAGAGGCCACCTGACCATAGATTTGAACTTGGGGAATAATGTCATTTAAAAGGTCACCGCCAACATTATCAATGCAGCCACTCCAAGCTACAGACTCCAAAGGGCCACAGTTTCTTTTAATATCATCTGGCGCAATCACCTGCTGAGCCCCTAGCTTTGTTAGCCAATCTTTGGCCTCTGGCTTACCAGTCATTGCTGTGACAGAATAGCCTTTTTGGGCTAAAATTTGAACGGCAAAACTACCCACCCCTCCGCTGGCACCAGTCACTAGTACTGGACGCTTTTGACTCAAACCGTTTAATTCCATTTTAAAAATGGCTAGTGCCGCTGTAAAACCAGCTGTTCCTAAAGTCATAATTTCTTGAGGACTGAAGGAGCCAGGAAGAGGCAAACATAAATCATCAGAAAGGATGACACTTTGGCTATAGCCCCCGTTATACTTTTCTCCAAGGTCTCCACCTGTTTGAAAAACAAGATCACCTTTTTTAAATTTTTTAGATTTTGACTCAAGCACTTCTCCGCAAACATCTATGCCTGGCACTAAGGGAAATTTTTTTAAAATTTTTCCACTGCCCGACACAGCAAGAGCATCTTTGTAATTTATACTTGAAAACAAAGTACGAATTAAAACTTGATGATCTTGTAATGACTCTTTGGGTAAAGAGGCTATTTTAACTGAGTGCTCAGGCTGGTTATTTACAATTAAAGCCTGACTCATAGTTTATTTTCGTCCATAAGCTTTTCAAACAAACCTTCACAAGCATCTTCAATAATGTCTAAAGTTAATTCAAAACCATCCATGCCCTTGTAATAAGGGTCTGGCACATGATTCACGTCATGCTGAGTGCAGTAACTCACCATAGAAGTGACTTTTTCTTGGGCCTCAGAATCCGGCGCCAAGTCCAAAACATCCTGAAAGTTATCGTGGTCCATGGTTATAATATAATCAAATTTTTCAAAATCTTTTTTAAAATCAAAGGCGCGAGAAATACTTTCTAGCTCATAACCTCTAAGTTTAGCTGCTTCTTGCATGCGGCCATCAGCAGGGGCACCTTCGTGGTAGGCTGAGGTTCCTGCAGAGTCTATATAAAAGCTCTCTGCTTTATTTTCTTGAACAAGAAGATGTTTAAAAAAACCTTCAGCGGCCGGTGAACGACAAATATTGCCTAAACAAACAAATAGAACACTGACCTTAGACATTTATCACCTCATTTAAGATTTTGATTTTAAATTTAGAGCTACAGAATTAATACAGTAACGTTTACCGGTTGGTTGTGGGCCGTCATCAAAAACATGCCCCAAATGAGCGTCACAGTTTTTACACAAAACTTCCGTTCTTTTTCTAAATAAAGAGTTATCAGGCTTAAAAATAATATTACCATCTTTCATATCATAAAAGCTTGGCCAGCCCGTCCCTGAGTCAAATTTAGTGCTCGAATCAAACAACTCTGTTTCACAACATATGCAAGAATAAACCCCATCCTCTTTTGACAGAGCATAACTTCCTGAAAAGGGTTTTTCAGTGCCTTTTTTTCTTGTCACTTTAAACGCTTCTTTTGATAGTTTTTCTTTCCAATAAGATTCAGGTTTATTTTTAAGATCACTCATATTTAACCTCCTGATTTTCAGGCCTATTATTGAAAAGAAAATATAGAGGAAAAGCGTTCCGTTATCAATACCTATTCAATTGATCACTGATTTCTAGAAAAGCATTGAATATTTTCATTCCTTAGCTCAATTTAATAATGTAGTGCCGTTAAGGTTAACTTCGAAATCACTACAAGGCTTAGCCATTAAACCTTGAGGACTTAATGAATAAAAATATTAAAGACATCATTTTTGAGCGTAGAACTATTCACAATTATAATCAGAACATTGTTTCTGATGAAATCATTAACGAATCGATTGATTGTTTTTTACAAGCTCCTAATCATCGCCATACGCAACCTTGGAAAATAAAAATAGCCAATAGACCTCAAAGAGAGCGACTTGCCGAAGATGCCGTTGAAATGAAAAAAACAAAAAAAGAGCTTTCTGAAACCCAAATTAAAGCCATTAAAGCAAAATACACCTGCCCTAGCCATTTACTAGTGATTTTGCAAATTAAATCTGACAGTGAGTTTCAATCTAAAGAAGATTACGCGGCTATTTCCTGTGGTTTAATGAATATGAGTTTGTATTTATGGGATAAAAATGTAGGCACAAAATGGTCAACAGGTGGAATCACACGATCGGAAAAAACCTATCAGCTCTTAGATGTTGATGAAAATGTATATGAGATTGTTGGATTTATGTGGGCCGGTCATTATGATCACACGCCCAAAAAGCCGGCTAAATTAGCGGCTGAAGATGTAATTATTTAAATATTGAAAAAATCCTGTAAGTCGCACAAATAATATAACCCCTAATTCATAGTATTTGTGCGACTCAACTTCGCAGACTTGGCCTCTCTCAATTCAGGCCTTCTTCCCCCTCTTTGGCTTATGCTCCCCAGCACTTACCTTTCACTTCTTCTTTTGAATTCCCCAATTCTCTTTAAGAAGTTCCCCTTTTTTATTCCCTTCCCCTGAGGTCAATCTAATCGGCACAGGAATATAAGTAAAATTGTTTATTTTCAGAAGTCTCATAAGTTATTTTTATATGATTTTGGATTATTTTCCTGCTTTTTCTATTATTAAGCCTTGTCAGGCCTCAAATCAAAATAAAAGCCACTTCACAGAAGGCCCATAAGACATTCAGGAGTAAATATTCAGTTATTTAAGCCAAGAATTTCTTTATATAAGAAAAAGTTTTAAGAGTTGAGTTTAAAAACCAAGGAATAATTTCACTGTATGAACTCTATTCTAAACACCACCTAACAATCTAAATGTCTCACTTTAAAACACTCTATTCAAAATGAGACATTTATTCACATTAATCACCTAAAATCCGATAAAATAAAGTGGAACTTAATGCCTTAAAGGAAAACAAGGATTGGTCATGATAAATTTATTTCGTGTAAGCCTAATTTCAACAATATGCCTAATGCTTTTTTTAAATGCATTTGCACAAAATAATCAATCTAATGATAATAATTCCAATCAATTGGCTTTCTATAAAGAGTGTTACTCAAGAGGAAATAGACTAAATAACGACAAGTGTAATGACTGGCAAAAAAGGCTTGATGCAGAAATTCAAACAGAAGAAAAGAAACTACTTGAGGAATGTAAAAGTTCTTACAGTGATTTTAATAAAATTAAAAAAGAAACCCTAAATGCATGCTCAAAAGCGTCTCTTGGTTTAGATAGCTGCAATCAAAAAGTGAATGAATGTGAACAGAAAAGTAGTCAGGAAAGAAGGAGCTCAAGATTATCTATAACTAACCCTAGAAACAATGAAACCAAGCTTGATGCTTGCTCTCTCACTGCTTTAAAAAACTTTGGATCTTTAGAAAAAAAGGTTAAAATATATGATGAAAAAGCAAATAGAGCCAAAGAAGAGCTTAAAGATGCTAAGAGCGAAATTTTAAATAAGGTGAAAGAACAGGAAAGCCTTCAAACTGACCTAACAGAGGCTAGAAGTGCTATTGAAGACTTTTTGCGAGAGTCTAAAGTTCGTCTAGAACAACAATTTAACAACCAACAAAAAAGCGCAGCAGCCATAGAAAATGACATTCATGATGCCAGACAAATAGTCAGTAATTTTAATGATGATACACAATTAAGAGTTACTGAATTTGATGAAAAAATAGAAGAAATTGAAGCAAAATGTGGTCAAGTTGCGGCCAACGAATTTAAACAACAAGAAATTGAATATCAAAAAAATATTAGCCAACAAGCCACTAGTGGCCAATACAAAACCAATGGCTTTGGTTTGTTTTTTGGACGGGTTACCCCAAAAAGAAATAATACCAAAAATGTAGACTATCAAATGCGCAAAAAATGGTTAAATTACCTGAAAGCCAACTGTACTTTAAGTGACACCACCAAACTACAAAGAAAAAAGTTAGAAAGAGCTAAAGAACAAGCCAAACAGGCCTTAGAAAAAGCAAAAACAGAGGCTGATCGTACCATTTTAGCTAAACAAAAAGAGCTTAAGCAGGTCCTTGCTAATGCTCCTGAGGAGCTTAAAAATTTTCATGCAAAAGAGGCAAGTCTTCTTAAGGCATTACAGGATAAAGAAGCTAGTATTCTATCGCAATTGAACAGACTTTCGGCAGAGTTGGTTGAGTTGCAAAAAAATCAAAGGCAAGCCACTAAGGACATGGCTAACAGTCAGCGCTTGCAACAAACTTTAGAAGAAGCCATCGGTGATAAACAAGCTGAAGTTCAAGCAGATGGCATAGATACAGAGGTTACACGTGAGGACATTACTGATTTATTTTCAAATATGAGAGCGTTTAATGAAAAACAAGCTGAGGCACACGGAATTTGCCAGTGCGCAAAGGCTACAACACCTCCGCAAAATATCAGTAAGTGCGGACAACTGCAACCCTTGGATGGTCGACAAACAAGAACCCAAAAGAATACTTTACAGAGAGGCGACTCTGCCCAATAGCCACTAAACAGGCTTCACCCTACTAGTGTTTTCCCTTTTTATACGATGCATAGAAGGTGTATCTTCGTTTAATTCATTATAGGATAACCTGCTTATCTTTTATATGAATATACGGAGCCTCCCTTATGTCTGGAAAGAAAATACTTGTAAGTTTAGTGGGTTTATTTTTGGTTGGTGTGATTGTCTTTGTTGGCATCATTGTTGTTTTTTCAAAAGACCTTCCCAAGCTCATTACCCTGGAAGACTATCAACCACTTTTAGTTAGCGAAGTTTTTGATAGAAACCAAGATAAAATTGGAGAATTCTTTAGAGAACGGCGCAAACTGACCCCTGTTGATAAAATTCCTAAAATTGTGAAGCAAGCTTTTATAGCCGCTGAGGACGCCTCTTTTTATGATCATAGTGGTGTTAACCCCGTGGCTATTCTTCGTGCCTTTCTAGCTAACTTAAAAGCTGGCCGTAAAGTTCAAGGTGGATCCACCATTACACAACAGGTGGCAAAAACCATTATCTTGAACGACGGTAGAAGAAATTACTCACGAAAAATTAAAGAAGCCATACTAGCATTTAAAATGGAGCAAACTTTAAAAAAAGAAGAAATTCTTTATTTGTATCTCAACCAAATTTATTTTGGTCATGGAGCTTACGGTATCGCTGTTGCTAGTGAAACCTACTTTAGAAAACCTTTAGAAGAAATTACTGTTCCGGAGGCAGCTTTATTGGCTGGGCTTCCAAAGGCTCCCACTAAATACACCCCCGTTTACAAGCCCAAATCAGCTAAAATTAGACAAACTTATGTTTTAAGACGAATGGCCGAAGAAGGTTTTATCAGTAAAAAGGTGTCCGAAGAGGCTATTAACCAAGAGTTAAAAGTTTATACAAAAATTGAATATCAAAAAAAGGCTCCTTATTTTTTAGAAACTCTTCGACAAACTTTAAATAAACACTTAGGGGAAAAGGCCGTTCTAGATGAGGGGTTAAAGATATATACCGGACTAGATATTGAAAAACAAATATCGGCTCAAGCCCAAGTCAGAAAAGGCCTTGAAGATCTTGATAAACGCCAAGGCTATCGTGGCCCTTTAACTCAAATAACGGATATGGAAAAAATTTCTGAATTTTTACTAAAAAATAGAGATCAGTTAATTAATGAGTACTCTCCTTTAAAAATTATTCGCGCCGATGGTACCATTTATGACAAAGAGCCTTTAAACCTCACTGGTAAAAATAAAGAGGGTGAATATCTTCCTAACCTTCCCCCATATATTGAAGTGGGAGACACTGTTAAGGCTATTGTTACTAACGTAAGTGACTCTCAAGGAGTGGTTACTGTTCGCTTTGCTGAATCCAAAGGTATGATTGATTTTGAAACCATGAAATGGGCCAGAAAACCTAACCCAAAAGTTTCTTTGAAATGGGGCGAAATTAAAAAACCATCGGCTGCTCTCAAAAAGGGTGATGTCATTTTAGCCCGAATTGTTAATAAAGTTTTTGAGCGTGACCGTTTTAAAGACGCTATTAAAAAGGCTAAAGAACAAAGCTCTTGGCCTGAAAATATTCCCAACTACCCTCGTCACGCTGAAGTGGTTCTTGAGCAAGAGCCTATCGCTCAAGGCGCTCTTTTATCTTTAGATAACAAAACGGGCGATATCTTAGCTATGGTCGGTGGTTATGATTTTTCAAAGTCCGAGTATAACTGCAGCATTCAAGCCTCCCGTCAGTCGGGCTCATCTTTTAAAGCCTTTGTTTACGCTTCGGCCCTTGATCGTGGTTACACACCGACCACTATGCTTGTAGATGCTCCCCTTGTGTTTACCGAAAAAGATAGCTCATTTGAAGACGGTGTAAAAAAATGGAAACCTGAAAACTACACCCACAAATTTAAAGGAGATATTCTTTTCAGAAATGCCCTTGCACAATCTTTAAATATTCCAACAGTGAAAGTTATTCAGGACTTAGGTGTTCCTTGGGTGGCCGACTACGCTAAGCGCTTAGGAATTTTTAGCACATTAAATATGGACTACACTCTTGCTTTGGGTTCAAGCGGAGTTACTCTTTATGAAGTCACAAAAGCTTTTGCCCACTTTGCCAGACTTGGCCGCCGTATGGAGCCAATGTTACTTCGAGAAGTTTTAAATGCCAAAGGTGAGCTGGTTCTTGATAAACTCAGTTTGGATGATCGTTTTTCTGAAGAAATTAACGCTGTAGAAACTGAAATGGAAGAACGACGCCAAAAAAGTTTGGCTGGAAAATCAGCCACCTCAAATGACGAGGTAGACCCTAACGCTGAGGAGTCACAAAAAAGAATTACACCTAAGTTATTTTTTAAAGATAGCGATCAGTTAATAAAACCCACAACAGCTTACCTAACCACTTCTTTATTAAAGGCCGCCACTGGTGAACCTAGTTCTACAGGTTTGAGAGCCAGTAATTTAGGGCGCCCTTTAGCCGGCAAAACAGGAACCACTAACGGAGCTTTTGACGCTTGGTTTGTTGGCTATACTCCACAAATCACTACCGGTGTATGGTCTGGGTATTTGACAGAGCAATCACTAGGAGCTGGAGAAGGTGGAGGAAAAACATCTTTACCAATTTGGCTTGAGTATATGAAGGTTGCTCACAAAGACTTACCGAAAGAAGACTTTCCTGTTCCTGCTGGAATCACATTTGTTAATATTGATAACACCACAGGAAAGATCGTCACAGAAGCTTCAGAAGAAACTGTATTACAAGCTTTTGCTACCGGCACTGAGCCAACAGAAAGTGAAAATCTCCCTACAGAAGAAGACACAAAAAACTTTTATAAGGATGATTTAGCCGATGAATGAAAAAATTAAACTGCGGGGGGTTAAGCAAAATAACTTAAAGTCTGTAGATATTGATATCAAATTAGGCTCCTTTACTACCATTTGCGGGCCAAGCGGGTCTGGTAAAAGCTCTCTTGCTTTTGACACTCTCTATGCCGAAGGCCAGCGACGTTATATTGAAAACCTATCAAACTACACCAAACAATTTTTGAATAAAGCGCCAAAGCCAGACATTGAGTCTATTGAAAATATTCCGCCAGCTATTTCTTTAGAACAAAAAAATAGTGTGAAGTCTTCCCGCTCATCTGTGGGTACTACAACTGAAATTGCCGACCACTTAAGGCTACTCTTTGAAAAGGCGGGTTCAGCTTTTTGCCCAGAACATAACATTCAATTGGCAAAACATAATTCGCAAAGCGCAACACAGCTGATTCTTGAGCAATTTAAAAAGAAAAGAGGTTATATCATGTTTCCTCTGCAAAAAAAGAATTTGAACTTAAAACCAAAAATATTACTACAAAGCCTAATTCAAGATGGTTTTGTGCGAGTGTATATTCCAAAAACCACTCGCAAGAAAAAAGTTACTAAAAAGAAAACTACACAAAAAAAAATAAGTGTGAGTTTAAAAAACTTTCAAAAAGTAACTCTCGGTGATTTTTATGAATTAACTGACTCAAAATTTAGTAAGTCAGGACTGCCCGCCAAAGATATTTATATAGTTGTTGATCGCTTAGCTTTTAACAAAGACAGTGAAACTCGTATTTTTGATTCCATTTACCAAGCCTTTAATGGTTCTACAAAATACAATAATTTAAGTCGGGCAAAAGCCAGTTTAATTACCACCACTGGTGAACTTATTTCTTTTAGCGAAGATTACTCTTGCTCTGTCTGTGACTATACTTTTCCCAATATAGACTCTCGCCTCTTTAGCTTTAACTCACCCATTGGAGCCTGTGAAAGCTGCAGTGGCTTTGGTAATATTTTACAGATAGACCCTCAAAAAGTAATTCCAAACCCTAAGCTTACACTGAGGGAAGGAGCTATTAAGCCCTTCACTATGCCTAGTGGCAAATCCGACAATCGCAAGATGGTTCGCTATTGCGAAAAAGCCAAAATTAGCCTTGATGTGCCTTGGGATGAACTTCCAAAGAAACATCAAAAAGCTATCTGGGACGGAAATAAAGATTTTTATGGCGTTCTTGGTGTTTTTGATTATTTAGAAACAAAAAAATACAAAATGCATGTGAGAGTGTTTTTGGCTCGTCACAAAAGCCCAAGCCCTTGCCCTACCTGCAAGGGTTCACGCCTAAAAGCAGAAAGCCTTCAGGTTTTAGTAAATGATAAAAATATTTCAGAGCTATCCTCCATGACGATTGCTCGGCTTCATAGCTTCGTGACCCAACTCAAGCTCTCTCCTGAACAAAAAGAAATTTGTAAAGAAGTCTTGTTACAACTGAGTTCAAGACTGTCTTACCTTTTACAAGTGGGAGTCGGGTACTTGACCTTAGATCGTCCAACAAAAACGCTTTCTGGCGGTGAGTTTCAGCGAATTATGTTATCAAACCAGCTTGGCATGGGTTTATCGCAAACTCTCTATGTATTAGATGAACCAACCATCGGCTTACACCCCAGAGACAACGATCGCCTGATCGAAATATTAAAGCAATTAAATGAACTTGGAAATACACTCGTTATTGTCGAGCATGATCATGATATAATTAAAAATAGTACTCATGTTATAGAGCTAGGCCCAGGCTCTGGACACCTTGGTGGCGAAATAATTTATGAGGGCCCCATGGAAAACTTTAAAGACTGTAAAGAATCCAATACAGCCATGCACCTAAACCCCAATCACTGGGTGCCGATGAAAACTCCCCGAACCATTAACTTTAACAATGAACGCTACACTCTTGAGCTAAAAGGCTGTTCCAGTAATAACTTAAAAAATGTTGATGTTAAAATTCCACTTAATCGTTTAGTCACTGTCACTGGAGTGAGTGGTTCTGGGAAATCGACCCTAATTAGCAACACCCTTTACCCCGCCCTCGCCCGAGAGTTGGGTCTTGAATATTTACCTGGAGGTCAATTTAAAAGCATTAAAGGCCTGCAAAATGTTAAAAATGTTTTGTATATCGATCAGTCACCAATCGGTAAAACTGCGCGAAGTACCCCCGTCAGTTATTTAAAAGTTTATGATGCCATAAGAACATTAATGGCTTCTTCCAGCGAAGCCCACGCCCGAGGCTATACCCCATCAACATTTAGCTTAAATGTTGATGGAGGTCGATGCCCCGTCTGCAAAGGTATTGGCTTTGAAGTGATTGATATGATGTTTATGGACGATATTCGTATTGAATGTGAAGCCTGTGATTCTAAAAAATTTCGACCCGAGGTTTTAGAAATTAAATTTCGAGGTAAAAATATTTTTGAAGTTTTATCTCTCACAGTTAAAGAAGCTATGGACTTTTTTGTGTCTTACCCAAATATAAGACGCCCCCTTTCTTTGTTAAAAGAAGTGGGGCTTGATTATATACAGCTTGGTCAAACAGCTAACACCTTAAGCGGAGGGGAAAGCCAACGCCTGAAAGTGGCCAAAGAAATACACGCCACCAACCAACATGCCACTCTTTATATCTTAGATGAGCCAACAACAGGCCTACACTATGATGAAGTTCAGTTGCTCATAAAAGTACTCAATAAACTCATTGTTGCCGGTGGCAGCGTCATTCTTATTGAGCATAATTTAGAGGTCATTAAAAACTCTGACTACATTATTGATTTAGGCCCTGAGGCTGGCTCTGGAGGTGGTAAAATCATTGCCCAAGGTAGCCCTGAAGAAATTATAAAAGTGAAAAAAAGCCATACGGGAAGGTACTTAAAAGAATACATCCGCCGATAAGCTATTGCCTATTGCGTCGAAATCTACTAAAAACAAGCCCATGATACAGATGTTGCGCCGGCTTTTACCCGAATTCAAACCCCACCTTGCTAGTTTACTTTTTGCTTTTGCCTTGGGCGCCATTATGTCCGGTATTAAAGCCCTCATTCCAGACTTATTTCACGACCTTACCGAAGCCTGGAGAATACAAGACAAGGTCACTTCTTTTGAAGTTCCCTTTATTATATGTGGGCTCTGGGTAGTTATCAGCATTTTAAGATACGTGCATATGTATATCATGAGATATATTACTGAGATCATCACTATTAACTTTAGAAAAAAGTTAATGAATAAATACCTCAATCTCAACCTAAGCTTTATTCAAGAATTTCAAAGAGGATCTGGCGGGCTTATGAGCCGTATGATGAACGATATAGTTATCATTCAAAATGATCTCATGAAAATCGCAGTCATATTTCGCGAACCAATTTTAATTTTATTTATTTTTGCGTATCTTATCTACTTAGATTGGAAACTGGTCGCCTTCATTATTGTAGCCGCTCCTTTGATATCTCTGATTTTGAAATGGCTAGCTAAAAAATTACGAAGTGTTGGCCACTCCAATCAAGAAAGAATGGAAGACTTAACAAAAACCCTTAAAGAGAGTTTAGACGGAGCCCGTATTGTACAATCTTTTAATTTAGAAAGTGAGTTAAATGAGAAATTTGATTCTCAAGCCAAAGACTATTTAAGTCTGCGCAAGAAAATTGTGAAATTTGAAGAGGCTGCGGGCCCTCTGTCTGAATCTATTTCTACTCTAGCTTTAGCATTTTTACTCACTTATATCGGAAATCAAATTTTAAAAGGGCACTTAAATATTGAACAGTTTTTAAGCTTTAGTATAGCCCTTACCATGCTTTCTGAAGCCATTCGCAAGGTTCAACAGGCCTTCATTAAATTACAGCAAGTCAATGTTGCTGTGGAAAGAATGAACCAAGTTTTAGAAACCCAGCAAATGGTACCTGAATTAGACTCTCCTATTCCTTTTCCAAAAAATTGGTCTCATATTCAGTTTGAAAATGTGAGTTTTTCTTACGGTAACAACAAAGTCCTCGACCGAGTTCAACTCGATGTCAAAAAAGGAGAAATGGTCGCTTTTGTAGGAAGCAGCGGAGGTGGCAAAACTACTCTCGTAAATTTAATTCCTCGTTTTTTTGATGCCAGCGAAGGGTTTATAACTATTGATGGCCAAAAAACAGTTGATATGAACTTAAAAGATCTTCGCAACAATATTGCTTTAGTATCTCAAGATGTTTTTTTATTTTCAGACACTATTCGAAAAAATATTCAGTATGGCTCTAAAACAAACACTGACATTGAAAAAGCCTGTAAACATGCCTTTGCCCACGATTTTATTTTAAACACCCCCAAAGGTTACGACTCTCAGGTTGGAGAAATTGGCAATAAGCTCTCTGGTGGGCAAAAACAACGTCTTAGCATTGCCAGGGCTTTTCTTAAAAATGCACCTATCTTAATTCTTGATGAAGCCACTAGTGCGCTGGATTATGAAAGTGAGCAAGAGGTACAAAAAGGCTTATTAAAGCTCATGGAAGGTCGAACTGTTTTTGTCATTGCTCACAGGCTATCGACAGTTATTAACGCCGATAAAATTGTTGTTCTTAATAAAGGGCGCGTTTGCGAAGTGGGAACTCATGAAGAGTTACTGGCCAAAAATGGAGAGTACACTAAGCTTTACGAAATGCAGGGCTAGTCGGTTATCTTTACTAGCTCTCATCTACTAATGACAACTTTTTCCTCAACGATCAGTGACAGTGACAGTTTTTTTGCCTCAATGTCTGCTATCAAAGTTTTTATCACTTTAACACCATAAAATTTCTCACCTTGATACAAAGTCTCGACTATTGTCGATGAATTACACAAAAAAAATGTCTAATTTCTCAAGTTGTCTATTCTTTTGACGATAAGTTTTTTACAGATACAAACTTTTTGGGAGAATGAAATGATTAATTGGGATGAGTTTGAACATATTCACGTCATAAAAAAACTTAAGCAAATTCTTAATTCATGGTGGAATATTGATACTATTTTTACCGATGAAAAAGGAAATATTAGAGGTGTTGATTTTGGAAGCCCAAAACTCATTAACCCAGCAGTAAAGCTGTTTCTCTCAAAGGATACGTCCAGAGATAGTTTGGCTCATGAAGTGGCTAAAAGTGTTGAAGACTTAAAAATATCACAAAACAGGTATTCTATCAGAAAGTGGGAAACCGCTGGGTTTGATATGGCCGTTGTTCCCATAGTTATAGATAATGAGTTTATGGGATCTGTTGTTGCTCTTGGATTTTTAAAAGACGATGACAACAACCAAAGACTTCCAGAGATTAAAGAAAGATTGGCTATTTTTGGAGCCAGCAGTGATATCATCAGCCAAGCAGCATCTAACATTCGTTACATCGATGACAAAAGTAGAGATCATTTCACTCAACTTGTTGAGCTAGTTGCCCAAGAGATTGTTACTCTTCATTTAGAAATTACTTCTAGAGAAAATCGAATTAAAGAACTGAATAAAGAATTAGGGAGTCGTTATAAGTATGATAATATGATTGGTAAATCAAAACCAATGCAAAGCTTATACTCTTTACTCGATAAAATAAGGGGCGCTGACAGTACCGTTCTTATTCAAGGAGAAAACGGAACAGGAAAAGAGCTCATTGCTAAAGCCATCCATTACAACTCTTTACGTAAAGAAAAACACCTGGTCATACAAAACTGCTCAGCATTTAATGATAATTTATTAGAATCAGAGCTTTTTGGTCACGCCAAAGGTTCATTTACAGGAGCCATTAAAGATAAAAAAGGTTTGTTTGAAATTGCCGACAAAGGAACATTCTTTCTCGATGAGATTGGTGACACTTCTCCAACAATGCAAGTAAAACTTCTTCGTGTTTTACAAGAGGGAACTTTTACCCCTGTCGGATCTATTGAATCCAAAAAAGTAAATGTACGAGTCATTGCAGCGACAAACAAACACCTCAAAGAAATGGTAGAAAAAGGAACTTTTCGTGAAGATTTATACTACCGCTTAAACGTTATTAATATTGCCGTTCCGGCATTAAAAGAACGTATTGATGATATACCTTTGTTAACTGAATTTTTCCTCAATAAAGATAGTAATGGTGGACCGGCCCGAGGCCTTACAAAAAGAGCCCTTGAAAAACTTTATGACTATCACTGGCCTGGAAATGTTCGAGAACTCCAAAACGAAATGGAAAGAGCGGTTGTTTTATCTGGTAATGAAACAAAAATCACTGCAGATATGCTTTCGCCTAAGATTATAAATGCCAATACAAAAACTAATGTGCAAGGATCAAGAGTGCATGGAAAGTTAAAGGATGCTCTAGAAGACCTTGAAAAAGAAATGATTGAAGCTGGTTTAAGACGAACAGGCTGGAATAAATCTAAGCTTGCCAAAGAGCTTGGTATTAGTCGTGCCGGTCTTATCATGAAGGTTGAAAAATACAGTCTAGATAAAAGAAAAATGGCAAAATAAATAAATTTATTTCCTTACTATTTATAAAACGAGAGCTGTATGAGCTCTCGTTTTTTTTTGTAATTCGTTCATGTCTGTCACAAATATTATTAACCACAGTCCAAAGAATAACTGTGTTTAATTTCAACAGATAAGCTTGTAAGTTCTTCACAGCAAAAAACAAATACCGACATCATCTTAACGTAAGTACATAATATTACATTGTTTATTTGCCTCAATCAAAGCTATTTGCTGTCTACCCCTTCGACACTTTTCAACGGCTCAACAACGCCCATTTACGGCACATATCTTGCCTATATCTTTGTATAATCTTCTTCCCCGCTTGGAGCCGTAGAACATGAAACCATCGCTAATAAATAGTGGAAATGCCGCCAAGGCTTTTGAAAATATAATTGATAAAACTTCCTACCTGCTCAATTGCCACTACAACATTGATTTAAAATTTGTTCGCAAAGAAATCGTAGAAAAAGAGTCATTGTTTAAACTCCAGGTGATCGAAAATAATTTATTTATATATCCGGTTAATTTTGCCGGAGCTTTTCAGGGACTTATAGAAATTCACTGCTCTAAAAAGCTTAGTCTCGTAGAAATAAACAAGGTCAGAAATATCTTAAGCCTGTGCGTGAAATCTGCCTCGCAATACTTTGAACGTACAGTTCTTCTTCAACAGTTAGAAAATCATTTAAAACTTCAGATTGCCCCTAAGGCCTCTAAAGTGATTGATTTTAGTAACTTCAAAAAGAATCGAAAAATTGTTTCTCTTCATGAAGACATTTCCACTTCCGACATTATACAAGCCCATCCTCCCATATTTATTGAGGGTCAAGACCACCAAGATATTCGCAAACTCGCCCTTGAGCTCCATTACTTTCTAAAACATAAATCATTTGTAAACTTCGTAGACATCGCTAATAACATTAACCATATTGAGGACATCTTAGCTTTGCAGGAATCTACTATTTATATCGATGAAATTCACAGGCTCAGCTTTACTCACAAAATTTTACTGCTGGATTACTTTACTGAGTTTCACAGCGAAGGTTACCCATTAATTATCTCTAGCTCTCAACAAAAATACAATATGCTGATTAACAACTCCCTTAATCGTACTTTATTAAAATTTCTTTCTACCTATCATGTGCGCTTAACAAAACCGTTTTCAGAAATTAAAAAAAATGGCCTAACAACATTTCTTACCAACTTACTCCGAGACCCTAAGTTTTTTGATGATAGTCATTAAATAAATCTTTTCTTAGCTTAAAAAAATAAATTAAATTTTAATATTGAAGCCTTCCTCATTGTTCGACTATAATTTGAATATGGAAGCTTTTTCACCATTTCTAGAGAAGTCACTAAATACGACTGAATACAAGGTTTTGCCTTTGGCCGGTGATGCCAGTTCTCGCAAGTATTCTCGTATTGTGTTTGAAGATAATAGTTACATTCTTATGAGCTGGGAACCTTTCCAGCCTGAATCTTATCCCTTTTTAACCGTCGGAGAGCTTTTTGCTCGCCATGATGTTCAAGTGCCAAAAATTATTGGCCAAGACGGTGAACTGGGCTTGCTCTTAATTGAAGACCTTGGTGATCTTACTCTAGAAAGAAAGTTCTGGGAGTTTCAAGATCAAAAAAATATTCTACCTTACTACGAAAAGTCTATTGAGGAGCTGATTAAAATTCAGTTTCTTACTACCAGCAGCTCTGATAAATCTTGCATTGCCTTTCAAACTAAATTTGATCATGACAAGTTTTTATGGGAGTTCAATTATAGCTTTAAACACTTATTTGAAGGAGTTTTAAAATTTAAGTTTGAAGACAGTTTTAAAAAAGAACTCTCTTCTGTTTTTTCTCAGGTCAGTGAGCGTTTAGCTTCTCATTCAAACCATATTGCCCACCGAGATTATCACTCAAGAAACTTGATGATTAAATGGGGAGATATTAAAGTGATTGATTTTCAAGATGCACGTCTTGGCCCCCTACAATATGATCTTGTTAGTCTTTTGCAGGATAGTTATGTCAATCTCAATACCAATAGCCAAAACCACTTGATAAACTATTATAAAGAGTTTGCAAAAAGTCACTCCATGACCTCTGTTGCTAGTGAAGAGTTTGATGAGATATATAAAATTCAAACTATACAAAGATGTTTAAAAGCCTGTGGAAGTTTTGCTAGTTTTTATATGCTACGAAATGATAAACGCTATTTAAAATATTTAGACAAAACTCTGAACACAGTTTTTAGTGAGCTTATTGAGCTCAACTCACTAAACCCTCTTGTTAAATTAATTAATGACAGCGGGGCCTTGTCTTATGATTATGGTAAATTATGAATGCCATACTGTTGTCCGCAGGTTTTGGAAAGCGGTTCTTACCTTACACTAACACAATAGCTAAACCCTCAATTCCTTTTTTTGATATTCCTTTTCTATGTTATTCCTTATATTACGCTCAAAAATTCGGCAGTCAAAAAGTCGTCATAAACACTCATCATTTACCAAGTTCGGTTCAGCAAACCGTTCAAAACTACAAAAAATTTCTATCTATAGATACTGAGTTTGTTCACGAGTCTCCCCACATTCTTGATAGTGGAGGAGGAATTAAAAATTCAGAAAGCATTTTATCTTCTTCTGACGAGAGCTTCTTTTTTGTATTTAACACCGACATTCCCCATATATTTCCACAACTAGATATATCTTCAATGATAAAAAAACACCTTGAGCAAAAAGCTCTCGCCACATTCATAACCTGTGACTTAAAAGAATTGGGCACCCAAGTTAGCGGTGTGTGGACAGAAAAAAATAGTTTAGAAATAAAAGATTTTGGTCTGGGCCCCAAAGAAAGCTTACGCTGCCGTCACTATACCGGCTTCATGATTTTGTCGAATGAAATTTTCAAACATCAACCGCCCAAGAACCAACCCCATAATATCATCTATGACGCTATTTTGCCGGCCTTAAAAAACCAATCCAAAAGAGCTTTTTGCCACCACCTGGAACCTCTTCACTGGCTAGAAACAGGCAACCTCAAGAGCTACTTAGAAGCTAGTTTTGCAACAATAGATCAGTTGATTCACAAACCAGAATGTCATTACTCTAAAGAGTTTACTCGCCTGCATAGCTTTTTTAACAACTCTTGGTTTATGCATAGCGACAGCTTGCGCCAAATCATCAGCATATCCCCAATAAACCCTAATAAACTAAATTTGTATAAGGGCCATGTTATTGATTTTTCTAGGCCCCAGGAAAACAACTCCGTTTATCTAGAAAATTCTGTCATTAGCTCCAAGGCACACATTAGCCCTGGCCAAACCCTATCAAACACTCTTGTGCTTTGAATTTTTCTTTCTGATCAACAAAAAGAGGTGACATTTTACAAACCTAATTCTGTCATATAATGTGACCTAGCAACTAATACTTACTTTGCAATTTAACTTAAACAAAAGGAGTTCATAAATGAACGAATTATTTGGAATGCTAACTTCACAATTAGGCGTAGACTCAAACCAAGCCAAAGGCGGCGTGGGCGCAATTTTAAATATGGCCAAAGAAAAACTTTCTGAAGGTGACTTTTCACAAATAACAAATGCTTTAGGTGGTGATGTTAGTGAGGCTTTAAATGCTGCTCCTGCTGCTGGAGATGCTGGTGGTGGTCTTGGTGGAATGTTAGGCGCTGCTACTTCTGCTCTTGGCGTTGATATGGGTGGACTAGGAAAGTATGCTGCTTTAGCCGGAGCCTTTAAGTCATTAAACTTAGATGCAGAAATGGTTTCTAAGTTTGCCCCTATTGTTATGGATTTTGTAAAAAGCAAAGGCGGCGATGGAGTTACTGATTTACTTAAAAAGTTTTTATAAACTAATTAGATAAATCAATACAACAAACAAAAATTATTCGTGCCCTAAAACTTTCTTGGGCACAAATAACTAAGGGCCTAAACAGGCCCTTTACTTTTTTAAAGACCCTAAAATTCCTCGAATTAACGAACGCCCCAGTGACGAACCCACTGATCGAAGTACAGATTTAGTAAAGGCTTCACCAAAAGATTGTCTTGGGCGACCTACTGATTTTTTTTCTTTAAATGCTTTTTTCTCTACTTCCATATTTTCTTTCATTTTTTCTTCTTGTCTTTTTTTAAGTTCTTCAAAAGCAGAGTGTCTATCTAGTTGCTTGGAATAAATTCCGTTTAATGGTGAACGAGAAATGAGTTCCTTTCTTTTTTCATCTTCAATGGGCCCCATTTGGCTTTTGGGTGGGCAAATTAAAGTTTGCTCAACCATTTGTGGTGCTCCATCTAAGTTTAACGTTGATACCAAAGCCTCACCCGTTTTTAAGTTGGTGATGGTTTCTTCAGTGTTAATGTCAGGGTTAGGCCTGAATGTTCCGGCCGCAGCCTTCACGTCTTTTTGATCTTTTGCTGTAAAGGCTCGCAAGGAATGTTGTATGCGATTTCCCAGCTGTCCTAAGATATCTTCAGGAATATCCATAGGGTTTTGTGTGACAAAATAAACTCCCACTCCTTTAGAGCGAATTAAGCGAACCACCATTTCTATTTTTTCTATAAGAGCTTTTGGTGCATCATCAAAAAGAAGATGAGCTTCATCAAAGAAGAAAACCATTTTGGGTTTTTCTGGATCTCCCACCTCTTCGAGATTTTCAAACAACTCCGACAAAAGCCATAACAAAAAACTTCCGTAAAGTCGTCGGTCATTCATAAGCTCACGCGCATCTAGGATATTGATCACACCGTTACCAGAAAAATCACATTGCATAAGGTGGTTTAAATCTAAACCTGGCTCGTTAAAAAAATGATCCCCTCCAGCCTCTTGAAGAGTAATGAGCTTTCTTTGAATAGCTCCCACTGTGACTTTCGCAATATTGCCATAATCATTTTTTATTTCTTTTGCATTTTCAGACATATTTTTTAAAATTTCTCTTAAGTCTTTAATATCTAGAAGGAGTAAGCCCTCATCATCAGCAAACTTAAAAGCCATATGAACTACATCGGTTTGGGCACTATTTAAATCTAGAATACGCGCCAAAAGAACAGGACCCACCTCAGATACTGTCGCCCGTATAGGCAAACCTTTTTTGCCATATAAATCCCAAAATGTTGATGGGTACCCCCTAAATTCAAAGTTTTCTAATTTAATTTTTTCTACGCGCTCTTGAATTTTTGGGTGGTCATTGCCGGCAACGCACAGTCCAGAGAGATCTCCTTTGACGTCGGCCGTAAAGACTGGAACTCCCATGCTTGAGAATTGTTCTGCTAAAATTTGTAGGGTCACTGTTTTTCCTGTGCCCGTGGCTCCTGCAATTAAACCATGACGGTTAGCCATTTTAGGCTCTATACCAATTTGTTGCCCTTTTGAGTTCACACCTAAAATAATTTTGTTTAGCATTTATTATCCCCATCTTTTTATTTTAATAAAACCTATTAATATCAATGTCTTTCCTCTTGAGCAATCTCTTAAAATACCTATGCCTCGCCTTATTATAAAAACTCACAACCCATAAGAGAATCATTATGTTTTTATTACAATTTATTCATTTTCAAAGCTTGCTCATAAGTCTTAAGGTATTTTAATCACTTTGAATGTTCTTGGGGGAGAAATCATGAAAAGACTATTTATTAGCTTAGTGCTTTTGTTGTCAGTTCCAACCTACGCTGATGTTTGGACTTCGTTTAATACTTGGGATCAACGTTGGGAAGATCAGTACTCTGAGTGGGTTACTACTGACTGGCATGCCCATATTTTCACCGATGAAAAAAGTGTTTACTACGGAATACCCACCGATTGTGCCGATGCCAGTTATGCCATGCGTGCTATTTTTGCTTATGAAAACAATCTCCCTTTTGCTGTTAACGACCCTACTCGAAATTCTAAAAAACCAATATCTAATAAAATGAAACGTTGGGATAAGTTTCCGCAAAATATTGATCGCCTAAAAGCTTTTATTAAATTACTGGCCATGACGCTCAGTACAGCCTCTATGCCCCAGGACACAGTGCCCGTGGCTCTCAACCGCGACAGCCTTCTTCCTGGAATAACTTATGTAAAGCCAGGAGTGCATAGTTATCAAATTATAGAATGGGCAAAACAAGGCTTTCCAGTGACTTTAAACTCAACAACACCTTATAGCCTTAAAACTTTACACAAATATTTAAGTTTTCCAGCCTACGTACCTGAAGACTATACAAGGTTTAGTGACGGATATCGTCGCTTCAAAAGACCCGACGAACTATATAAACCAACATCCTCCCTAGAAGGCTTTAGCCTTGAGCAATTTCAGGTCAGTCAAAAACTAAATGCTCATGTTATTAATTTCAATGACTATATTATTGAAAAAACTCAATTGGTTAAAGAAGGGGTCAAAGATAAAACTCGCCGATTGATGTTTAATATTTGCTACTCTTCTTTTAACCGCATCAGTGTGATCAAAGAAGCTACAGATTATTATAACAAAATAACAAATAACGGCCGCTCTTGCATGAATGCTAGTGAATTTGATCAATACTCTACTTACTCTAGAGACAAGCGTTTAAAAGAATATTTTGTTCGCTTAAAAAACTTTATGGACGTAACAGTAGAGTTCCAAACAGAAGAAAGAAGCTCTACTCCTCCTGATAAATACTTTCACCTTAAACCCTATGCACTCGATATATTTACAGATAACCCAGATAATTACCGACGAACGAAAGAACAATTTTTAAACTTTTGTGAATTAGATTATGCACCAGGAAAAGTCATTGATGTGCGTGAACTTTGGCAAAGAATTAAGCATGACCAACTCATTCAAAACCCTAACTCAAGCATTGAGTGGAGATGGGGCGAGCATCCAGCTGGGTATTTTCAAACTAGCTGTCCATCTTACCAGGAAAGCTATTAAGTTATGAAAAAGCGCTATCTTGCCTCTGTACTTATTTTACTTCTATCCGTTATTCTATTTTATGAAACAGGCCCTAAACCTAAAAGTGGCTCCCCTTCTTTAAAAAAAGAAGTTTTAAAAACTTCTTTTTCAAAGACTCCAAATGACATAAAAAAGAAAAATTTCGTGATAAGAAATAAAAAAATTGATCGTAAAATAGAAATGGCCTCAAAACTTAAGCCTGTTGCTGACTGCTTAGAAAACAACCTTCAGCCCCACCTTTCTTTAACTGAAATTATGGAGGCCAAAGGCTGGACACAAGCCAATAATAATAAAATTATTAAACGCAACTTAATTTATAAGTCGGGGGCTCTCGAAAAACGCTTAAGCATTGTCCCTGGTGATAATTCCAAAAGATGGACTGTAACCCTTTTTGATGTCGACAACGAAGGCCTGCCCATCCCTTTAGAAAAAAACCAAGTGCTTTTTCCTGAAGATGCTGAGCAATTATTTGCTTCTCAGCTAAAAGGAATGGCTTTATTGTCCGAAGAGGTCTTACTTGAGGTCGATCGTTCTGGCTTTTCAGGCAGCGTTTTAATGGCTAATAACTCAGTGGCAAAAGCACAATTATTTTCATTAGATTCGAAAAAAATATTGGAATGCTTCTCTGACAATTGCCACTGCAATTCAGGATTTAATTAGTAATACTAGATATTTACGACAAGGTGCGCGAGCATACCCCTGGCTTTTGAATACATTTAAGGCCTTGCCCTAGAAAACAAATCAGCTTAGTTATTAAGGGTTCCCATTATTTTAAATAAGGACTTTTAATTCATGGCTAAAAAATCTGAAATCATGGTCACTGACAGTGAAGAAAACACTGCTTTTATTGATATGTCAGACGTTAAAATTAAAAAATTAAACCTTTGGAAAGGATGGTTCTGCGGCCTTGGCATGGAGAATATAAATATTCTAAATAGTGGACGAACTTTTGGCGCTGTTTGCAAAAGTGGAGGAGAGCTTGGCAACATTTATAAAAGTTTTGAGTTAAAAAAAGAACCAACAATTTGTCCTGTCGAGTCTTGTCATTGTGGCTCAGATATTTTTATTCCCAAAGCAAAAACAAAGGCTGAATTTGATAAAATTAAAAAGCATGATATCAATGCTCCCAGAGCTGTACTCGATAAAGCTATCGCATTTGATGGTAACTTTAAACTAAGAGAACTTAATCGTATTGCTATTAATTGGAATGTTGGAAAACGATGTAATTTTGATTGCAGTTATTGTCCTGAATATGTTCATGATAAAAAAAGTCCCCACATACCTATGACTGACTTTATGCAAGCGATTACAAACTTAGAAAAAAATCTTTCTGATGATAAAAAAATGAAAATTACTTTTTCTGGTGGTGAGCCCACCATTAATCCTAATTTCTTTGCTTTTGTTAGCTATCTCAAAAATAAATTTAAAGAAGATATTACACTCGTTACTAATACCAATGGTAGCCGCACTAAAGACTATCTTTATACTCTTAATAAGTTTTCGTCCCTTTTGTTCTCCGTACACCTTGAGTTTATTGACGTCGAAAAATTTATCAAAAAAATTTACTTTTTGGCCGAGAAAAGGCGCGATGAGGTTAAAAACTCTAAAGAGCACTTCATGACCATAAAAATTATGGTTACCCCCGATACGGTGACAAAAGGAAAAGATTTATTTTTTGAAGTCATTAAGGCAAGAAAATCGGCCCATGAATTCAAAGTTTCCATTGAACCCATTGTTAACAAAGAAGATGGATTTAAACTTTTAGAGTATACTCCTCAGCAAAAAAAACTGGTTCAGCAAATTAATGAATACGATCGGCTAATGCAAAAAAACCTTAGCGCCTGGATTAAATACTTTACCAATAAAAAAATTCTAAAATCTAAACAAAAAATAAATGATACGATTGCAAGTCTTTAAATTTTTATAATTGAAAAGCCTAAATACAAAACAATAGACCTTACCAACCTGACGGTGGGCGATTGGCAACAACTCCTTCTGAGCCAGCCCCCCCTAGAGGTAACTTTTCATCAAAGATTCCTTGAGAAAACAATTTCACAGAGTAACCAGTTCTGCCTCCGCTCACAGCGCAAGAACCTGGAACAAAATAAGACCGCTCATCATCAAAACCATCAGGGCTACAGTTAGAAAACCACGGCTTAACATTGGCGGGAGTGAAATTTAAAGCTTCTTCGCCATGAAGCCAAGCGGTTAATAAATGAGCTTTTTCTTTTATAAAGTAGAAGGACTCCGTTTTTTTATTTTTAACGTTTAAAGTGATTTGATCATTAACTCCAAAAGTCGGATTAGAGTCTAGCTTTTGCTTACTACCGAGGTCTCCTCTAATTTTTACTTGAGAAATATCACTTACTTTCTGCCCTGCTTTTAAAATGCTATTTTTATTTTCTCTCAGTTTATTTAAATAAACTCTAGAAAAGTGAGGATCAATCGAATAATAGGTGACATCAAATAAATCAGGGGCAAGTGCCGAAACTTCTAGCTCTCCCAATCGAGAGGGTTGATTGTTTCTATAATCAAAATAAGTTATATCGTCTTCTTCTCCGTCCCAAAATTTTTGTAAAACCGTGACATAATTAAGAATACTTTCAGCTTGAAAATAACCAGCTCTTTCTAAGGAGTTTAACGCCAAGTTAGATGTTAAACCTTTTTTATCACCAGGAAATCTCGCGTAATTTGGAAAACGATTGGGCTCATCCTTTATGGCAGCTAAATCGACTGAACCCGGCAAAACTCTCGGAGCAATTAAGATATCTGTTTTTTCACCTGAAGAGCTTTTGTCACCAGGCTTCCAGCTCTCCCGATACCAAGGCCCTATACGTCCACCAAAGGGTTTGGCAAATGATTTTGCCGTGATTGTAAGAGGCTCACCAAAAGGAAAAAACAAAGGACGTATTTGCCTCGTCGCCTTAACGCCAGAATAAACCCACTGCCAAGGGTTTTTTTCTACCCCTAAACTGTATTGATAGATATTATTAATGTTTTCCATTTCAGAAAAAGTTCTCAAAGCCCCTGAAAGGTCGACTCGATCAATAATACTTTTCACATTATCTCTGTTGGGGGCCTCGGCAATGTGTCGGGCTCTTCCCGCTGAAGCACAATCACTTTGCTTGGGATACACATACAGTAAGGATGGTAAAATTGCTTGTTCACTCAACCAATCCTCTACTTTAACTCCACTCAAGGAATTATACAGTTCAATACTAGGTTCACCTTCTGTGCTTGCAAAAGTTAAATTATTTTTAACCATTTTAGTTACACCAGCAAATACAGAATCACCATTTAGGTCGTAAAAATTATTTCCTTCTTGGGATAAATTATTTGCTATACCATAAATAACTTCCTTTCTATTTTTTTGATCTAAGCGAAAGCCCAACATTATAGAGGCTCCATAAATATAATTAAAGGCCGCTATATTGTTACAGTCATTTTGAATCACCCTATAGCTATTATTTATCTGTCGATTTACTAAAGTTTGTTGAATAATCGCTGTTATACCTGGGTACTCTCTCACTTGGGGAGTTAAGTTAATATAGGCGTCTCTGCTTTTACATATATTTTGTTCTCTTGAAACATGAGACCATTGAGGGCCATACCCCATGCAAACAGCTGGTGTAATTTGCGCAACCTCCCCTGCTCCTCTTGGGTTAGGAATAAATATATTTTCATCGACAAAATTGGCAACCCTACGAGCCGGGTGAGACTTTGTTGCTGAGTAGTCTTCTCCTCCAATTCCAAATTGACCCAAAAATCTATAGCGCCATGAAAGTAACTTCCATGATTGTCTAATTTGATAATTTTGATGGGCCATTACGTTTAATAACTCGGCTTGCTTTTGGGCGGCATAATAGGCAGCCAAGTCTGTAGCATTTTGTAAATTTACTTTATCATGCACCACCAAAGCTACATTAATGGACATTGCAAAAAGAACAAACAACACCTGAAATATAATTGCAATAAAAATGGCCATTTGACCTTTTTGATTACCTAAAAGAGCGGGAGCATGACTTAACTTCATTGGTATTATTTTAAACCTTTCTCGAAGCAATAGTAAGTCTTTCTTAAGTGTAATGTTAAAATTTTTTATTTGTTTTTGACAGGTTTGAGCAATCAAGAGAACCTATTGCTTATTAGAGTTTATAAAAAATAAACATTACACTCTTTAAAGGCATCAAATATATGTTAAAAAAAGTTTCTGCATCTTTACTCCACTACCTTAGTATAGTTCTTGTATTCATATCTTTCTCCTCCATAGCCAAAGGAAAAGTTTTATTTGAAGGGTATTATAAAATCACTCTTGGACAGCAACATATTGGTTATGTTATTCAGAGGTATGAGTTTTTAAAAAAAGAACAGCAGTATCAATCCATTTATTTTGTAAAAACCTCTATGTCTAATACTCAAACGACTGAAAGCTTGAATGCTTTGGCTACTAAAGACTTTAGACCTGTGAGTTATCAATATACTTACCGAGAAACTAGCCCGAACAAAGAAACCAACGTTAAGCTCATTGATGCAAAATTTAAAAATTTAAAAATGAAAGCTATTCTCACCGAAGGCGAGCTCAAAAAAGGAAAAAAACTTGTTAAGAAAGGGCTCGACTTAAAAATTAAAAAAGATAGCATCCTCTCTACTTTTTTAATTCATAAAATTTTAGCTACTGGTTTAAAAAGTAAAACAAACTACCCTTACAACGCCATAGCCGAAGAAGAAGGTAATCTTTACTCTGGTTCTGCAAAAACTGTAGGAGTGCAAAAAATAAACGGTAAAGATGTCTTTAAAATATCTAATGACTTTAAAACTGACCACTTTAATAACCTAATGGACAGCTTTGGACATGTTTATAGCTTTGAAACCCCTAAGATTAAACTCAAAGGTCAGTTGGTAAAAAAGCCAGCTATGGCCACTAATGGTATTGGCTTAGATAAACAGTCTGTCCAGGCATTATTTAATAATATACCTAGTGGCACTAAAAATAACTTCTATAAATAAATGGGTTAAACACTTAGACCTTCGTCTTAATAGATAATAACTTAAATATTTCAGAGGTTTACTGCCTGGTTGCTTGCTGATATGCTAGCCATGAACTTTGGCCCTAGCTTTTCAAAACCTAAAGCTAGACCCAGCCAAACCCATTATTATTTTTAGGGAGCTCATATGCTAAACAACAAGTTAGGACAACTCTTCCAAATCGGCATTAGTGGTACCACTCTCACCAATGATGAAAAAAAATTTATTACTCAAAATAATATTGGTGGGATCATATTATTTGATCGTAACTTAAAAGAGCCCCAACAGATTTTTGAACTTTGTGCTGAAATTCAATCACTAAAAGCCGCTAACGATATGCCTTTTATTATAAGTACAGATATGGAGGGTGGGCGAGTTCACAGGATGAAACCACCATTTACCCAGTGGCCAGCTCTTCGTAAACTCTCCGACTTAGACTCTACCTCTTTAGCTTTTAAGTTTAGTCAGTCCATGGGAATTGAGCTGAAAGCCGTCGGAGTTAACCTTGATTTTGCCCCTTGCATAGATATTTTAACCAATCCAAAAAATGAAGTCATCGGAGACCGGTCGGCCGGAATCGATCCTGAGATTGTGGCCAAAATTGGTTCAGCTCTTACTCGTGGTTATATTAAGTCTGATATCTTAACTTGCGCAAAACACTTTCCAGGTCATGGAAACACTATTGCCGATAGTCATGATGAGCTTCCTATTGAACAGCTCACCATGGATGAACTCAATGAACGTGAGCTTATTCCTTACAAAAAAATTATACGCTCCAAGGTCGACTTTATTATGACGGCTCATATAAAGTTCCCCAGCATTGATGCTGAAAACCCGGTGACATTTTCTAAAGCCTTCATAACAGATCTTCTCAAAAATGAATTACGCTTCAAGAATATAGTTATTACAGACGATCTTGACATGAGGGCCCTTAGAAATCATTACGAAATAGCCGAAATTCCTATACTTGCCTTAAAGGCCGGTTGTGATTCTTTATTGTATTGTAATGAGCCTGAATCACCTGTGATTGCCCTCGAGGCCATAAAAAAACATCTTGAAACGGCCGATTCTGAATTTAAAAATCATATTGAGCAGGCCTACGAAAAAATGGCCCTCTTAAAGCGTGAAAAAGTTGCAAATATACAAATGCTTCCATTTGAAGTTAGCCAAACTGTGATTGGTCATCCCGATCATATTGAACTGGCTCAGGCCATTAATGACGGCATTAACCCTGAACTTACTAACGAATAAAAAATATGAAGGGCTAGTAAATATTAATTACCAGTAAATCATGCTTTTAAATTTGCAAGAAAGAAGGCAGCTCTTTGTAAATGATAGGGTCAACATAGTGTCGATAAAATATTTTGGCCGTATTTGACAGCAGCATATGACGCTTCATATTGCTGTGACTATACTCGTTTCTTTCATATTTTCCAAACTGATGAAAGGCTGCCACTGAGCTCAACTTAAACGCTAGCCCCTTTCGAAACAAACGATAACCCAAGTCGGTGTCTTCAAAACCATAGTTTAAAAAAATCTTGCGAAAGCGCCCCACCTCTAAAAAATCTTTTCTTTTAAGAGCCAAGCCAAATGTACAAATATATTTCCATGGGCATCTGTAGCTCATCCAATTACCTTCATCTTCATAAAATTTCTTCCAGTAGCCATCATTTGGGTGAAATGAATTTTTATCAATATCAAAATCAGAACGATTTAAGTGAGAAATTTTCACTCCTTCATTTAAATAGTATCTCTTTATTTGAACCACAGAATGTTGCTTGAGTTCTAAAATTATTTTTTCAAGAGAATCTTTTAAAAATACAATATCTGCATCACTAAAAAGTAAGTCCTCACCCACGGCTTGTTTTACGCCCACATTTCTAGCTAAACCAGCACGAAACCTCTGATCTCCAGGTTGCCTAGGAATAATTCGAGGGTAATGAATAAGCTTAAAATTTATTTGAAAGCCTAACTTATGAAAGTTTTCCATAATAAAATCTGTTGTGCCGTCAGAGCTACCGTCATCGACTAAAATAATTTCGTAAGCTTCTTTTTTTATAGTTTGGTTATTTAAAAATTTTAAAGTTTGTAAGACTTCATTTTTGTTGTTGTAAGACGGTATAACTATGGATAGTTGTGGCTGAGAGGAATTGATCTTGTTTTCAAAAATAGGCTGAAAGCTGGCTTCTAAATCCATATCCTGAGCCACGCGGGTGTCATAAATATCGTGATCGGCCTCAAACTGTTTCTGATTAAGGTTTTTATCTTTTTTCATGAGCTCAGAGTGAAACTTAAACATTTCCCTACATTTTAAATACTTTTTCTTTCCTTTTTCATTTTGCAAAAAAATAAACTTTATTTTTGCCCGAACTGGTGCTGACAAGCTCAACCAATGTTTAACTATACCCTTCCAGTTTTGCTTGGTTACAATTAAATTAACCTGTGAAAACTCTGTGCGAACCAAGACAGGGGCCGATGTTAATTTTTCAAGACCGTCGGAAAGAACCTCAACCCTGTGGTAAGCCTTTAGTTTTTGCTGAGAGGCTCCTTTTAGGTCATCAATATGAATTTGTAGCACTAAATTATTGTGTTCTAATTTGAGTGATTTCAAAAATGCATTATCACTCTTAGTCCCTTCAAAATTACAAGGTAATAACAAAGACTTATAAGGAAGCATTTTTTGGGAAAGCCTTGGGCCATCCAAGGGGGTTAAATCTTGATGGGATTTACTGCCCCAATCTGAACAAAAATCACAAGCTTTAGAGCAGTTTTTTTTAAATTTTAATTTATAATGATTAACCATAAGCCTTATTTAAACTGGCACACCAGGGAATTGACACTACGCAGCTATTACTGCCAATTGTTCTCTTTCTGCAAATGATATAACTTCAAAAAATGGGATTAAGCAATACAATTTCAGTGGTCATTCCCACGCACAAACGCCCTGCTGGCTTAAAAAACTTGCTTCAATCTTTGGTCAACCAAGACCTAGAACCTCATAAGTTTCAAGTGATTGTGGTTTCTAATTTTCATGACAAAAAAAGTGAACAAGTCGTTAATGATTTTTCTCACCAACTATTTGACCTTAAATATTATGTGAGTGAACAAAAGGGCTGCAATATTGCCCGTAACTTTGGCTTACGCTTTTCATCTTGTGATATTGTTTATTTTGTAGATGACGACTGTGTTTTGAACTCCACGTCTCAACTACAACAAATTTTGAATTATCATAATTCACACCCAGATGCCTCAGGAATTGGCGGCGGCTATTTAGATCGAGAAGAAAACTTAAGTGCCTCTGAAGTTATTTACTCCAAAAATGCAAATCTTTGGCTAAAAAAATCAGCCAATGACAAAAATGAAACCCATCATTTGATTGGTGGAAACGCTTCTTACAAAAGAAACGTTTTTGAACAAGGCTATAACTACGACTCAAAAATAACTTTTGGTGGTTCGGAGGTAAGCCTTACCAAGCGCCTTTTTAATCATGGTCATAAACACTTGTTCTTTGAAGAGCTGAGCATATTACACGACTTAAAAGTGAATACATTTTCTATTCTCAAAAAAGGGTTTATGCAAGGGCGTGGAAAGCTTATAAACTCCTCCCACCATGAGGCTGATGTATTTGCAAGTCACATAAAAAGCATTATACCGCAAAAAGACAATACTGTTGAACTTCAATCTGGCTACCAGTCACTCGTATGGTTTTTATTTCACCTAATGTTCAAGTTTGGTTTTCATTGGAGTTATTTTTGTCGCAAGAATAATATTAAAAATTGGCTGGGTGCCTTGGGAGCCTTTGGCTTTTTAGGAAAATATTTTTCTCTAAAAGTTCAAACCCGACAACGAAAGGTAAATATTGAATACAAAAGACAAACCAATAGGCTTTTTTGGTTTTCCGTGCGTGTGAAAAATTTTATTCGCCGAGGTTTTCGTTTTGTTGGTATTAAAGTTCATTGCTCATGGAAAAAGATTAATTCTTTTTTTATAAAACATTACTACTCTCTTTCGAAAAAAATTCAAAAATTTTTACAGCGTTTAACTCGCCAGCTCTACTGGTGGCCAAATAAATTAAAAAAACATTGTCGGCGCCTTTACCACAAAACTTATAAACTCATACTAAGAAGAATATATTGGCTGCCTGGAAAGGTCGTACGGAACTGCAGGGCATTATACTTTAAGCTACATAAAATAATATTTCGAAAAATATACTGGCTGCCCGGAAAGGTGATGAGAATGATAAGAAACTTTTACTATAAGTTAAATAAGTATGTTTTTAGAAAAATATACTGGTTGCCTGGCAAAACTGTACGAAATTGCAGGGCCCTTTACTTTAAATTTCATAAAATTATTTTACGAAAAATATACTGGCTACCGGGAAAGATGATGAGAATAATAAGAAATTTCTATTTTAAGTTAAATAAATATGTTTTTAGAAAAATATACTGGTTACCGGGAAAAATCATGAGAACTCTTCGAACAGGCTACTACAAAGCGCGAAAATTTTGTTTACATAGCTACTATAAAATTAACAAAAAAATGATACGTCCCCTTTTCTGGTTGCCCGGAAAGATTAAGCGCAGTGCCTATAAGTATTTCCGAAAGGTGAAATACTTTTTTATAAAAACTTATTGGATTTTATACTCTTTGGGCTGGAAAATACGTGGTTTTGTACAAAGCATTCCTTGGAAACTACGAGAGTATTGCTACAAAAAAGGCAGCCTTTTATGGCTAATATACTCTGCTCTGACAAAGCCCTATTATTTTTTAAGATATCAGTTCAATAAAAGGCTTAGAAAGAAAACACTTTCAAAATCTTGAGATGATTTTTTTTACAAAGCAAACCATTAAATCTGGTTAAAAAACCAAGCCTGATTTTAAATTCAAGCCAGTCAGCCTGTAGGTAAAGTTTACACCTCTCCAATAACCATGAAGCGGGTATAGTCCTTAAATTGTTTTTCCCCCTGGAAGTGAACTTTACTTAACCGACAATCTTCAACAAAATCGTCTAAACTGTCAGCGCAGTTAGTGTGTTGAACATGTAAGTCATAGTCATTACTTTGTAAGGCTACTTTTTTACCTTCGGGTAACATATTACGCCAAACAGAAAAATCAGCAATATGCTCACAAGAAGTGTTAATTAATAAGTCATTTCTCTCAGTTAAAGTGGCTAGCTCACCCATACCATTTTTGGTTTTAAGGGTGACCATCTCATAATTTAAATCAAATATATCTGCGGGAAAAGCCTTGAACTTCCACTTATTATTAAACCAATCAATATTCATACTGTCTGCAATGTCGACGCACGCTTCATCTAGGTCGATGGAACGAATTTTTTCTATATTAAACTCATCTCGATCAGATAAAATTGCAGCCATTAATCCATACCAACCACAAAGAATATGTACAGCACCCAAGTCTTTTCCAAAACAATTTAAAAGCTCTTTTTTAAGCCAAACCTTACTAATGATTTGATTACGACTAAAGGCATCTGAAAAATCAATTTCTGGATAGCGCGCCATGGTTTTTCTTAAATTTTTTATTAAAGAACTTTCGGTATATTCTTCTATTCCTTGAATTAAGTTAAGCGCTTTCGTTAAGTTCATAAAGACTGAGGCTCCAGTAACTCTATCATTTCAGGAAAAGTACTCTTAAAATCTGTATTTCTAATTTTATCCATTTTAACAATGTATTCGTAAAATTCTGGCATTCTATTTGACCAATCCTCTGAGTTCATAAAACTCACCATCCCCTTTAACCGTTTTATTCCATAGGTATTTTCAAGAAATTCTTCGTCATCTCTAAAATTCTCTTTTAACCAATCATAAAATTCTTCGTACTTTTTCACAATTTTCTTTTTAAAATTTTCCGGAAACACTTTTACATTTAAATGTGCTGGGTGATAAACAAAATGATAATTAATCATTCCCGCCCCCAACGGCCAAGGATTAATTTTTTTGTAATTCTGTTTTAACTTCCACTTAATAAAGTCAGGTATATAAAACATATTTAGCATTTGCACAGCACAGGCAATGGTGACTTCGATATGATCGTCAGTATTATCTAATTTTCTGAGTTGTTTCTCAATAGAAGACCAAGCCGATGGGTGCCTAATATAGTCATTCATAGATCCAATGCTATCAATACTAAAGTGAAACCTAACTCTTTTAAAGTGCTGCCAAAGATCATAAAGCCTGTCTGGCATTTCTATTCCATTACTATTATAACGAAGAACGATTTGTGAGGCATAGCCCCTATCAATACACTCCTGAAGAAGCTCGTAATGCTCTTCAATAATAGTGCTCTCTCCCCCGGCAAAATAAAGTTGCTTCATATGTGGTATTTGGTCATAAAGTTGCGACCAAAACTGAGGGTTGTCCTTGTGCCAGTTATAGGTGGCCCCATCTACTTTGCCATGATTATCCCATACCATTAGTTTTTTTAGCGGAGCGCTTTCAATCTCTGGGTAAAGTTTTTTCCAATCTGACACCCACATAGAACTATCGTGAGGTGAACACATAATGCACTTGAGGTTACACTTCGTGCCCAAACGTAAATCTACATAATATAGTTTAGGGGGAACACTTCCGTCTTCTTTTGTGTCTGCTATGAGTTCATCAAGATTCACTCGACTTTGCCAATATTCGGTCTCCCAAATTCTTTTTGAGCGATGCCCAGCAAGCTCTTCTTTAAAGCACTTCACACAAGACGGCGGAACTTCATTATTAAGCATTTGATGACGGACACTTTTCATATAGTTATTATTCCAGCCCGATAGTAGGTCTGTATGATTCAAGTTTGCTGGCTTACCATCGTCATTTTTTAAAATACCAACTTCACCGCCAAATTTTTTCTTATTTGTTTTACCTGCTGACGAAGCATTTGCCGTACAGCAAACCCTTAGATGCCCATTAGGTCGAGTTGAAAGATGAATCCAAGGCAAGACACAAAATGTACTATATTTTTCTTGTAAATGAGACGGAAGGTTTTTCATATAAGGCATATCTTTCTATAACCTATTTGAAGGTAGTTAATCAATACTCATCAATGCCAAATCTTTATTACTTTATGTCTTAAAAACATATTTACTCTCTCAATGAAAAAAGAGAACTTATAGGTTGTCTGCCAAGATCGTTTTATGTTCTTGTCTCATTGGCTTCAAACTGAGCGGCAAAAGGATTAAATTCTTGGCCACAAGTTTTTGCACAGGCCTTTAGTTTTCCATTTTTAATTGATGAGCAATTCCAAGACTCAGGAAGAATATCTTGAAAAAAGGATCCATTTACAATGTGTTCAACACTATCATGAAAAGCACTTATACCTTCTATCCCACCACTTTTATCCAACAAACCCCAAATAGGAGAGCTCTTTGGCTTAAAGTACCACGGATATAACTGGTTAGCTGTCCAACAGCAAGGAAAGACATGGCCTTGAGCACTAATGTAAAGCGATTTTTCTTTTTCCACGCGGCAGCTAATGGGCGTTTTATCCAAGTAGTTTATAAGACTACCATACTTTTCCACCAAAGCTTTTTCTTTTTGCAAAGATGTATTCTGGTATTTTTCATTCAACGGCTTTTTTAAAGTGTATTCAATATTTTGATTTTTATCAAAAACCACTTGCTCATCTTTACCAGTAGACAAAGTGTTACTAAAAAACCTCCCCGTTTTTTTGACTACAAACTTATGAAAACCCATTTTTTTGCTCAGTGACCTTGCCTCTTCCACTTGATGTTCGTTATGAGCAAAAACTATAAAGTCCCAAATTGCCTTTCCACCTGCTTGAATAAAAGCTTCACAATTGTCCATAATTTTATCAAAGCTAGTATTTCTGCGGTAAATATGATTTGTATCAGCCAGGCCATCTATACTGAAATTAATAGAGTTTATTGATTTGCCTAAAGTGTGCCAAAACTGGGTCGACCTTAAAGATCCGTTGGTAAACAGATCTAACCGTAAAGAAGGATTATGAGATTTAAAGTATTCAAAAATTTCAAGTAAGTCTTTTGCTGTTGCAGGGTCTCCGTAGTTTCCGCACAAGTATATTCTATTAAGTTGTTTTAAAAAATGAGGAGTAAAAATCTTCTTAGCTTGAGATAAATTTATTTCTTCAAGTGGAAGCTGAGGGTTTATAGACCCACCACAAATAGTTCGTAAACACATAGGACAGGCCGCATTGCATTTACTTGATATCTCCAAATGAACAGTCTTAATTTCTGAGTATTTATACACTGATAACCACCACGATAACTATCGACCTACTACTGGAGGACCAAAACCAGTTTGCTCCATAATTTCAATTGATGGGTAAAGTGGCCATTTTGTTCCTGGCTTTCTTTTGGGAATTTTACTATCAGCACTACTGACACAGCTACTGCTAATACAAGGGGCCGGTTGATCAAATAGTTTAAAACCCTTACCAATAAAGCCTAAAGGCTTATCAGCGCAGCTATAACTTCTTTTAATCGAGCCATCAGGCTCACGAATAATAATGCTTCGAAAACCTGCAGAGCACTCCCAGTCTTTAAAATTATTAAATCCAAAAGCGTTAAAGCGTTCGGCTTGATCGATATACCACTTTTTGCCATCACTGGCGTTCATTTCAACTTGAAAAGAATCTGTAATAGATTTTTTAAGGCCAAGGCGAGTTTTAGGTACAAGTTCCGCAGAATCAGGTTTTGCTTTTGGAGTTGGTAAAACTCTCACGCTACTTTTTCTCTGAATAAATTTGGTCTTAATTTGTTGAGGTAAACCCTTTTTCATAAGATCTCGCATCCAGGGCTCATAGGCATCAACAACTGCCGTTGCCGTAGAATTACTTTGCGGCTTCAAGGTTACATTGAGCCCAGCGTGATGAAAGTAATGAGCATTAATCCACAACTTTTGAAAAAATTCTGGCACCATAACAATGTTAATTGTTATATAAATCCCCTCTTCTTGTAATAAAAGAAGTTTTTCACGAAACTGCTCTCGGTCGGCAAACTCATGGTGATAACTTGCCGTAATACTGACTTTATCAATTGGCTTGGTAACTTCTAAGTACTTTTTAAACCAAAATTTTCCGGGGCTAAGGTTAGAAGTCATATGCAAACTTTGAAAATTTGTATTTACTGTGTCATCGGCGTAGTGCTGCAGTAACTCCAGATAGCCTTTGTGTAAAGTGGGCTCTCCCCCACTAAAAGAAAAGTGAAAAGAGTTAAACCCCCTTTCCCTAGATTGCTTTTTTATTTCACGCATTGTGTCTTTTAAGAGTTCTGTCGAGCGATGATCTTTTTGAGTACTACTAGCATAAGGCCAACAATAAGAACAGCTGTAATTACAATACCTTCCAAGAAGCCAACTCACGCAAAATAAATCTTTGTTAAGTAAGCTCTTTTGGCCAACACTCTCGATTTGATCAAATGGAATTTGTGTGAAATCGTAGTTTTTCATTTTAAAACTTTAGTTAAAGAGGTTACTATTTTATATCAAGATCTACCAAATAACTGCAAAAATGACTAGTCATAAATACTCTAACCATGAATATAAAAATTTGAATTGTAGGTTATTTTATATAAAAATATTGAACGCAAGTCAGAGCTTTGAGCCGGCTTGAGCACAGGGGCATATTTTATCAAAAAAATTATACATATATTATTATCAGTTTTGATTTTTTTATCGTTAGTTATAACTTTTGATTGTATTGCTTATTTATTTTATGGGGATCAAACTCACAATTACAAATTATACGTAAAAAGGTCAAAGAAAATTTCCTCAGAAAACTCTAGCTCTTTCACTAAAGACTCAAGTTTAATAACCAGGAATTTCACACAGTTTACAAATGAAAGAAAAATAGCCCACCCTTATCTTGGCTATACCTTTTATCCGAGCCCTGAAATTGGCTTTAATCGAGATGGCTTTAGAGACTTTACTGACTTTCAAAAGATTAACAGCGCTAATTTTGTCATTGGAATTTTTGGAGGTTCCGTTGCCAGTGAGTTCGCAAGAAGCCTCAGTGATAAGGACGCGGCCTCTCTACTTGGAAAATTAAGTGAGATTAATCCTATATTTCATAATTTTCCTAATATTAAATTTTTAAATTTTGCTATTTCTGCTTACAAACAGCCTCAGCAATTTATAGCAGCAACTCTCTTCTCAAAAAACATAAATTTTAGTATAAACATTGATGGTTACAACGAAATTGTTACTTCAAATGGGTTGGAGTACCCAACTTTATTTCCTCAATACTCTCCGTTGCTTTATTCAAAAAATGATGTTTATTTGAAGAAATACTTCATGCTTCAGGAGGCTATAAATAATCGATTGAATTTCACTCTTCAAATAAAGGAATCAAAACTTCTATCCAAAAGTAAGTTGGTGCACTTATTTTGGAAGTCTTATTTAAAATTATCAAAACATAAAGAAAAAGAGATTTATTTAAATTTAAAAAAACATAAAGTCGCTAACTCAAACTATTATTCACCTAAAGACTACAACCATGCTAGATCTAACAAAGCCAATGTGTGGAAAGAATATATAAAAAAGCAATATGATTTCTTGAATTCACAAAAAATACCAAGCCTTTTCTTTTTGCAGCCAAACCAATATGTTAAAAACTCCAAAAAATACAGCAACGAAGAGTTACAAAAATTTATTTTTACAAGTAATAAAAATGTCTTTGTATCAAAAGAGTATGAGAACCTAAAAAAAATTACATTAAATTTTAACCAAAGTGGCCTGCCTATTTTTGATCTAACAAAAATTTTTTCAAATACAAAAGCCACAACTTATCGTGATAATATTTGCCATCTCAATAAACTTGGTAACAAAATTATGAAAGCTCATATTTTTAAAAAAATTATTCACCATTATAAAAACAATTAAAATAACACGAGAGCTCACTTATGAACAATAAGACAGAACAAAAAATTGCTTGCTATATTCCATGGGTTTCTATTTGGCCAACTCCGCAAGGGCAGGTGTATCCATGCTGTGCTGCTAAAAACTCTCATGCACTCATTGGAAATTTAAAAGAAGATAGACTCAAAAATATTTTCAATAGCTCAAAAATGAAGGAGTTAAGGTTAAAATTTTTAACTGGAAAAGTTGACCCAATAGTTTGTCAAAAATGTGTAAAAAGAGAAAAGGCCCAGGGAAGCTCAATGAGAACAATGATTAATAAATTATATTCAGACAAAGATGAGTTTTTTAAAAAAAAAACTAATCTTAAGGGTGAGTTTAGTAACTTCAAAATACTCTTCCTAGACTTTGTATGGTCAAATAAATGTAATTTCAAATGTTCTCATTGCAAACCAGCATTTAGCAGTGCTCTCGGTTCTGACAAACGACTTAAGAACTTCTACAAATATAACTACAAAGGCGTGGAATCAATTCAGGATATTAACTCTAATACAATAGGCGATGTTTTTGATGTTCTCTCAGAAGTTGAAACAATTCACTTCAATGGAGGAGAACCTTTTCTAATTCAAGAACACTACGACATTCTTGATTACTTAATAAGTATAAAAAGAACAGATGTAAAACTATGGTTTCATACCAATGGATCCAAGCTTGGGTTCGGCAAAAATAATATCTTGCACTATCTTGAAATTTTTAAAAATGTTAAAATATCTGTGAGTCACGATGGCTTTTCCAAATGCGGTGAGTTTGTTCGCAAAGGCTATTCAGACGTAGTTTTTTTAAAAAACTATAAAATGCTCCAAAAGTATTGCCGTAGCGTTTACCCAGCGTTTTGTGTTCATGCTCTTAATCTTCCCTACTTAACTGATACTATTGATTGGTATTTTAAAAACAATCTTATTGATGATCAGCAGTTACCTTCTATTAATATAATAACTGAGCCCAAACATATGAACTTTAAAATTCATGACGAAAAAACTCTAGAAGAAGTGAGTATTCAAATGAAAAACTGGTTATACAAAAATACCTACCCCAGAAGAATACTTCATCAAGTTGAAAAAATTGCTAATGATATTGCTGATCTACACAGCCCAAATTCAAAAGACAATGATAGTTATTTAAAACTATCACAATACTTAAGTGCAAAAAAAGACTCAGGTCAAAACCCAAGGCTTTTTATCCCCAAACTAAATAACTTCTTTAATTGGTTAGAAAAAAAATATCCGGAAAACTTCCCCTTAAATACTTAGTTTACAGCTTTGTTATTTGATGTTAGTTATGGTAAAAACCATTGGCAGCACACATGAAAAGATCAAAAACAAATTTTTGCCCAATACCGTGGCTGTTTCAGGCTGTACGATCAAATGGAGACCTTCGTGTTTGCTGTCAAGCCAATGTATCTGCAAATAGAGGCTTACTCTTTAAGCACGAAAGCAAAACCCCATACAACGCAAGCTCTGACTCACTTGAAGAAGCTCGCAATAGTGATGTCATAAAGAAAATGAGACAAAACATTCTAAATGGAATTTGGGATGATAACTGTAAACGATGTAAGGATGAAGAAAGTAACGGCCTTCGATCAAGACGAATCTATGAAAATGAACAATGGGATTTTAATGAAAGTTGTGCTCAAAGGGTAACTTCTATTAACGGTAAAATTAACACATCTGAAGTTCCCATAAAATATTACGACTTGAGATTTGGTAACCATTGTAACTTGGCCTGCCGAATGTGTGGCCCCGCAGATAGTTCTGGTTGGTACAAAGATTGGGTTTTACTTAAAGAACGTTATAGCTTCAACGACACTCATGGGAAAGTTAACTTAACTCAAGTAGGCAATAAACTCACAACACAAGATTACAATTGGCACAACAGCCCTTCATTTTGGAAACAACTGCAAACCAATATGAATAACATAATGCATATTTATATGGCCGGTGGAGAACCACTGCTTATTAAAAATCACTATCAATTCTTAAGAGAATGCGTAAAACAAGGACGCGCAAAAAAAATAATTCTTGAGTACAACACTAACTGTACAATTGTACCCAATTTGGTGACAGAGTTATGGTCTCATTTTAAACAAGTCCGTATTGGAGCAAGTATTGACGGTTTTGGAGATTATATTGAATACCAAAGATATCCCTTAAAGTGGAAAGAAGTACTAAAAAATCTTTATCTCATAAACCAGCTGCCTTCCAACATTGTTTGTTGGTTCGCTTTCACCGTTACGAGCTATAATATCTTTCACTTAACCGATTTTATGAAATGGAAACTTATAGACTCTAAGCTTCACAAATTTAATTCTTCTCGCAAAAGACCAATCATAACTCCTCATATGGCTCATAAGCCATATCACTTAAATATCCGAGCTCTGCCTCGCGAGCTAAAGATACAAGTACTTGAGAAATTTAAAAATTTTAATGCATGGATAATGCAGGAGCCCTTCAGCAGTAACTTGAAAGATGAATCTTTGAGAATTACTGATAATATTTCAAACTATATGATGACCCAAAATTATAACAATGACTACTGGCCAGAGTTTTGTAGCTTCACCACCAAACTAGATAAAATTCGAAAACAAAACTTTCTGAGTTTACAACCAAACTTTAAGGAATTTTTTTAATGTCTGAGCCACTATCAATTATTAAATCTTTAAGCCCCAGCCCAATGTTGATCTCTTGGGATCTTGGACGAAGATGTAACTTTGATTGCACTTACTGCCCAGCACATAGGCATGACAGTACCAGCCCACATGCGCAACAGAATGAACTCGAAACGACAGCTGATTTTGTTTACAAATACTTAAGCCTACTAATGCCTTATAGGAAAACTAAAAAAGTAAGTATTAGCTTTACTGGTGGAGAACCAACTATTCATCCGAAGTTCATTGATTTCTGCAAATGGTTAAGAACCACATATGAAAATAATTATCAGAAACAATACAAATTAAATTTAAGCCTAACCTCTAATGGGGCAACATCCAAAGCAATTTGTGACGCTATTATTGAAAATTTAAATTTCATTACTATCTCCTACCATTGCGAAGGCCCTGAAAGACTCAAAGAAAAAGTTTTAGAAAATATTCTTTACTTCAAAAAAAATAAGTTTCCAATGAAAATAAATGTCATGTTTCACGCCAACCCAACTTACTTTCAAGAGTGTATTCATCTTTGTAAATTTTTATCTAAGCATGACATAGACTTTGTCCCCCGCATGATCGGAGAACATGATGATAACAACAAATACAATCACAAATATGAAGCATCGCAATTAAAATGGATGAAAGAATTCTGGAGAAGTGGTAGCTTAGATGAAGTAAATCTCTCAGACTCAGAAGATAATAATGAAAACTTAGACAAAAAAGTAATTCATAAAAAAAATGCCCGCAGCCTTGGCCGTCCATGTTGTGGAAAAAGAAAGATGGCTACCTGCAGCTCACAAAATAACCAATGGTCAGAAACAAGCTTCTTAAGTTTTACAAAATTTAAAAATTGGCATTGTTCTGTTAATTGGTTTTTTCTTCATATCGAACAACAGAATAAAGCCATTTATCACCACCAAACCTGCCAAGCAAGATTTGACGGTACTCGAGGAGCAATTGGAAGCACAGATGCTCCTGAAATAATTTTAAATAATTTAAAGAAACAACTCACGCAAAAAAAAATGCCAATTATTGTTTGTCCTAATAAAATTTGTGGGTGTGGCCTCTGCACTCCAAAGGCCTCTGAGCTAAATAGCCTGATATCGGCACTACCAGATCACATAGACACTTCTGTTTTCGAGAATACTCAGTAAAGATGTCTTTTGTTTTGCCAATTAAATACTCCCGGGCATATGAATATAGCCAATACAACGTATAGTGATTCAAAAAAAAGTATGGATAAAAGAAGTTTAGTACTTATATGAAAGAAGAGGATTAATACGCCATGTGGTAAATTTAATTCAACTTTAAAACACATAAAAAATTGCAAAACCTGAACTACCACAACTATTAGAAACGAAATATACAAAAAATCTGGGTAACCTAAAACAAATGATGCAAAATTTGTTAAAGGTACCTCCTCTGATATCCATCTCGACATGATATGAGACGCAGCAACATTGTAATTGAATATTGAGCCAGAAAATATTTTATTTATTCCAGCCAATAAATACGTCAAAGAACATATAACCTGGGCACCCATTAAAAACCTTATATTTTCTATTAGTTTTCTTTTGTTATTGCAGTTAAAAATTTTTCCAAAAGCAAAAAAAATTGCCGTTAATACCCATAAATGTAAATTGTGAGACACCTTACCAGATGAGTAATGAGTTGAGACATTAATGAACAAAAATAAAGCAAAACCTAATCTAAATAATTGATGGAATGGATTTATCGCTGATAATATTGAAAAAATAAACTGTAGCATAAAGGAAATAATTAAAAAATAATATCTACCTTCTATAATCTCAAGCCACAAAACAGACCATATTGGCTCCGGCATTAGAAAAAAATTTTTATTCGGGAGCCAGTCATAAAATATTGACTTTAGTGACAGAAGTATTGAAAGCAAATAATAAAATTTGATAGAAATTATTGATGATGCCGACCTAACTCTAAGCTTTTGAAAACTACCTATACTCTTCATTCGACACAGTTCCTATTATTAATGCGAATTATAGGAGTTTTCATAGTACTTTGAATTTCAAGATCATCTAATTTTTTTGCAGCACTTAACTCATAGTTTACTCTCTTAATCCGAAAAGTAACATTACAATAATTTGTGAACAATGACTTAAACAGTATCTCTATATCACCCTCCTTACCAGCTTTAGACATTCTAAATACTTTCTTTAAAAGTTTATATTTAAGGTCGGAAGGAATTTTTGTTGTCGACGGCAAGGTAAAATCTTTTATTTTCTGGCTATTTAAATAATTAAAAGAAATAATTTCAATACTATACCTGCTTTCATGTTTTTTATAATGATCAAACATTGACCAACTTGAAATCGGAAATATCTCTTTGTTTTTATAAATGACAAGACTGCCAAAAAAAGTATGCCCTACATGTAATATAACAATAAAAAATACTAAACGCATAGCATGACTATTACGTAATTTTTTTTTTAACCTTAGTGCCAACTTTTAACTCCAGAGAGCTGTATGGTAGATCATATCTTAACGTTGATGCAATTGATTTAAAACTAGTTTATATGTTTCTTCATTCAACTCAACATTCAAGACCAATATCAAGGCATTGGGCTTAAAGCTAACCAAAGAATGAACAAGTCTTGTATTCATAAAGTACAACTTTGCCGTATCGAAATGCAGTAACCTTCCATCTAAATTCACGTGCAAAGAAGATGGAGAACAATTAAAAAAAGCTATCAGACGAAAAACTTCACATCCCTCCCAGTATGCATCTCTATGAGGAGGAAATATACCTCCTTCATCAAGTTTTATTAAATGTGATCTACCAAGAAATTTTGTAAAAAATTTTAAAGAAGAAGAAATTGAAGAAAAATGGCTCCAATATTTTGTGGGAGCCTTAAAAGACATCTCGCCGTATTGAGTTCCATTCATTTTATTCCATTCAAATACTGAATTTAAATCAATTTCTCCATTAGACTTACCATCAATTGAAAAAAGACTTAAACCAAACCTATTCGACCAAGGCTTGCTCTTATTATATGGAATCCAATCATTTTTGACACTCATTAGTTCACGCCTAAAAACATTTTCATCTACAGATGTTTTAAGAGAGTAAAAATTACCCAATGATGATAATCTTCCAAATAAATATTCATAATTTTTATTTTTTTCTAAAACTTTCATTTTTATATTCTAACTAGTTTTTTTATAGCATCAAGGGATTAGCTCAATGTAACATCCAAAAAATTAATATTTATAACTGGAATATAAAAATAGCTTCAAATGTTAAATTTTACCCGTCAATATCATAGTGTATGAAGTTCAAGTCATCTCAAAAGATTAAATGAAGACTATATGTGAAAACATGAGATGTTCCTTGAAGTGGATGAGTTAACGTACTTCATTTTACGGATATATTTTAGAAAGTTGTGGATTTGAAAAAAATAAAATAGCGGCGTAACCTC
>JAHDIR010000019.1 GCA_020630675.1 Bdellovibrionales bacterium
TGCGATCAACCCCAGCTTACTGGATAAACTAGGCTAAATTTCTAAGGGTAACGCATCAGTCTAAGCACCACCTAGCGCTGACAGAGCTTGTAACTAATGGTACTTAATTTACTGTTTGAAAACTAATTGATATTTAAGGAACTTAAGTCATGACTGATGGTGCTCAAAACCAATCAAATGATCAGCGTAATTTAATAGAGTCTTCTAAATCTTACGCCTTCACAACCAAGATTGATAAAATTGTTGCCTGGGGAAGAAAAAACTCTCTTTGGCCTATGCCCTACGGAACCGCATGTTGTGGAATCGAAATGATGTCCATTATGGGTCCAAGGTATGACTTGGCTCGTTTCGGTGCCGAAGTGGTTAGGTTCTCTCCACGTCAAGCCGACTTACTTTTAGTTGCAGGAACCATTACTGAAAAAATGGCCCCTGTTATAGTTAGAATTTACGAACAAATGTTAGAGCCAAAGTATGTTGTGGCGATGGGAGCTTGCGCAAGTTCTGGTGGTTTTTATCGAGCTTACCATGTTTTGCAAGGGGTTGATAAAGTCGTTCCCGTTGATTGTTATGTGCCTGGCTGCCCACCAACACCTGAAGCTGTTCTTGATGGCGTGATGTCCATTCAAGAAATGATTGCCAACAATGTGCCACGCCCATGGAAAGAAAGTTGGGTTCCTGGAGAGTACAGATGAATGTAGAAACAATTTCTAACCAGTTGTCAGAGAGTATTTCTGGAAAAAAATTTGAAGTTAAATCCATGAATGGTGATGCCGTTCTTAATGTTAGCAAAGAAGATCTCATTGATGTTTTGTCCCAACTTAAAAATGGGCAAAAGTTTGACTTTCTTATGCATATTGCTGGGGCCGACTATCCTGATCGTGAAAAGAGATTTGAAATTTCTTATGAGCTTTACTCGTCTAAAAACCATAAAAGAATTCGTGTAAAATCCTCAGTAGCAGAAGGTGAGTCTTTACCTACTGCCGTTCAAGTTTGGAGAGCGGCAAACTGGTACGAGCGTGAAGTTTATGATATGTACGGGGTTAAGTTTGATAACCACCCCAACCTCAGGCGAATTTTAGTCCATCATCAATTTGTTGGGCACCCCCTTCGAAAAGATTATCCCGCTGATCGTCAACAACATTGCACAGAAGCCTTACCCATTCATTTCGAAGACGAGTATGATTACACACCAGACCCAAACAAAAATTTAGTTCCATTAAACATTGGGCCTTCTCATCCGGCCACTCACGGCACCTTACGAGTGATGGCTGAGTTAGACGGAGAAATGATTCATAGAGCTCATGTTGAACTTGGTTTCTTGCACAGGTGTTTTGAAAAAATGGCAGAAACACACCCCTACAACCAAGTGATTCCATACACAGATCGTTTGAATTACTGTTCAGCTCCTATGAATAATGTGGGTTACTGTAAAACGGTCGAAAGAATGTTAGGTGTTGAAATTCCACCTAAAGCTCAGGCGATGAGAATTATTTTATGTGAACTTTCACGAGTGATTGACCATATCGTTTGTATTGCTGCCAGTGCGGTTGATATTGGAGCCTTAACTGGATTTTTTCATTTGTTTCAATTTCGTGAGCAGGTTTACACATTGTTTGAAAAGCTTTGTGGGGCTCGACTAACAGTTTCTCTCACAAGAGTGGGGGGAATGGCTCAAGATGCTCCTGATGGTTGGTATGATGAGGTCTTGAAGTTTTGTGATAATATGACGGTTGGTATTTCAGACCTAGAAACTTTATTGTCCGGCAATAAAATTTGGATCAACAGAACTCGTGATGTCGGAAGTATCTCTACCAAAGATGCCATAGAGTGGGGTTACACGGGGCCTTGCCTACGAGCCACCGGTTTAGCGCAAGATTTAAGAAAAGATAACCCATATTACGGCTATGAAACTCTAGATTTTGATGTTCCCGTTGGAACTAATGGAGATGTTTGGGACCGTTATCTTGTTCGTGTCGAAGAAATGAAACAGTCTTTAAAAATTATACGTCAGGTTGCTAAGAATATTCCGTCTGGCGATTTCACCATTCGCGACAAAAATATAGTGCTTCCTGAAAAGAAAGATGTTTACGGAAACATTGAAGGATTGATGAACCACTTTATGCTAGTGATTCATGGTCTTAGACCTAAGCCTGGTGAAATTTATGATGCCACCGAGGCAGCTAACGGTGAGCTTGGCTTTTATTTAGTGAGTGACGGAAGTGGAAATCCTTATCGTTTAAAAGTTAGACCTCCTTGTTTTTCAATTTATCAGTCGTTTCCAGAACAAATCACTGGTGGTTTAGTGGCTGATGTTATTGCTATTTTAGGAAGTATGAATTTAATTGCTGGTGAGTTAGATAGGTAAAAGGAAATCATTATGTTTAAATTATCTAGTGAAGGTATCGATTTTGTAAAAAAAGAAATTGAGCGCTACGAAACTCGTCGCTCAGCAATCATTCCTTGTTTGTATCGAGTGCAAAAAGAAAATAAAGGGTGGGTACCACCTGAGGCCGTGGCTGAACTTTCTCAACTCATGGACCTACCTGAAGCTTGGATTAATGAGATTCTAAATTTTTATACTATGTTTAACAAAGAGCCTATTGGTAAGCTTCATGTGCAAGTTTGCTGTAATATATCTTGTTGTATGAATGGAGGTCGTGAGTTGGCCTCTCACTTAAATAAAGAATTTGGTGTGCAAGGAAATGAAATCAGTAAAGATGGCAATGTGACAATCACAAGAGTGGAGTGTTTAGGTTCATGTGATACTGCTCCGATGATGCAGGTGAATGACAACTATTATGAAAACTTAACGCCTGAAAAAGCTGTGTCTGTCATTAAGGAGCTAATGTAATGCAAGTAAAAGTATTGTCTGAACATTATGACAAGCCTGAGTTTCAGGGTTTAGAAGGTTATAAAAAATTAGGTGGATATGTAGAGCTTGAAAAAGCTTTCAAAATGGACCCTAAGCAAATTATAGAAGATGTTAAAGCCGCTGGGCTAAGAGGCCGTGGTGGTGCCGGCTTTCCCACAGGTGTTAAGTGGGGTTTTTTACCTGATAATGGTGAGCCACGTTACCTTCTCTGCAACGCCGATGAAGGGGAGCCAGGAACTTTTAAAGATAGAATGATGATGGAAAGAGCTCCTCATCAACTTATTGAAGGTATGATTATTTCCTCTTTTGCGATTGGTTCCAAAAAATCATACATTTACGTGAGAGGAGAATATGATGAGAGTATTCGTATTCTTACAAAAGCCTTAGATGAAGCTTATAAGGCAGGAATGCTTGGGAAAAATATATTAGGTAGTGGTTTTGATCACGACATGGATATTTATGTTGGAGCTGGTGCTTATATTTGTGGTGAAGAAACAGCTATGATTTCTTCTTTAGAAGGTTATAAAGGACAGCCCAAATTAAAGCCTCCTTTTCCAGCTATCGAAGGTTATTTAGGTAAGCCAACGATTGTCAATAATGTGGAAAGTTTAGCCGCCGTTAAATATATTATTCGTGATGGTGTTGAGGGGTATCGCAAACATGGAACTGAAAAATCAGCAGGTACCAAATTGTTTTCAGTCAGTGGTAATGTGGTCAAGCCCGGTAACTATGAAATTCCCTTAGGAATGCCCATGAAAACTTTAATCAACGACTTATGCGGAGGCATGAAACCTGGGCGTCAACTAAAGGCTGTTATTCCTGGAGGGTCTTCCACTCCAATTCTTACTGCTGAAGAAGCTATGAAAGTAAATATGGATTATGAAAGTATGGCAGAATTTGGCACCTTTTTAGGTTCTGGAGCCGTGATAGTTATTGATGATAGCAATTGTATGGTTGATCTTTTAGGTGTTCTTATGCACTTCTATCACCATGAATCTTGTGGGCAGTGCACTCCATGTCGGGAAGGAACAGGTTGGTTGAATAAACTTGTTGCGAGTATTTATAAGGGAGAAGCCAAAATGACAGACCTTGAACTCATTAATGGTATCTCTAACCATATGATGGGCAAGACCATTTGCGCTTTGTCGGATGCTGCTGCTATGCCGGCCTTAAGTTTTTTGAAAAAGTTTAGAGAAGAATTTGAATTTTATATTCGTGAAGGTAAATCAAAAGTAAAAGGATCGAGCTATGCCCAAATGCACCATTAATGGCCAAGAAGTAGAGGTTAAAGAAGGGGCGACCATTATAGAAGCCTTTAAAAAAATGAGTGAAGACATTGCTCATTACTGTTGGCACCCTGGTTTATCAGTTGCAGGTGTTTGCCGCCTTTGTATGGTCGATGTTGAAGGGGCGCGTGGTCCTCAAATTGCTTGTAACACGGTTGTTAGAGAAGGAATGGTTATAACTAACCAAAGCGAACAAATTAAAGATATCGTTCGTTGGGGAATGGACTTTCACTTAATCAACCACCCCTTAGATTGTCCTATTTGTGATCAAGCCGGTGAGTGTGGCTTACAAGAACAGTATATGAAGTTTGGTAAGTACGACCCTGAAATGGGTTTGCAGAAAGTAAAAAAGCGTAAAGTGGTTGATTTAGGTGAAAGAGTTGTTCTTGATAGTGAACGCTGTATCTTGTGCTCTCGTTGTGTTCGTTTCACAGATGAGGTTTCTAAAACTAATGAGTTAGGAATTTTTAACCGTGGCGACCGTAGTGAAATTGGAACTTACAAAGATAAGCCTCTGAACAATAAATACTCTTTAAATACAGTTGATATTTGTCCTGTAGGTGCATTAACTTCTAAAGATTTTCGTTTTCGTCAAAGAGTTTGGTATCTAAAAAATGCTGATACAATTTGTAACGGCTGCTCTACAGGTTGTAGTGTTAAAACTTACTATAACGAAGAGGGGTTATTTAGAGTTAAACCGAACCATAATGAAGATGTAAACGGCTATTGGATGTGTGATGAAGGTCGTGACCTTTATAAGTTTGCCAACAAAGAAAGCCGACTTTTAAAAGCTAAAAAATTTGATGGTTCTACTTGGGAAGAGGTTTCTGCAGGAAGTGCCGTGAAATCATTGAGTCATCAATTATTGGAAACTATCAAAGAAACTCCAAGCAAGGTGGCGGTGGTCTATACTGGGCAATTTACTAACCAAGAGTATGCCGACAGTTTAAAGTCTTTTGATGGTTTAGGGGTTAATAATTTTTATCACTGGATGAATAATCAAGCCAGTAAAGATGAATTTGATGGTCTTTTGATTCGTGGAGATAAAAACCCAAATACTAAAGGTTTACAAAATGAGGCCAGTAAGTTTTCTGGGCTTAAAAAGTTAGAAAACTTATTCAATGAACTTGAGTCAGGAAATATAGAGACTGTTTTTGTAATGGCTCCTGAAAATATTTCGGCTTACCCTGAATATGAAAGTCATTTTAAAGCCCTGTCTAAAGCGAAAAATTTTATTTGGATGGGAGCTAATCAGACAAGTTGTTATGAGTCGACGAACAGTTCCAACACTTATTTAATTCCGTTAAAAAGTTATGTAGAAAAATCCGGAACGTTTACAAACCATAATGGTACTGATCAAAACTTTAATTACGTAACCACGCTTGTGGCTGGCGCTTTAACTTTATCAGAAGCTATGACTTTATTTGAAGGCCAAGATCTTGACTTTGAAATCAGGCCCAAAATTTATAAAACTATGAAGAACAACCATTTTACTTCCGACAGAGGTGAGTTATGAGTTATGTGGTAAAGCAACCCGACCAGCTTTCTAAATGGTACTTGCCTGGCATACTTAAAGGCTTGGGGTATACATTCAAAAATATGATTAAAAATATTTTTGGCTTAAAAAAAATGCCAACTCTGAACTACCCAGAAGAAAAATACAAATATGGCCCTCGTTTTAAAGGCAGCCATATTTTGACTGTTAAAAAAGATGGTTCATTACGTTGCACGGCTTGTATGTTATGTGCCACGAACTGTCCTGCTCAATGTATTAGTATCACAGCAAGTGAACATGATGACCCAGAGGTAGAAAAATACCCCATTAAATATGAAATCGATGTACTTCGTTGTGTTTATTGTGGGTTTTGTGAGGAAGCTTGCCCTGTAGACGCCGTTAGAATGGGGCCTGAGTGGCAAACTCCTGGCTTAGGAGACGCTAACTTCACTTACGATATTCAAAAGCTTGCTTACCGAGCAAATCTCAAAGGTGGAATTCAAAGCTCTTTAGACGATAAAGAGCGCCACGAAGCTGGAATTTAATTTTTCAAGAATAAACACTTTTAACTGAGTATGTTTCACTTTAGAGCTATGGCCTTAAAGTGAAACAATTTTATAAGACTTTAATTAGTGTTAAATTCAAAGACAGCTTTACAATTTCTGACACATTTTTCTGTTTTTTTTCCTTCAGATGAAAAAAAACTAACTTAGACCTGACCTTTGTTTGGCACTAGATTTGTATAATCTATGACTGTTGACGGAGGGATTTATGAAAAAAACAGTGATTTTATTTCCATTAAAAAAGAAAATTGAAAGCTATATAACTTTTAAAATTAAATCAAAATAATACAATCAATTCAGTCATTGATTGAGTCTATGGGGGCTTTCTTGACCCCCATCTTGGATACTGATAGAAGCCCCTGATTTTCAGGCCTTAGAGCAAAGAAAAACTATATAAAAAAATGAGTAAAAGCTTTTTACTGAGCTGAAACAAAGGTGGTCGGAGCATTGTCTTTGTAAGGATGGGTGTTATCCAGCTGAAAAGCTCTACCCCATTTGTGTGCTAAATAACCTTCCATTTTTAAGCGATCTGATTCACTTAATGAGTCTGCAAACCAAACAATTTCAGCAATATGCCCTTTGTACAAGTTACTAAAAGAAGTGTTGATATAAGAACCCAAGCGAGCTGGGCCCGCTGAAGCCGTATTTAGGTTTTGAAATTGGCTGTCTAAAACACCATTGTGGTAAAGTGTAAGACTGTTGCCTGTTCTATGATGTGTTTCAAAAATCCAGTCCCCTGAGGAATAATAGGAAGAGAAACGCCAGTTATTTCTGTCATAGTATTTGTAGCGATTTCCAGTTGAACTTGATGTAATCATAAAGTCTTCTGCTGCCGTTGGGTAAGTGGACATAATCACTCCAAGGCCGTTATCTGTATCTTGAAAATAAACAATAAAAGCTGTGAAATTTTGGTTGGGTTGCCAGTTAGCACTAACTATATCTAAGGTTTGTTGATTCGTTTTAGCAAAATAAATAGCATCAAGGTTGTTCTGCGCCGAAGCAACAAGCTCTGGCCTTCTGCTTGTTTCACTTTGGGTGGCATTTTTATTGTTACCGCTTTTATCAAGCCAACAACCGATAGGGTCTGAGTTGGAGGCTGCAGGGGTTGAGCAGCCACTGTCTTGAAATAAAGAGTCACTGTCGCTGGCATCTAGCCACATAAGCATTCCAGAAACATCACCAGGGACAAAGGCAACTTCAGTGCCTTCGTTAGCCGGGGGAGTTTGTTCAGTTTCGGGTTCTTCACCATAAATGAGTTCATCGACTTCATTACATTGAAGTATAAAGAGACTTAAAAAAAGAATTATAAAGACTTTAGTTTTTTCTACTAGAATTGGGCTTGTCATAGTTTGATCCAATGCGGTTTTGATTAAACGTACAATATTACACCGCTAATTAATTATCGGGACTAAAGGCCCAAGACTTTAGTAATACTTAATAAATATTTATAAAAAGGCTAAGCATTTGAGATGAAACATTTTTTGACTCTTTAACGAGACAAATGTAAACATGGTTATGGCTAAAAAATCTCCTCCAAAGTCGCCCTTCAAACGTTCGTTGTCTCTTTTTGGGGCTGCGGCTCAAATTGCCTCAAAAGAACTCTCTTCTAAAGTTAAAACTGTGATTAAAAATACTGTTGAGGAAAAAGCTAGCGAAAATGTAAAATTAAGAATAGCTCAAGCAAAAATTATAAGTGAAAACTTAGGTCAGTTAAAAGGGGCCGCCATGAAAGTGGGGCAACTTTTAAGTACTGAAGCTAAAGATTTTTTACCTCAAGAAGCATTAGACATATTAGCTAAACTACAAAGTGATGCTCCAAAAGTAGATTTTGATGTTATGTATGAACAGATCATTGACGACTTGGGTGAAGAAAAATTTAATCAGTTAAAAAACTTTCAAGAAAAACCAATAGCTGCCGCCAGTATTGGGCAGGTTTACAGTGCTTCTTTGCCTGAGGGAAAAGAAGTTGTCTTGAAAGTACAATACCCTGGGGTTGCAAGCTCTATTCATTCAGATATAAAAATATTAAAAAAGCTCATAGAGCCCATGCTTAAAATTTCTGGTCGTCAAATTGAGCTAGATGAAATCTTTGAAGAGATCGCAAAAACATTAAGCTTAGAAGCTGATTATTTAAACGAGGCTAAGGCAACAACCAAGTATCGTGAAAATATATTAGGTCATGATCAGTTTTTAGTTCCCGAAGTTATTCCTGAGTTTAGTGGAAAAAAAGTTTTATGTATGACTAAAATATCAGGCGTTAGTTTATTTGAGTGGATTAAAAGTCAGCCCAGCTATGATCAACGACTTTTTATTGGTCAATCCATCTTAGACCTTTTTATGCTAGAATTTTTTCATCATGGTTTTGTTCAAACAGATCCCAACTTTGGAAACTACTTAGTTCAAGAAGACCCTCTAGCTCTTGTTTTGCTCGATTTTGGTTCTACCAAAAAGTACACTAAAAAATTTATTAACAGTTATAAAAAACTTTTAAGTGTTCTTGTTCAAGACGACCCTAAAGTTGTTCTCGAAGCCGCTTATGATTTTGATTTATTAGATCCTCGAGAGTCTAAAGAGGCCCAGGATAATTTAGTTGAAATGTTACAGGCCTCCTTTGAGCCCTTTCGACCAGAAGTTCAGCCCTTCAAGTTTGATGATCAGGATTATGCCAAAAGAAGTCGTGAAGTCGTTTTAAAGTTTATATCTTCTTTAAAATATACTCCTCCCAGAAAAGATCTCATTTTCTTACATCGAAAGTTGGGAGGAATCTTTAATTTACTTAAGAATCTAGAGATTGAATTAGATCTCACTCCCTACTGGGAACAAATGACATAATTTTATCATAATTCCTGTCTCCTCTTGAGACCAAACCTATGTTTTTAAAAAGTCCTCTAGTAAGATTATTTAGTGGTTGGAGGTTTTATGAAGTATTTTATTTATTTGCCATTGGTTATGGTTTTATTAACATCTTGTGAAAAAGAGCAGTCCTTGCTTGATGATATTGAATTGGGACAGCAGTTAGGAAGTACTATGGCGGCTATTGATGCAGGAAGTGGGTCCGATACTGGAGCGTTTGCCTTATTGAAAAGAAATAAAAAAACCTTTGCTAGGTATAAGGTTGGTGAACCTAGATTTTCGATTTTTCCTAAAGCCTATGCGGCTTCTTGTGCATCGGCCAGCACCTTTAGTTCTTGTACAAATAACGTGATTGCTCGAGATTTTGATAACTGCACCGTGGGTTCTGTTTCTTTTAGTGGAAATATTAGTATTACTTTTGATGATGGTGTAACTGATAACACTTGCCGTTTAGACTCTGATGGCGACACGGTAACTTTAGATCCTGACTTTATAATGACTGGCCGAAGAAATGCCACCCTTAATGTTGAAAAATCAGGAACTATTGGTCAAAGAATTACAAGAGTCTCGACAAATACTTACGAGTTTACTAACGATGGCATAAGACGATATTTTAGTTTGTCGGGTGAAATTTTATTTGATTATTCAGCAAGAACAACATCGGCATTAACTATCACAGGTGAAAACCGAGCTAATCGGGTTTTAAACGGTGGTGTTTTACAAGTTACAAATAATTCCACCGGTGGAACCTGTAATATGACTCCTAACAATCTGACTTGGGATGGAAGTGGAAGTTGTAATTGCCCTGTCAGTGGAAATTGGTCCGGAAGCTGTAGTGATGAAAGAACAATCACTTTGACCGTCAATAGCTGTGGTTCAGCTACTATGGATGTAAGCGGAGAAACTCAAACTGTTAACTTTGATGGATGTTATTAAAAGTAAATGGTGTCAGTTCGGTTGTCATTTTTATCAATAATGATGTCTTCCTGATTTAAGCCAAGGCCTTGCTTTATATATAACTGGGTCATTGGCCTAACCTCAGGACTATTCATTGCTTCTTCAACATCCCAATATTTCACTTCTTGAATTTCTTCTTTGGGCCAAATAAGGGGCGTATCTTTGTCAGAGGTGATTTGGCAAAGAAATACCCAGTAAATATTTGTTCTATTTTTTGAATCGGTTCTGTGTCGAGAAGATACTTTTATTAAAACCTTACCTTGAAGGCCTGTTTCTTCATGTAATTCTCTTAGAGCGGCCTCATGAGGAGCTTCATTTTTTTCGACCATTCCTCCGGGGAGTATCCATGCTCCTTTAGCTGGGCCATAATTTAATTTAACCAATAAAACTTTATTATTTTCCAAGATGAGGCAACCCGCACCTAAGCTGGACATTGTTAAATCATTCATATTTATTTCTCCTGAGTTATTGGCAAACCTGAAAGTGTTTTCCATTTTGATACTCTTCAGCGCAACCGATAAAGGGTTTAAACTTTGAGCAAAACCCTCTTTTTTGTCGAGGATAATATAAACATAATGATTGGCACTCAGCTGATGTATCACAGGGGAGCTTGGCATCGGTTGTTTCTTGCATGCAAATCCATTGGCCTTGATTGTTTTTTTGAAAAGTTCCCCCACTTTTTTTACACTTTGTTTTTTTAATCTCTTTGCTCGATGGGCCGGTTGTATACTTTAAACATTTGGGTGTTTTTTGCTCAAAACAGGCCATGCGTGTGCAGGCAACAACAGTGCCTTTGTGAGCACGGCACTTATTACAGCCATCATACCATGTTTGGCACTCATAGGGTGGAGTTTGAGGGTTATTAAAGACGGGTTCAGATTTTTTTTGACTTGAATGACAAGATGTAAAAAGCACAGTTAGTAAAAATAAGGACAATACTTTGGCAATCTTCATTTGTGGGCCAGGCACCTAGGCTCTTCCATCACATAGCACATAATTTCTGTACAAGAGAGAACTTTACCGTCTTTAACAGAGCAAGTATTACAGCCATCAAACCAATCTAGGCAGCTTTTTTCAGGGGCGTTAACAAGCTCATTGGATGCAGTATTATCATTAACAACTTCTACCTTTTGGGCTTTTAACTGAGAGACTTTTGAATTTTGAAGCTTCTCTTTTTTTGGTAATGAGTGTTGAGCAAAATTTTTAGTAGAAGTATGAGGTTGGATATTTTTTGGAGATGAACAAGAAATAAATAAACTGCACATAAAAAATAAAAGTAGGCTTTTCATCTAAGACCTCCTGAAAGTAAGGTGATGATATGTAAAGCCTACAATGATTTTCTAATTCAGGTCAAACATTCCTATTCATAGTCAGTTAATGGAGGGCAAGTACAAACTAAATTTTTATCTCCAAAAACATTGTCTACGCGATCAACAGGTGTCCAAAACTTCTTTTCTCTGACCCATGGTAAAGGATAAGCCGCTTGTGAACGAGAGTAAGGGTAGTCCCAAGAATCTGCTGTGATGGTGTGAATAGAGTGAGGTGCGTTCTTAAGAACATTATTTGTTTTATCTAAATTTTTCTCAGCAATTTCCATGGCTTCTTTTTTGATTTCAATCATAGCTTCACAAAAGCGATCCAACTCAGGCAATGACTCACTTTCTGTGGGTTCAATCATAAGAGTGCCAATCACCGGCCAAGACATTGTTGGAGCATGAAAATTATAGTCCATAAGTCTTTTAGCGATATCATCAACGGATATGTCAGCAAGATCTTTGAGAGGGCGAACATCAAGTATGCACTCATGAGCGACCCAGCCATCTTTACCTGTGAATAAAATAGGGTAATGAGGAGATAATTTTTTAGCAATATAGTTGGCATTTAAAATAGCCAATTGAGTGGCTTCTTTTAAGCCGGCCTCACCCATCATAGCAACGTAAGCCCATGAAATAGGAAGAATACTTGCACTTCCCCAGGGGGCCGCCGAAACAGCACTGGATCCAGTGGTCGGACCACAATCAGGGTTCATCTCATGGGTAGGAATAAAGTTTTTTAAATGCTCGGCAACACCAATAGGTCCTACACCGGGCCCACCTCCACCATGAGGAATACAGAAAGTTTTGTGAAGATTCATATGAGCAACATCAGCCCCAATTTTTTCAATTTGGCAAACGCCCACTAAAGCATTGAGGTTAGCGCCATCTAAATAAACTTGACCACCATGGCTATGAATGGTTTGGCAAATTTCTTTAATAGAAGATTCAAAAACACCATGAGTGGAAGGGTAAGTGACCATTAGAGCCGCCAAGTGGTCTGAGTGTTCTTTGGCTTTTTCCTTCAAATCATTAACGTCAATATTTCCTTGGTCATCACAGAGGACCACTACGACTTTCATTCCTGCCATAACGGCACTAGCAGGGTTGGTTCCATGGGCCGAGCTAGGAATAAGGCAAATATTTCTATGGTGTTGATTGAGAGATTGCAAATATTTACGAATAACAAGTAGACCTGCATACTCACCTTGAGAGCCAGCGTTGGGTTGAAAAGAAACCGCTGAAAAGCCGGTGATTTCACAAAGCCAGTGTTCAAACTCCTTGATCAGTTCCATGTATCCTAAGGCTTGATCTGTTGGAGCAAAAGGGTGCAGGCTAGAAAAGTCTTCCCAAGTGACCGGCAACATTTCTGTGGTCGCATTTAATTTCATGGTACATGAGCCTAAAGGAATCATGGAATGAGTAAGGCTTAAATCCTTTTTTTCTAAGCGATGAATATATCTAAGCATATCAGTTTCAGAATGAAAGGAATTAAAAATAGGGTGTTCTAAATACTCAGTGGTTCTTGAAAGATCTTTGGCAAAATAGGTTTGCTCAGAGAAGGTGAAGTTGTTTTTGCTGCTATTTTCTTTGCTAAAAATACGGATGATAGCATCAAGGTCATTTTGAGTGGTGGTTTCATTTATAGAAATATTTAATCGACCGTCGCCAAAATGAAATAAATTAATGTCTTGAGCTAAAGCTGCTTGTAAATAACTTTCGGCTTCTTCCTTTGTCATTTTTAATTGAATGGTATCAAAATAATTTTCATTGGCTGTACTAAAACCAAGCTTTTGGAGCTGTTGAGAGAGATGGTGAGTCAGTTGATGAACCTTTAAAGCAATATGTTTAAGACCTTTTGGGCCATGATAAACGGCATACATAGAAGCCATAACAGCTAACAAAACTTGTGAGGTGCAAATGTTACTGGTCGCTTTTTCACGGCGAATATGTTGCTCTCTAGTTTGTAAAGAAAGCCTCAAGGCTTGTCGGCCGTGACGATCTTTTGAGACTCCAATGATTCGACCAGGAAGTAAGCGCTTGTATTTATCGGTTGTAGCTAAAAAGGCGGCATGAGGCCCGCCAAAACCTAAGGGCACTCCAAAGCGTTGGGTGCTGCCATAAACAATGTCAGCGCCCCATTCACTGGGAGCTTGCATAAGGCACAAACTTAAAAGGTCAGCGCCGGCAATCACCAGACAATCATTTTCTTTTGCCGCTTGGCTTACATCAGAGTAATTAAAAACTTTTCCGTTGGTATCAGGGCACTGAACTAAAACGGCAAAGTATTGGTCTTGGTTGAAAATTTGAGGTGTGACTTCACCAAACACGGCTTCAAGCCCTAGGGGCTCAAGGCGAGTGTTAATGACTTCTTTGCACTGGGCATAGATATTTTTAGAGATAAATATTTTTGTAGATTTATTTTTTCTTTGGGCAGAAAAAGCTAAGCTGATGGACTCTGCTGCCGCTGTGGCCTCATCTAGAAGAGAAGCGTTAGCCATGTCCATGCCCGTTAAGCTGGTCACCATGGTTTGGAAGTTTAAAAGAGCTTCCATTCGTCCTTGTGAAATTTCAGCTTGATAAGGTGTGTAGGCTGTATACCAACCGGGGTTCTCAAGAATATTTCTTTGAATCACAGAAGGAGTGATACAAGGTGAATATCCCAGGCCGATATAGTTTTTGTAAACTTTATTTTTACTGGCAATTTTTTTTGCTTTTTCAAGAAAAGCCACTTCACTTAGGGCTGGTGGTAGGTCAAGGGCACTAATATTACGAACCACTTCAGGAATTGCATTTTCAAGAAGTTGATCAAGCCCATTGATAGATAGCTCTTTGAGCATGGCTTGAGTTTGGTCAGCGTTGGGACCATTGTGTCGGTCGGAGAATTGTTTACCTAACATCATAAGAACCTCTTTTTGGCCGAAAATATCAGAAACGCTTAGGGGAGTTTCTGATATGTCTCCCCCCAATTTTTAATGATCAAAAATAAATTTTACTTTCCTAAAAAATAGGATTTACTTTTTAGCCGTAGCCTTTTTTCTTGGGGCTTTTTGGGCTGTTGTTTTTTTACGAGTGGCTTTTTTGGCCGTTGTTTTCTTTTTTGAAGCTACTTTTTTGGTGGCTTTCTTTTTACTGACTACTTTTTTAGTCGCTTTTTTACGAGTTGTTTTCTTTTGGGCGGCAACTTTCTTTTTCGCTTTCTTTTTTAGAGAGTTGACATCTTTACTTACTTTTTTAGAAAAGTCTTTCGTAGTTTTTTCAATATTTCTTTTCTGAGCGTTGGCGTTCTTTTTTAATTCATTAATTCGCTTATCTACATCTTTTTTTGTTTTCTTGATGATACGCATTCCTTTATCAAGTTCACGATCGATTTGTTTTTGAGTTTTAGAAATTTTAGTAACAACTTGCTTATAAGTTCTTTCTAAATCTTTTAAACGAGCCTTATTTTTTTTACTGAGTTTAGATTTCACATCAAAGTTAGAAATATCTTTTTTTAGTCCGTCCATTTCTTTTTTTAACTGCTTAAAGTCAGTTAAGCGAACAGCTTCTTTTTTTAATTGTTCCCAGTTCAAATTTTTTAAATCTAGCTTTGTCATAATGTCCCTCCATAAGGATTTACTTGTCCTCTTGTTAGCAGGCAACCTAGCTAAAGTCACAATAATTATGTACTTTTTTGTAAAATTTTGCATAAGGTTTTTCACTCACGAGAGGATTTTACTTTTACTGACTTTTTGCTTATGTTCTCGCCATGACCTCACGTAGAAAACAACTCATAAATTGTTTTAACTCTCTTTCTGTGAGTGGTAGTGCTCCATCAAGTTTCCTTAGCGTGTCGGAATGGGTGGAGCAGGGGAGGCCTGAGAATCAGTGGATGGCAGGCCGGTTATTGGTTTCGTCGTCAGGGCAATATTTCCTGCAAGACCACAGATACAAAGTTCTTTTACAAGATATAGATGGAAATGAGTCAGTGTTTTCAGGAAGTTGGAACGCAAATGAATTTTTTGTTCAAGATTTGCGTTCAGGGGACAAGGTGGCCTTTATAAATAGAGGGCAAACCTCTGCAAAAATAGGTTTGCTTTCTGTCAATGAGCACTCAGAAGATGGCCACTGTGCTAGTCCGTTAGAAACCTGGAAGCAAGAGGAGCGTTGGCTAAAGTTTTTAAGTTCTGTGGAGTCTTTTTTTATCAAAAAGAAATTTTATCAGGCCCAAACTCCTTTTTTAGTGATTTGCCCCGGTTTAGAACCCACTTTGGAACCTTTTTCGGTGCAGTTTGAGTTTGGAGCCTATAAAAAAAAGCTATTTTTACCAACGAGTCCCGAACTTCACTTAAAGAAAATTTTATCTGAAGGGGTGAGCTCTCTTTTTGAAATAAAAACTTGTTTTAGAAATAAAGAGTTAGGGTTTCAGCATCAACCTGAGTTTCAAATGTTAGAATGGTACCGAGCATATAAAACTTTGGACCATTTAGTTGAAGATATTCATGAACTCATTCATGCCCTTGGCTCTTTACAACCTCAATTTCAAGATCCAATAATTAATAAAACAACAATGAAAAATCTTTTTCAGGTTCATTTAAATTTTTGTTTAACCCCTGAAACAACTCAAAAAGAGCTCTTGGCTTTGGCTCAATCTTTGAATTTAAGAGTAGACGATACTGATAGCTGGGATGATCTTTTCTTTCTTGTGTTTATTGATAAGATAGAGCCTCATTTGGGCCAAGGTGAAATCACATTTGTTTTTGATTACCCACCGTCGCAGGCGGCTTTAGCAAAAATAAACTCGAGAGGCTGGGCGGACCGCTTTGAAATGTATTGGCAAGGCTACGAAATTGCCAATGCTTTTAATGAACTGACGTGTCCTCGGCAACAGTTAGAACGTTTTCAAAAAGAGCAAAAAAATAGAAAAAAACTAAACAAAGAGTATATACCCATTGATGAGGAGTTTATAAAGTCTCTGCAGTTGGGCTTGCCGCCTTCGGTAGGGATAGCATTAGGTCTAGAGCGGCTGTATATGGCAATGAATAGTATTAAAGATATCGGTCAGTTAAAACATTTTCCGCTGAGAATGAACAAAGAGCAGTCGTAAAGATTAGAAGCCAAACCTAAGAGTTAGTCCTGTTTATTAGAGTCGTTCACAGCTTCTTTAAGCTCTTTGCCCACTTTAAAAAACGGAAGCTTTTTGTTTTTAACTTCAATCACTTCGCCCGTTCTTGGGTTTCTTCCTTTATATGAGCCATAGGCACGATTTACAAAAGAACCAAAACCTCTGATTTCGATGCGATCGCCTTTTAACAAAGACTCCACCATAGAATCAAAAATAGTATTCACTACCGTTTCGGCTTTGACTCGGGTTATTTTTGCTTTTTCACTGATGAGATTTATTAAGTCTGCTTTAGTCATAATTTCCTCGTAAATAGTTGAAACCACTATAATTATAAGTGGAAAAAGGTCAAAACATAAAATGAAAAATAAAAAAAGTGGAAACTCTAGATCTAAAGTCGAGCTCAGTTGGGGCCATAGCTAATATAAGGCTTCTAGGCATTTTTGCCTTATTGCCATAAGAGCAAGCTTGGCTAGATCTAAAGGCGATAGGTTCCAGAAGAAACAAGGATATTATGGTACGCGTCAATGGTTTGGGACACCATTTTTTTCATATCAAATAAATTAAGTATGTTTGTTTGAGCACTTTGTCCGATGGTTTCTAGATCGAACTCTTCTTTAAAGATACTTAAAATTAATCGGCTAATATCATTCATATCTGCAGGTCGCACTAAAAAACCGTCTTTATTATTTGTGACGATGGTGGAAACAGGGCTTACCTCTGAGCCAATAATGATTTTCTTTTGAGCCATAGCTTCAAGAATACTAGACTCAAAACCAGAAGTTTTTGTACTTAGGTTTATAAATACATCAGCTAGTGCAATATAATCGGAAAACTCGTGGCTTTTGGGGGAATTGATGTAAATGACTTTAGAGCCAAGAGCTAAGGCATAAATAAAGCTTTCCACAGGTCGCGATATAGGGCCTTTGCCAATGAGTATTAAGCGTGAAGAAGGTTTTTTTATGGCGACCTTTTCAAAGGCCTTGAGAATATTTTTAATCACATTTGCTTCGCTCATATCAATGAGGCTAACGGCCACTTTTGAATGCTTAGGTAAGTTCAAGCGCAAACGAAGTTCCTCAGATTTTTCTCGCGGAGATAAATCTGTCACTTCAATTCCGTAAGGTACAGTGAAAGTTTTAGTGCTAGGGTAAAGGTAGTAACGTTCTAAGCTAATTTTTTGTAACGGGCTGGAAACGAAAATTCCATCGGCACATTTGAGTAAAGGCCTGTCTTTTGAGAAAAAGTTCAGCAAAAACGTATAAGCCACAGCCATGCTAATGCTGATAATACTTTTGACCGAATCATTCGCTAAGCCAATTAAAGAAAAAACTTGTGACATGCTAGTCGATTCTACATCAAAGGCCACGGCGGCTTGATGATTTTTCTTGTTTTTACCAATGACAAGCCCTGTGCCGTCGATGCTATGAACTATGTGAAAAGGAGTTACTTTATTTAGCTCCATAAATTTTTCGTAGGCTTTTTGCGGAAATGAGCTCATTTGGCCTTTTTCATATAGAAAAAAAGCTTTTACATTATCTTCGACAATTTCAATTTTATTTTCAGGGTTTGACCAGGCAATAACGGTGACATTATGAGATTTGGCTAGATTTCTGGCAATAGGCCATAAAAAACCATATTCGCTGGCTCGTCCTAACATAGGAAAGTGTTTAGCAACGATGCAAATATTTAGTTTTTTAGGTACTTTTTGCCGTCTCCACATTTAAGGTACTCTTTCAATTTCTTTGATAAGTTGAGGTAATACTTTTTGGTTGGCTTCAGGAAGAGAGTAATCTTTTAATTCACTCCATTTCACCCACTGAAGTTTTTGATGGTGTAAGTTTTTAGGTTCACCTTTCCAAAACTTTACCAAATAAAAAAGAAGTAAAATACCAGCACCGCTATAGTCGTGGGTAACGGCCATTAATAAGTGATTGGCTTTAGCTTGAATACCGAGTTCTTCATTTAATTCACGAACGAGGGCCTCTTCAGGGCTTTCTCCTAACTCAATCTTTCCACCAGGAAATTCCCAGAGGCCGGGTAAGTTCTTTTCTTCGGGTCTCATGCCGATAAGAACTTTATCTTGGCTCACGATAATTCCAGTGGAAACTGGAACCCATAACGGTCTCTTTTTTATTGAGATAAGGCCTCCCGAGCAGTTTTTTGAAAGAAAAATGGTCCTTGAAAAACCAAGGCAGAATATACCTGCACTAAATCCGCACCGAGAGCTAGTCTATCGTAAACATCATCGGGAGTTAATACCCCACCACAAGAAATTACAATTCTTCCTGCTTTTTTGTCGCCTAAATGCTCGCAGCAAAGCTTTAAGAGGTTTCGACTCGCTGGGGCAAGAGGTTGTCCTGAAACACCTCCGGCCGTGGGTGCTTTTTGAAGTTGAGAGCGGTCTGTGGTTGTATTTGTAAGAATCCAACCATCAATATTTAAGTTTAAACTGACATCTAGGATAGACTTTACTTGTTCTTGAGTTAAATCGGGGCTTATTTTTAACAAAATTGGGTTTTTTTTGCCCAGTTGATTATTGTTATGTTCAATAATGGGCTTTAAAAACTCAGTTAGGTATTTAGCTTCTAAAAGCTGTCGTAGGTTTTTTGTATTAGGGCTAGAGATGTTGACCACAAAAGTATCTACTGAGGAATTTATTTTGTTCATGACTTTAATGTAGTCTTCATGAGCCTTTTCAAGGGGAGTGTTTCTATTTTTACCAATATTAGCAAAAATAGGGGTGTGATGATCTTTAGCAAGAGCTTCTAGCTTTTTATGGGCTCGTTCCATACCCTTATTTGGAAATCCCATTTTATTCCATAGAGCTTTTTCTTTATTGAATCTTTTAATAATAGCCCCAGGGTTGGGCCCTTGCGGCTCTGGAGTAATGGTGCCAACTTCAACAAAGCCGGCTCCTAAGCTCCACCAGGCTTGAATATTTTCAGCGTTTTTATCTACCCCCCCAGCTATGCCAAGAGGGTTTTGAAAAGTCAGCCCTTTCCATTTTACGGGAGACCAAGACAGTTTTTTTGACGGACGAAGTGCGCCGTAAAGACTTAAAAAAAAAGGGCTCAAGTCATGAGCGAGTTGACTAGGAAGAAGAAGCCAAGGTTTTACCAAGCGAGTCCTCGCAATTTCATAGCTTTTTCTAGACGACGAAGAGAAACGGCCATGGCAGAAACTCTCATGTCTTTGTTAGACTCTTGAGCAAACTCCCAAACAGTATCGAAAGATCGATACATAATTGTTTTTAGTTTTTCTCTGACCTCTTCGGCAGACCAAAATAACCATACGATATCTTGAACCCACTCAAAGTAACTCACAACAACGCCACCACCATTTGCCAGAATATCAGGAACCACCATTACGCCGTTTTCATGTAAATGATGTGTGGCTTCAGAAGTGACAGGGCCATTGGCACCCTCTACAATTATGGACGCTTTAACTTGAGAAACATTGCCAGAATGAATGGCGTTATCTAAAGCACAGGGGCTTAAAATATCAACGTCTAAAGCTAGTAGTTCTTCGTTAGAAACAGGCTCTGCTTTTGGGTAACCCTTTAAGACTCCATTTTCGGAGGTGTATTTTAATACGTCAGGTATGTTCAGCCCCTTAGGGTTATAGATTCCTCCACTGATATCACTGACAGCAACGACTTTAGCGTTGAGGTTAAAAGCTTCCATAGCGGCATGGCAACCAACCTTGCCAAAGCCCTGAATAGCAATAGTTGAGTCTTCCATTTTTTTATTTTTTGTGGCGAGAGCTTTTTCACAAATAAAAATAACACCTAAACCAGTCGCTGAGTCTCGCCCATGGGATCCGCCAATTTCAACAGGTTTACCGGTAACAACACCTGTTTGAGCAAACCCAAATTCAGCAGAATAGGTGTCTAGCATCCAAGCCATGGTTTGCGAGTTGGTTCCGACATCTGGGGCAGGAATGTCTTTGTCTGGTCCAATGAAAGGGCCAATTTCAGAAGTAAAGCTTCTTGTTAGTCTTTGCATTTCAGCACTAGAAAGCTCATTAGGATTTACACAAACTCCGCCTTTGGCTCCGCCCAAAGGAAGGTTAAGTAAAGAGTTTTTAAAAGTCATAAGAGCTGATAAAGCAGCGACTTCACTAACATTGACGTCTTGGTGAAATCGCAAGCCACCTTTAAAGGGCCCTAAGGTTTGGTTATGCTGAACTCGGTAACCAGTGAGAGTTTTGATTTTATCGTTATCCATTCGAAGAGGGACGGAAACGGTGATGGCACGTCGTGGGTATTTTAATCTTTCCAGAGCATTTTCATTGATGTTTATGAGGTCGCCAGCTTCGCTGACATTCTTTAAAACGTTTTGATAAAGTTCACCATTTGTAAGAAAGTCCATTTGATCTCCATTAAGGTCTTCACCTTAAGTTTTTAGGTCGCAAAATTATGAGCATGAAAAAATCAACCACAATACTGACTAATTCTTTGAGTTATTGCCACCTAAAATACCTAGAAACAATAAAATTAGTGATTATTAACGCCATATGTAATAATACCAAAAATAAGAGGCCAAAAAGAGGGATATGAAATGATTTTGACCTAAGCTTTTTTGAGTGGCTTGATCGATAATAATGCTATATTCAGAACGAATATATTTGCGGAGATGAAAAGAATGAATGAAAAAAAATTAAGCCTTGATGAGTGGCATATCATGAAAAGCCAGGCTTTGAAGGCTTTGGAAAAGTTTTCGCAGTCTCAAGTTTTAGTGGTGGGCGACATAGGAATTGATGAGTACGTAAAAGGGGAAGTGAAAAGAATTAGCCCAGAAGCCCCAGTGCCAGTTTTAAATGTAGAGCAAACAGAAAGTCGCTTAGGTTTAGCGGCCAATGTGGCCCAAAACATAACTAGTTTAGGTGGAAGCTGTGAGCTAGTGAGTGTTGTTGGTGAAGACAAATCGGCCTTAGATTTAAAAAAAATTTTCAATGAGTGTGGTATTGAAAAGTTATCTTTGGTGGTGGACGACTCACGCCCGACAACCAAAAAAACAAGAGTCATACATGAAGCTCACCATATAGTTAGAATTGATTACGAAAAAAAAGAATTTATTTCTCCTGCCATTGAAAAACAGGTTTTTCAATCTTTTGAGAGTAAAATAGAACAAGCCTCAGTCGTTGTGATTGAAGATTACAATAAAGGAATCTTTACTGAAAATTTAATTCAGAAAATCATCAAAAAATCAAAAGAGGTGGGTAAATTAGTGCTTGTCGATCCACACGAGACAACACCACTTTCCTTTTACAAGGGAGCTGACATTATCACTCCTAACACTCAGGAGAGCTTTGCTCTTCTGAATATTTCGCGAGATTCTATATTAGACAAGAGTATAACTCCGTTGCTGCTGGCTCAAAAAATGATGAAAGAGCTTGGCTCTGAGCGCATGATTATTACCCAGGGAAAAGACGGAGTGTCTATATTTGAAAATAACCAGTGGCTACAGCTTCCCACTTTAGCCAAGCAAGTTTACGATGTGACTGGAGCTGGAGATACAGTGATTGCTACTTTGGCTTTGGGACTATCTTCTGGCCTGTCTTTGCCAGAATCTTGCTTGTTGGCCAATTATGCCGCAGGCCTAGTTGTAGCAAAAGTAGGAAGCGTTCCTTGCTCTTTGGAAGACTTGCGAGCCTCTTTGGCCGAACAAAAGTAAAATCTAATTTCTTTCGCTATAAAAATAAATAATATCGATTACTTAAGTTTATTTTAAGTGTTTTAATAGCCCCTCTCTAGCCCTCCTTTTAGGGGGCAATAATTTACAAAATCAGTTCCGTCGCCTTGCGGTCAAATAGCTGAAATGGTACTAAAAAGTTTTAATTTCCTGCTCTCTAAGGCTGTTGTTTTCAGAAGGTGAATCTATGTCTCAAGATTTTTATAGTTTTACACTCCCAAAGCTTGAGGAGTATCTTGAGTCCAAAGGAGAAAAAAAGTTTCGAGCCAGCCAACTTTTTAAATGGGTCTATGGTCATCGAACGCTTGATCCTGAAAAAATGACTAACCTAGCGAAAAGTTTTCGAGATAACTTATCTGAGCACCTAAGGTTTGGTTTGCCTCCAGTTATTTTTGAAAAAATAAGCAACGACGGCACCAGAAAGTACCTTTTTGATTTAGGGGATAACCTCAGTGTTGAATCCGTACTAATCCCTGGGTCAGGTGGGCGTCTCACTTTATGTGTTTCTTCAGAGGTGGGTTGTAATCTTGCGTGCAAATTTTGTTATACCGGTAAGCAAAAATTAAAAAAACGCTTAACTGCAGGTGAAATTGTTGGCCAGTATTATCAGGTTTTGCTTAAGCTTCCTGAAGATTTAAAAATCACTAATATTGTGTTTATGGGTATGGGTGAGCCCTTAGATAACCCCCAAGCTGTTTTTGACTCCATAGAAACGTTGACGTCTACTCACGGCTTTGGCTTATCTAGAAAAAAAATCACAGTTTCTACTTCGGGGATTGTTCCTATGATTCCTTTAATTACAAAATCAGGAACTCGTTTGGCTGTGAGCCTTAATGGCTCAAATAATGAGGTTCGTAGCGAGGTCATGCCTATTAATAAAAGGTGGCCAATCGAACAATTAATGGAAGCTTGTCAAAGCTACGCTGATGAAACAAGAGAAAAAGTCACTTTTGAGTACGTCTTATTAAAGGGAGTGACTGATTCCATGGATCAGGCTCGGGAGCTCTATCACTTAACCAAGAAAATACCATGTAAAATTAATATAATACCTTTCAATGAGCACCCTGAGTCTGGTTATTTTAGGCCCAGCGAAGGAACTATTCATAGGTTTCAGAATGAACTCATTCGTTTAGGAGCTCAAGTATTACGAAGAAAAACCATGGGTCGAGATATTTATGCGGCCTGCGGTCAATTGACCACGGCACAGAAAAAAACTAGTTAGAATATACACATAAACCATTTTTAATCATCAAAGCCTCAAAGTCTAAGTTTTGCCTTTGCTGTTTTTTTGAGGACGTAAGGAAGCTTAAATTATGAATAAGATACTTGTAGTTGGATCTGTAGCCTATGACTCCATTGAAACCCCTTATCAAAAGCAAGAAAAAACTCTTGGGGGTTCGGCCAATTATTTTTCTTTAAGTGCATCTTTATTGGCATCTGTAAATGTTGTTGGTGTTGTTGGCGATGATTATAACCCTGAAGACCTTGAACTTTTAACCAGCCGTAATGTTGATACTTCTGGTTTGCAAAAGGTTCCAGGAAAAACTTTTCAGTGGTGCGGTAAGTATGAAAAAGATATGAATGAGGCAATCACACTAGAAACTCACTTAAATGTTTTTGAAAGTTTTGATCCGGTCATTCCTGAAAGTTACCAAGACTCTGACATTGTTTTCTTGGCTAATATTGACCCAGAACTTCAGTTAAAAGTTTTGGAACAAGTGAAATCTCCCAAACTAGTTGGGGCTGATACAATGAACTTCTGGATTGAGTCCAAAAAAGAGACTCTTTTAAAAATGATTAGTAAGATAAATGTTCTAACTATTAATGAAACTGAAGCTCGTATGCTAACAGGTGAGTGGAACATCAATAAGTCTATTCAGAGCTTAGCAGAAATGGGACCTCAATATGTTATTATTAAAAGAGGGGAGTATGGCTTTATGGCTTATGATAAAGCCAGTGGTGGTTTATTTGTAATGCCTGCTGTTCCTGTGAAAAACTTGGTCGATCCGACCGGAGCTGGTGATACCTTTGCTGGCGGTTTTTTTAGTTATTTGGCAAGCTTGAAAACTTGGAATTTTGATGATGTAAAGCGTGCTTGTATCCACGGGTGTGTGACCGCGAGTTTCACTGTGGCCGGGATGGGTGTTGAGAAAGTTAAAAGCCTCAACCTAAGTCAGCTTCAAGATCGCACGAAAGAGTATTTAAAAGTCGTTCAAGTGTCTGGAGCCTCTGCTATGGCCGCTTCTGTATCAAACAGAGACCAGCTTCAGTAAAGCCAACTCGACAAAGGTTTTAAAAATCTAGTGATTATTAAGAAATTCAGTAGAATTTCCGATAACTTGCTAGATGAAGAAGAAAAAGGGAAAAGTTTTAGCATTAGAGCTCGTTGATGACTTGTTGGCCGAAGGGTCTTCTGAGTCTAACGAACTTCAGTCTTTAAAGACAAGCACTGAGCAGGAAATAGAGTTAGCTAAAACAGAAGTTCTTCCTTTGAACTCTCAAACAACATCTTCACGAACAGACTTAACAACTAAACTTACAGATGAAGAGCTCAGTCAATTCGAGATGGCTGACTTAGAAATACCTCAGCCGTCGAAAACAACCTCGAGCTTGAGAACTCATGCAGGGGCTCGAAGTCAAACAGAACTCAATTTAGATCATTCAATGAATTTAAAACGGGCTCAGGAAAAAATCTTAGACCTAGAATCTATGATTGAGGATTTGCGTCGTGAAAACGAGAAACTCCATGCAGCCAGTCAGACCTTTAAAAAGCATGGAGATGAACTTCAAGTTCGTGTAAGTGACCTACAGTTGGAGCTATCGTCCCTAAAAGACCAAGCTCAAGATGAGAAGAAACTATTGATGTCGGCCATTGATCAAAAAGAGAGATCTTTGGATGGGGAACGACTAGAAAAAGAACAATTGCAAAGTCGTTTAAACTCAAACTTAAAAAAGATTAGAGTCAGAGAGCGAGAATTAGAAAATCGCCTTGAGATTGTTCGTTTGGAAAACTTCTCTCTGCAAAGAAGTAAAGATGAGCATATACTTGGCCTAAAAAGACAGATTGATGAGATTGATACCGAGTTAGAATCCTATAGAGATAAAGCTAAATATATAAGTTTAGAACTGCAAAAAAAGAAACAAATGTTAAGAAAAACCGTGAAGGCTCTTCGATTAGCTTTAACATTACTTGAGAGTGATGAAAAAGATTTAAAAGTAGCTGCAAATGGTGACTAATTTATAAATATTAATTATACACAGCGAAGATGATGGCAAAAAAAATAAAACTGGTCGTAAGTGACCTACATTTGGGTTTAGGTAGACAGCTAAAAGACGGTCGAATGAACCCGTTGGAAGAGTTCTATTTTGATGAAAAATTTTCGGAATTTATTGAATACTACACTAAGGGTAAGTACTCCGAATACGAAGTTGAGATTATTTTAAATGGTGATATTTTTAACTTTATTCAAGTTGATTATAAAGGCCATTATCTATCAATTATCACAGAAGACATCAGTTTAGAAAAGTTTAAAAACATCGTAAATGGTCATAAGATATTTTTTAATACCTTGAAAAAGTTTGCTGAAAACGAAAAGCATTCCGTCACCTATGTTGTTGGTAATCATGATCAAGAAATGCTTTGGCCAAAAGTAAGAAATTACTTTGATGAGGTGATTGACTCAAAAGTGACCTACAAAAATATCGTTTATTACTTTGACGGCGTTCATATTGAGCATGGTCATATGCATGAGGCGGCTAATCGAGTGGACCCTAGAAAGTTTTATTTGAAAAAAAACCTTCCCGAGCCCATCATTAATTTACCTTTTGGTTCTCACTTTTTTTTAGAAGTGGTTTTAAAAATTAAGCAAAAGCACCCTCATGTCGATAAAATCCGTCCATTTAATAAAATGGTTCGCTGGGCACTTTTTAATGAAACCTTATTTACTATTTCTGGTTTCTTTAAACTGGTTTGGTATTTTATTTCTTCATTTTTAAAAACAGATTCCACCAGAAATTGGACCTTTCAGGATTTAGTGCAAATTATTTTAGAAAGTGCTATTTTTCCTGACCTCAGTGATTCTGCAAAAAAAATTCTAGAAGACGATCGATTGCACACCGTTATTTTTGGCCATACTCATGTTTACCAGTATCGTCAATTTTCTAGTGGTAAAGAATACTTTAATACTGGCACTTGGACGGACCTGACTTCCCTTGATATAACATCACTTGGAAAAATTACAAAATTGACATATGTTATTTTGGAATACACTGAAGATGATACTCAGCCTGTACGGGGTCGCTTAAAAGAGTGGAAGGGGTACCATCGAATCGAAGAGGATGTAGTTATATCATGATTGAATTAACAGGCAGTCAAAATAAAGCCTTGAAACTAAGTAATAAATTAAATGACTTCATAGTTAACAATCAGCCTCATTTTTTACATACATTAAGAAACAATGATCTTTTAAACGAACTGGCTGAGGTGGGTCAAACCCTGGCCTCTCAGGCAAAAACTCTTTGTTTGGTTGGCTTTGGCGGCAGCAGCTTGGGAGTTAAGGCCCTATATAGTGCTATCAATTTCAAAAAGAAAGATCATAAAATTTTGTTTTTTGATAATATTGATGCATTTGATATTGAGCAAAAAATAAATTCTCTAGATTTAAAAGACTGTCATTGGCTGTTTATTACAAAAAGCGGAGAAACAGCAGAGGTTCAAGCTGTTATTAACTATGTTTCTCAAATTTACTCACAGTCTCAGCTTTCATTAGCCAAAATTTCTACGGTCATTACCACCCTTAATAATAATACCATTCACAGTTGGGCTCAGGAAAATAAAGTTCCGTCTTACTCTTTACCAGAAGATGTTGGTGGTCGTTTTTGTATATTCACATCATGTGGTCTTATTCCTATGGCTTTTATGGGCGCAGATCTTGTGCAATTTAAGCACGGAGCTTATTGGGCTAAAGAGCAACCGCAGCTAGTTTCTCAGCTTTGTAATGAGCTTTTATCTAGTTTTCAACGCGATGAGTGGATTCATCTTTATTGGAGCTATTCTGAGTCATTTTTAAGTTTTGGTTTATGGTTGCAGCAACTTTGGATGGAATCTTTAGGAAAAGAAAAAAACATTGATGGGCTGCCGGCTGAGCGAGTGAGCTCTTTATTTGTTGCTCGAGGTGTGAGTGACCAGCATTCTATATTACAGCAAATCTCTGACGGTCATAAAGATAAGTTTCTTGTTTTTATCGAGGACAATCGCTCTCAGCAAACAGGTGATTTATTAGAATCTTCTTTGTTTGAGTCACAAAAAAACCTTGTGGGCCAAAGTATAGGGCAGCTTTTAAAATTAGAAAAACAAGGAACAGTTGAAGCTTTACAGGAAAAAAACATTTCATGTTTAAGTTTAAAGTTAAAAGAAACAAATGAACAAAGTATGGCTGCACTAATGTCTATATATATGATGGCAGTTCTAGCTATTGCCGATGAGTTAAGAGTGAACCCTTTAAATCAGCCCGGCGTTGAGTCTAGCAAGAAGAAGACAAAAGAACTTCTTAGTAGACTAAATCGATAAGTTTTTTTAAAATAATTACATGAGCGAATTTGATGATGATGCAACTGAGCTAGAGAAAACCAGTGTAGTTCAAAGCGAAACATTTAAATTAAGGTTAGCCGAGGCAGGCAATGCCCCCCCTTGTTTGGTTTTATTGGTTGGGCCAGCAAATACAGTGGGCCGTCAATGGCCTATTGAAGAAACGGACAGTGTCATTGGCCGTGCCATTTCTGCTCATATTAGTGTTGATGACGGAAGTGTAAGCAAGTCTCACTCAAAGCTCTCTTTGGCAGCTGGAGAGGTCAGTATTATTGATCTTGAATCAACGAACAAAACAATTGTAAACGGCGAAATGTTAGTTCCCTTAACTCCAAGAAAACTAACTAACAATGACCAAATTAAATTGGGTAATATTATTTTTAAATTTTTAGAGCGTGGTAATATTGAAACGGTTTCAACAGCTCAAACTTATGATCGAGCAATGATTGACCCATTAACTCAAATTCATAATAAAGGGGCTTTAGAGCACAAAGGTATTGAGTACTTTAAAAAGTCTCAGCTTTTAGATATTCCATTTAGTATTGTCACTTTTGATATTGATCACTTTAAGCAAGTGAACGACACTCATGGGCACTCGGCCGGCGACTATATCCTGAAGGGCTTAGCTACAAATGTTCGAGATAAGTTAATTCGTGGTAATGATTTATTTGCTCGATCTGGTGGCGAAGAGTTTACACTATTACTTCTTGGAAGTGACTGTCACCAAGCCGAAGACATTGCCGAAAGAATTAGAGTTACTATTGAGGAAAAAGATTTTACTTTCCAAAATGTAAAAATCCCAGTCACAATTTCTTTAGGAGTTTCAACTAAACATACTTCAGACCACTCTTGGTTAGATGTATTTGATCGTGCTGACCAAGCATTGTATCAGTCTAAAAAAGGTGGAAGAAACAAAGTAAGTACTTTAGTAAAGTCTTAAAATAAACATTTAAGAGGAAAATATATGATTAAAGCCCTTGTGCTCACCTTAACTATCGTCACTGTTGTTTTTGCACTCTTTCAAAATTGTAGTAGTGACTATATTGCTTTATTTAAAAGTGATTCTCAAAAAACATACGATATTTCTAATAAGTAAGAATTAAAAATTAAAAAATCCTTTAAAAATCTCTGAAAACATAATGATTTTAATTTAGTAAGACATTTTGTCACCACGTTAAATGGCATTTATATTGCAATATTTAAGGCTAGCTGAAAGGCTGGGGGCAAGATGCCACCATATTTTCAAAACCAAGAAGTAGTTTTTCATCTGTGCTTATCTGCATACTTTTTCTAGGAAGGGGGTAAGCTGTGTGTGTTGATAGTTGTTTAGTCGAAGGAGTAAAAAGAGGAGACCATCAAGCGTTTACAACTATTGTTAAAAAGTATCGTCCTTTGTTGTTAAAATTTTGCTATCGTTTAACAAAAGATATGCAAGCTTCAGAAGACATAGTTCAAGACAGTTTTGTAAAAACGTACAATAAAATTGATTCTTTTGAGGGGAGATCATCTTTTAAAAATTGGTTGTTTAAAATTACGGTTAATACTTTGAGAAATAAAATGAGAAAAACATCAAGAAGTTTTCTAAGTTTGGATCGGTTAAGTTTTATTTCTACAGAAGCAAAAAGTGAAGCCAATTTGTTAAATAAACAACTTCAGGTGCTTATATTAAGTGAAGTTAGTCAGCTTCCAGACAAACAAAAAAAAGCACTTACGTTACGTATATATGACAATATGAGTTTTAAAGAGATATCTCAAATTATGGATTGTCCATATGATACAGCAAAAGCAAACTACAGGCATGGTTTGTTAAAATTGAGAAAACGTTTTGAAACAGCACAGGAGCTAAAAAATTATAAGTTATTTTTTATTGAAAGTTTTAAAAAAGTCATCCCAAAGTTTGAGTTGAACTAAAATTTTAATTTTATGTGGGTTAATTATGAGAAAAATTTTAAAATTAGGAAGTGCATATTTTGTATATGAAATTTTTTTCGTCACTATGATTTTTGTGGTTTTATTTTTACTTGCCTCTCACAGTATTCCCGAGAAAACTCAGGAAAATTGTGATACTTTGACGGGTTCTTGTGTCAGTATGAATATTGATAAATAGTAAAACTTAAGAGTATCTTTCTTTTGTTGAGAGCTCAGCTAAAAAAATATTTTTCTGATAATGTATCGCCTAAGGGTAATGTTCAGAACAAATATTTACACTATTTTGAGCTTTAGCCAATGTTAATAAATTAGAGTAATCTGAGCTCGATAGCTGTAATATACGACTAAACTTCTTGGGGTCTTTCACCTCGCAAATTTCTGTGCCTGTATGAACTAATACGGCACCTTTAAAGCCTTGTTGTATGTATTGTCGTTTACGAAGAAAAAGGTTGGAAGTGTCAGCCGAATGATTGTTTTCTATAAGAGTCGATACAAAATTGTGAATCGAAGTTGTTCTTGGAGGGAGGCTCACTGCAGGTGAGAGGGTGGCTTCGTAGATGGCTTGACTACATATGTGGATTTGCCCTTGATTTTTACCTAGGTCTAAAAGCTTTTGATAAAGAAAGTCCGACAATTCATTAATACGTTTAAATTTATTGGTGTCTTTAATTTCACAAACTTCATTCTCGCTGAGTACCAAAACTTTTCCCATAAAACCCATGCCAATATGTTGACGGAACTTTTCAATGGCATAAAAATTTTGCGCAGGTTCTGGGTGAATAACTTCACCAACCTCTTGCCCTAAAGGGTTTTGACCCGTTGTAATGTTAATAGGTGTATTGTCAGTTGTTGAGTTATCAAAAAGAGGATATTCAATATAAGGTAAGTCACCAGATCCATAAATGACTTTTAGTGCGCTTAAATCTTTTTCAGAAAGCTTTTCTCTTTGTCCTAATCGTGCCACATCAATATTGATATCTACCGGTGCTATGGTTTTGCTAGAATTTTTACTAAAGCTATATGCACTATAGTGCATGATAGAATCGTAGTCATAAGAGCCAATATCATTTGATAAAATTTGACTTCGAGTAAAATTATGAAGTTTTTCAGGGGTTATATTTTCTTGATAAACGCGAATATAGCGATCTCGATCAAAGCGGTTGTGCTCATGAGCTAGGCCAGCTGCATGCATAAACTCATGCTTTAAGTTACCAGTGGAAATAACAGAGGCCATTGTTAGCTCTTGACGGCCACCAATCATTCCCAGCCAAGAGGCATAATAATCAGCACCCATGACTTCAATATAGTTTTGAACTTGATCAGATGAACCTATAAGAGTGTATCGTAACTTAATATTGTTATCTTTTAGTCTTTTATTTATTTGGTTTATACTATTTATTACTGCATTTTTTTGCCAATGGCTTAAGTCTGGTGAAAGCATTGTAGGAATTTCTTCATTAGTCCATTGGCGGCCACTTTTCAAAGCATGAAACGCTTGACCCTTAAAAGCATCTTTAGAGTGTCCAACTTTTTCTATGAATAAATTATCTACTCCAGAAACTTCGGGGCTGATGGCAAGAATTATATCACCTTGAACAACAGCTTTACCTTGAATGTTTTCATATTGAATATGCTCATTGACGAGGTTATCATTTTCATCATAGGTAGAAATAGATAAAAGTCGATTTGAGTCAGAAATATTTTCTTTGTTATTTGGCGAGCCGCAGTTATTGAAAAAGAGGCTGACAGAAGTTCCAAGCACTAAATAGACAATAAAGTTTCTCATTTTGATCCCCGGTTTTATAATGTTACACTTCATACAGTTACAATAAATATACCACGCCAAGGACGATCTACGGTGACTTTATTGGACATCACTTAAACAGCTGTCTATTTTAAATAATGATCGGTGAAATAGTAACGTTGAGAATAAAAAAAGAGTTTCTCTATATGAGACTAAAAGGCCACTAAACAATATGTTTGGAGTGGTCTTTAGAAGGTTTTTGTAAGTTGGTCACTTAAAATAAATTTCTTATTTAGTGACCTGATGTTTACGATAGTTATCAATGCTTAAAAAATAGTTGGGATCTTCTAAAACATTCACATCACAAATTTTATGAGCTTTTTTGATAAGGCGGGTACAGTCTTTACTTAAGTAGCGAAGGTGAACATTTTTTCCCATTTTTTGATAGTTCTCGGCCACCTTATTAATGGCTTCAATGGCAGATAAATCCATAATTCGAGAATCTTTAAAGTCAATGACAACTTCGAGAGGGTCTTCTTCATATTCAAATTTAGTTAGAAATAGTGTGGTAGAACCAAAAAATAAAGGCCCGTAGATTTCATAGTGAGGTATGCCGTGCTCGTCGACGGTTTTGCGAGCTCTAATTCGAAGGGCATTTTCCCATGAAAATAATAAGGCTGAAATAATAACGCCAGCAAACACAGCAATGGCTAAGTCAAAGGCCACTGTCATGCCTGTGACAATAGCAATAATGGCTATATCCCATTTAGGAACCTTATTTAAAATGTTAAACGTGCTCCAGGCAAAAGTTTTAAAAACAACAAAAAACATCACTCCTACAAGGGCTGCTATGGGCACGGCCTCGATATAGCTAGAAGCAAACAAGATAAAACCCAGTAATGTGATTGAGGCTACAATTCCTGACAGTCGACCTCGGCCTCCGGAGGTTATATTAATTATACTTTGGCCAATCATAGCACAGCCACCCATGCCACCAAAAATTCCATTTAAAAAATTAGCAAACCCCTGAGCCATACATTCCTTGTTTCCACGGCCACGGGTTTGAGTGAGCTCATCAATGAGGTTTAAGGTCATGAGGGATTCAATTAGGCCAATGGCAGCTAAAATGAGGGCGTATGGAGTTATAAACCATAAAGTCTCTAAGTTAATAGGCACTTGAGGCCAGGCAAAGCTGGGAAGTCCGGCTTTAATGCTGTCACCACCACTTTGTTGGATAAAAGACAATACCGTCGCAGTGGGAATGTTCATGAATATTACTATTAATGTAACTATAAGAATTGAAATTAAGGCCCCAGGCGCTTTTTTACTAATTATAGGGGTCAAAAACATAATAGCTAAGGTCAAAGCCACTAAACCAAGCATTGTCCATAGGCTTTGTCCTTGAATCCAAGACCCATTTTCTTTGAACATATTGAGTTGTGAAAGAAAAATGACAATAGCCAATCCGTTGACAAATCCCATCATAACAGGGCGAGGGACTAAGCGAATAAATTTACCGAGCTTAAAAATTCCGGCTAAAACTTGGAAAACTCCAACGAGCAATAACGTAATAAATAAGTACTGTACACCAGTGGCTTCGCCAGCAACACCCATGGCATTACCTTCTGTCACCAAGCTAACCATAACAACAGCCATGGCTCCAGTAGCTCCAGAAATCATTCCCGGTCGCCCGCCAAACAATGAGGTGATTAAACACATGATAAAGGCTCCGTACAAGCCTATAATGGGAGAAACGCTGGCAACAAAGGCAAAAGCAACAGCTTCAGGCACAAGAGCTAAGGCAACTGTTACGCCAGAAAATATATCAGCTTGGGCACTGGATTCCTTGGGAAGTAAAAAATTTTTAACAGAACTCATGGTTGTCGTCCTTTATGGAGAGTATTTAGTTTTTGGTGAAAATAAAAAAAGACCCCTAGAAGCCTATCATTTGCTCAAAATTAAATCACCGTATATATTAGACAGTATCTCTTACAGGGCTTACTTATTTAAAGCTAGAAAAATTTAAAAGAATTGAAAGTGTAATTTCTATATAGTGTATTATTTGGATTTTAAGTCGTTGCTCTCTACTGCTCGGGTATAATTGCTAAACAAACATTCTCAGAAGGTACTGTGCCGGTGACAACCGATGGAGAATTATCTTTTTTTAAATTTTGATCAAAAACTTGTGAAACTTCACTCCAGCCTAGTGTCGCAATTTGATCTGAATTGAGATGGTTTATAACAAAACTAGAGACAGCCCCTTGGTTTCGACTGAATTTATCTTTCACAAAGTTCAAAAAACCTTCAGAATTATAGTAAATATATTGACCAAACTTATTAGTTGTAAGTAGGTCTTTTTTTATGGTCCTAAGCATTTTATTTAACTCTTCATCATTGATATATTCATGTTGACCTAAAGAAATAATATTTAAAATTTCTTCTTGGAGAGTTAGAGACTTTTCTTTTTTAACTTCTTGTCCAATTGGTTCACTTTTTTGAGCTATTTGGCGAGTCAAATCATGCCAGCCTAAATCACCGAATTCATAGGGGCTCAGGTAAATGTTTACAAATCTCAAAGTACGGGCGACGTCACCGTTGAATTTTTTTTGAGCGTAATCTCTAAACCCTTGGATATTGGCATGTTGATAATCACCAAACCTATTAGTTGCTAAGATTTCCTCGCGAACAGCTCTAAACCTTTGAGAAGATCCCGAAATCAATTTAGACCAACCTATGCTAGATGCCAAAAAGTCAGGCGGCACTCTTTCTGTAAAGTGAGATAAAGCCAATTCCATATCTCCATTGGTAAAAACATCGGCGTATTCAGCTTGGCCTTTTTTATGCAAGAAAGTTAGGTGGTACTCATTGCTTTTTTCATCATATGAAAACAAAAATTGAAAGACTTCTTTGTTCAGTTTGGAAAAATTGTTATCTAAAGTCCATTCTAATGATTTAAATATTTTTTTACTTAATGTTGCTCGAACATTCTTAATAGATTTACTAATGTTTCCGTCGTAGTTGAGGGCCGCATATATAGCAGACCCAAGCACCCCTTTGTAAACGAGCTGATCGTTGGGGCCTTTTTCAGTCGCTCTGATCATTTCTTCATAAAATTCAGTCGTGGTTCCGTTGTAAATTGCTGGCCATTTTAATTCTTTTTTTGGGGCGGATGTAAGAACTGCAGCTGCATTTTTATAACCTCGATAAATTTTACTGGAATAATGAAGGTCAATAAAACTGGTTAAGCCCTCGGTACTTTCGTAAATAAGAAGGCCATCATTGTTTCTTTCGGTTAATAACTTTTTGTCTCTAAGGTATTCTCCTGGCGATCCATTGTAACTAGAGCCCCAATTGAGTTGGTTAAACTTTTCTTTTCCGAGAGCTTTTCTAACATAAATAAAAGCAACATCCATTTTTGAATCAAAAATAGTTTCAGAAATATGAAAGTACCCTTCAGTTCCTGTTTTTTCATCTGTAGTCATGGCATCGATCATACTTTTAATTTCTTGCAAGTTAGGATATTTCGATGGGCGAGTGGCATAACAGGTTGAGGTGATAAAAAAACTAACCAATATGTTAAAAATAAAGAGATAAAAAGAAGATGCATTAAAACACTGACAAAAAAAGAGCACACCAATGCCGCCCGTGCATTGAATATTTTTGTCATAAGGCTTTTTGTACATTTCTTAAGTCCTTAATGGATGAGTGGCTCAATTTTTATTTAGGTTTGATAACCACTTACAATTATCATAAATGCCTAATTTTTATTAAAATATGGGGTTTGTTTGAAAAAAAATGATGAATACATAAGCAGAATTTATGGTGAATATCATGCTTAACCCTAATGAGATGAGCTTTCTATAAAGGAGTTTTTAGGTTCATTTTAGTTTTATAAATTAAAATTTTTCAAATCTTTTTGAGGATGTTTTGAAGACTCCAAAGACTTTAGGTATTTAAGTGTTTTATCAAAGTTATTTCCAAGTAAGTTATGGGCTCGTTCAAAATCGCTGAGGTCAGACATATATGTGAGGTAAGGCAATAGGTTGGCATTGTTGAGCTTCTTACTTTTGAAGTAATGATATCTTTTTGTTTTTAGTTGCGGCAACAGATGTTGAGAAAAATTGTCGTTGATTTTTTGTAGTCGTTTTTCTTTCATAGGGTCAGTGATGTTTTTTGTCACTTGATACCACTTTTTTAGCTCGCCAAGTTCTTGTGTTATGAATTTAGAAAATAAAGTGTCGTCATAAATTTCGTGATCAATAGCTTTGAGAGTTTCTGAGTTTTTGCCTTCCCATTTCATAAAAAATAAACGCGTACCTATATTGGCTAAGAAAGTTGCCATTCGTTCATTAAAGTCGGCATTGTCTTTTATAAAAATTGTTGAATGCACAGTTTCGTGAATAATTAAATTTACTAAGGATTGAGGGGTGTAATTCATCATGCTTGAAAGAATAGGGTCGTTAAACCAACCCAGACTACTAAAAGCTGTGACTCCTCTAACATAAGTGTCATAGTTTTTTTCAATAAATTTTTTTTGTTCTGCTAAGGCATCGTTTTTATCAAAAAAACCTAAGTAAGGGAAGGTGCCAACAATTGGAAATTTCCACTGATAAGACTTTAAATTATATTTATCAGAAACTCTTAATAAGTAAGACACATACTTGTCATCTAATTGAACATAACTAGAGTAGTTTTTTGTTTTTTTTAGTTTAAGTTCATTAAAGCAATAATCACGGACTTTTTGAATTAATAAGAGTTTTTCTTTAGTGAGAGGGGCAAGGTTATCTTGGCTCAATACTTTTTGTATATCTTTTCTTTTATACAGAATTTTCATTTGTGAGTAGCTTGATTTAGCTAAGTAGTTCAGCATGCATCCGCTCGTGGTGACAACCATCCATACAGCAGTCAGTGCTCGAATAAATTTACGAGGGGGTATTATAATCATAACGAAGTCCTAAAAATAGCAAGATAAGCCAAAGCGAAAAGTATAGTCCAAAGACTCTTGATTACGCCCAATGGGGCTGGCCCATAAGTCGGCTCCGAGCTTAATAAAAAATCGTTCATTAGTTTTTATTTTTATACCTAAACCGGCGCTAGGAACAATTCCACTAACAGGGTCCAGCTGGCTTGTGCCAACGTCAACTTCTCTAGTAATGGTTTTGTCCATATAGGCTAGACCTAGTTTAATATACGGATGAATAGGAGCCTTTCTATCGTTAAAAGTGGTCACAAAATCTCCACCAAAAAGTCGAAACTCAGAGTTAACAACCACTTTTGAATCGCCCTCGCTGGGAAGGCTTTGTAGGTTAGAAGAACCTTGAGTGTAACTAAATTCAACTGCCGATCGCTCCCATAAATAAACGGCAAAGGAACCAGTTAATGAGAAAGTTTTTTGAAAGTTATTGTCATCTAGTTTTGAGTTTCTAAAGTTACCTGTAAGGCTTAATTCACGAACAGTTTTAGATAAACAGGGAGTAGAAAACAAAAGTGCCACAGTAACTAGAAGAGTAAGTTTCATCTTCTTATTCTAAGAACATTGGCTTAAATATACAATAATAAGGCGATAAGACCCTGGGCTAAAGGTAAGAGTTGAACTTAAAATTCATTAGCAAAACGTCTGTCTTCAAGAACAAGTCTAAAGTTAAAAGGCAGATAAATAAACCCATCAGACTCAACCATGTCAGTGGGCGGATTAATAAAGGGAGCGGCTCTACGAAAGGCATCGACAGCAGCAAAATCAAGCATCTTATCGTTAGAGCTTTTTGTTATGAAGTGTCCCATAAATTCACCCTTATCATTGAGAATGACTTGTAAAGTGGTGACTCGGGCCTTCTTGGCCAAGTAACGATACTTCTTGGGACTAAGCATGAGTAAAACTTCTTTAATATTATTGCTCCATCGTGGGTAAAGCTGATCATGTAAACGCGAGTAAAAAGCATAGTATCTTAAAGTACCCTGATCAGTATCTATGGCGGTGATGTCAGCCCTTTCTACATTCGGAATATAGGTAGAGAGAGTCGATTCCATTTTTTGTGATAAGTTAAACTCTGTTGTAATGCGTGGTAAAGGTTTTCCCTCAGGGTAGAGCGCAAAGTCACCTTTACTTCTAGGGAGTGTGAGCCCTTTCTTGCTAGAAGGTTTACTTTTTAAGCGACTTAAAGGAATAATTTTTTTGGAAGTTCTATTTTGAGTGAGACCACTTCGTCGTGCTGCTTTTTGCTTGAGAACTCGTCGAGTTTTACGCGATATAAATTCCGCTCTTTTTCTAGCGGTTTCAATCTGTTTTTTGAGGTCAAAGTCTTTAATGAATTTTTGCTTCTTTAGAGCTTTAGCTTGTTTTTCAGACATGACCTCAAACTCAATAGCTTCCTGTTGAGCCTGTGGCAGGCTTGAGCTAGGAATTTTTTCTGCCAGCAAATAGAAGAGCGTGTGCAGAAGAAAACTAAGTAATATTGAGAGGATACATAACGTCCGTGTGTTTTTTAAACCCATCATCAGGTTCATTATATCAATAGAAATGACTAAAGTTGAGACAAATTCGGCCGATAAGGATTTAAGTGTAAATTATATAAGTATTTGCCCATGAGTGGGGGGGAAAATATATATGTACAAAAATAATGTGATCGATTTTGTTGCGCGCAGAGAACAGAAAAAAACAGAAGAAACTATTCCAAGTCAGAGCCATAGCGATGAAGCTCCATTGTTAGATTTAATTGAAAAAAGAGATGCTAAAATTCAGCAAGATCGTAGAGAAGTTAAGCGAACTATCCTTACAGAGTTTATCAGTGCTCATGTTGTTGTGCCCAAGCGCGGACTACAAAAAGTTGCCATTTATGATATTTCAGATAATGGAATTGCCTTTGACTTAGAGGCTGAAGAAGGGGCCTTTAGAAAGTTCGAAGAAATTGCCATGCGAGTTTATTTGAATTCACAAACTTATTTTCCTTTTTTTGCAAAAGTAAAAAACTGTCGTTTTATTGCAGAAGAAGGAGTTTACCGTGTTGGCGGACAATTTGATAAAAGCAGTTTTAATTCTGAAGCTCTAGGGCATTTTGTAAAGTTCATAGAAACGGTGAGTGCGAGTCTGAAAAGAGATTCTGGTGATATTATTGTTTCTAATATAAAATAACACCAGGTTCCATTAAAGACTATGATGGGACTCATAGGCTTTTTTTAATATACAACTCCATAACTTTAAGGTGTGATATAGTTCAGGATTTTTAAATCTTGAACTTTCATAATTTAAAAAGTGGGGGCTTATGACCAACCAGTCAGCGGACACAACCAGAAAATTTGTTATCGACACTAATGTTATTCTTTTTGATGCCCGAGCCATTACAAAGTTTAAAAATTCTGACGTATATATTCCTTTTTCTGTCATTGAAGAGATTGATCGCTTTAAACGTGACCTTGGTGAAAATGGTCGTAATGCTCGTCAGTTCAGTCGCTTTGTCGATGTCTTGAGATCCAAAGGGACTTTAGCCGAAGGAATCCCTCTTGAGCAAGGAGACACTACGGTTTATATAATTTCTGACCAAGACCTTCCTTGTTTGCCAACTGAACTTAACCAAGAAAAAGCAGACAATCGAATTTTAGGAACGGCCATCCAGTTAAACAATCAGTTTAAAGATAATAGAGTTACTCTTGTCACAAAAGATATTAACTTAAGAATTAAAGCTGATATTTTTGGAATCATTGCTGAAGATTACGAGCCAGATGCAACGAGCTCAAGCTCTGAAATGTACTCTGGTTTAAAAGAAATTGAAGTTGAGCCCACAATGATTGATTTATTTTATAAAGAAAGGGCTCTTTCCATTACAGATGAAATGGGAAAAGTTCATGCCAATCAATATGTTATTTTAAAAGATGTTTCGAATCCAAATCACAGTGCGATTGGTAGAGTGAATGAGCAAGATTCCTGTATCATACCACTATTAAGCCCTTCAGACAGTATATGGGGAATTCATCCTCGTAACGTTGAGCAAAGCTTTGCTATCGATTGTCTTTTAAATGATGATATTATGTTTGTATCTTTAGTCGGAAAAGCTGGGACAGGTAAAACTCTTCTCGCTTTGGCTGCAGGCTTATATAAAGCTATTGATGAAGGTCGTTTTCAAAGGTTGCTTGTGAGTCGACCTATCTTTGCTATGGGAAAAGACATTGGTTATTTGCCGGGAGATGTAGAGCAAAAGTTAAACCCATGGATGCAACCCATTTTTGATAACGTAGAGTTTTTGATGGGCTCGGATAAAAAAGCAGCCGGTCGTGCTCAAGAATTAATTAATCAAGGTATGATTAATATTGAGCCCCTAACTTATATTCGTGGTCGAAGTATTCCAAATCAATATTTGATTGTTGATGAAGCTCAAAACTTAACTCCTCATGAAATCAAAACTATTGTGACACGAGCCGGGCAGGGCACCAAAGTTGTTCTAACCGGAGATACGCAACAAATTGACAACCCTTATATTGATTCGGCTAATAGTGGTCTTACTTATGCTGTTGAAAAATTTAAAGGGCATTCAATAGCGGCTCATGTGACGTTAACTAAAGGTGAGAGGTCTGAGCTTGCCGAGCTGGCTGCCAATATTCTTTAACTTTTTAGTTTTTATTTATTTACTTTTATTTGGAGCCTCTTATTCTTTGGCTCAAATAACAGTTCAACAGAAATTTATATCTATTTCTGTTGAATCGCAAAAGTTAAAAATAAAAATTCCTTTTAAAGAAAAGTCAAAAAATGAGAGGGCCTCTCATTCGTTTTATAATTGTCAGTCTCGTCTAGTGGACCCATTTGCTGTTCCAGACTGTCAATCTTGTTCAGTTAAAGCCAAAAATAAAATTAAGGGTAATAAGAGTTTAATGGCCGAAGTTTTAGAAGTTCAAGCTAACTCTTTTGGTTATACTTTTATCAAGAGAAAATCTGATCGTAAAAAACTAACTTTAATAAACCCCTTTGTTGTTTCAAAGTTTTCTTGGGGACAGCTCTATGAATGGAAATCACTAGATTCACAACCTAAGCAGTATAACTTAATTTGTTTAAAGACAATGAGTTACTGTCAGCTAATAGGTCCTTATATCAAAAAGACTTTAGACTGGAAAAATTTAAAAATTAAACCTATTTTTTAAAATTAAAGACTAAGAGTTTAGTGCTGTATTTCGACTAAGGTTGAGGCACGGGCACAAAGCCTTGGTTAAAAGTAAGACTTTCGTTGGTCAGCTTTTCTTTTCCCTTCGATATTCGACATATCACTCAAGAAATTTTAGAAATAAACCGAATCATATTAAGACAATCAATATTATTTGTGAGGCTTAAATATGTACATCCAAGGTGATCTTCAAAAAGTATTCGATGCTCTTTTTAACTTAGGTGTTATTGACCCTATTCTAGAAGCAGACTGGATTGAAGCGCAGAAACTTCTTCCACGTCATTACAAGCAGTTAGAAAAAGCAGTTTCTACGGCGAATAGTTTTCAAGGAGATGTTAGTGAATTGATGGTCAAATTAAAAGAGTATGATGAAACTGTTTTAGGGTATTTAGCAATGGAGGTGGCCCGTGAATTTTCAAATTTTCATGAACGTAAGAAAATTCATTAAATTAGCCATTGGCTTTTCAATTATTTTTTCTTCAGTGAGTTTACTGGCTGAATGGAAAATAGATTTAAGCCGACGGGCAAGAGAAATAGGTGTTGATAAATATGTGGAAGTCATACCTAAAGAAGAAAAAAAAGAAGTATTTCAGTATTACTACTCAAATAAACATCCTATTCAAGAACTTGTTATTATGAGTACAGAAAAAGGGTTTGTACCTGAGTCTGTGAGTTTAAAAGCTGGGGTTCAATATAGAATTCATTTAGTCAATGTAAACAAACAAGAGCAAAATACTAGTTTTGTCATGGCCTCATTTTCTCAATACCACTCTATGTTTTATGGTAGAACTAAATCATTTATTTTACACCCTAAAAAAGAGGGTATATATAAGTTTGAATCTCCAGAAACAGATTATATTGGAAAGCTTATAGTTCATAGCTCTGAAAAAAAACAAGCCAATTCTGAAACTCATATTGATTTAGAAAGAGGTTTGGCCTCGGAAGGAAATTAAACTTTGAGTGATAGCTCCAATGTCTTTATAGATTCTTTAAAAAATTTCTTAGCGCCAGTCGCTGACTTACTTGATGACGAGTCTATAACTGAAATAATGATTAATGGGCCGGAAGAAATTTGGGTAGAGTCAGCAGGTAAAGTTACAAAAGCAACAGCTCAGTTTCCTGATGAAGATTCTTTACGGGCAGCAGTTAATAATATTGCTCAGAGTGTAGGTCGAAGGGTGAATGATGAAGAGCCACGGCTAGATGCTAGGTTACCTAATGGCTACCGAATTCATGCTGTAATACCTCCCTGTGCAAGAAACGGCACAACAGTAGCTATACGTAAGTTTTCTAAGGTAAAAATGACATTTAAAGACTATGTTAAATTTGGATCAATATCTGTTGATGCCGCTCAGTTTTTAGATATATGCATGAAGTTGGGGAAAAATGTTCTTGTTAGTGGAGGAACGGGATCTGGAAAAACCACACTTTTAGGAGTACTTTGTGATCGCATTCCTAATGGGCAGCGAATTATTGTTATTGAAGACTCTTCCGAATTAAGTGTGGACTACGAGCATGTTGTTTTTTTTGAAACAAAGGCTGAAGATGCTCAGGGAAATGGTGAGGTTAGTATTCAAGACTTAGTCAAAAGTAGTTTAAGGCTAAGACCTGATCGCATAATTGTAGGAGAGGTCAGGGGCTCTGAATCTTTAGATTTAGTGCAAGCCATGAATACGGGGCACAAAGGTTGTTTGGGGACGGTTCATGCCAACACGGCAGACGGAGCTTTACTAAGGTTAGAGGCACTATCGCAAGGTAGTGACAGTAAGCTCAGTGAAAAAGCTTTACGGCAACAAATTTGTTCTGCCATTGATATCGTCATTCAAATTTCTAGGTACGCCGATGGCTCTCGACGCATAGGAACTATTGCTGAGGTTTTAGGTTTTGATGAAAACGGAGACTATAACGTTGTTCCTATATATGAGATGAGTCGTCTCATTAAAAAAGCCGATGGTACTTTGCAGGGACAGGTCGAAGCCACAGGAGTGGTTCCTAGTTTTATCAATGAGATTATCGACAATGGCATTCCATTTTCTGTTGATAAATTCAAAACTTCAGCCTAATTTTAAAATTCTACTTTCGTATAGATTATAAAAATAGTGTGAGTTAAATATTTTCTTAATTCCATTTTTTTTAAAAAAAATTCTTATTTTTTAACTCTGCCTTAGTTTTTGCCGATAAATAAGAGTGAAAAATTATTTTTTGTTAGTTTTTTATAGCTTTCTTTTTTTATATATTTTGCCGTCCTGTGAATATAAAAAAACATCTTTTGAGCTAGACGCTTTGTTTGAACCGACATTAGATTTTTCTAAAACGTCTCAATTTACTTTTGATGAAAACTTTGTCGAAGTGAAAAATGGTAAAGCTCAACTAAAACCATTAGACTTAAAACAAACAGAAAACGATTTTAATCGTGGAAATTATGTTGGCACTTTTTATGACTCTCAATCAAAAGTTATCCGCCCCTTAGAGATTGATCAAGTGAATGTAAACTCAATACTTCCGAACCGTCTTTTAAATTTACAAGGCTACTGGAAGTTTGATGGCGATTACCATGATCAGTCCATGAACAATGATTCAGGGGTCACTTCTGGTGGCGTTGTTTTTGAGCCCGGTTTAGTAAGGCAAGGTGTTTCTCTTGATGGTATTGATGGTTTTGTTGACCTTGGTTCTTCCGTGGTCGATACAGGCTCAGGCCAAACATTTAGTATTTCATTTTGGACAGAAGTGGATAGTTATACCGCAAACTACCTAGCGACCATTGGCCACAGGTTCATTCATACAGATAGCCATCAATATGGTTTAATGTGTTTCTCACATGATTACTCAGGGTCATTAGAGTTTAGATGTGGTTATCGGTATTACGACTCTGGAATAAGTTACTCAGAAAGAAAAATATTTGGTAACTTAACGGGTTGGCAACATGTGGCTATAACTTCTGATGGAACGAATGTTTTTTATTATCATAACGGCAGTTTAGTTGATACAGGAGTTACAGGAACAACCCCTAGTAATATAGGCCAGAGTTTATTCTTGGGAAAAAACTTACCCATTAGTTCTCATTTTTCTGATTCTAAAATAGATGAGCTTGCGATTTATAACACTCAATTGACAAGCGTAGAGATCAATAAATTATATTCTAATAGTGTTTTATCAACAGAACTTTCTTCGAGTTGGGCTCCTAAATGGGATAACCTCGTTGGCTACTGGAAAATGGATGGTAACTGGCGAGACTCTTCAGGAAACAATTATCATATGACAGCCCAAAATGGCTCAGCCTTTATTTCTGACTCAAAGGTGGGTATTCATAGTGGTGTCTTTGATGGGTCGGATGATCTTTCAACATCTTCAGCGAATATACCTTCACTCACTTCTAGTTCAACTTTTTCAACATGGATTCATCGAAGTGTCAGCTCGGGAACCGATAGGGAGTCAATTATTTCAAAGGCTGGTGGAAGCGATGACGTTACGGGCTCTCGACAACCTAGAATGGACATTTATAATAATAAAGCGAGACTAATTATGAGGCTCGCAGGAGTAAATTATATAATTAGTTCCGTCAGTAATATTGAAAAGGAAAATTGGTACCACTTAGTTGGTACATATGACCATGTCAGTGGAGCAGCTAGTGTTTATGTAAATGGGTCCTTAGAGGCCACGAGTATAATTCCTGCGATGTCTATTGTTGGACAGACGGGCGGAATTGCTTTGTCGAGCTCTTATGGATACGAAGCTTCCGAAACCTACAGATGGAACGGTAGTATAGATGATGCGGCTGTTTGGAGTGTGAGCCTTTCTCCTGAAGAGGTTTTCTTAATTTATAACCGTCAAAAGCAAAAATACGCCGGCCACTTTGATTCGGAAGTGATTGATTTAGGAAGTACAACTTCTAATTGGCCAGACCTGTCTTGGTCAACCAGTTTGCCATTTGGCAAAGAGTTAGTGGGTGACTATAATAATGATGGCAATACCGAAAGTGAAAGTTCTTTAAGTTACTCTTCAATTTACCAACAATTGAATCATGGTTTAATTTCGTATTGGAGCTTTAATGAAGAAGTAACTGGTACAGCACCTTCCGGGTTAGATCTCAAAGATTTAGTCGGAAGTAACCATGTTTCCATTCATAGTAATTTTAATTTAGGAAAAACTGGTCTATTATCAAAGGCTATAGAACTACCCGGAACGCCTAACACTATTGGGATTGCTGACTCAAATGCCTTAAAGCCTACAGATGAACTAACCTATGTCATATGGTATAAAAGGTACCCTAACAACCCTCAAGAATACTCTGGCTTTGTAATCAATGAATCTTTTGGCGACGGACAGGGAACTTACTTTGGAGATTATTCAGGGGGTGGTGATGACGTCATTTGCTTTAGAGTTAATGCTGACAATACAAACGGTGTTTGTGAACCTAATGTAGTTTTTTATAGATGGGTTCATTACTCTGTTACATTCAGTAATGGGTCATTAAAATTTTACAGAGACGGAATTTTAGTTGATAGTTCAACAACTTCAAATGCAACAATTACTCCAAGAGTAACGACGTCGTTAATACTTCATTACTTAAATGGCTTAGCCGATGAACTGGCCATTTGGGAAAGGGCTCTTTCCGCAGACGAAGTTCAACAAATTTACCGTCGTGGTGCGAATCGAATTAAGTTACAAGTAAAAAGCTGCGTAGACTCTAATTGCGAGTGTAAAAGCTTTAGCTCCTCTCCGCAAGGCTCGGCAGCAGACTGTGATGGTGACACTATCGTAAATGCTTTAGATTTTGATGACCCTCATAAGGCCGATTTCATAGGCCCTGGTGGCGATGGCGCCACTTATTATTCTGAAGCCTTTAACCGCAAAGGTACGGACACACTTTTTAATTGCGGAAACAATACTTCAGACAGTGATGGAAATATATGTGTAAACGATGAAATTAGTTTGATCGGTAGCCCAAAACCAGAAGGCCCCTCTATTGATTTTACTGACTTTCCTTTGTCGGCAAAACCATTAGACAATCAATATATTCAGTACCGTGTTTATATGGAAGCCGATGACAATACGGCTTGTCAGGGCAGTCCTTGTTTGCCAGAGCTTTCATCTGTGAATCTAAACCCAAGTGGAGCTACTAAATACTATGGAAGCGTGCAAGAAATTAAATCCATTCAACCGATCATTTATAAAGACATTCAATCTGTCAAAGTGATTGCTGATGATTGTGTGACCTATCAGTTAAGTCCGGATGGTACAAACTACTATCATTGGATATCTAATGCCTGGGCGCCGGTGACCTCTCATATAGATAGCTCCAATCAGTCAGATTTTGCAAATTATATTTCTAATTATTCAAGTCAGTTTGGTTCAGGTCAGCTTTTTATAAAAGCTCTTTTACAAACAAACTCTCAGCAAAGCTCCAATTGTTCAATCAAGTCTATAGACTTTAATTACTCTAAGTAACGAAACACTCCAGATTGTTGAAATATATTTTTAACTCAAAATCTATGCCTTTTTTTATGGGCCTAGGTATAGTTAGCTATTTAGTCCCGTAAAAGAGGTAATTAGATAATAAAAAGCCAAATTTATTTACAAAAACTAACCGTAATTCTTTAATTCTCATATCATATTTGCCGATAAATAAGAGTGAAAAAACCAGTATCATTAGTTATTTATATACTCTTTCTTTTTTTGATACTCCCATCTTGTGATTACAATAAAACTTCATTTGATCTACCTTCCATTTTTGAACCTACATTAGATTTTTCTAAAACGTCTCAATTTACTTTTGATGAAAACTTTGTCGAAGTGAAAAATGGCAAAGCCCAGTTGAAAGCTTTAGACCTTGAGCATTCTGAAAGTGATTTTAATAGTGGAACTCATGTGGGAACTTACTTCAACAATAGTAGTTCAGATGTTAGTTTATTAAATTTTGACAACTCTAACCTATTAAATATTCTTCCCTCTAGGGCAGGAAACATATTTAGTTATTTGAGGCTAGATGGTGGCTTTAATGCAGAAAGTGGATTCGACGGTACTCCCAATAATGGAGGATCAGGACTTACTGTGACTGATGGTAAAATAAATAATGGAATCATGTTTGATGGGTTAGATGATAGTATTAGTTTTGTTGCCCCTACTTTTACACAACTTTCAGCAAGTGCATGGGTAAAGCTAGAGAGCTATACAAATAGTTATCCAAGGTTTTTAGAATTAAATTTTAACTTTTCTGTTTGGGTTCAACAGCCACCAGAGCCGCCATGGGGAGACTTAGGCTCTGTTTATATTCGAGCAACCCACTCAGGTACCGATGGCTACTGGTATAGCGCTCCTGGCACCATTGAATTAGGAAAACTATACCATATTACTTTATCTTACGATTCAAGTTCTAATACAAATAAACCTTTACTTGTTATTAATGGTCAGGTTGTACAACTCTTTGAAAGGTCTAAACCGGTAGGAACTTTTAATAATACTGCAGGAACTGGTTATCTTGGGAACTGGGGGCTACCAAGTTCAAGAAACTGGCATGGGGTTATGGATGAATATGCTATTTTTGATGTTGCCTTGAGCGAAAGTGATCTTATTAAGATTTACGAATCACAAGAAAAATTTCAACTGTCAGACACGAGCTTACACCCTTCTTGGGCTCCTAAATGGGATAACCTCGTTGGCTACTGGAAAATGGATGGTAACTGGCGAGACTCTTCAGGAAATGGGAATCATGGTACTGTTTTTAATGGAGCCACAATTTCATTTGATGCCAATGTAGGAAACTCGGCAGGTTTATTTAACGAGTTAGTTAGTCATGATTATATTGAAATACCCAACACTACCGACTTGGAGAATATTCAAGCAGGACCATTTACAATGCAAGCTTGGTATAAGCCATTGAATGTACCAAGAAATATTGATCAAAGTACTAGAGCTCATGGTATTTTTAGTAAACCTGGTTGGCATGTCGGATTGGACTATAATAATGATAACTCTTTTAGGTTCAATGTTCCAAATCATACTCCAGCACATCAACGTGCAACATCAAATCCAGTTTACCAAACGGGGACTTACTATCACATTATGGGTGTATCTGATGGGCCTGGTGGGTTAGTTAAGTTATATGTAAATGGTAAATTGGTATCAATGGTTCCAAATACAGGAAGTTTTCCTAGCTATGGTACGAATAATTTTTATATAGGAACAGGGTCACCGACTCTAAGTCCGGCCCATTCAACCTGGGCGGTTGATGGAATCATTGATGATGTGGCTCTTTGGAATACTAACCTTAAAGCGATTGATGTCATTAAAATTTATAACCGTCAAAAGCAAAAATACGCCGGCCACTTTGATTCGGAAGTGATTGATTTAGGAAGTACAACTTCTAATTGGCCAGACCTGTCTTGGTCAACCAGTTTGCCATTTGGCAAAGAGTTAGTGGGTGACTATAATAATGATGGCAATACCGAAAGTGAAAGCTCTTCTGTTTATTTTAGATTAAGTGAAAATTTAAATGAAGGGCTTGTAGGCTATTGGCCTTTAAATGAAAAAACACTTGATAGCGTGGGAGGAGCTGACTTTGCTGACTTCTCGGGAAATAGTTATGCATGTGATATCATTGTTGGTGGAGTTATTGCCAGTGAAGGCAAACTTGGCTCTTCATTTTCAGATGGTCAAGCGAGCTGTGGAGATAATTTAGCCTTTTCTGGAAGAAGTTCTTTTTCGGTTTCGGTATGGTTTAAAACTCTACTTAGCGGTTCTGGGCAGTTTTTTATGATTGTAAATAAAAGAGCAAACCCTGGCACTGGTCTTGAGGGTTGGGTATGCTACTTAGCAGGTAGTTCAGGTAAAGCTAGTTGCCGAAGAACTGTAGGGGGTGTTGAAAATGCCATCAACTCAATATCTCTTTTAAACGATGGGCTGTGGCATCACCTAGCTGCAACCTATGATGGTAATGTTGTTAAAAACTATGTTGATGGTGTGCTTCAAGGCACAGTAGTTGATACAAGAGATTTAATAAATGCTGGGCAAGATTTATCTTATGGTGATAATCAAGCCGATGCAGGTTCTGTGGATGAAGTTGCTATTTGGGAAAGGGCTCTTTCCGCAGACGAAGTTCAACAAATTTACCGTCGTGGTGCGAATCGAATTAAGTTACAAGTAAAAAGCTGCGTAGACTCTAATTGCGAGTGTAAAAGCTTTAGCTCCTCTCCGCAAGGCTCGGCAGCAGACTGTGATGGTGACACTATCGTAAATGCTTTAGATTTTGATGACCCTCATAAGGCCGATTTCATAGGCCCTGGTGGCGATGGCGCCACTTATTATTCTGAAGCCTTTAACCGCAAAGGTACGGACACACTTTTTAATTGCGGAAACAATACTTCAGACAGTGATGGAAATATATGTGTAAACGATGAAATTAGTTTGATCGGTAGCCCAAAACCAGAAGGCCCCTCTATTGATTTTACTGACTTTCCTTTGTCGGCAAAACCATTAGACAATCAATATATTCAGTACCGTGTTTATATGGAAGCCGATGACAATACGGCTTGTCAGGGCAGTCCTTGTTTGCCAGAGCTTTCATCTGTGAATCTAAACCCAAGTGGAGCTACTAAATACTATGGAAGCGTGCAAGAAATTAAATCCATTCAACCGATCATTTATAAAGACATTCAATCTGTCAAAGTGATTGCTGATGATTGTGTGACCTATCAGTTAAGTCCGGATGGTACAAACTACTATCATTGGATATCTAATGCCTGGGCGCCGGTGACCTCTCATATAGATAGCTCCAATCAGTCAGATTTTGCAAATTATATTTCTAATTATTCAAGTCAGTTTGGTTCAGGTCAGCTTTTTATAAAAGCTCTTTTACAAACAAACTCTCAGCAAAGCTCCAATTGTTCAATCAAGTCTATAGACTTTAATTACTCTAAGTAACGAAACACTCCAGATTGTTGAAATATATTTTTAACTCAAAATCTATGCCTTTTTTTATGGGCCTAGGTATAGTTAGCTATTTAGTCCCGTAAAAGAGGTAATTAGATAATAAAAAGCCAAATTTATTTACAAAAACTAACCGTAATTCTTTAATTCTCATATCATATTTGCCGATAAATAAGAGTGAAAAAACCAGTATCATTAGTTATTTATATACTCTTTCTTTTTTTGATACTCCCATCTTGTGATTACAATAAAACTTCATTTGATCTACCTTCCATTTTTGAACCTACATTAGATTTTTCTAAAACGTCTCAATTTACTTTTGATGAAAACTTTGTCGAAG
>JAHDIR010000072.1 GCA_020630675.1 Bdellovibrionales bacterium
ATTCTAATCTATATTTATTGAATCAAATGAATTTTCAAATCAACTTAAGCCAGAACTACTTTCTGGCTTAAGCTTTGCTTTCTTGTTTTTATTTATATCGGCAGCATAAGCATTTAGGCAATTTAAGTGTGTCCAGCTAGAATCCTAGGAATAACTTATTGGACCAACTAGCTGAACATAATTAAAACTCTTGAAGTTATAATTGCTATCAGTTTTTGCTAAAACACAAACCTCAATGTCTTGATTTAAAGTACAAATAGGAGTTCCTGCTCTATCACCGCCCCTTAGGTTAACTTTTAAACCTAATAAAAATTAACTCTAAGCTTCACAAGTAAGAAGCCAAAAAATTGAATCAAAGTATTTAAGTCGAAGTTTACATACCTGAATTTTTTATATTTTATGATGAAAAATGTACCTAAATATACAATTTTTATTTACTAAAAGAGCTTGACGCTGCACGGTGCATTATAAATATTTTTTATAAAAATCTAAAAGGATGAACTCTTATGTCTGAAATCTTGCGCTCTTTCTCGTATATATTAATATTTACTCTTACAACAATTACTTACAGCGCTACCTATTCGAGAGTCAGATCAGAACTTACCCCTGGACACTCATTTAAATGTGAAAATCCTAACGAAGAATCATGTAAAAAAGATTTTAAAAACAAACTAAAGAAACTTCTTATAAAACGTGAATTTAACAGAAATTATCATGATTCTATGCTTGTTAATTTCCAACAAGCTAAACTTAAAAGCGAATTAGTGTCCTATTTAAAAAAACAAATTAAAGATACTCCATTTTTGACACAGAAAATTTCAAAAGCCTTAAGTGTCGAGTCTATAGAAGCTCAGGCAGGAATTGACTTTAGAAATAATACCATCAGCCAACAAGATTTCTTTGATTACACGTATAAAACTCTCTCTAGTGTGATTGATCAGGCGGAGTCAATATCGAATGATAAAAAAACAAAAATTTTGGTGGGTGCTAAAAAAATCGCTGAAGGCGCCTTTCAGAATTATCCAGGCATCTCTATAGGTAATTATGATTCTGCCGCTAAAAATGAGGAACTAAAAAACAAAACATACGAGTATTTAGATGAGGTCGTTCTACCCGCCTTAGATTCTGACCCAGAAAACTATGAAATTTTAGGAAACGCTATTGTTGGGTATTTTGGTCATACACTAAACTACGAAGGGAAAAGTTTAACTAACGACCCAACAGCTCAGAGCTTAATTGTAGTTGATGATTTATTTGAAATACAAGACGGAAAAATAAAATTAAATTTAGAAAACAGCAACAAATTAATTTCAGATCAAATAACAAGCCAAGCAAGAAGCATGGAAAAAAATATTAAAAACACTAAAGATAGTTTAGATCAAGCTATTAAAGATATTGATACTCAAAATAGTGTTTTGATAGACAAAACAAATGGAATAATCAAAAAAACAACAAAAATTGCCAACGACACAGATTACCTAACAACAAAAGAAATCGCAAAAGACATTGATGCAAGAATTAACGAAAGCAGTATATCTGAGTTAGATACAATGATCAGGGACATTAAACGCCTACCAGAAAACTGTGGATCATCTTTTAGTGATGGAAGTTTAAACTTTAAAAAATGTCAATTCCAAAAACAAAATTTAAAAAAGGCGGAAAATCGAAAAGTTAATTTACAAGAGTTTCACGCCATGAACCTTGCCCAATCCTCTTTAACTGTAATTGGTGATCTTGGTGTTATTTTTAAAGATAAAAATTTACAAAAGTTCGCAAATGATGGTCAGAAAGTATTAAAAACTTTTCAGCAAGTTCAAAAAGCCATTGAGCTTGCCGAAAAAGCTCAAATGGCTGGAGATTTATTAACTTCAATGTCAAGCATGATGACAGGAGTAGGTGCAATAACAACTGCTATTTCCTTGTTTATGGATTCTGGCCCATCCATAGATGAAATTATGTTAGGGATGTTACAAGATATCCTTAAAAACCTTGAAACACTTAAAAAAGAAATGCACGAGCGCTTTGATAGTGTTGATGCCAAATTAAAACAACTATCCAACAATATAGGCTCTAGTTTTTATTATCAAAATAGAATTTTATTTGATCACATAAGTAATGTGAATAACCAGATTAAAAAAGGAAACCAATCTATTTTAGATCGCTTAAACGACCTTAGCTCTTTAGAACACGATATATTACAAAATCGATATGATAGTGTCACCCTAGCTTATAATGAAATGACTTCAAATTTTGAAACTCTTTCATCATCCCCTGATGATATTAGTCAATCAATCAAAGAAATTGCCAATAAAGTCAGAGCTTATTTACAAACAAAAATATCAATGGAAAAAAGTTTAAATTTTATTCCTGATCAGTCCTTTGATAATAATAGCATCTTTGCATCTCATCCTGATTTGGCTCTGCAAATCGAACCTACTCATAAACTTTCTAATCTGGCTCAGGCGAAGTTTTTAAGCTTTTTGAAAAAGTTAGATATAAGTAGTAATAGCTGTAATAAAGACTATTTTAGTGACCTGTTGATGGCACAATTTTTATTAGATGATTTCGTTAAACTACTGCAGTCTTATGAAATGTCTAATTACCTAGAAATTATTAATGGCTGGGGCAATGAGGTAAACCCTGATCTTTTGAAGTCAATTGATCTCTTAATCTCTGAAGTTGAGAAAAGTATACAAACCGTTAAAACTTGCCTAAAGGGATCCAACCCAAATGAAAACTTGATTGTTGATAATTTTGTAGTTTTATATAAGAAATTAATATCAGAAGCAGTACAAAGTGTTCCAGAAATGAGTGAGACTTCCAAAGAGCTAGATAGCTTTTTAAATCATATAAAAGCAGATGAAACTTTCAGAGGCATGAGCGATCAAGTTTATAACGGAAAAAAAGTATTTGATGTGTTTCATGATAAAACTAGCAGGGATAAGTTTGACCCAACTTCAATAATTCAAGCTAAAAATTGGAAAGAATTTACCAGCAAAGAATTCATCTCACAGCAGTTTAAAAATAAAAAATGGACTTCTATTGAGCATTGTGCGAACAGAGGAGAACCAAGAGCTTTCCCTGCAGGACTCATTGAAAACTTGATCACTAGCATGCCATTAAAATTGTCATTGATAACTAATTCAGTGAATTGGAATTTTTGCTATTATGATAATCCAACTCTTCTTAAGACCAGAAATGATGATGGTGAATTTAATTTTGAAACCTTAATCAAAGCCGAAAGAACTGTTCTGGACTCTGAAGATATAAAAACAAATGAATGGGTGACTGTATGGAAATTAAAAATAAAAAATATTCCTGAAGAATTTATTGAAAATGTTCAGCTTCCCCCTGTCATAAAGCAAACAGAAAGAGTAAAAGGAGTAAGAAGAACTAATGTAGAATTAAAAAGACATGGTAAGGCAACAATAGATTTTGAACAAATGTCAATTACAGATATGCCTGAATTTATAGTGTCAGAAGTCCTTTCTGAAGGTATTAATAATCAAGAAGCTGTCGAAGAAAAGGATTGTAAAGAAGGTCGAAGTGTTTATAAAGTAACGTCCGACAAACGAGTTTCCAGAATGAATATTCATGATCAACTTATGGCAAGAGATGCTGTTGATGCATTCAGCGCTACGACATCTACTTCTCATACAGAGTGGGATGAACTAATTGGCGAATTTGATATCGTTAGCTGTATCAAAAACAATAAGATATCAAGAAAACTTCTCATCAACAAATTTTGGCAAGATTACTTTGTTGAAACAAATAAAGCTTATTCTGTCGCAAAAGATAATAATATTAATTGCGTAAACCATAAAAGAATACCCATTAAAGTTTGCAGCTATGGAAATTATTATGAGCACACTGAGACAGAATATAACAAAAGAAAGCAAAATTACTTTAACAACCCGTCTTATAATCAACTATCTTCATTAGGTTCTGGCTATTTCACACCTGATTTAGAAGAGGGAGAAGAAAGAAAAGAGTTTAATGTTGAGATTTATGATTACTTTGTTAGTGCTGGACTAAAAAGGGTGTTTGAGTTTATTCAAACAGCAAAAGCTTCTTGTTATTTTGCTGCCTTAAAAGGGTCTAGCTACTGCCAGGCATATAACTTATCTGAGTCAGGACAGATGGAGTTACCAATTTCTGTTCCAATAAGTAGCGACATGAAATCAACTTATGATATGTCCAACTTATCTCAAGCCCACAGAATATTAATAAACTTACCATTATCTATATTAAGACCAAGAGCTGATCGGCAAACTAAGACTGTTCAAATTATGGCCTATATGAATGAGCTTCCAACTCATTTGCCAAACTTATGGGAGCTTATTTTACAAGCTGAAACGATGAATCAACTACAGGCTAATAATCTTTCAAGTAAAGAAATTGTTGATGAGGTTTTAAAAGATCACTTTGAACAAATTGATAAAAATTACCTAAAGTATCTTAAAGAAAATACAGAAATTGACCCATCCATTGGTATAGATAGAGAAGTATATAATCAAATTTTAATTTTTAGAGATAAACTACAACAAGAACAATTTGTTAAATAATAATTCGGCGTTGATTATTTTTTCTCCAAGGCTTCTAGGCGACGGAGCATTTCATTCATAACCCTTTGTTGCTGGTCAATTTTCTTGACCAGTTGACTATTACGGTCTTTTTCAAGGTTAAGCATACTTTTAAGGCTTGCGACTTCCCTGCTTATATTATCACTCTCATACTGTAACTCACTAGTCGCCTGCTCGACTTTTTGCAGTCTTCCATTCAATTGCTCAAAATTAACTTCACAGTAGTTTTTATTGTTCTCTATGATGGATTGCTGCTCTTTTGTGGCTTCAATAAGAGGTGCAACTAAAGCGGCATAATCTACCATTTTAAAACCAGTGGCAGGGTCTTCAATCACTGTTGTAGGGAATTGTGCCTCAACCTCTTGGGCAATCACACCAATATCTTTGCGACCTGGCTCTCCAGCTAATTCATTCCAAGTAAAATTAACACCATTAAGTTTTAAAATTTTATCAAGCGATGATTCTATGTTTGAAATATTTGTTTTTAATCTTCGATCTGATGTACAGTTGGTTGAACCAGAACCATTACCTAAAATACAGGTTGTAGAACTTTCTACTTTCAAGTTTCCAGCCACATGAAGCAATTCATCTGGGTTTTCTTCACCAATACCAATACGACCATTATTTTTAATCGTCATTCGTCTGACAGTTGAATTAGATCCATCAGGGGTTGTAGAGAAAATAATTTTCCCTGGAGTATCATCCACACCAGTGGCTCCGTCTACACGCACTTGAATAGACCCCAAACGGTTCCAATAATCAGATCCATCATGAGCAAAAGAATTTATTTCTAAACCAACATCTCCGTCTACAACTGGGGTTGGGCTACTTAAAGTTCCCCTTGATTTCATGAACATCACTCTTGGGTCACCATACACAGACGTACCACTGGCTCCATAAACCCTAAGTCCATGCTGCTCTGTTCTGATTCGACCTTCTGTTCCCGTTCCGGGGGTTAATATAATATCTAAACGCCCGCTTGGATAAGCTGTTCCAATGCCGACCTCACCATTATTATCAATAGTGAATATATCTCCATTCGTATTATCGTCGGCACTCACACCAAAAGCTTTACCGCTGGTAGAACCATTAGCGGAAATTTCCAAACTTGCATCAGGCCCAATGTCACCAACACCTATACTTCCTTCAAAAAAGTTTTTTGTATGTGCATGTTTTTGGTAAATTCCATAACTATCATCAACAGCCGTCTCATTAAGGTCAATAACAACCCCGTATTGCCTACCCCCTGTTGATTCACCACCTTGAGAATAAACATAAAGACCATGACCATCATCATTTGAATCATGCAACCCTTTAATGTAAGAGCCATAAGATGTTATTGACTGACGACTTCCATCATTAGCTCCAGAGACAATTGCTTCAAAGGCGTTAGCCTGGTTATTATTAGCTCCCGTCACAGTTGAATCAATCTCTACTTCTAGCCCAGTAACCCTATTAAAGCCCGTACTAGCTCCAGACATCCCGCCTTCAATACGAGCAATCACGCTATTTGTAGCCGTTGTAAACTGCTCTTCAACATGTAAGGTGTGGCTAGGGGAGGTCTCTCCTAGTCCAAGTCTACCCTTCATGTAAGAAGGAGCATCAGAGTTGGAGTAAATAGAATAGTTATTCGTTCCGGCTGTTTGATTATTAATGAGAAGAGCTGTGTTATTCGTAATAGAAGCCGTTCCTGTTTCATAAGGGTTTTCTATGACAATTCCGTAGGCATTCGTTATGGTCGAGCTATCGCTGGCTAAAATTTGAGCCCGGGCTCCGATGGCTGTTCCAAGAGTCACTGAACCTTTAGAGTCAGCAGAGGCATATATACCAGCAAGTTTTGCACTAGAAACATTGGGAGTGGTTGTGCTAGTTCTTGGAATGGCCATAATTCCATAATAAGACCTTGTTGATGAAGATGATGGAGCAACCACTGGCTGTGTGTAAATACCACTTTGATCATTTGTGCTTGATCCATTGACACCACTTACATTAACAAGAGCGCCCCTGTAAGAGTTTGGTGCTGTTACCGAAGTCACTGTCAAAGGGGCCACGGCAGCTGCGCTACCTATCACTATTTCACCTGAGTTTTTTATACTCATGCGCGTAGTGCCGTTACTTTCCAAATTAAAATCAAAGTTATCATTGGTCCCCACTGTGACAGCAGCACCTTCTGTATTCCCACCATCAAAAATATTGCCACCGGTCATAGAGCCTAAGTAACCCCACTGGGTGGCGCTAATTGTGGTGGAGCCAATGTTTTCCAACTGATCAACCTCAGCACTTGATAGTGTTTGCATTTTTGGATCAGACTCAGAAGTAATTGGGGCACCACTTAATGCACCTAAATATCCCCACTGAGTAGAACTAATTGTGCTTGATCCAATATTTTCTAATTGGTCAACCTCAGCACTGGTTAAAGTTTGTAAGCCTGGGTCTGTTTCAGATATTATCGGAGCCCCACTCATAGCTCCCAAATACCCCCACTGAGTAGCACTAATCGTGGTGGAGCCTATATTTTCAACTTGATCAATCTCTGCTGAAGTTAAAGCCGAAGTATGAACAGAGACATTGCTAGCTGCAGTTAAACGCCCTTGAGCATCAACAGTATAAGTTGGTATTTGCGTAGAGGAACCATAGGATCCGGCACTTACAGAAGTATTTGCTAAGTTAATTGTCGCATTCCCTGATGTAGCGCCACCAGACAGGCCTGTCCCTGCAGTAACACCAGTTATATCACCAGAGCCCGAGCCCGTCCCAAATGCTTGCCAACTTGAGCCATCACAAAATTCAACAGCTCCTGTATTGTAACGAATCATTCCGGCATGAGCAGGAGCAGAACAGTTTTCAGCACCATTTCCAATTTTAAGAGTTCCAGTTATTTCTAACTGTGTATCAGGAATAGTTGTGCCAATACCAACTTTACCATCATTTTTTATTCTGATTCTTTCTGTGTTATTTGTCGATATTAAAAAATCTTGGTTAGCCAATAAGTTTAAATGACCTTGCAACGAATTGGTTTGAGTTAAAGTCAAATAGTCATTCCCTGCAAAATCTCCATTAGAGGCATCTAAAAGGAATCGAGCATACCCTGTTCCACTAGCACCAGCTGCAATGGTTGAGTTGCCCGACCCTGTTCTTAAAACTTCGATGTCGTGGCTTGGACTATTATTTACTCCTACCCCAACATTACCAGAACTATCAACAAAGATTCCTTCATTACCGCCATCACCACTTAAGTAGTTTGAACCTAAAATAATATTTGAAGTTGCAGTATGATTACCTAAATTGTCAGCACCAGCGCCGGCTCCAGCTAAAATAGTTTGCCAACTTGAGCCATCACAAAATTCTAAATTACCACCATTGTAAGTAATCATTCCGGCATCTCCTGCCACAGAACAAGTTTCACCGCCGTCGGCAATTTTTAGCGTGCCTTCTACATCAAGCTTAGTTTCCGGGGTTGTGTCTCCAACTCCCAGCCTTCCATCTCTATATAGTGTTAAAGTTGAATACACACCACTGTTTGGCGCTCTTAAATATAAATCAGCAGTATTTGTATTTATAAAGTTTGTTTCTATTTCAGCGCCAGTGTCACTATGTGCACCTAGCTCAATAGTATTCCTGTTAATAGATACATCATTATCAAATTGAATTGCATTTGAGGCATTAAGATGTAACCGTCCGCCAGTTTCGTTAATAGTCGCGTGCCCTATAGAACCACTTCCATCAAAGTAAATAGTTTTGTCACCACCACTTATATTTAAATCACCAACAACATTTAACTCATTAGTTGGGCTAGTTATACCAACACCAATTCCGACATTACCACTAGAATCAACAAAGATTCCTTCATTACCGCCATCACCGCTTAAGTAGTTTGAACCTAAAATAATATTTGAAGTTGCAGTATGATTACCTAAATTGTCAGCACCAGCGCCGGCTCCAGCTAATAAAGCCTGCCAGCTTGAGCCATCACACATATACATAACACCGGCACTGTACTTAATCATCCCGGCATCTCCTGCTACGGAGCATGTCTCACCACCGTCAGCAACCTTAAGCGTTCCAGCTACATCTAAAAGAGTATCTGGGGTTGTCGTACCTATTCCAAAGTTTCCGTTTTCGTCAATACGAGCTCTTTCTAAACGGTCTGTTATAAAACCAATACGGTTTACTCCTGGCCGATAAAAGCCAGTTTCATCTCCAGAAGCTCCATCAAGTGTAATAGATGGAGCCGATAAAGCTCCAGGGTTTTCAGTTTTAAAACGGTATGCTATAGTATAGCCAGGGGAAGAGTTATCAACTGATAAGAAGCCATTGGATGGTCCTTCAATACGAAATGAACCAGAGTTGTTAACTCCCATTGAAAAACCACTACCACCTGTTCCAACCATCCTTAGGCCGACTCCCGTTGAAGAAGCTACAGACGAATCTTTTTCAATCAAAAATGTTGAAGATGAGAAACCTGGTACTTCCAAAGCATCACTTGGAGATGTTGTACCAATCCCAACATTCCCGTTAGCAAGGACCATAAGACGTTCATTTTCGGCAACATCTCTTAGTCTTAATATGTAACGACCAGATGCGGAACCTCCACCATCAATCAACAAACCACTCCCTTCCCCACCAGTAGAGTCAAAATCAAAATAAGCCCCAGCAACATTAGTCGAAAGGTTTGCCGCTACACTAAGTCGATTGCCGGGTGCCGACGTACCAATACCAACATTCCCACCAGTAGGAGCAAGTAAAATATCACCTTGAGTGGTGTTACTTGTTGATCTTAAAGTTAAGTCAGCACCTGCTAATGTTCCGCCAAAGAGAGTTTGCCCACCGGCACGGCCAGCAAGCAAAGCGTACTGCGTGTGAT
>JAHDIR010000073.1 GCA_020630675.1 Bdellovibrionales bacterium
ACCGTATGCCCGGTGGTGTGAGAGGAAGGGGCTAACGCCCCGACCTACTCGATTTTTTTAAAATATATTTATGGTTACTTTACTTTAGATATAATTTCTCTAAGTTTTGCTTCATCAGTCACTCCAGAAAACTCAAGCTCAACCTTTCTTAGGTTTTCATTATTATTAGCTGTCGTTTGGCTTGGTTTGTATTCACTAAAAGCCAAACTAAAAATTTTACTGCTAGGCAAGCCGTTGGTTGCTAAGCGCTTTAGCACATCTTTTGACCTAGAATGAGATATAATTTTATTTACATTTTTGATTTTTTTGTTTTTAGGAAAATCAGCAGCATGGCCTGTAACAGTCACTTTACTGAACAAGTCTTGATGGGCTGTTAAAGCAGCGGCTAATCTTTTTAAATAAAACTCATCTTTAAACTTAGGAGTCACTTGTCCGACGGAGTAATTGAGGTCATCAATTTTAATTTTTACGAGAGGTTGGTTTACAACAGGTGTAATTTCTTCAACAACGAGTTCATCATCATCAAAACCTGCATCTTCAAAGGCGTATTCATCCACTGATGAGGAGCCTTTAGTGGGTGGGAAACCAATTTGTAAATCTAAAAGCCATTGGTTCACACGTCGAGAACTTACATCTAGGTCAGTTAAAAATCTTGCGCCAACTCGTAAAATCCATTGGTTACTTAAAGCCTTTTCGTAATGGCCTGTGGCCCCTAAGAATGTTGCTAAGGTTTTGTTGGCTCCAGAGAAAGAATTTTTATTCCCAAGAAGTACGTTCATGACAGGACCAGCGCTCCAGTGTTCTTTAAATTCATAGCGAGCACTAGCATCAATGAAAAAACTACGGGTGTTTGTTGTAAAGTTGCTATTAGAGGTTCTGTTACTCTGAAAACCTAAGCCTAAATCGTAAATTAAAAAACTTTCAGGTTTGTATAAAGAAGCTAAGCCTTTGAAGTTAATTTGGCTTCCGTCTTCGTCGCCGGCTTTTGAGTTCACATCAACATCAACAAGTCCGATATTGCTGCCTAAGAAAATCCAAAGACCTTCAGGAGAGTTGGCATTATAGTTGGTGTTATTGATTGAGGTTTTTGTTTGCTCCCAAACTGTTGCAGCGTGTAAGGGTGATGCTATGTAGATAAACAAAAAGAGTGCTATATATTTGTAAAAGTTGAGTCTCATGCTTCCTCCAGAAGTGGTTGTGTTCGTAAATAATTCTACATGAGATGTGAAAAAGTAACATTTTTTTTCTTATTCAATAACAGACTGCAGAATAAGTGTGACAACTCTTTTTACTGGTTGTTAACGTCATTTTTCAAAAAAAAATAAGTGGGAAGTTTTGACCAAAAAATTGTTCTTTGGTGCGACCCAACTTTTTAAGAGGAGAATAGAATGAAATTAACGAAATGGATAAGCATGATTGCTGTTGCATCTTTTTGCGCACAAGCTACTTTGGCTCAAGATGTGAAAGGAATCGTACCAAACTCAGAAAATATGAAAAAAACTGAAGGTGCTGATGGTTGGTCAAAAAGTCTAAAGTTTTCTGCGACAGGGGCTTTAAACTCAAATACTAATGTTATTGGTCAGGCAGAGGGTGAGAGTTACCTTTTAGGTGCTAAACTTGATGGTGACTTAAACTGGAGAATGGGAAAAAAAGAGTGGAGAAACAAACTAATTGTTGATCAGCAAACTTCAAAAGTTCCTAACTTTGATCACTTTGTAAAAGCGCAAGATGTTCTTAAGATTGAAAGTATTTATTTAACGACTCTTGAAAAATTCCCTAAATTAGGTCCATTTGTTAAGTTCTCAGGGGAAACAAGTATTTTTAAAAACGAAGTGGCAAAGTCAGAAACAACAACATTTACTGATGGCCTTGCTTTAAACACTTCTGGTGACAGCTTCCGTTTAACTGATGGTTTTAACCCAGTTACATTGAAAGAATCTTTAGGTGTATTTTATAAAGCCATTTCTAAAAAGCATATGACTTTAGAGTTCAGAGCGGGTTTTGGTGCTATGCAAGTTTTTGCAAGTGGTTACAACGTTGAGTCTGATGATGAAGACACAAACACTGTAACAGTAAGTGCTTTAGATGATTTCACCCAAGCTGGTTTAGTTTTGGGCGGTACTTGGAAAGGGCAAATTGATGCCAAAACAGGTTACGATGTTGGCTTTGAAACACTAACTCCATTTATTAAAGATCTTGATGCTGGTGATGATCGTAATGATTTTGAACTGACTAACTATGATGCTTATGCGAAAATTGATACTAAGCTTTATGATTGGTTAGCTTTGGGCTACAAATTTAACATCAGAAAACAGCCTCAGCTTTTAGATGAAGATCAAATCGCTCATGGTTTTAACGTTAGCTTAACTTATATTTTATTCTAAGTAGCTTTAGTTAAAGCAACAAACTATGAAAAACAAAGCCCATGCTTATTAAAGTATGGGCTTTTTTTGTGTGTGCTGTGCAAAGGGGAGTTTTTGTTCTTTTATGAGCGTTTTGCTTTAAAAAAATTTTTTAAAATTTGAGAGCAAGGCTCTTTTAGAACCCCTTTAGTGACTTCGAGTTGGTGATTCAGTTTGGGGTTATTTCCGATTTGATAAATGGATTCAATGCCTCCGCCCTTGGGGTCAGTTGCGCCGTAAACTAAACGCTTTACTCGTGCAGCCACAAGAGCTCCAGAGCACATTATGCATGGCTCAAGAGTGACGTATAGAGTGGATTGGCTCAGCCTCCAGGATTGGTTGGCTAAAGAAGCCTTTTCGATGGCTAAAATTTCGGCATGATAGGTGGCTGAGAAGCCATTTTCTTTTTGGTTGTAAGCCTTTGAAATTATGTGGTTATTTTCAACCAAAAGGGCCCCCACGGGAACCTCATTATTCTCTAGGGCCAATTGAGCTTGTTTGAGGGCAAGCTCCATAAAATAAACATCTTGCGTTAAAATAGATTCAGCTGATCTTTTAGGCATAATAATGGGTGTAACAGCTTATTTAGGTTTGTCAAAATACATTTAACTTGTTATCAACGAAGAATTGTATTTAAGACAATATTATAACCCAAAGGCAGGTGAGTTTAAGTTGGCTATGGTGAAAATCCGTGACAACGAGTCTTTTGAAAAAGCATTTCGTCGATTCAAAAAGTCTTGTGAAAAGTCCGGACTTCTTTCAGAAGTTAAAAAACGTGAACATTACGAAAAACCAAGTATTCGTAAAAAGAAAAAATCAATCGCTGCCAGAAAGCGTTTGGTTAAAAAAGCAAAAAAATTTGATTCTTAAATTCTTAAGCCAGTAAATTCAATTTTACTGGCTTTTTTTCTCTATCAAAAACAATGATTATTGGGAGTGTGTATGGGGCTTAAAGACCAAATCCTTTCGGATATTAAAGACGCTATGAAAAGTAAAGATGCTCAGTCTTTATCTGTTTTACGCTTAATTAACTCAGCTTTGAAAAACAAAGAAATTGAAGTGAGGCCTAAGGAATTAACCGAAGAAGATTGTTTGGCGGTCTTAAAAAAGATGGGCAAACAGCACAAAGATTCCATTGAACAGTTCACAAAAGCCGAAAGACAAGACCTTGTTGAGAAAGAAAAAAGTGAACTGAGCGTTGTAGAAAGGTATTTGCCTGAGCAAATGAGTGAAGACAAGGTGAAAGAGGTGGTTATGCAGGTCATTCAGGAGTTAGGGGCTAGCAGCATGAAAGATATGGGGCAGGTTATGAAAGCCGTTGGTGCAAAAACTGCGGGCACAGCTGATAATAAGCTTGTATCTCAGCTTGTGAAGGCGAATTTGCAATAATATGAGATTTGACCAAGACTTTATTGAAAAGGTCAGGGAATCCAATAACCTCATTGATATTATCTCCCGGTATACACAGCTAAAAGGGGCGGGAAACCGCCACACTGGATTATGTCCGTTTCCAAATCATAACGAAAAAACACCTAGTTTTTCAGTTTCTGAAGGGCAGCAGCTCTATCATTGCTTTGGCTGTAAAAAATCAGGAAATATTTTTCACTTTGTTCAAGAGATGCAGGGGCTTAGTTTCGTTGAATCGGTGGAGTATTTGGCTCAAAAAGCAAGTATACCTATGCCAGTGCAAGAAGAGCAGTCTCCGCAATTAACAAAATATAAAAACAGTTTAAATTCTTCCTGGAAGCTCATTGAGCGCTCAGCTGACTATTACTTTCAAAACTTACAGAAGCTTCCTGAATCTCATCCAGCAAAGCAATACTGCCGAAAAAGAAACTTAACGGATGAAGTGATTAATGAGTTCAAGATTGGCTTTGCCCATGACCAGTGGGACGGTCTTTTGAACTTTTTAAATAAAATTAAGGCTCCTCAGTCAGTGGGACAAAATTTAGGTTTATTAAAAAAGCGTAAATCTGGAGATGGATTGTACGATCAGTACCGAAACCGTTTAATGTTCCCGATTATTACTCAAACCGAAAAATATGTAGGGTTTGGCGGTAGGGTTTTAGATGATTCTTTACCCAAGTATATTAATAGTGCCGAGTCTTCGGTTTTTAAAAAGTCTCAAATTTTTTATGGCTTAAATCAGTCTGCAAAGTACATTCGCACCAAAGGTTATGCCATTGTTGTCGAAGGCTACATGGACTTTTTAGCTTTATATGCAAAAGGGGTTCGTAATGTGGTTGCGACATTAGGAACGGCCTTAACTCCGCAGCATGCAAAACTCATTGGACGCTATACCTCAAAACTTATTATTCTTTTTGATGGAGATAAAGCAGGGCAAGCTGCGGCTCAAAAAAGTCTTAAAGTCCTCTTGGAGGCTCAACTTTTGCCTCGTTCAGTTATACTTCCTGACAATATGGACCCCGATGATTTTATCGCTCAAAAAGGAGCCGACGAGTTTCAAAGAGTCATTGCCGCCAGTGAAGATTTATTTCTTATTGTCATGCAAGATAAGTTAAAGAACTTTAAGGGAGCTGCCACAGAAAAAGTGGCCGTAATGGAGGAACTTGCTCCTTTAATGCGATCAGTTAAGCATCTAGGCTTAAAAGAGCTTTACCTAAGGGAACTCTCTGACCGCTTGCAGGTGACTGAAGATTGGCTTTTAAAAATGATTAATGCGAGTGGAAAAAACGAGAAGCCTTCTTTGCAAGAGCCTAAGAACACTGATGTTACTGATAAGCCTGTCGTAAAGCGAAAGTTATTAAGTCTTGCTAAGGCTCCTAAGCATGAACTGTACTTGATAAACATGGCTCTGAAGAGCACAGAGTATTTTGATAAAATCATTGAACAGGGCGTGATAGAGCAAATATCGGACCAAAATTTATTGGAAGTTTTTAAAAGAGCCGAGCAAGTTTATAGACAAAGCCCCGAAGAGTTTGATAAATTAACGGCCTTATTGGTTACACAGATCGACCAGCCTACTTACTTGAGCGCTCATCTCGCTGAACCACTAAGCACTATGGATAATGCTGGTAGTTTAAGGCTTATCGACGACTGTGTAAAAAAGATAAGAAAGCAAAGCTTAAAAGCACAAACTTTGCAGCTGTTGAAAGAACTTAAACAAGACTCTTCCAAGAAGGAAAAGTTGGAACAGATTATGAATATCCAAAAAGGTAAGTTGAATTTATAAATTTACTAAATCACCAAAAATCAATGAATGGGAGCAAATCCATGGCCGGTAACAGATCCGCAAATGCAAAAAAAACTGATGAACATCAGACGAGTGAAAAAGACCAAAGAGAGATAATAGTTGAAGAAATTCAAAGGTTTGTGAAGTTATCAAAAGACAATGGTGGTATATCCATTGCCGAGATTAATGAGTTACTTCCACAGGAAGTGGTACTGCCTGAAGTTTTGGACTCATTTATGCAGGCCCTTGAGGTCAACGGTGTAATAATTACCGAGGTGTCTGATAATAATGACAATGAAGACGACGACGACGTTCTTTTTTCTACGGCGACGAGTAAGAAAGCAAAGGCCAGAAAAGATGAAGATACTAAGGCCAACGACCCTGTACGTCTTTACCTAAGAAAAATGGGAAGCGTCTCGCTTCTTACCAGAGAAGGTGAGGTCGAAATTGCTAGACGTATCGAGCAAGGGGAAAGAGCCATTGTTCAGGCCATTTTGCTATCGCCGATTGGTACTCAAGAAATTATTGATCTAGGAACTCGTCTAGATAGCGGTAAAATTAAGTTAAAAGCCATCTTCCGTGGTTTAGAAGATGAAGAAACTCAATATGATGAAAAAGAGTATATTGAAAAAATTCATGAGTTAATTGGTCATGTAAAAGATTACGAAAAGAAAGCAAAGGCTTGTTTTGATGTTATTCGCGATAACCCAAGAGGGTCTAAGGCTGTTTTAACTGCTGCGGCTGATCTAGAGTCTTTAAACATAGAACTTATGGTTAGCTTCGAAAAAATTAACTTTAACCGTAAAACGATTAACCGAATTGCAATTAAATTTAAAAACCTAGTGGCTCGAATGACTGTATTAAGACGTCGTGTTCGTGATGCTGTTAAAATGACTTTTTCAAAAGACATGGCCTCATTAGTGGCTCGTTACAATAAAATTCAAAACAGTGAAGAAGAGCGCCAAAATATGACTCGTGATACGGGCTTAAGCTTCAGTGCTTTTGTAAACCACTTGGTTCAGGCTCAAGATGCTGAGCTTAGACTCAACAGAATTCTAGACGACACTCAAATGAACTTTGAGTGGATTAGGGATACTCATACCTCTATTTGGAAAGGGGAAAGAGAAGCCGATAAAGCAAAAGCTGAGCTCGTTGAGGCCAACCTTCGACTGGTGGTTTCTATTGCTAAAAAGTATGCCAATCGTGGTTTGCAGTTCTTAGATCTTATTCAAGAAGGTAATATTGGCCTTATGAAAGCTGTTGATAAATTCGAATATCGCAGAGGTTATAAGTTTTCTACTTATGCCACCTGGTGGATTCGTCAGGCTATCACTCGGGCCATTGCCGACCAAGCGCGAACCATTCGTGTGCCAGTGCATATGATTGAAACGATTAACAAGCTGGTAAGAACTTCTCGTTTGTTGGTTCAAGAATTAGGTCGTGAGCCTATTCCTGAAGAAATTGCTGAAAAAATGGATATGCATGTTGATAAAGTAAGAAAAGTTCTAAAAATTGCTAAGGAGCCTATTAGTTTAGAAACTCCAGTGGGTGAAGAGGAAGATTCTCACCTTGGTGATTTCATCGAAGACAAAAAAGTGATCAACCCATCAGATGCCATTGTAAGCCTAAACTTGGCTGAGCAAACAAGAAAAGTTTTAGCCACTCTCACTCCGAGAGAAGAAAAAGTTCTTCGTATGAGGTTTGGGATTGGTGAGGAAAGTGATCATACTTTGGAAGAAGTTGGGCAAGACTTTAACGTGACACGTGAAAGAATTCGTCAAATTGAGGCCAAGGCTCTTCGTAAGCTAAGGCATCCCAGCCGCTCTTTAAAGCTTAAAACTTTCGCTGTAGAAGGGGCTACGGCTCCTACAGATGGAGCTGGAGGAGAGGGTGGTGGTGAGCAATAGCTCATACTGACTTTTAGTTTTTGATCATCTTAAAAAGCCTCCGATCCGGAGGCTTTTTTGTTTAGGACAGTGCACTTTAAAATTTTCAATGTGTTGATTTTTGGTCTTTTCACATGATATTTGTAAGAATCTAAATTTTACTCTTAGTGGGGGTATAGCTTAGTTGGTTAAAGCATCCGGCTCATAACCGGAGGATCCGAAGTTCGAGTCTTCGTACCCCTACCATTAAAAATAAGAGTTTAGTTAGTTTCTCTTCAAAAAAATTAAAATTCTAAAAAAACAAAGCAATTACAAATAATTAAACTAAAGTGGCAACAGGTATTTTTCCAGCTTCATCACATCAATTCACATTAAATAACAAAGATAGCAACACTTTTAGTAATTATTTCAATTTAACTTTATGTAAATGCATTTCAGCATTAAATTTTGACATTTTTTAGTTACTGGTTGAATAAGTAGTAATACTTAAATTTAAAAAGGTGATAAAATGAAAAAATTAGTAATTTCTATATTTTTACTTACGGGCACTAGTGTTTATGCGAACTTTGATGATGGGTTTGGTAACTCTTATAGCACATATAAAGAGGCGCTATTAAATAGTTTGTCTAACAGAACTAAAGAGGTAGAGTCGACTTGTATATCCAAAAAAATGATAAAAGATGAAGAGAGCGGTAAAATTTTAGAACAGACTTTTGTGACAACTTCTACAAGTAAAAGTTTTTTCAGTATTGATAATGAAGTTATCACAGTTATATCAAACTTTGAATATCCTGATGATGGTGTTCCGACTAGCACAAGTCAAACTACATACACTATGAAAGATGAAAATACATTAGTGCGTGAGGTAACAGGTTCTTTTTATTACAAAGATCATAACGAAAAAATTATTTTAAACAAAGATAGCTTTTATGTGGAAGAGAAGTTTGAAGATGGTTTAGTTAAAGAGGTAGTTTCTTATAAGAAAAATGGTGAAGAAATACCTCACACATGGGAAAAGCATACTCTATTAAATAACCCTTTTGGGACTGAACTTACACATATTACGATTGATAAAGATCCAAGTAAGCGGTCTTACCCTGAAGGCGCAATAGTTCCTTTTTATAGTGTTAATACTTGTTATGAAAAAGAAATTGGTGTTGAAAACTATAAAGAGTTATATCATAAATATGTTGTTGGTGACTGGAGAGTATCAAATAAAAAAAATGGGCAATATACTGTTTCTATTAACAAAGATGGGACATACAAAAGTAACTTAGATATGATTGAGAGTGGAATTTGGTCCCTGGATGAGAGCCATGATATTATTTTGAAAAGAAATGGAAGTTTATTGAAATTCAAGATAAGCTTTACTAAGTTATCAGCATTTTCTATTGAGCATATAGATTATGGAAATAAAGAAAACTATGTAGGATATTTTGAATTAGAAAAGTAGTGATACTTTTTAATAATTTTTTTTTATTTACATGTGCTTCGCTAGGAGCAATTACAACAGTAAATGCTTCTTATGCAGGTAAGCCTAAAGGGGTAATCATCTAGCACATACACTCAGGTAATTTTGCCCGGGTATATAGCCCAAGAAAAATCGACATTTTCGCTGTTGGGGTTCAAGTATCTTGCATCAGAGCTTTATATAAATATAGATTAGTAACCTTAGAGCCAATTTAGAAAGACAGTATTTTTTTTGATTGGCAATGGAACATTGGCCAATACGATAAATATAGCTCCTATCCAAAAGAACATGCTAAAACTTAGCTCCCAAA
>JAHDIR010000074.1 GCA_020630675.1 Bdellovibrionales bacterium
TTTTTTATTTTTGAATACGTATAGCCCATAATTTTTTTCTCATACCTAAAATAGAGTAACTCAAAAGCGCTAGCTTGCCCTTTAATAAGTTGGATCACGAGTTGTTCATCAGTAGAATTATTCATCAATATCTCTTTATTAGTAATACGTTCTAGCTCCATAAAATGTGACTATAAGCAAAAAAAAATATTTTGTCACAGTTTGGGCCTATTTCACGTATTACTATCATGAAACACTTATTTTTGATTTTTATTGGACTTCTGCTGCCACTGGCTTCTTTCTCACACCCTAGCTCTTATGAAGGTGGATTTGACCTTATGGGCACAAGTCATCAAAAATTTCAGAGCCTAGAATTGGTTTACTCCCCTAAATATTGGCTCGGCACTGGGCTCATCGTAGAAAGGAGTCCTAAGTCTTGGGAGTCGACCTCGTTGCAGCTTGGGTTCTTAGCCAAAAGGTGGAATCTGCCAGCCGCACAAGGGAACTTTTACCTTCTTGCTGGCCCTGGCTACGGCTCAAAGTTTAATCCTGATAACAGCAAGGTAACAGATTTACTTTACCGGGTAGGACTTCAAGGTGATTTTGAAACACGAAGAATATACACATTTGCAAAATACACAGAACAGCGATTTTTTAATACGAATGACCTTATAAATAATAGACTTGAGCTGCGTATTGGTTATGCACCATATTTAGCCAAATTTACCGAGTTAAATTCATGGGTTATTTTAAAAACTGTTTTTAGTGATGAATTTAAAAACATAATATATATCCCCACTGTGCGTCTTTTCTATAAAAACTTTTTGATAGATTTAGGCGTCGATTTAGATGGTGGGGCACAACTTAATTTTATGGTTAGACATTAACTTAATCAAAGGGGAAAAAGTGAAAAAAGTAATTATTTTATTATCGGCACTATTTTTTAGCAGTATTAGCTATGGAGAAACTATAAAATCGATGTCATCAGATAAGAAAATCGAAAGCGTAAAAAATATAAAAAAAATTAAAGTGCATGGGATGGCCTGTCCTTTATGCCAAAGTAAAGCTGAAAAAAAATTCAAAGAAATACCTTCTGTCAATGGTGTTGATGTAGATATGGAAAAGATGCTAATAACTTTAAATCTCAAAAAAGGAACTGACTTATCAACTGAAAAGATAAAGCCAATAGTTACCTCTTTAGGATTGACCTTCGTCAAAGTTGTAAAATAATGGTTAAAGTAAATAGTTTATTAACATCATATCTATCACTATTTACCTCCTTTGGGACTGTACTTTGTTGTGCTCTACCCAGCTTGCTAGTCTCTATCGGAATGGGAGCTACCTTTGCTGGTTTTATAGGTATTTTCCCTCAAGTTGTTTGGCTTTCACAAAATAAGCTATTGGTCTTTGGAATTTCGGGGTTGTTAATAATGATTAGTGCACTGTCATTGTACTCGCAAAGAAACGCTCCGTGTCCTATAGACCCAAAAAAAGCTATGGCCTGTACTGTCGCTCGAAAATGGTCGATAAGAATTAGCTACCTTTCAGTATTTTTATGGTTGGTCGGAGCATTTTTTGCATTTGTTTTACCTAATTTTCTTTAAAAGGAGTTTTTTAATCATGAAGAGTATATTATTTATAGCAGTTGTTATTTCTTTAACCGGGTGTCTAGATAAAAACACCACTACACCTGCAAAAAGTATTGATACTTTCAAAATTGAAGTAAACGAAAAAGGCTATGTTCCTGCTGAAATCAAAATACCTTCAACATTAGACACAATTAAACTTATTTTTACAAGAACAACAGATAAAACATGCGCACGAGAAGTGATTCTAGAAGAGTTAAATATCAACAAAAAACTCCCTTTGAACCAAGAGGTCGCAATTATATTTAATGTTAAAGGGAGTAATGAACTCGTATTTGGATGCCATATGGACAAAATGTTTAGTGGAAAAATAATAAAAAATTAGATTGTCTATGTTTTGACATAGACATTATTTTGATAAAAACATATTATTTCAACATGAACAATAAGCTTAAAGCCGCTGTAAAGAAAGAACTGCACTGTGGCTTGGAATATTTGAAAGCAGAGAAAATTAAAAAGGCTTTTTATCACCTAGAGCGTGCCCATATACTTGGGCAAGAAAGTCCTTACTATCATACAGCATCTCACCTCTATATGCTGTACGCTGCTATAATTGATAAAAATATCAGAGAAGTAATTGGTCAACTATTTAGAATTCCAACTGGCTTCATAGGCTCAATAGTAGGAATATTCCCCGTTGGGAACACTGGAAGGTCTAATATAAGTGCATTTAAACCAATGCCCTTGCCCAAAGATTTGCAAAAAGTAATTGATAGCTCAAGGTAGAGACAGTTACATAATTAGTATATCGAATTAATGCAGTTTTGATCTTGTTTTCTACATATTATGTAATTTAACTTGATCTAGATTCTTTATTTGGCTACTCTTTAAAGGTGTTAAAAAAGTTGATTGTTTTATATATGGTTTTGTTTGCATCGTTTGATATGGTTCTTGAACAAGATTCATTTCTCTCATTTTCCAGTGAGACAGCTATGTCTAGCCAAACTGAAGCCTCTTTGGACAACAACGCCACTGCTATTTCAGCAGAGCATGAGCATAATTGCCCTGACTCTGAAAACTGTGACGATTGTCATGAGTGCCATTTCGGCCATTGCAGCGTTCTTCTTGCCACTGGCGTTACATTCGTTATGAAACAAACACAGTTATCATATTTTAATAAATCCGATATATTCATATCTAGAAACCTTCACTCTGTGTTTCGCCCTCCTATTAAAGCTTAATACCACTAAGCTTTATAATTTTTTTAAATCTAAATATATTTGAGGTAAAATATGGAACGTTTTCCATCTGTTTTTGTCGTTATTTTCTTCGCTCTACTTTCAATTAAAGTATCTGCAGAATGTACTACAGCTAAAAATGTTGATGCTGTCGTGGAATGCCTTCTTAAAGGTCATCCGCAACTTACTATATCAAAAGCTGATTTTGACATTGCAAATGCCAATGTCAGCAAATCTTCACAGTTTATCAACCCAACACTAGATTGGGAATTAACTGAGGCTCAGGGAGCTAGTGGCTTTACTAATGAGCTCGCCCTAATGCAAACTATCGAACTTGGGTCAAAAAGAACAGCTCGAAAAAAGCTTGCACAAGTGCAAAAAGACATTCAGTCATTAGGCTATCAAAAGGTATACAACAAACTAAAAATCAACCTCATTCTTGATTTATATCGTTTGCGCCAGATTGAACACGAGTCCGAAATTATAGAAGAGAATCAAACAACTTTTAAAAGGATGATTGCACAATATAAAAGAATTGGACGAATGAACCCCGAACAAGAAATATCTGTAAATATTTTTTCAATGGCTGCAAGCGAAGTTCAGCTAAAACTTCAAAAACTTAAAAATGAAAAAGATAAAATACTATCTAAGTTTGCATTAATCGGAGAACAGGACTTTAAACCTAAACCTACTCAACTGCCTCCAATTGACCACAACTGGCCAGATCTATCAATCGAACAATCACAAGGTGTTCTGCAAAAGGAAGCTACACTTAAAGTTGAAGAGTCTAATAAGAATTACAAGCTTGAAAGCGCTGAAGCTTGGCCAAACATATCTGTTGGCCCCAGACTAATTACCTCTCCCGGACCGCAAGGAGGAACTTTTTGGGGAGCAGCTGTATCACTTGAATTACCAATTTTAAATTCAAATAAGGGCGGAAAGGCAAAGGCGTTAGCTCTACAAAAAAAATCAAAATTAAATGGTTCGCTTCTAAAAAGAAGAATTGAAGTTGAAGCCAAGAGATTAAAAAATGCTTACCAAAGATCCTCAACCTCTTACACTAAAGCGTTATCAGTAAATGAAATACAAAAAAAACATGCCCGTGTTCATCGAATGATTAAAAGAGGAGTAGTGTCTCCCCCCTTAGTCATTGAGCTTCACAGACAGGCTATCGAGTTTTATGAAGCCCTACACCAGCAAGAACTTGAGGCTGTTAAAGCCAGATGGCTATACTACTCATTGTTTTCAAATTTAGATAATAAAAAAATAATTAAGATAGGAGGAGTAAAATGAGTATCCTAGAACCTGTTAAATACATTGCTTTTTCGCTGCTCCTTATACTTGCAAGCCCTGATATTTATTCATCAGAAGATGACCATAATCATGACTCACATAAGGAGGATAGCCATGCCACTAAGCCCCATGATCAACCAAATGACCATAAACATGGTTCTCCTGAAAAACATGATCATGACGATGAGAATAAGAATAGATTTGAACTCTCAAAAAAAGCCATAAAATTAATGAAAATTGAAGTAACTAAATTAAAAAGTTTGAAAAAAGAAAAGTTTTCAGCCCCAAAATCAGCACTTGTTCGATTTGGTGAAAAGTATGGAATCTACAAGTACGATGCAGAACATTTTGAGTTGATTGAAATCAGTAATGTTCTAATTAAAAAATCCTCTATTATATTTAGAGCAAAAAAAATAAATACTCATGATCAAGTCGTCATACAAGGAGTTCCCCTGCTACGTGTGTCCCATTTACAAGCCTCAGGTCAAGGAGGGCAAGGTCATGCACATTAATTTATTCTCAACCAGAAAAAATGAGGTAAAAAATGATTAATACTCTCATTGATTTCTCAATCAAAAATAAAGCCGTAGTTTTAATGTTAACTTTTTTTGGTATTATTTTAGGATGGACCTCATATAAGTCATTGCCGATAGATGCAGTTCCTGACATTACAAACGTACAAGTACAAATTAACACACCAGTTAAAGGGCTTGTTCCCAGTGAAATTGAAAAGTTTGTTACCTTTCCAATAGAAAATGCAATGGGTGGAATACCAGATATTCAAGGGGTCAGATCAATCAGTCGCTTTGGTCTATCGCAAGTCACAATTGTATTCAAAGATAGAACTGATATTTATCGAGCCAGACAACTTGTTTCTGAAAAACTGCAAGGCATCCAATCTCTTCTCCCTGGAAACGTCCAGCCAGCTATGGGGCCTATAACAACAGGCTTGGGAGAAGTTTATTTCTACTCACTTGAGGCTAAAGTTCCTGAGGTAGGCGAAGCACGAATCAAACAACTAATGGAAATTAGATCATTGAATGAATGGAATATTAAGCCAAGACTTCTAACAGTTGAAGGAGTTGCTGAAATAAACACTATTGGAGGATTTCAAAAGCAGTTTTTTGTTCAGCCGAGAATGAAGGATTTATCTAAATATGGAATTCATCTTCATGAGCTTGTAGATGCTATTAAATCTAATAATAGAAATACTGGTGGAGGCTATATTCAGCAAACTGCCGAGCAGTTATTAATTCAATCAAATGGACTACTTAAATCCATTGAAGATATTAAAAACATCCCCATTAAGAAAATGGCAAATTTTAGAACAGTTTTCGTAAAAGATATTGCAAATGTTAATCTAGATAAAGAAATCAGAACTGGCGCAGCACTTGTAGATGGAAAAGAAGCTGTTGTAGGAACTGTGCTAATGCTCCTCAACGAAAACAGCAGAAGTGTGGCCGAAAATGTTGACGAAAAAGTGGGAGAAATAAAAAAATCACTTCCTGATTGGGTTGAAATGAAGACGCTCTATAATCGGTCTGATTTAGTTAATTCAACTCTCTCTACAGTTCAATATAATTTAATTTTTGGAGCTTTATTAGTAGCCTTGTTTCTACTTTTACTCCTTGGAGAATCAAGAGTTGCCCTAATTACAGTAATAACAATCCCTCTATCTTTACTTGCCACTTTTATTTGGATGAAGGTCTTCAATATTTCAGGAAACCTAATGAGCCTTGGTGCACTTGATTTTGGTATAATAATCGATGGTGCTGTTATAGTAATGGATAATTGTGTTAGGACTGTTAGAAGTAAAGCAAACAATCTTGGAAGAAAATTAACAAGACGTGAAATTCAAGATGCAGTAGTTTTTGCAACAAAAGAGATTAAATCTGCAGCAGGTTTTGGCCAATTAGTTATCGTTGTAGTTTTTCTACCTTTATTTGCCTTGTCCGGGGTTGAATCAAAAATGTTTACCCCAATGGCAGCAACTTTTTGTTTTGCCCTCGGCTCAGCATTTATATTGTCATTTTCAACCATACCGGTATTGGCCTCAATGTTCTTGTCTGGCAAATCAAATGCAAAAGAGCCAATCCTAATGAGATTCTTTACAAAAATTTACACTCCAATTATCAGCTGTGCATTAAGGTTCAAAGGACTTGTGATATCAGTTGGTATATTTACTATTCTCACAGGAGGTTTTCTTTTTTCTAAGTTGGGGGCTGATTTTCTTCCCCAACTTGACGAAGGCTCCATAGCAATACAATTCGTAAGGCCAACCAACATCTCAATAGATCAGTCTGTTGAAATGCAAAAACTTTCGGAAAAAATTATACTTGAGTTTGGAGAGGTGGAAAGAGTCCTCTCTAGAATTGGTGTTTCTGAAATTGCAACAGACCCCATGGGCGTTAATATTTCTGACACATACCTGCTTTTGAAAGATAAAGATCTATGGCCAAAAGTAGACGGAAAAATTAGAAATAAAGAGAGTCTAATCTCTTCAATTAAAAAAACATTAGAAGAGTCTTTACCTGGTCAGTCGTTGATTTTTTCACAACCGGTTCAACTTAGATTTAATGAATTACTCGAAGGGGTCAGAGCCGATGTATCCTTCAAAGTATTTGGTGAAGATTTAGATGTTTTAAGTAAAATAGCAACAGAAGCTGCTGAAATAATAGAAAAAATCGATGGCGCAGGAGATTCTGAGGCTGAAATCAAAGGAAAGTCTCCTGTTCTTAGAATTACACCCAATAACGATAAGCTCTCCAGATTGGGAATATCTAAAGAGAATGTTTTAACTACAGTCGAAACAGCTATTGGAGGAACAGACGCAGGGTTTATGTACCAAGGTGTAATGCGTTTCCCAATAATTGTAAGGCTTAATGAAAATGATAGATCAGACATTGGAACCATCAAAAATGTTCCTGTTGGAGTTTCTGAGAGCCTGAACGTACCTATAAACCAAGTTGCTGACGTAAAGATCGCTGAGACCTTTAGCGACATAAGGAGAGAGGCTTCGCAAAAAAGAGTGGCCGTACTTGTAAATGTTAGGGGGCGTGACACTCAAAGTTTTGTTGATGAGGCGAAGTCCAAGGTGGAGGCACAGCTCGATATTCCCGCAGGCTACTATGTTGAATGGGGTGGAAGCTTTAAAAACCTAGAAAAGGCTAAAGAGCGCTTAACTTTCCTTGTTCCTTTAGCTCTTTGCCTTGTTTTATTTATGATCTACATGGCTTTTGGCAGTATTTTGCAAACATTAGTAGTAGCTAGCTGCATACCAATGGCTCTGGTCGGTGGAGTTCTAGGATTAATGCTTAATGGTCTGGAGTTTAGTATCTCTGCTGCAGTTGGCTTTATTGCTCTATCGGGAATTGCTGTTCTAAATGGAGTAGTGCTAGTGAGCTATTTTAATCAGCTTAAGTTATCTGGAGAGTCTGGTGATGAACTTATTAAGAAAGGAACCCTTCTCAGACTGCGCCCTGTGATGATGACGGCGTTGACTGATATATTTGGGTTTGTACCAATGATGCTTGCTACAGGAGCTGGTGCGAGCGTACAAAGGCCTCTCGCGTCGGTTGTAGTTGGTGGGATTATATCAGCAACAATACTAACATTAATCGTACTTCCTATAGTTTATAGAACTCTGGAAAATAAAATGAAAATTAAGGACTCAAGTCTTGTGCACTAGTAACTTAACTTTTATTTTCAAGCCTATAGCCAAAAAAATATTGGAGATAACATGGATATAACTCAAATACTTTTTACTTCTTCTGTCATCTCGGGAGTTACGATCATGCTTCTATGTGTAGTAGGTTTAGTTTCCAAAAAAATTAACTTTTGGCCACCTCCTAGTAGCGACAGTTGGCAAATTAAATGTTTCTGGGTTTTATTTCAATTTTTTGCTCTTCCTTTTTTTGCAATAATATTTTTGGAATTTGACCAGCGAACTGAAAACCCGACTATCTTCTTTTTTGGATGTCTCTTTTTTTTCCTTGGGTTTATTTTCGCCAATATTGTTTCTTTCAACTTAGGTTTTAAAAACTCCGCTGGAATGAGTGATGGATTAAAAACAAGCGGCTGGTACTCCTACTCAAGGAACCCTGTATACGTAACCACTATAGTTGGTTTAATCGGTGCTGTCTTGGCCTTACCTATTACGGAAATATTTGTTATTTCTACAATCTGGACCGTCTGTTATGTAGCCGCCTCATTTATTGAAGAGCCTTGGCTTGAAAAAAAATATGGAAAAGAGTATCTTGCTTACAAAAAAAAGGTTGGTCGTTTTTTTTAAAAACTTTAAATTTGATGTTAATACCCAGACTAGTTTTTAACTACATATAGGATAATTGAAGATGGCTGATAGCTGCTGCACAGGTAACAATAATGAAATAGAAATACTTGCGTCTAAACAAGCTAAGACCCTATGGATTGTATTGATCATCAACTCAGCTATGTTTTTTGCTGAATTTATTTTAGGCTGGTTATCCAACTCAACAGCACTGATAGGAGATTCATTAGATATGCTTGGTGATGCCTTAGCCTACGGGACTAGTATCTACGTGGTTAACAAAAGTCTTTCCCATAAAATCAAAGCGTCACAATTTAAAGCGTACCTAATGGTTATTCTAGGTTTAGTCGTCTTCTCTAGAGCCATTTATAGGTTCTTTTACCGAGTTGTTCCTGAATTTGAAGTTATGGCATACACAGGGCTACTGGCACTCTTTGCCAACGCAATCTGCCTATGGTTACTAACTGCTCATAAAGATGATGACATCAATTTTGCATCCGTATGGATTTGCTCTAGAAATGATATTGTTGCAAATTTAGGAGTATTATTGGCCGCTGGACTAGTTTTCCTTTTTAATAATTCTTGGCCGGACCTTATAATAGGCTTCATTATTACTAGTTTATTTTTAAAGTCAGGGCTGGGAATATTAAAAAAAACAAAATCCCAGACAGAACTCACAAATTAGGTGTCGTGCCCAATGTAATTGGCCAGGTCACTAACCTGGCCAAATTTATTTAATTAGTTTC
>JAHDIR010000020.1 GCA_020630675.1 Bdellovibrionales bacterium
AGTTGATTGAGGAGATCCGATTAATAAATTGGATGGGATGGCAGGGGTCGAACCTGCGAATGACGGGATCAAAACCCGTTGCCTTACCACTTGGCTACACCCCATCAGGATGCTTGAAGGTGAAAGTTATCGACCTTAACCCTCTAAATCAAGAAAAATTGATCATATTAAGAGCGGTGGGGCGTTGCGAAAAATAATTTGGGAATAGTGAAGGCTATGGTTAGCTTTCACTACTGGCTTTTAGGTCATCAAGGCTCTCACCCATAGACTTAATTTCATTCTCATAGGCTTCGAAGATAGCAGTTTCAATTTCAGATCGTGTGTCTTGATCAAGTGGATGAGCGATGTCTTTGAATTGGCCATCTTTTCTCTTTTTACTGGGCATCGCCACAAATAGGCCATTGTTTCCTCGTATGATTTTTAGATCTCGCACTACAAAGCAGTTTTCTATGGTAATAGTAACATAAGCCTTTAGGCGTTCTTCATTGACGGGATAAATACTCACTTCGGTGATCTTCATGTCGTTTCTCCTAGCTGTTGGCTCTTGCTTATGCAATGAGCTTACTGGGTGATTAAATAATGTGCTCACCCCTACTTTCGGCACCTTGACCAAAGTACTTTAGTTCTCTAGGAAAAAAATTTGAATGTTATTAATATTGTCAAAATTTTGGGCAATAGCTCAAAAAAAGGGATAAAAATTAATTTTTTGAAGATAAATACACCAAAGAGATTTCACTGCCCCTTAGTATTTTTAATATATTAATTTTATCTTTCTTGAGCTTGCGTAGAACCTCTTTTGTTTTGTAAACAGGCTTTCGATTGAGGTCTAAAATGATGTCTCCGGGGTAAAGGCCTGACTCACTTGCGGGAGTTCCTGGTTTAACTTCAATAATGACCGGTCGGCCTTTTTGTAAAGGCGCTAAATTAAAGCGACTCATTAGCTTTTGCGAGTAATCTTGTAAATGAAAGCCTAGTTGGTAAGGAGCCTTTTGTCCGCTGTAGCTACGACGAGTGTTGCGTTTTACTTTTTGGCTATCAGGGTGAGCCCCCAACTTTACACTGAGAGTTTTTTTGCGCCCATTTCTGATAACCACAACTTTGACTTTTTGTTTGGCAGAAGTGTCGCCCACTTGATTTATAAGGTCTCCGGTAGACTTCACTTTTTTGCCGTTGAATTTAATGATAAAATCGTAGTTTTTAAGTCCAGCTTTTGAGGCTGGCGAGGCCGGAGAAACTTTAGTGATGAGAGAGCCATTACTGTTGGGGAGCTCTAATTCGACAGCACCACGGTTGGAGACATCTTGTAAAGCTACGCCAAGAAACCCTCGTTGTATGCCTCCATCTTTTTCAAGCTGTTTTATAATGGCCTTGACGTTGTCAATAGGGATTGCAAAGCCAATCCCTTGAGCTCTAGCGTCAATGGCGGTGTTAACGCCAATAACCTCGCCCCCAGTATTTACAAGAGGCCCTCCAGAGTTTCCGGGGTTAATGCTTGCATCAGTTTGAATAAATGGAAAACGATTAAGTTCATTGATCTGACGTCCAATAGCAGAGATGATTCCCTTGCTCATTGAGTGAGTGTGGCCAAAGGGGTTACCAAATGCCGCGACCCATTCACCGGGTTTAAGGTTAGCGCTGGTTCCAAGTTTAATGGTTGGCAGGTCGTAAGGGGTTTTGATTTTAATAAGGGCAATATCAGTTCTTGAGTCTTTACCGATAACGATGGCTTCAAACTTTTTGGGGCTTCCAGAAAGTTGAACATTTATAATATCAGCATTTTCAATAACATGGTTGTTGGTAATAATGAGTCCATCTTTCCTTATAATAAAACCAGTTCCTAAACCTTGTTGGGGTGGTCTACGGCTTTCGTACCCTTGGTGGCCACCGTTAAGCATTTGGTCAAAAAGGTCAAAGAATGGGTCCTGGTTATAGCGCCGTCTTTGTTTAATTTTCGTAGCTGTTGAAATGTTCACAACGGTGGGATTAACCGCTTCTGCCAGCTTCACAAACAAATTTGCTGGAAGGGGTTGGTTTGGATTTAACTTTTCTAGAGAAAAGCTAGGGGTGGAAATAAAAAGAGCTATTAGGCATAAAGAAAAGTATTTCATCATACGAGTAAGACCTCCTTAGTTTTTTTGTGCACTCACGTATTTCATTTGTAAATCAGAAATAATTTGGTTGAGAAGTTGTTCTTCATCGCTGGGTAAGTTATTTTTTGTTTTCTCTTTTAGTAGGTTAAGCAAGTCAATATTGTATTCCGCTAAATTCATATTTTTTTCTACTTTTTTTGTTTCAGGGTTTTCTAATAGACCAAGGCCAATTTGAGCGGAATGACCTATTGAGAGTAGAAATGTAGAGAAAGTAGCTTTAATGTTTTGTTGAGTCATAATTGATATCCTTTTTAAGCGGGGTAATGCCCAGCTAGTTTTTTAGTTCTGTTAATAATATTAGGTTGCCAAACTAAATACCGCCCCCAGCTTTTCGAAGTCAATGGGCTGGTAATAAATATATGGCAGTATTGAACTGCTGGTGAAGAAGAGCTGTGTAAGGAGTAGGCATGAATTTTGTTGAGAAGACGATGCACAGAGTGAGTGCTTTGAAGCCAGCGGGACGCCGTTGTGTCTGAGGCGTAAATGAGAGCTCTTTGTTGAAATAAGGCTAAACAAGACTGAAGAAGAGGGGAGATCAAGTGAGTGAAAGGGTATGATTTTTTTTTATCTTTAGACAGTTTGATTCCAGACAGAAAGCGAAGAAGGCCATCTACAAAAAAACTATAGGCATAAATACCTTCGATGATAAATAAGGAGAGGGTTGGACCAATCTGTTGATGGTGATGAGTTTGGGAGAGTAATAAGTGAAGGAGTGTGGAGATTTCGTCTTCATTGAGGCGATTAAGGAGTTGAGAAAAAATAGCAATTTTAGGTTTACGATATGAGCGACCAAAACAAAAAGCCTGGTCGTAGGGCTGGTCGGAAACATAAACAAGAGGAGGAGTTATATTATTTTTTTGTGAAATATGAGCTACTTTTTCATTGAGTTTATACGAGCATGTGCCCATGACTTTTTTGAGTTGAAAAGTTTTTTTTAATTTATGATCAGAATAGAAATAGCTATAGGTGATAACGCCAAGCGAAAACACCAGGCCTAGAAAAAAGCCTGTCCAACTGAGTGCTGCAAAACCAGCAATAGCAGTGCAGATGCTGAAAATAAAAAAACCAAAAAAGACAGTGGGCAACGCTTTCATAGATTAATTTTGTAACATAACGCTTGTTGAAATTCTAGAGCCATGGGCAACAATTCGCTGTCAGGTGAAAAAAATTACAGAGGCCCATCTTTTCTTTGAAAAGCTTTACAAATATTTGACATTTCTCGAAGAGAAAAGGCTTTAAAATAGGATTGTAAAAATACTAAGGAGAGGTTGCCTAAATTTAGCAATAACGTAGAATATATTTTACGTTACTTATGTGACCAAGACTTAATTTTTAAATTCTAAATTTTTATTTTTTTATTGGTAGGGAGGAAAAAGTGAATATTGACTTAATGGCTTTAAATGAAGCAGTCAAAATAGAAAGCCAGTTTGTTGAACGTACACTCAAAGAGGTGTCGAAACAAATTGTTGGTCAAAAAGAAATGTTGGAAGGGATTATTATGGGGCTTTTGACAGGCGGACATGTTCTTTTAGAGGGTGTACCTGGTTTGGCTAAAACAATGACCATTTCGGCAATTTCAAAGTCAATTTCCCTCAATTTCCAACGAATTCAATTTACCCCTGATTTACTTCCGACAGATCTTATTGGTACTATGGTATTTAACCCCAAATCGGGTGAGTTTTATCCGAAGAAGGGCCCCATTTTTACTAATATTGTTTTGGCCGATGAAATTAACCGTGCCCCAGCTAAGGTTCAAAGTGCTCTACTTGAGGCAATGGCTGAGAAACAAGTGACTATCGGTGATGAAACATATCGCTTAGAGAAGCCATTTTTAGTTTTAGCCACTCAAAACCCACTTGAGCAAGAGGGAACTTACCCCTTGCCTGAGGCTCAGCTCGACCGATTTATGTTTAAAATTATGGTCAAGTACCCTCAAAAGGCAGAAGAGTTAGAGATTTTAAATAAAATGTCGGTCGATTCTCTGCCTGAAATTGAAAAAGTAATTTCCACGGAAGAGCTGTTGAAGGTTCGGTCCAGAGTTGATTCTCTGTATGTGGACGATAAAGTAAAAAATTATGTAGTAGATATTGTTATGGCCACACGTAAACCAGCGGATTATGGTTTGGGCAAGCTTGAAAATTTGTTGAGTGTTGGTGGCTCTCCTCGGGCCACGATTAACTTAACCAAAGCCGCAAAAGCTCATGCCTTTTTACGTGGGCGAGGTTATGTGACTGCCGATGACGTTAAAGCCATTGCTTACCATGTATTAAGGCATCGTCTTGTTCTTACTTACGAGGCTGAGGCAGAGAACATTAGCAGTGATGAGCTGGTGAAAGAAATACTAAATGCAGTTGAGGTTTCTTAGTATTGTCTTTACCTCCTGAGATTTTAAAAAAAGTAAAGCTTCTTGAAATTGCGACAAGAAAGTTGGTTAATAATACTTTCTCTGGAGAGTATCACTCTGCTTTTAAAGGGCAAGGAATGACCTTTTCTGAGTTTAGAGAGTATGTTCCGGGAGATGATGTTCGTACCATCTCTTGGCCGGTCACTGCCAGGACAGGTAAACCTTTTATTAAAAAGTTTGATGAAGAAAGAGAGCTGACCCTAATGCTTTGTGTAGATATTAGTGGCTCTACTGACTTTGGAACGGGCAATTATTTTAAAGGCGAGGTTATGGCCCATCTCGCGGCATTACTGAGTTTTAGTGCGAGTAAAAATAATGACCCCGTGGGGTTGCTTCTTTTTTCGGACCAAGTGGAGCACTTTGTTCCTCCTAAAAAGGGAAGAGGTCACATTTTAAGGCTTTTGCGTGACCTTTACTACTTTGAGCCTAAGTCTAAAAAAACAAATATTGGTTGTGCTGTTGAATACCTTCAAGGGGTTTTGAAAAAGCGCTCTAATGTATTCATCTTTAGTGATTTTATGGGAGACCTTAGCTTTGATAAGCCACTGCGTATGATTGGCAAAAAGCATGATACTATTGCTGTTTGTATTAGTGATCCATTCGAAGAAAAAATGCCAGCTCTTGGGCTTATTGAGTTTGAAGATGCTGAAACAGGTGAGCTTCGTTTGGTGGATACATCTTCTGCTTTTTTTCAGAAGAAAATAAAAGAAATAAAAAGAGCTCATGCCAGTACAAGGAATGATTTGCTCAAAAAAGCTCAAGTTGATTTTATTGAAGTGAACTCTCAAGAAGATATTGCAGGGCCGCTCATTGGCTTTTTTAAGAGGAGAAATCGCGGGTGAGCGACAAAGCATCAGAAACTAAAGAGCTTGTGACATGGACGTGTGAGTTTCCTACTGTTAAAAAGGAAACGAGCTGGACCGTTGGTCAAAAGCATATTCTGAGTTGCCGAGGTGACTTAATTGAAAAGCTACAAGAGCCCGTGAGTATAGATATAAAGTCTCCCCCTAAAAAAACTCAAGATGGCCAAGAAATTCCTGAAGATCCAAATAAAAATTATGCATTAAAGGTTCTTGGTGTTAAAAACATTGATAACAAATCAATAGATCTTGTTGTGACCTCCTACAAGCCCGGCCAATATAAAGACGTGTCTTTTTCAATAATAGGAAAAGAGGGCCAAGCGATTGAAGTTGAGCCGACCTCTTGGGAGGTGACTTCTTCAATGACCAAAGAAAATAGTAATGGTTTTGGCCCGACCTCACCTTTGTACCTAAGTTTATCATGGTGGTACTGGGGCAGTATTGTGGGAGCTATAGCTTTAATGGGGTTAATCGTTTTAACTCGTTTAGTTTTACACCTGCGCTGGAAAGGAATGCTTCGTGAAATGAAGAGCCATGCAACCCCTTTAGGTGCAACCAATCAATTTTACAAAGATGTTCGAACACTTCAAGGATTGTATGTGCCTGTTAAAGGTGAAAGTATTAGTTCTGAAAAAGTCGTAGAATACTGGCGAGAGTTAGAAAAGGCCTTTCACCTTTATTTGGTCAGGCAATTTCAGGCCCCAGCTCTACATTGGAGTTCGGCTCGGGTTTTAAAATTAGTCAGCAAAAAGCTCAACCACGTTCATAGCAAAAGAGCTAATAGTAGTTTGAAAACAGTTTTTTCTGAGTTCAAAAAAGGAAGCACTGTTAGCCAGGGTTTACAAATCAAAGATATTCAGCAAATGGAAAAATTGTGTCAGTCCTATATAGAGCTTGTTAAAAAAATTGATCAGAGAGGTGAGAAGTAATGCGCTGGCATTCCACTTGGGCTTTTTTACTTTATATTTTATTAATGCTGGTGGCAGTGTTTTGTTTCTTACAAAGAAAATCCAAAACAGCAAGTTTAGTTTTTAGTAATATCGATGCTATAAAAAAAATTGGGCGCAGCTTTCGGGTTTACTTATCTCAACTTCCCACCTTTTTGAAATTTTTATCCCTTGTATTTGCCATTCTTGCCTTAGCTCGTCCTCAAGAGTCTGATACAAAAATAAAAAAAAATGTTGAAGGTATTGATATAGTCATTGCTCTTGATGTTTCTGACAGTATGTTAATTGAAGATATGAAGCCTAATAACCGATTAGAATCTTCAAAAGAAACCATCAAAAAATTTATCAATGGTCGAGTGTCAGATAAAATAGGCTTAGTTGTTTTCTCGGGAGAATCCTACACCCGAGTCCCTTTAACTCTGGATTATCAGTTGTTGTTAAAAAGCTTGTCGGAAGTGCAAACAACTAGAAATATCAAGATGGGAACAGCTATTGGTGTCGCTTTAGCCAATTCAGTGGCTCGAATTAAAGACTCAACGGCAAAAAGTCGAGTCATTATATTTTTAACGGATGGTGAAAATAACAGCGGAACTATTGATCCGATAACGGCTCTTGATATCGCTAAAGGCTATGGCGTTAAAATTTACTCCATCGGAATGGGTGTTGATGGTCAAGCTCAGCTACCTTATTACTTAAATGGACCAGGTGGTCGAAAAATTAAACGTTACCGTCCAATGCACAGTAAAGTTAATGAAGAGCTTCTCACTCGATTAGCCAATGAGACCGGAGGCAAGTTTTATAGAGCGACAACAAGTAAAGCCTTAGAAGAAGTTTTTTCCGATATTGATACCCTTGAGAAAACAAAAATTGAAATGAACACTTTTACAAGATATACCGAGCATTTTGAGAAATTTTTATGGATAGCTGCTTTACTCTATTTACTTGCAACGTTCTTGAACGTTTTTGTAGTTAGGAGGTTTCCGTAATGGTATTAAAGTTTGCTCACCCTGAAGTTCTTCATTATCTATGGATTCTTGCTATTATATTTTTAGGAGCTAGTTTTTTTCTCAAAAGAAAAGTGGAAAAAATTAAAAAAGCTTTGGGTCAAAAAACTTTTTCATTTTTAACTCAAAATATGTCATCGATGAAAAAAAAGGCAAAACTAATTTTACAGTTTTTAGTTTTAACTTTTTTTGTCATAGCTTTGGCTCGTCCTCAATCAGGAGAAAAAAAGACAGATATCACTAACGAAGGAATTGAACTTGTTATTCTCTTTGATGTCTCCAGAAGTATGTTAGCTGAGGACATCCGACCTTCACGCCTTGAGGTCGCAAAAAAAGAAGTGATGCGCCTTATACAAAAAAGTGGCAGTCATAAAGTTGGTGTTTTAGCATTTGCAGGAAATGGCATTTTACTTTCTCCTATGACCTCAGATAAGTCGGCAATAAATATGTACTTGGACTCTTTAACCACAGACGCTGTAAGCACCCAAGGTACTGAGTTTAAATCGGCTTTGCTTGCTGCCAAAGAAGCTTTTGAAAGAGGGGGCGTCGAGGGGGAAAGCAGTGTCACTACACGAGCTATCGTTATTGTTTCTGATGGTGAAGATAATGAGCCCGGGGCCTTAAAAGCTGCAGAAGAATTAGTTAAACAAGGTGTTCATATTTTTGCCTTAGGCTTCGGAACAGAAGAAGGGGCGAAAATACCATTGCGCGATAGAAACGGAAATAAAAAAGGTTACTATAAAAATAAATCCGGTCAGCCTGTGGTAACAAAAACTAAAGGAACTGTGTTAAAAGAGTTAGCAAAAAGTGGTGGTGGTAGCTTTTATCATGTTGATTATGGAAGTGACTCTTTGTCACGTTTAGTAAATGACTTGGAAAAACTAGAAAAAACTAAGTTTGAAACAGCCGACCTAACTCAGTATGATGAAAACTTTCAAATATTTATTATAATAGCTATTTTAATAGCTTTGATCGAATTAATTTTAGGGGACAGAAAAAAAATAGGGCGATTGTGGAGGGGACGTTTTGAAGTTAGTAAAAACTAGTTGGGTCCTTTTATTTATTTGTTTGATGCCTTGGCAAGCTGGGGCTCAACAGAGCTCTCACGCTGTTATTCAGAATAATCGCGCGGCGGATTTTTTAAAAAGAGCTCTTGAAAAACAAAAACCCAAAGAAGAAAAGTCAGTTTTTGACAATGTTTTAGACTTCTTTTTTAAAAAAGAAGCTGAGCCTTCAAAAGAGGTTTTGGATGCCCAAAAAGCTCCTCCTGAGCCCGCAAGTCAAGAACATAACGATGAAGGCACTCAAGGCCAATTTCAGCAAGGGCTTTCAAAAGAAGAAAAGGAAAAATCAGAGATTGATTCTGAGGCCGTTCATCAAGCTTATTTAAGTAGCCTTGATGCCACCCTAGAGGCGGGGGAAAGCCCTGAAGTACGGCTTAATCTCGCCTTGGCTTTTGAGCTGAATGGTGACTTGGATAATGCCATCAAGTCTTACAAAATGGCGATTGACTTATCAAAGACCAACCCAGCCACTCTCTTTCTTGGCCACTATAACTTAGCAAGGGCCTTGGGTTTAAAGGAAAAAGTTGAGGAGGCTCTGATGTCTTATCAAGCGGCTTTGGATATTTACCCTGAATCAAAAGAAGTTAAAGTGAACATTGAATTGCTTCTTCAGCAGAAACAAGGTGGCGGCGGTGGCGGCAAAGATAACAAAGATGATGATAAAGAAGGTCAGGATCAAGAGCCAAAGCCTGATAGTCCAATAAAAGAAAACCCTAAAAACAGTGAATATAAATCACAAAACTTATCCAAAAAAGATGTCGAAAAAATATTAGAAGAACTTAAAAACCAAGAACAGCAAATTAGAGCCAAAGAGTATGGTAAAGGTGTTAAGGAGAAGCCACGTGATAAAGACTGGTAGATTTTTCATTTTTTTCTTACTAGGGTTATTTACTTTACCCACGGCAGAAGCTTCTGTGAAGGTTTATGCAGAAGTAGACCGTAATAATATGTATGAAAGCGACACTTTTACTTATACGGTCACTGTGGAAATGCCGAGTGATGGAGTTAGTGTCGGGGAGCCAAAGCTTCCTAATATTGCAGGTTCTTTTGACTTACTAAATTCTCAAGTCATGCGCAGTAGTCAGTCTTCATTGGTTAATGGCGACTTTGAAGTTAAAAAAAGTATTATCTATAATTTTATGATGGCTCCCAAAAAAGTAGGTCAACTTAAGCTGGGTCCATCAACTGTTTTGGTCGATGGCAAAACTATGAAAACCAAGGATATTTCTGTTCGTGTTCAAAAAGAGACTCAACAAAGGGCACAAAACCAGGGTCAAGACAGGTATAATCAAAGAAGAAATCGCCAGCGTTCGCAAAATCGTCGCATGGACCCTTTTGAAGATATGGACTCCATGTTTTCGCAGTTACTGAGACGTCAGCGAGGCGGTTTTATGGGGGGAGGACCTGGAAATGCAGGGCCTCCAATAGACCCCGAAGATTCATTTTTTATAAAAGTTGTGGTGGACAAAGCAAAAATATATGTGGGAGAGCAGGTGACAGCCACTTGGTATTTGTATACCCGTGGCCAAGTGCGTGACATAGACACTCTTAAGTACCCAAGTTTGAATGGATTTTGGAAGGAAGACATCGAAGTGGCCACTCGTTTAAACTTTCAACGAGAGATTGTTAATGGAGTCGCCTATAACCGTGCCCTTTTGGCAAGCTATGCTTTGTTTCCAATTAAAAGTGGCTCTATAGAAATTGATGCTTACGAAGCTAAATGCAGCATTTTGCTTCCAAGTTTTGGTTTTGGTAAGACTGTTCAGGGCACAAAAAAAAGCCAAGTACTGACCTTGAAAGTTGAAGACCTACCTTTGGAGGGTAAGCCTGATAACTTTACCGGTGGAGTGGGTAATTTTACACTAACTCATAAACTTGACATTAACAGTGTGCCGGCAAACCAGCCCGTTAAGTTAAATATAAAGTTTGAAGGACAAGGAAACGCAAAGCTTATAAATTTACCGACGATTGATTTACCATCCACTATAGAAATGTATGACAAACAATCAACGGCTAAATTTTTTAAAAATGGAAAAAGTTATAAAGATTATGAAATTTTATTAGTACCTAAAGAAGAAGGTGAAGTTTTAGTTCCAGAAATGTCTTTTAGCGCTTTTGATCCTGAAGCAGAACAGTACTATGAAATTAACCCTGTGCCTGAGCTATTTTTAAGTGTAACTCGAGCACGAGAGGGAAGTAAAATTAGCGATGTTCCTTTGCAAGATTTAGAGTCGTCAGAAGAAGAACCTGAGCAAGCTTATATTCCTGTTATAGCCACAACTTGGGACGGAGCAGGAACTAGTTTTTTACTGCAAAAAAACACTTTGTTTTGGGCTGTGTTGTACTTTTTTATTTTTGCTAGTTTTATTTATATCTTCTTAAGAGAACTTGGCTTAACGCAAAGAAAGAAAACTCTGCAAAAGTTAATTCAAGCAAGATTCAAAAAAATTGATCAGCTATCCACTCAATCTGAAAACTGGAGAGATGTTGGAGCCGAGCTCACAAATATGATGTATCTTTGCCTGGGGGCCGTTAGTGGAGAGGGGGGAGCTAGTCTTGAGTTTGATAAAATGATTGAAAATTCTCCCCCAAGTGTAAGGCGTGAGCTTTCTTCAGAAATTTTAAAAAGAGTTAAGGCTTGTGAAACCATTAGCTTTGCGCCGGAAAGTATTGTTGGCTCGTTAAAGGATCCAAAAAATATTAAAGAACAAATAAAAGGTATCAATAAATTAGCTATAAAAATGATTGATATGGGCTTTGGGGATAGCAAGGGCGAATCATTTATTGAAAAATCTTAACTTCATCTTTTTTGTTTTAACTCTTTCTGTAGCTCCCATTGTGCTTGGTGCTGTGCCAACTAAAGTATCTACGAAATTGCAGCTGACTAACCCTAAACCTTGGTTGGGTGGGGCAAAAACTTTGAGTGGCTACAAAAAACATTTTTTTGAATTATATAAAGCTCATGGCGATAAAAAATATTATTTATGTAAAAAAAATAAAAAATTTCCTTCAGGTGCACCTGAACGTTTGAGGGTTTGGTGGTCTTATTTGCAGTTGCAATGTGCATTTAAAAGTGACTTTGGTAAAAAAAACTCCAGAGCCTTAAGGGCTACTTTGAATAATCATAGGATAGATTTAACTTCTTATGCCGGGCAATCTGACCAGCTTAATAAGTCATTAGTTAAGATTTTAGTTCAACTTTCTGGCGAGAAGTACTACACGCTAAGCTCGTCTGAAATAAGTTTTTTAAATCAACATCAAGGAGAGCTTCAGGGCAAGGAAAGAGCGAAGTATTATAATTTTTTAGCCCTCAAACATATTGAAAAAAAAGAATGGTCTCCGGCAGCTGAGATGTACTTTCAGGCGTTACAAATTTCAGGTGAACCTATATACGCGACTCGTTTAAAAACCTTGGTGAATAATAAAGAGCAGCTAAAACCTCAGTTTAGTGAATTTATTCAGTCGATAAATATTAATATGGGTAAGAAAGTAAGCTTTGCAAAATTCTATAAGTATTTTCGAAGAAAACAATATGTCACAGCCTTCAAACTAGCTGTTGAAGGTTTGAATGCCGATGAATCTATTGACCGAAAGGTTTTATCGAAAATGTTTAAGGTTTTATACAAAAAAAATGATGGGTTGCCTTTGGACAGTCGCATTGAAAAGCAGGCCTTGAGTTGCCATAGCGTCTGTTTGTTAGAGTTGGGAAAAAAATATTTTAGTAAGCATAAATACTCTGAGAGCCGAGCTTTTGCGGTCAAAAGCCTCGAATTAAATAGTGCGCCAAAGGCCATGATGTTGGCGGGCTTTTCTTCTTTACAGCTCGGGGATTATAAAAGCGCTATCCAATTTTATAAAAATAGCATGAAGTCGGCAAAAGAAAAGTCTACTGAATATTTTGAGTCTGTTTTTCGTCTGGGATTAATTTATTATCGTACAAAAAAGTATAAGCAGGTGGTTCAGTTATTTTCTAATTTAAAGAAGTATAAAAGCATAAATGACTTTCATCTAATGAGTCATTATTGGTATTGGCGAGCTTTACAGTCGCTCAAAAGTAGTAAAGCCAATAAAGTAAGAGACCTTTTAATTCAGCAGTACCCTTTAACTTATTACGGGTTAAAAGCCAATCAGGAAAAAAATAAAGGCCAACTTAAACTTCCACAGTCGTTATCTCCCATTGAAGTTGACCCCTCTTGGACGAAACAGCAGCAAGTGTCATGGCTTAATTACAAAGAGCTTCTGAGTCTTATGATGACTGACTTAGCACAAAAAGAACTTAGAGTGCTGTTTGATTTAAGCCATGATGGGCAGACGGCTTTATATTCTTATTTTTCATCTTTAGGTAGTCATCACTTTTCGGCCATTCGAGCCATGAACATGATATGGGATAAAGATCCACAAACATATTTTTCGGGTTTAACAGTTAAACTTACTCTCCCGACAGAGTTTGAAATTTTGATAAATGATTACGCTCAAAAAAATAAAGTAGAGCCTGCCCTGATTCAATCACTCATTAAACAAGAGAGTTCTTTTCGATTGCGAGCCGTGAGTTCATCCAATGCCATGGGATTGATGCAATTAATTCCCATGACAGCAAAGGACTCCGCACGGTACTTGAAGTTGTCGTCTAGAAATTTACGATCTAGAGTGTTCCAGCCTGAACTTAATATACGTTTAGGTACAAGTTATTATGCCCGGCTGCAAAGGGCTTTTCTGGGTAATGTTCCTTTTGCTTTAGCTGCCTACAACGCTGGTATTGGAAATATTCGCCGTTGGATGAAGCCTCGTAAAAAAGAACTTGGCCCGTTGCCAGAACTTTCAAGCTCCCTCCCAGAAAATGAAATTTGGATAGATGAATTACCATGGGCCGAAACCAACTTTTATGTAAAAGCCATTTTACGAAATTTGATTCTTTATAGGTTTTATTATCGACAGCAACAGGTTATTCCTGAGCCCTCGTGGCATTATAAAGTCGGGCAAATCAGTTTGCAAAAATGAGTTTTACTGGCTGCCGTCAGAAATGGCTGGTTGCGCTTTTTCTATGGTATTGACTGCTTGAGTTTGATCAACTTTAAGCCAGTCTCCTAAAATTTTTTGAAAACTGAAATTATTTGTTATGTTGGAGTGATTCCCTTCTTTGACGACACTTTGGTGGGGTTTAAAGTAGTTATTGATGAAAACATCATTACATTCATTAGAGAGAGTTTCAAAAAAGTCATGATAGGGCAAATAGAGAATATCATTTTTGTTCTCTTCTTTATTTGTTAGCTCAACAAAGCTTGATGTTTCTTTGGCGGGAGTACTTATCGAGTTAGATGGTGGGAAATTAGATATTTTTTTATTTACGATATAAAGATTGTATTTGAGTTTGCAAATACCGAGGTCATGTTCATATTTAACGGCACCACTTGTTTCATTTGTGCTGTTAATTTTTTTTGACACATTCTTGGCAAGAAAGTCCATATTCATTTGGCATAAGCGCTGTAACTGTCCGTCAGTTTTATCGGCAAAGTTAACTCCACAAAATTGTAATGGGTTGTAGATGTACGCTTTTTTATCTTTGGAAGGAGGTGTTAATGATGTAGGGGTTTGCGTATTTGTGATGTCAATGTGAATGGGTATTGTCGTAGCACTCGTTCCTTGCTTTTTATCAAGGGCAGATTCAATGCTCGTACTTGTTTGGCCAAAAGATTGTGAGTAACCCAATATTGATAAAATATAAAATAAATAAAATGTGTGAATAGCTTTCATATATGAGTTTTATCGGTTTTACTGTGACTAGGCTTTAACATTGGCCTGGTCTCGAAGAATAGCGGCTGTTTTTTACGGTGACATGTGAAAAGGGGCAGGGCTTTATAGGCTTTGGGTTTGGGGTTTGCACAGAAATAGGGCTAGAACTCAGTGGAAAATTTAGGTATTTTAGTAAAAACAAATATAGACTAAAATAGTGCTGATCATTGAAGCACTTGAGATCTCAGGGTAAAACAGTGTGATTAAAAGGACTCGACTTAGGTGCTAAGTCCAATAGCTGTATTGTGGTCATGGCATAAGTTTTATAACATAAGGTATGACTATTAATATGAAAATTCACTCATCCATTGTTATTTTAATCAGTTTAATTCTGTCGGCCTGTGCAACCTCGCCCTCATCAGATAAAAAAGTGGGAGCTTATTCCGTTCAACCCTATGAGGTTTTGGCAACGCCAATGACTTCTGAAACAACAGAAGAGTATCTTTCGGCCTCAGACGTTATCGTTCCTAGTAAAGACCTTCCTGAGCCCGGTCTTAGTGCAGTTTTAAAAAAAGAAGATTTAAGCTCGACTCCGCCTTTGAAGCCATCTCCTTTTGGTGAAATACCTTTAACTATAAATAAGTATGTGCAAAAGTGGATTAACTTTTATACAGGTAATGGCCGTTCACATATGCAGCGCTATTTATCGCGCTCCAGCCGTTATTTACCAACAATGAAAAAAATTCTTGCACAAGAGGGATTGCCAGAAGATTTAGTTTACTTGCCAGTGATTGAGTCGGGGTTTCAAAGTAAAGTGAATAGTCATGCTGGGGCCTCTGGGTACTGGCAATTTATGAAAGGAAGCGCTAAAGACTATGGCTTAACAGTAGGGCGACATGTTGATGAAAGACATGACTTTGTTCGTTCTACAGAAGCTGCTGCCACTTACTTAAAAAGATTATACACTTTGTTTGGAGATTGGTACTTGGCCCTAGCGGCTTATAACACAGGTGAAAACCGAGTTAAGAGTCAGTTGATGAAAGCTGAAACCAGAAATTATTGGGTTTTAGTGAAAAGAAAAAAACTTTATAGAGAAACTAGAAACTACGTTCCTAAATTTATTGCAGCCACACTCATTGCAAAAAACCCAGTTCTTTATGGCTTTACAAATATTCCTTACCAGAAAGAAGTGGCCTATGAATCTATGTATGTTCATCGCCCGGTTAGTTTACAGAAATTAGCCAAAAAAATTGGCACACCTCTTAAGAAGTTAAAAAAATTAAACCCAAGGTACCGTACTCATTATGTGCCTATTTATAGAGGAAAAAGCTCTCTTGTTAGAGTGCCTCCTGGAAAATTAGCCTTAGCTCAGAGATCTTTAGCCTCTATACAAGCAAAAAGACCAAGAGTTTATAGCTCAGCAAAGACTTTTACTCACAAAGTAAGACGGGGCGAAAACTTATCATTAATTGCTAAAAAACACGGGGTGAGCGTTGGACAATTGAGGAGATCAAATTCTTTATCTAGGCGTTCTATTTTGCGAGTTGGCCAGAGATTAAAGGTGGTTAAGGGAAAAAGTTATAGCACCACTCGAAGGGCCTCGAGATCTTTGGCTAAGGCAAAATACCGCCCAAGTTTCCATAGGGTGAAAAAAGGAGAAAACCTTTCTGTTATAGCTAAAAAGTATGGAATGACTTTAGGACAACTTTTATCACTGAATTCTATGGGTAAAAATAAAACCTTGCGAGTGGGTCAAAAGCTAAGTCTTAAAAGTTCACGTGCCCGATCCTCCCATTTAGCTAAAGTAAAAAAGTACAAAGTGAAAAAGGGAGATAACTTACAGAAAATATCAAAGGCTTATGGTTTAAGTGTTTCGAAAATAAAGAAAGTGAATAAGCTAAAGTCGAATAAGATAATGGTCGGACAAAGTTTAAAGCTTATGGGTGTGGACTTGAAGGTTCATATTGTTAAGCGTGGGGAGAACTTAATTGGTATTGCCAACAAATATAAAGTGTCTTTGAGCCGCCTCTTAAATATAAACAACATAAAAAATAAATCAACTTTACACATTGGACGTAAAATTAAAGTGCCTGTTGCAATGAATTAGTTTTTGTCGATTTTTTTGAAATTTATCTAAAAGAGAATAGAAAGGGGAACCCACCAAGCAAGACTGCTTGGCGGGCTTATGCGGGGATTTTTTCCCGAGTTACCTGTCCTTAATAGTTCAAGTACCAAAAGCCCGATTTGCTTACCTTTGGCAGCTGGCTGACATAGGCTCCGAAGAGCCTTTAGTCCCTATAGCTTTGCGTATTACAGTTTCCTGCAGTTTGCCCTGAGACAAAGGATAGGAATCACTCAGGGAGTGTTATTCCTAAACTATCTTACCTCCTTGATAAGAATTTAGACGTCTTGTCTAAACTTCACGTCCTTGTATATATACTTTAACGCAATGCGTTTGCTAAATAAAGAAAATTTACTGAAGTGGATCAAATAAATATGGGCAGTTATGAGACGTTTAAGTTAAGTCAGTTGAGCTTCTGAAACAAAGCCACCAAGTCTTTGAAAGGCTTTGGCAGCAGGGCTTTCAGGCTTTCCTTGTATAAATGGGATTCCGCTTTCAGAGCAAACAGCTACGTGGGGGTCGAAGGGAATTTCTGTGATTTTATTGATGTTGTGGGCACTTAAGTAAGTATTGAGTTGGCCTTTGGGAAATAAATCGTAGCTCACTTCACTTCCAGGGGGAGTGAAGGAGGACATATTTTCAACAACCCCCAAGATAGGGATGTTGATTTTCTTAAACATATCTATGGCTTTTTGAGCGTCAACCAGGGCAATATTTTGTGGTGTACAAACCACGACGGCTCCAGAAACGGGAACTTTTTGAGCGATGGTTAAGCAAATATCTCCTGTGCCGGGAGGTAGGTCAATCACGAGGTAATCGAGCTCTTCCCATAAAACATCTTTGAAAAATTGGTCGATGGCTTTAAATAACATAGGGCCTCGCCAAATAACAGCTTGCTGTTCATCGACTAAAAAGCCCATGCTCATAACTTTAATGCCATATTTATTTATGGGTATGATTTTTCCGTTTTCGTTCACCGCAGGCTTTTGATTTAAGGCTCCCATCATTCGCGGAACACTGGGGCCGTAGACATCGGCGTCAAGAAGTCCAACCTTCATTCCTTTTTCTTTAAGCGAGATGGCAAGGTTTATAGAGACTGAGCTTTTACCGACGCCCCCTTTGCCGGATCCAACAAGAATTACATTTTTAATACCAGGAATGGGGCTTTGGCCACTGAAAGGATTGCTCATGATTAAACCTCTTAATTTATAATTATAAAGATTATATCTAACATAATTTCTATCGTTGTCATTAAAAACAGGTCAAAGAATTGCTTTACCAAAACCAATGAAGTTGTTACTTTTAGAATCTGTTTAATTCATAGCAAAAAGGTTATCAATGTCTCCACAAATTCACCCCTTAAAAGATCTCTCTCAACTGGTCTCTCTGAGTAAACGTAGGGGGTTTGTGTTTCAAAGCAGTGAAATTTATGGGGGTTTAGGTTCGTGCTGGGACTACGGCCCTTTGGGCTCTCAGTTCAAGCTGAATGTAAAAGCAGCTTGGTGGAACGCAATGACTCGGCGACCGGATGTCGTGGGTTTAGATGCAGCCATTTTGATGCACCCTCAAGTTTGGCAGGCCTCAGGTCATTTAGATACCTTTACTGACCCTTTAGTTGACTGTAAAGAATGCAAAAATAGGTTTCGAGAAGACCATGGCACAAAAGACGGTCAGGTGAGCTGTCCTAAGTGTGGTTCTTCTAATGTGACAGAAGCCCGTAACTTTAACCTCATGTTTAAGACTTTCATGGGGCCGGTCGAAAACGATGGGTCAGTGGTGTATTTAAGGCCTGAAACGGCTCAAGGTATTTTTGTTAATTTTGAAAATGTACAAACCTCGGCCCGTAAAAAAATTCCATTTGGTATAGCCCAAATAGGTAAGTCTTTTCGAAATGAAATTACTCCTGGTAATTTTATATTTAGAACAAGAGAGTTTGAGCAAATGGAAATGCAATATTTTGTAAAACCAGAAATGGCTGATGACTTTTATGCTCAGTGGAAGCAAACCCGCTGGAACTTTCTGTTGCGCTTAGGGTTAAATGAGGGGCGTCTTCGATTTAGTGAGCACGGTAAAGATGAGCTCGCTCACTATGCGAAAGCGGCTGATGATGTAGAGTATCAGTTTCCTTTTGGTTGGCAGGAGCTAGAAGGTATTCATAACCGAGGTGACTTTGATTTATCTCAGCATCAAAAGTCGAGTGGAAAAAAACTTGAGTACTTTGATGAGGCCGCAAAAGAAAAGTATGTTCCATATGTGATAGAAACAGCCATAGGTTGTGATCGCTTGTGCTTAGCTCTTTTGTGCGATGCCTACCGCGAAGAAGTAACTGTGAATGATAACGGAAAAGAAGATCGACGGGTGGTTTTAGGTTTAAAGCCTGAGCTAGCTCCTTACAAAGCGGCTTGTTTGCCTTTGTCTAAAAAAGAGCCCTTGCAAAATGTGGCTAAGAAAATTCAAGAAGACTTAAGCCAAGACTGGTCTATTGATTATGATGAGGCAGGAAGTATTGGTAAGCGATATCGACGACAAGACGAAGTGGGCACGCCTTTTTGCATTACCATCGACTTTGACACTGAATCTGACCAGAAGGTCACAGTCAGACACAGAGACACTATGGAGCAAGAAAGAGTATCTATCGATCAGCTCAGAAACTACATTGCACAAAAATTTATTTTAAATTGGTAAACACAACATCATAGATAAGGGGGAAAGAATGAGTCTTTCAGATAACACAAGCCGTGTTGAAAACCATAAGGTTTACTTTTTTGGTGAATCTAAAGCTGACGGCAATTCAAAAATGAAAGATATTTTGGGTGGCAAGGGAGCCAATCTCGCAGAGATGACTTCTTTGGGCTTGCCGGTGCCTCCAGGCTTTACCATTCCAACCTCGATGTGCCTTCAGTTTTACAAAGATGGTGAAGTTCTTAGTGATGAACTCAAACAAAATGTTTTGGACTGTTTAACTTCGGTCGAAAAAATTATGGACAAAAAATTTGGTAGCCCCGAAAAGCCTTTATTGGTCAGTGTAAGATCAGGAGCTCGAGTGAGTATGCCTGGCATGATGGATACAGTTTTAAACTTAGGTTTAAATGATCAGACAGTAGAAGCTTTAGGGCGACTTTCTGGAAACGAAAGGTTTGCATGGGACTCTTACCGACGTTTTTTACAGATGTATTCTAATGTTGTTATGGGTATGAATATTTCTTTACTAGAAATTAAGCTTGAAGACCTTAAAGATGCGAAAGAATATAAGGCCGACACAGAGTTAACGGTTGATGATCTGAAAGGTTTGGTCAAAGACTATAAAAATCAAATCAGTGAAACTTGTGGAAAAGACTTTCCTTCGGATCCATTTGATCAGCTTTGGGAAGCTATTTCTGCTGTATTTAAAAGTTGGAATGTGCCAAGGGCTATTGCTTATCGCGAACTTAATAATATTTCCCATGACTGGGGAACCGCTGTGAACGTTCAGTCAATGGTCTTTGGAAATATGGGGGAGAGCTCGGCCACAGGGGTGGCTTTTACTAGAAACCCCTCGACGGGTGAAAAAAAGTTTTATGGAGAGTTTTTGATTAATGCACAAGGAGAGGATGTTGTTGCGGGTATTCGCACACCACAAACTTTGGTTGAAAATACTGGCGGTGAGCCAGGAACCTCTATGCAAGAAATGTTGCCTGATGTTTTTGCTGAGTTAAGTGATATTTATAAAAAACTTGAAAGTCACTATCGTGATATGCAAGATATTGAGTTTACTGTCGAGCAAGGTCGTTTGTGGATGCTGCAAACAAGAACAGGAAAGCGAACAGCTAAGGCCGCCCTTAAAATTGCGATGGATATGCTGGACGAGGAGTTGATTTCAAATGATGAGGCTCTTTTGCGCATAGACCCTAAAAGCTTAGATCAATTGTTACACCCCACTTTAGATCCGAATGCTGAAAAAACATTATTAGCCAAAGGGTTGCCGGCAAGTCCTGGTGGAGCCTCTGGTCGTATTGTTTTTTCTAGTGAAGATGCTGTAGCCGCCAAAGATAAAGAAGAGAAAGTTATTCTCGTGCGTGTAGAGACATCCCCTGAAGACATTGAAGGGATGGATGCGGCTCAAGGTATTCTCACTTCTCGAGGAGGGATGACCTCGCATGCAGCTGTTGTAGCCCGAGGAATGGGAAAGTGCTGTGTTGCCGGTTGCGGAGCTATGGAAGTGAACTATCAAGACAAGCAAATTATTGTCAGCGGCTATGTTTTAAAAGAAGGAGAAATTATCACCTTAGACGGATCTACTGGTGAGGTATTTCTTGGTGAGGTCAAAACAATTCAGCCAAAATTAGGTGATAACTTTCAAAGAGTGATGAAGTTATCAGATCAAAAAAGACGATTAAAAATTAGAACAAATGCCGACACGGCCAAAGATGCTGGTTTAGCTCGTGAGTTTGGTGCCGAAGGAATTGGTCTTTGTCGAACAGAGCATATGTTTTTTGCCAGTGATAGAATTGATGTCATGAGGGAAATGATTTTATCAGAAACTACAACCGAAAGAAAAGAGGCCTTAGATCGTTTGCTTCCGATGCAAAGAAAAGACTTTGTTGATTTGTTTGAGGTGATGGAAGGCTTACCGGTAACAATTCGTTTGCTTGACCCACCTTTGCATGAGTTTTTACCTCATACTGAGGCTGAAATGAAAGAGCTTGCTGAAAGAATTGGCATGCCTGTCTCGCGGCTGCGCAGCAAAGTTAAGCCATTGGCGGAGTTTAACCCCATGCTAGGTCATCGTGGATGTCGATTGGCCATAACTTACCCTGAAATTTATGTTATGCAGGCCAGAGCCATAGCTGAAGCGGCTTCTGAGCTAGTTGCGCGAGGCACGCAGCTGGTTCCAGAAATTATGATTCCGCTTGTGGGTATGTCTAAAGAGTTAGAAATACTAAGAAAGCTTGTTTGTGAAGAAGTTGAAGCCGTGCAGAAAGAAAAAGCTGTTGAATTTGATTACCTAGTTGGTACCATGATCGAGCTTCCAAGGTCGGCACTCACGGCCAACGAAGTGGCTGAGCATGCTGATTTCTTTAGCTTTGGCACTAACGATTTGACTCAAACTTGCCTTGGGGTTTCCCGAGATGATTCAGGTCGCTTTTTGTCATCCTATATAGCTGAAGGCATTTTAGAGGCTGATCCTTTTGCCAGCATTGATGTTAAAGGGGTTGGAGGGCTAGTGTCTACGGCTGTGAAGCTTGGACGTCAGACTAAAAGTCAGTTGAAAATTGGGATTTGCGGAGAGCATGGCGGGGACCCAAAAAGTATTGAGTTTTTTAATAAGACTGAGTTAGATTATGTAAGTTGTTCGCCTTATCGGGTGCCTATTGCCCGGTTAGCCGCAGCACAAGCACATATTAAGCAGCAGTAAAGGATTTTAAATTGAGAATTAAAAAGTTAGAGTTGTTAGGGTTTAAATCGTTTAAAGACAGAACAGTGATTCACTTTGATGAAGGAATTACCGGAATTGTTGGCCCTAACGGCTGTGGAAAGTCCAATATTGTTGATGCTCTTGTTTGGGTTATGGGAGAAATGTCAGCCAAGCACTTACGTGGATCAGCGATGACCGATGTTATATTTGCTGGAGCCGAAGGCTTTGCGCCCTTGGGAATGGCAGAGGTGTCTTTAACTCTAGAAAATGATGGCGGACCTTTTCCGGCTAAATACCTCAAGCATAGTGAAATAATGGTAACGCGACGTTTGCATCGCTCGGGCGAAACTGAGTATTTAATCAACAAAGAGCCCTCTCGTTTACGTGATATTCAAGAAATTTTTATGGACACCGGGGCCGGCGCCAAAGGCTTCTCCATTATTGAGCAAGGTCGTATTGGCCAAATTATTACAGCTAAGCCAGAGCAAAGACGAACTCTCATTGAAGAAGTGGCTGGAATTACCAAATTTAAAGCTAGAAAAAAAGAGTCACAAAGAAAGCTCGTAGCAACAGACCAAAACTTAGTAAGGTTGCAAGATATCATTGGTGAGCAAAAGCGGCAGCTTGGTAGTCTTGAGCGTCAGGCACAAAGAGCTGAGCGCTATCGTAAAATTAAAACTGAGTTACAAGATAAAGAGATGTGGCTTAACTCTCAAAAATATAATGAATATAAAACAGAGCATGATGAAACCTCTAAGTTATTTGATGATGCTAAATCTGTGGAGCTAAGCTCAGACTCTGATATGAGCCAAATTGAAGCAGAGTTGGAGTCTCTAAAATTAAGCCTTGTCGAAAAAGAAACAGAGCTTAATCAGGCTCAGCAGTCTTTTAGTGAGCAAAAAGATTCTATTTCTAAACAAGAAAACCATATTCGTGAGCTTGGTTTTGAAATTGAGCAAGCACGAAGAAACAAAGAAATGGCTGGTTCTGTAGCAGCACAGCACCAAGTGAGAAGTGACTCTTTATCTTCGGATAAAGAAAGAATCACTGAAAGTTTATCTGATTTAACAATCTCCAGTGAAATGGTAGAGAGCCAGTACCTAGAAAAGCAGAAGGCTTTTAGTGAGGTTCAATCAAAAATTAGAAATTCAGATGATGAGTTAACAACAAAAAGACGAGAAATGTTGGCGATATCTCAATCTGTATCTCACCTAGAGGCAAAAGAGTCGGCTTTAATTGCTCAAAATAAAGAATATATGGACCGTCTTGAAGTTCAAAAAGAAACATTAGTTGAACTTAAAGAAAAGCAAAAAGAGTTTACTGGCCATAGAAAGAAAGTGTTTGGCGAATTAGAAGAAGAAAAACAGCTTCAGCTTTCCATCATGAAAGATGTAGAAAATTTTGAAGAAAACCTAGAAACAGTGAAAACAAAATTTCTATCGAACAAAGAGGAGCTTGAAGTTTTTAAAGACCGACATAATGAAATATCGAGTCGCCTTTATGGTCTTGAAAATTTACACACTAATTTCGAAGGCTTTCAAGAGGGTGTTAAAAGTGTCATGCTTTGGCAAAAAGAAAAGGTTCAGCATGCAGATGGAAGCTCAAGTTTTCAGCCTGTTTCTGAAGTGGTGGAGGTTCCTGCCAAGTATGAGCTTTCTATGGAAGCTGCCTTGGGTGAACGATTACAGGTTTTATTAAGTAATGATAGCGAAATGAGTTTGTCTGCTGTTGACTATTTAAAAGAACAAAAAAATGGTCGTTCTAGTTTTTTAACGGCAAACTCTAAAATAGAGGCCGGTCTGCTTAACTATGATAAAATTTTGGCCGAAGACAGTGTCGACTCTTTGTTAAAAGATGTAGTTAAAGTTCCTGATCAATATCAAGAGCAAATTGGTTTTGTTTTAAAAGATATTGTGATTGTAAATGACTTAAGGTCTGCTTTGCGTCTAAAAGGTCAGTACCCGCAGTTTAGTTTTGTGACCTTAGAAGGGGATACCTTAAGCGCTGATGGTATTTTAACCGGCGGTTCAAAAGAAAGCGCTGATTCTGGTGTTTTAAAACGTAAAAGAGAAATTAAAGAGCTCTCTGAGCAAAGAGAAGAAGCGTCTGGAAAGCTTTCTTTGGCAACAGTGACTCTTAAAAAGCTTGAGCAGCAAGTGGCCACTATGGAAGAAGAGCTTGCTCAATCTAAAAAGAAAGAAAGTGAAAAAGAAATTAGAATTATTAGTTTACAAAAAGATCTAGAAAGAGCTGAAAATGAATTGGCTGCTGCCGATCGCGCTGTTGAAAAGCAGCAAAAAGAGGTTGAAGATCTTCAGGACCGTCAAGAAAGGCTAAATGACGACTTAACAACTGTTCAAGAATCTAAAATTGAAAATCAAACTCGAAAAATTGAATTAGAAACAAGAGTAGATGAGCTAAACCTGCAGCTGTCTCAAGCTAAAGATGGGATTGAAAGTCAGCAAGAAGAAGTCACTCGTTTACAGTTAGAATCTGCTTCTAAAAAACAAGAGCTGCAAAGTTTAAAAAATGAATTAGAAAAAGTCACTGTGGCTTTAAATGAAGTTTCTTCTCAGTTAGGAGAAATGTCACAAGAAAGCTTGAAAAGTCTTGAATCAATGACTGAAAACCAAAAACTTTTAGAAGAAAATAAAATTCAATTAGAAAAACTCATTCAAGAAAATAAAGTTCTGGAAGAAGAGCTTCAGGTTTTGAAGAATACTTATGAAGTATCTTCGAATGATTCAAAAGAAAAAGAAAGTAAACTTTCTGAACTTTTGAAGTTTAAGAATCAAGAACAAGCAAAATTAAATGAGTATCAAATTAAAATTGAAAATTTAAGAATGAAAGAAGCGCTTTTAGTCGAACAAATGCATGAACGATATATGATGGACTTAACACAAGTTTACACTCAGTTTATTGATCAGCCGGGCGATATAAAAACCATTGAAAAAGATGTTGAAGAGTTAAAACGTAAAGTGAGTAAAATTGGTGATGTTAATTTGTCGGCCATTGAAGAGTACGATGAGCTTTCTGAAAGATATAAATTTTTAACAGCCCAACATGAAGACTTACTCAATGCCAAAGATCAGCTTCGCAAAGTGATTGATCGTATTAATCGTATTTGTTCTCGTCGTTTCAGAGAAACCTTTGAGCAGGTCAACGAGCGATTCATTAAAGTTTTCCCTGTTCTTTTTGGTGGGGGCGAAGCTAAGTTAATGTTGGTTGAATACCCTGATAAAGACGAACTAGGAGTCGATATTGTAGCTAAGCCGCCAGGTAAGAAGTTACAAAATGTAAGTTTACTATCTGGTGGAGAAAAAGCCTTAACAGCTGTGAGTTTAATTTTCTCTATTTTTCTTGTTAAGCCGTCTCCATTTTGTCTACTGGATGAGGTTGATGCGCCTCTCGATGATGCCAACGTTTTCAGGTTTAATGACCTCGTGAGAGAGATGTCTAAGCGAAGCCAAATTATTGTTGTGACCCATAACAAGCACACAATGAAAGTGAATAAAAAAATATTTGGTGTAACTATGGAAAACAAAGGTGTTTCTAAGCTCGTTTCTGTGAGTTTAGCCGGAGCCACAAAACTCACTCAAGCTTAATGCAAGGCTTTTATTCGCCGAAGAGAGTGTTCTGTGTTTTTTAAAAAAAAGACAATAAAATCAAAACTTTAAGGGTGGCTGACACGCCACCCCTGATTTGTCCTCTGCCTATGTCATAGGCTTGATTTCCTGTCCAAAGACGACTAAAAATTAGTCTTTCATAGGGGCCTATATCAGGCTCAATTTTTTTCATTTTTTGAGGAGTTTATAATGGGTGAAATTTCACAAGATTTATTATTGAGTGGGTGCATAGCCTTTGTTTTATTAGGAGCAGCCATTTTTTATTTGGCTAAAAGTTCCTCTCGTTCAAGACATCAAAACGTAAAAAATAAAAATATTGAAAAAGAGGACGTGAAGGTTGTATTACCTGAAAAAACAACAACCTCTGTTGCTGCAGAGCAAGTCACTCCTCAGAAAGACCTTAAAGAAGCTTTAGCTAAAACTAAGGCCAATCTTTTTGGTCGTTTAAAAGAAAGCTTAGTGGGTAAAAGTACTCTCTCTGATGATGATATGGAAGTTTTAGAAGAAGTTTTGTACACCAGCGATATGGGTCCTAAAACTGTTCAGCGTTTGATGGGAGCTGTTGGAGAAAAACTAGAAGCTAGTGAGAAAAGAGAGCTGTCTTCTGTGCAGAGTGCTATTAAATCTGAAATGGTTTCTATTTTTAGCTCTGTGGTTCAAGGAGAAGTAGCGGTGGAGGACCTGATCACCAGCTTAGGTTTGGAGTCGGGAAATAAGGGAACAAAAGTATGGATGGTTGTTGGTGTCAACGGAGCGGGAAAAACCACTAGCATTGGTAAGCTTGCTTTTCATGCTGCTAAGAATGGTTTAAAGGTTCTTGTAGCTGCAGGGGATACCTTTCGAGCAGCGGCCGGAGAACAATTAAAAACCTGGACAGACCGAGCTCAAGTTGAAATATTTTTTCCTGAAAATGTGACTGACCCCAGTGCTGTTGCCTTTGATGCTTGCCAAAAGGGAGTGGCTGGTCAGTTTGATTTAGTGATTGTCGATACTGCTGGGCGATTACACACTCAAGATAATTTAATGGAAGAGCTAAAAAAGATGAAACGTGTGATCCAAAAAGTCCTTCCGGAAGCTCCTCATCAAACCTTAATCGTTTTAGATGCTAACTCTGGGCAAAATGCACTTATCCAAGCTAAAAACTTTAATCAAGCTTTAGATTTGTCAGGGGCTATTTTAACAAAGTTAGATGGAACAGCCAAAGGTGGTGTTGCTGTTGGTTTAGCCTGTGAGTTGTCTTTGCCCATTCGAGCCATTGGTGTTGGAGAGGGAATAGAGGATCTTCGTGCTTTTGAGTCTCAAGAATTTGTCGACTCTATCATATGATCAGATCAAATTTTTTATAAATAACATAAATTGTCATACCTCTAGATTTAGTTTAAACTTTTTCTAGGGGAGATTCATCATTGTTAGCACATAGTTCAATTTTATTTACTTTAGCGGGAGTTGCATTCTTTATTTTTGGCATGGATATGGCCAGTAAGAATTTGCAAGTGTTAGCAGCAAATAAGATCAAAGCACTCATTAGTCGCCTTTCTGACAAGCCTTATCTTGGCGTTGGTATTGGCGTATTACTGACAGTTATAATACAAAGCTCTGGGGCTGTAACCTCAATGCTTGTGGGGTTGGGCTCAGCCGGAGTCGTTTCACTTCCTCAGGTGATGAGTGTTATTTTAGGTTCTGTCATCGGCTCTACCGTTACTGTTCAGCTTTTAAGTTTAAACGTCGCTCGTTTTGGTTTGCCTTTATTTACCTTAAGTTTTGTTATTTACTTTCTGTCTAAAAAACGCACCGTCAAGTCGTCGGCTGCGGTGGTTATGGGTTTCGGATTAATTTTTTGGGGCTTAGAGGTTATTACTTTTGGTACGAGTTCATTAAGAGAGTCTAACTTTTTTATTAACTTTATTGATTACCTGAAACAGTACCCATTGTACGCAGTAATGTTAACGGCTTTATTTACAGCTGTTGTTCACAGTAGTGCAGTAACAATTGGTTTTGCCATGAGTCTTGCTGCCACAGGAACCATCTCTTTGTATGATGCTATTTTTTGGGTTTATGGGGCTAATATAGGAACAACCGCTACTGCATTGCTGGCCAGTGCCGGTGGTAACTATATGGGGCGGCAAGTGGCCTGGGCTCATTGCCTATTTAAAATTATGGGCGTGGGGCTTTTCTTCTTTTTTACAAGTAGTTTTGCTTCTTTGATTGAAACCTCAGCAGTGCCTCGCGATATAGCAAATGCTCATACTATATTTAATGTTGTGGCCGTGCTTTTGTTTTATCCTTTTATAAAACAAGGAGTAAAAGTTGTTGAGTTGTTATTTCCTCCTGATAAAAAAGAAAGAGACTTTTCTGTTAAGTATCTAAGCCGCAGAGATTTTCAATCTGTGGCTGTGGCTGTCGCCCACGCTGAAAGAGAAGTTTTACGTATGTCTGATATTGTTTTTAGCATGATTAGAGATTCCATTCGTTTATTTGAAGGCGAAGATCTAGATTTAAAGGAAAGTATTTTAGATAGAGATAATAAGGTGGACCTTTTAAACAAAGAAATTAGCTTATTCGTGGCCGGCTATATGGAAGAAGCCGACCCCGGAGCTGAGGTTGATTTCTATCGTTTAATGACCTTTTCTACAGACTTGGAAAGTGTCGGCGATGTAATTGATAATAGCCTATTGAAAATGGCCGAAAAAAAACAAGCTTTAAAAATTGATTTTAGTGATCAAGGTTGGGAGGAAATCAAGCGAGTGGCCGAAGAAGTCAAGAGAGTATCTTCGCTGTCGATCACATGCTTTCAGCTTCAAGACAAAGAGTTAGCTGCAAAAATAATTTATGGAAAAAGAAATATAAGACGTATGGAAAAAGACTTTCGCATGCGCCATATGGAACGGCTAATTGCCGGCCAGCAAGAAACAATTAATACAAGCTCTATTCATTTAGATGTTTTAAGTGAGTACCGAAGAATCGTCGGGTTGATGTCTAATCATGTTTACTCTTTGTTAAAAGAAGCTGATAAATATTATATTTTACCTCGTGGTAGCGGCGAAGAGCGCGATTAAACTGTTCTTTAAAATCGCCTTTACAAAAAAAAGCAAAGCCTTCTTCAGTGGCTTTGCTTTTTTTATAATTTTATATCAATTGGCCATTTTATTATACTTATCTAATAAGAACAGTGTGTACCTTTTTTAATGAGTCGATAAGGTCTAAGCGCTCTCCTGGAGAAAGATCGAGCTCTTCAATCGTAAAAACTTTTGAAATAGGCGATGGTTCTCCAACGACTGCAGGGCAAGCAATCATCTCATCTCGGTTGATGTACTGCCTCAAAACAACACGACCTGTTTTAACTATATATGGAGCAACGAGGCTTTTGCTTCGGTGTGACTCTGTTGTGGGTTTAGTTGTATGTACTGGGTAACCAGTATCTATGTCGACAATATCCAGAGCTAACTGGCTCTTACCTATGCACAAGTGATGTGTGGCGTTTACAGTAATAGTTTGTTCATTAGGGTTGTATGTCACTTGAGTCACACGAGCACTATCAATAAATTCACTTTCATAATTGGGTATGGCAAGAGAAAATCTTTTAGAGGCTCCATTTTCATCAAAAACAATGAGCTGATGAATACCGTCGTTAACCAGGTCTTGTACGTCGATTTCAAAAACTTTATCTTTGATAGTTCCCATGGTGTTGGCCATATTTTGTGTTTCTACAATAATTTGTGTAGAGCAAGCCACATTCCCATTGCTTTCTGTGCACTCCATTTCATCACTTAATCGGGCTCGTGCTCCATTTTTTTCTAGGTATTCCATCGGAAGCTGAATTTTAGTTTGAGAAAGTAAAGAAAGGCGAGCGATTGTGATTTGAATATGTGAAGAAGGAGTTTCTTCCCATTGGCCAAAGACAGTTTCATCGTCTTGGCCTTCAAGATCAGTAACTTCGATTTGATATTTACAAGCAACGATACTATTAAGTAATAGTAAAGACATTATTAATTTAGTCATTTTTGATAGTTTCATTTTTTCCCCCATGTTAGTTAATTTATTTTAGCCAATGGCGGGAAGCTCTAATACTGATAAAAATGTCGCGATAAACAGTAATAAGTTCAGTGATTTAAGGGTAACAGCTGCAAAATCTTATGCGCAAAGCTTGTACTTTGTTTTTCGACCGGTCCCTATTTTAATGGCCTGAGTAGATTGAGTGAGTTCTTGTAACCAACGATTAGCTGTGCGACTCGAAACTTGGTATTTTAAACTGAGCTCTTTGGCTGAGAAGTTGTTGTGTCCAAATTCTTTTTTCAATTGATTAACAAAAATCTTTTCCGGTTGGCTCATAAGATGGCTTTCGTCTTTAAAGAGACAGTAGGCAAAGTTGTTAATACTTTCAGGTCGAATGAAGTACATGCTGTCGACCTTTTCAATATTATAGTCAAAAGTATTTTTTAATTTTTTATTTAAACGTGATAAAATTTGATAAATTCTATCGGGCGAAGAGAAGGGGTTAAAGTGTTCGTCAGAAAAAAGTTTGGAATGTATTGAACCAAGAGTCATGGGTTTGTAGCCATCTGAAAGTAAGTGGCAAAAAAGTTGACTGGTGAGTTCAAAGGTTCTGGGGAGTTCTTGTCCAAAAATTGAAATTAAATTTTTATTATTTTTTTGTGGGTTGTTTTGCCAAGACCATGATTTACTGACCATACTTTGTGGAATTCTATTTTTAAAACTTGTGTAGGGGGTTTTAAAGAAAACTGCATTCATTAACGAGGCATCATTTGTGATGTGAGCTTGCCAGTAATCTAAATCACGGAGAGTTTCGTAATCTTTAAAGTAGGAATTTTTTTTTCGAATATATTCAATTTTATCAAATTGGCCATTTAATTTTAAACTCAATAAAGCTTGCCATTTTTGTGGGTAAAGAAGAGCTTTTTGATTAGAGTTTTTTAAAATAGCTTCACTTTGTAAAAGCTTACTCTGAGCTTTTTGGTACTGACCTTGTAAAAAGTAAATTTGTCCAATTTGTTCATATATATAGCCATTAATAATTTGTTTTGGGTTTTGATGAGAAACCTTTTCTAGTTCTGTGAGTATTTTGAGTGCGACTTCATAATTTGATAAATTAATATAGGCACTAGCTAGGTTGATCTGACCGACCGTTTTTAAATAAGGTGTGTTTTGCAGGTCTATATATTTTAACAGGTGAGGAATGGCTTGTGAGTAGTTCCATTCTTTGAAATAGCAAAAAGCTCTTACCAGTAAGAGTTCTGGTTGAGTGTCTGTCGGTAATCCGGTTAAAATCTCAAGGCCTTCACTTTGGGCGCCGACCTCAATGAGGGCTTTGGCATACTCAGTTTTTTCTTGATAAGTACCTAAGTCAAAATAATTTCCACGAACATAACTGTGCAAGACTTTAAGGCAGTAGTGAGAGCCGCCAGCACGATTTAAAAGTGACCCAATTTGAGACAAAAAGTGACGAGGTATAGATTTTATAGGCACTTGCTGTATTGACTCAAGTACCTGTTTTCCTTTACCTAACTTAATTAGGTTGTCACAGTTTTTGACAAATTCAGAGTTTATTTTTTTCACGACATTTTTATCGGTAGGAGTGCCTAAATTCATAAGTTATAATCAAAGTATGAAAAATAAAAAATATTTTATAATCTTTTCGATCTTAATTACTCTTGTTTTGTTTCAAAACTGTGGCGATACGGGCCTAGGGCTATTGCCTGGGGATAACGGTGCTTTTAAAGCCAAAAATAACGGTGGAGGATATACAGGAATAGGAGGAGGTTCATATGCTTCCCCATCTATTGATGGTATTAAAAATAACCATCAATGTTATTCTAAGTTAGTGACCTATTCTTTGGTTGGAAGTGCCTGTGAAAATCAATCTGTTCAATTGGAGCAAATGCCAGTGAGTGAGTGGTTTGAAATGTTAGAAGCACAGACTTACCTAGTGGATGGACTTTCTGTGAATTTACCGACCACAAGCTATAGTTTGTGCAACCGTTTAATCCGAGACTACATTTTGGTTGTTAACTTGTGTGAGGCCCAAGTGTCTGTTGTTGAGCAAAACAATGTGCAGCCTGTAGGCTCCCATCAAAACCTTTTAATTGATGGTGAAATATATGAACAAATAGGTACAAAAGAGATCTTTAGATAACTAAAAAATATGAGATCTGTAAATATGGCGCTTTGGTGACCTTGGCTAATAGCAGATGCTTTTAGCCATGGCATGTCATTTTGTTGTTGTTGATCAAAAGAATATGTCTAATTTTTCGCCAAAACTAATGTATAGCTGTAGGGGAGTTCTGTAAAAACAGAGTTTAAAAACTTAGGTGATTTGACGCTAAAAGTATTTATCTATTGGAAATTATTTGGTTTAATAAAAATAAATGAAGTAATAGCCTTGAGGGCTCAATAGTTCAAGAGAGATTTGATTCAGTTTTATGGAAAAGAAATTATTTAATGTAAACATTGCTGGCTTGCCGATGAAATTAAGGTCTTCGCACGATCGTGAGACCGTTGATCAGCTCACCCGACTCGTTGAAGAAAAAGTCGAAGAGGCACTCAGTCGTGGAAAACAAGTTTCCTTTCAAAACGCTTTGTTGTTGGCGTCTTTGCATATTGCTGAAGAGTTGCTGACTCTAAAAAAATCAATGAATGAAGATCTAAATTTTTTGAAAACCAAATCCAAAACAATTCTCTCTGAACTAGAGTCTTCCCCTTTATCTAAAATTGGGCTTGAGCAGTAGTTGCCAATTTTATAAATAGTTCACTTTTCTTTACTTCAGTAAAGTGACTTTTGGAGAAGTTTTGTTGTCGTCAGATGTAATGAGCAAATCAGATTGTCGTGCTCATTTAAAAGTGAAAATTTCAAATTTCTTAAATCAAAACAATAAGGCTTTGGTTGATCAGCAAGTTTGCTCCTACCTTTCTTCTTTTTTGCATCAAATTTATTTACAAAAACCTGTTGTTGGAGCTTCATTTTTACCAATGGTTTCGGAGCCCGCTGTTAATTCGCTAGACGGTTTTCAATTTGCCTATCCGAAAATAGAGTCTGATAGCAAGATGAACTTTTTAGCTTTTGATGCCAAGTTGGGTTGGCAAATAAATGAGTGGGGAATCAAAGAGCCTGTCGGTCAGGACTTTCTAAAGCCAAATGAACTACCTTTTGTTTTAGTTCCGGCACTGGGCTTTTCTCAAGATGGACATCGCCTAGGTCATGGCAAGGGCTATTATGATTTTGCTCTTAAAGATTATTCTCATTTAAAAATTGGAGTGTGTTACTCCGTTCAAGTTATGAATGACACTTGGTTAAGTGAAAGTCATGACGTGAGTATGGATTATATAATTACAGAAAAATTTATTTTAGAGGTGAACCGCTAATTTATTAGGGTTCTTTAGATAGCCTTTGTTTGAAGGTGATTGGGAAAAGGAGTTTTTTAAGTGGAAACAGTATCATTAGTAGTTATCATAGGCTGCCTATTTGTCGGTATGTTTGTTGGGTTGATTTCATTTTATTTGTATAAGCAAATGTTAGATGGAAAAAAGAAAAACTCGGCGCAAAAAGAAGCCGATAGAATTATCAACAAGGCTAAGTCGCAAGCCAGTAAAATTGAAAGAGACTCTAAAAGCAAAGCCAAAGACTTTGAGTCTAGAGCTCGTCGAAATGCGGAAAATGATATTCGTAAGCAAAAGCAAACACTTTCAAACCAAGAAACAAAAATGAAAGATAAAGAGGCTAAACTCGAGCGAGATTTTATTCGTAAAAAAGAAGAGCTTGAGCATAAAATGAAAGAGCTTGAAACTCAGGTGGAAGAGACAACAGAAGGAAAAGAAAGAGTTCGTGAGCTAGAAAAAAAATGTCGTAAGCAAATTGAAGATATTCAGCTACAACTAGAAAAGGTAGCGCAAATGAGTCGTGAAGAAGCCAAGCAAGAGTTAGTTCAGTCTTTAGAGGACGAAACCAGGGCGGAGTTAACAGAGAAATTAAGCGATATAGAAAGTGAAATTAAAAAAGAGTCGGATAAAAAAGCAAAAGAAATTTTAGCTACGGCTGTGGCCAGATACGCCAGTGAAGTGTCTACCGAGAGAACTGTGGCTGTTGTCGCTTTGACCAGTGATGAAATGAAAGGAAAAATTATCGGACGTGAGGGGCGAAATATCAGAGCCTTAGAGGCGGCCTGCGGGGTTGATTTAATTATTGATGAAACACCAGAAGCTGTTGTGATTTCTAGTTTTGACCCAGTTAGAAGGGAGATTGCAAAAAACACACTTGAAAAACTAATGGCCGATGGTCGTGTGCACCCAGCTAGAATTGAAGAAGCTGTGAGTCAGGTAAAGAAAGATCTTTTTAAAACGATTAAAGAAGATGGCGAAAAAGCCTGCTTTGATTTGGGTGTTCATAGTTTACATGCCAAAATTATTGAGCAAATTGGCGGCATGAAATATCGACACACTGGAATGCATAACTTGTTTAAGCACAGTATCGAAGTGGCCGAAATTGCTGGAATGATCGCTTCTGAAATTGGTTCTGATGTGAAGTTGGCTAAAAGAGCAGGCCTTTTACATTCTGTAGGTCGAACAATTGAACACTCCGTCGAGGGCGATTACGCTAAGGTGGGTGCTGATTTTATAAAACGACATGGTGAAAAACCAGTGGTTGTTCAGGCTGTTCTTAATCATAGCGGCAAAAATGAAAAGGCTAAGGGTTTGTTGGATCATATTGTTCAGGCTGCTTGCCAATTAGCTGAGGCTCGACCAGGAGCCCGTCGTTCAATGATGGAAACATATATAAAACGTTTAGCTGATTTAGAGTCTATTGGTAATAGTTTTGATGGTGTAGTGAAAACATATGCGGTTCAAGCTGGTAAAGAAATTCGTGTTGTGGTGGACAGTGGACGAATTACTGATGGGCAAGCCCAGATGTTAACACGAGACATTGCTCGCAAAATTGAACGAGAGTTAAACTATCCAGGACAAATAAAAGTGAATGTCATTCGTGAAACTCGTATTGTTGAGCATGCAAGGTAAAGGGTTAAGTTTTGAGCTTTAAAGATCCCAAAGAACAACTAAAAGAAATTAAGCGTGGCTTAGCTGACCTCATTTCTGAAAAAGATTTATTGGCTAAGTTAGAAAAAAGTAAATCAACCAATACACCGTTGGTGATTAAAGCCGGCTTTGATCCTACGCGACCTGATATTCATTTAGGTCATACTGTTGTAATTAATAAAATGAAACAGTTTCAAAATTTTGGTCATAAAGTTGTTTTTTTAATTGGTGATTTTACGGCCATGATTGGTGACCCTTCTGGCAAAAATGAAACACGCCCGCCACTCACTTCAGAAGAAATTAAAGTTAATGCACAAACCTATGCTCAACAAGTTTTTAAAATTCTAGACCCAGATAAAACAGAAATTGCTTATAATTCAAAATGGTTTAATGATTTTAAACCTGAAGATTTTATTCGATTATCTAGTCAGTACACTGTGGCTAGAATGCTCGAAAGAGATGATTTTGAAAAGCGCTATAAAAACCACACCCCAATTAGTTTGCATGAGTTTTTATACCCTCTCATTCAAGGTTATGATTCTGTAGCTTTAAAAGCGGATGTAGAGCTCGGAGGAACAGACCAAATTTTTAATTTACTAGTAGGGAGAGATTTACAAAAATCTCACTCTATGGCCCAGCAAGTGGTTATGACTGTTCCTATTTTAGAAGGACTTGATGGCGTTCAAAAAATGTCTAAAAGTTTAGACAACTATATCGGTTTAGATGATACACCTAAAGATATGTTTGGCAAATCTATGAGGGTTTCTGATGAGTTGATGATTCGATATTATGAGCTCCTCACGGACCTTTCTACTGACGAGATTAACCAACTTAAAGAAGATTTAGCAAGTGGTCAAAAACACCCTCGAGATGCAAAGGTGGAACTGGCGAAGTTTATAGTGTCTCGATTTTATGACTCGGCCACAGCTGAAAACTGTTTAGAAGAGTTTAATAGAATTTTTGTAAAAAAAGGTATTCCAGATAATATGCCTGAGTTTAACAAAGCTCCCTCCGAACAAGTAGGTGTTTGTGGATTTTTAACTGAACTTAAAATGACCTCCTCAAACAGTGAAGCCAGAAGAATGATTCAAGGGGGGGCTGTTGAAATTGCCGGTCAAAAAATATCAGACCCTCAGTTAAAAATAGACTTAACCGCAGGGGATGAGTTTATTGTAAAAGTCGGCAAGAAAAAGTTCTCTAAAGTAAAAGTAGGTAGCGTGTGAAAATTAAATTTATTCCTCAAAATGAGGTTGTTGATTTAGATCCCAATAAATCAGTGATGCAAATTGCTCACGAAAATAATTTACCGGTAAAGTCAGTTTGTAATGGTTTGCCATCTTGTGCTGAATGCCGAGTGCAAATTTCAGAAGGGGAGCATAATGTTTTACCTCCGACAGCTGAAGAGTTAGCACTGATAGGCACTGGTTACTTTATTGATCATCGTAGACTTTCTTGTCAGTTAAAGTGCTATGGTGATGTTGTTATTGACTTGTCTGAGCAAGTAGAAAAAGAAAAACAACAAGGTCACAGAAGGCCGCAGGGCAACTTGAAAAAAGAATCAACTGAACAATCTTTGGCTGTGACAGGAAATTTACTCGACGCAGATGAAGAGCTTTTAAAAGACTCTGAATTAGAAGTTCGTGAAGACTCTGTCAAAGTCGATAACCAAGAAGGTGTCAACTTTTCAGGTCGTGGTCACACGAAAAGAAAAAACAGTGGTGGCTCGAAAAAAAGTCATAAAAATAAGCGTCGAGGAGCGGTTAAGGCCTCTGGTGGTTCTTCTCAAGCTGAGAAAGAAAAGAGTAAAGCATCGTCAGGTCCATCAAATTCTTCAGGTAAAAAAAGGCCTTCACGTCATCGTAATCGCAATAAGAATAGACAAAAAAGTAACAAAAGTTCGGGCAACGAGTAGTTGTAAAATTATAAAGAATTAAACGGCAAAAGAAGATCCGCAACCGCATGTTTTGCTGGCATTGGGGTTTGAAAAAATAAATCCAGCCCCATTGAGTCCACCTTCATAGTCTAATGTCATTCCTAAAATGTATAAAATGCTTTTAGGATCGATAACAACTTTAATACCATCTGACGAAAACTCTTTGTCATCACTATTTAACTCAGAATCAAAATCAAGTTTGTAAGAAAAACCAGAGCAACCACCTCTTTTTACTTTAACTCGTAGAAAAGAACCCTCGGGCTGGTTTTCTTCTTGAAGTAAGACTTTAATTTTACTCACGGCATTTTCAGAAACATTAATCATAATTTATCTCGTTAAATAAGTTAATTTTACACTTAATTGTATCATCACTTTCTATAAAATTCTAGTTGTTCTTTGGTCTTAAATTGTTGAGTAATAACAGCCCTCTAGCCGCTAGGCCAAGGCGTTTGAGGGACACCCCAGGTTTGTTTTAGGGGCCCACAAAGCCCCTCCTTTAGAGCTTACTTATATGTGATTAAAAAGCCCTTTTATTTTAGAACAACAAAGCTCAATATCTTCTTTTTGAGTAAATCGACCTAAGCCAATTCTTAAGGAAGATTTAGCAAGACTGTCTTCAAGTCCAATGGCTTTTAAAACATAACTGGAACCTGCACTTTTTGAACTACAAGCAGAACCAGAGCTCACGGCAAGCCCACTTAATCCAAGTGCAAAAAGGTCAGCAGGCAAGTCTTTGAAAGAAAAATTAACATTGTTGGAAAGTCTTTCGCTCGGGTGACCGTTGAGTTTGGCTTGGGGAATATGAGTGAGCACTTCATGAATTAAAAAATCACGAAGTTTTTTAGACTTTTCATTTTCTTGCTCAAAGTTTTTTAAGGCCAAGTGAGCAGCCTCTCCAAGGCCGACAATTCCGGGAACATTAAGTGTACCTGGGCGAAGACCACCTTCTTGGCCACCGCCAAACATAAGAGGTGATAATTTAACGTCAGGATTATCAAGGTTTACATATAAAGCGCCAATGCCTTTTGGGCCATACATTTTGTGACCTGATAAAGATAATAAATCAATTCCCATCTTTTTTACATCAAGATTAATTTTTCCAGTGGCTTGAGCCGCGTCGGTGTGAAAAATAATTTTATTTTCACGGCACCACTTTCCAATGGATTCAATGTCATTAAGTGTTCCAATTTCATTATTGGCAGCCATCAAACTAATGAAGGCGGTGTTTTCTTTTTTTAGCTGTTTGAGGTGGCTTAGTTCAAGTTGACCAAATTCATTGACGGTAGCAATAGTCACCTCAGCTCCGAGTTGTTCACAAAACTTAAAAACATCCAGCACTGCTTTGTGCTCAGTAGCTGCGGTAATAATATGAGGAGTTTTTTTTCGGCTATAAATTAAGTTTTTAACAATACCCAGTATGGCTAGGTTATTGCTTTCTGTTGCTCCGCTGGTCCAAAAAACATGTTGGGTGTCGGCACCGATTAACTCAGCCACTTGTTTGCGCGCAGTTTTAACTGCCATTTCTGCTTCCCAACCATAGCAATGTGATTGGCTGGCGGGGTTGCCATACTCTTCTTCAAAAAAAGGTTTCATTTTTTCAAAGACAAGGGGGTCTAAACGAGTGGTGGCATTGTTGTCTAAGTAAATCGGTTTTTTCATAGTTATAGAGGTCCTTGTTAATTCAAATGTTCAATATATTTACATAAGTCTTTTGTAATATTCTTTTGATGAGCCTCAAGAGTACCTCCGCCAATTTCAATGAGCTTAGCGTCTCGCCATAATCTTTCAACAATATATTCGCTGACATAACCATAACCACCAAGAACTTGCATGGCGCGATCAGCGACATTTTTAGCCATAGTGGCGGCTACAAGTTTTACTCCGTCAGAGTCTAAGCGATGCTGATGTTGGTTAAGACAGCGAGCGGTTTCATAGACATAAGCTCGGCTGGCTTGATACTCAGCATAGCTTTCTGAAATGTACTTTTGAATTTGTCCAAAGTGACTTAATGGTTTGCCAAATGCCTCGCGGTCTTGAGCGTACTTAACCATAATTTGTAAAGATCTTTTTGCCATTCCTAAACTCATGGCAGCTAAGGTCACTCGTTCAATTTCTAAGTTTTTCATCATGTGAAGCATAGAGTCACCCTCTTTGCCTACTAAATGGGATTTTGGAACTTTACAGTTTTCAAAAACTAACTCTGCCGTATTTGAGGCTCTCATACCGGTTTTGTCTTTTATTTTTTGGCCGACCGAGTATCCTTCGAAGCCTTTTTCCACAATAAATGTGGATATCTCGGGGCGACCATTTTTTTCTCCAGTGATGGCGTAGACAAGAACACAATCAGCTGGAGTTTTATTTTCATCAATGGTGCCATTGGTGATCCACATTTTTCGACCATTCAAAATATAATGCTCACCTTCTAATTTTGCCGTTGTTTTCATGCCTAAAACATCGGTGCCAACATGTGGCTCTGACATGGCCATACAACCGACCCATTCACCGGAACAAAGCTTAGGTAAAATATTTTGCTTTTGAAAGTCTGAACAGTTTGTTGCTAGGTTGTTTACGCTCAACATAGAGTGAGCCAAATAAGCTAGACAAAAACCAGGGTCGCTGGTGGAAAGCTCTTCGTGAACAATAACAGCAGCCACGGCATCCATATTTGAGCCTCCGCAATCTTCAGGTGCCGTTACACCAAGAAGACCCAAAGGGCCCAGCTGCTTAAAAAGAGGGAGGTTAAATTCTTCTTTACGATCAAAATCTTCGGCTTGTTTTTCAACTTCTGTTTGGCAAAAGTCTTTGACCATTTGTCGAAGCATAAGGTGTTCTTCCGTGGGGTTAAATAAATCAAATTTTTCAAAAGAATTAGACATAGGTAAACCTTATATTAATGATGAAAAAAAATAACCTTATAATATATACAAACCCTGCAGGTACGATTCAAGGTCAAAATAGGAAGAAAAAAGGAAGCTGTGACCTAGAAATCACGGTTAAACTTAACAAGCTGTATCAACTCCACGGCATTTGTCACTTCTTTAAGCTTTTTTTGGTGGCCGTACTTTTTAAAACCAGGAATGAGAATTTCAGACTTGTTCAAAATAAAGTTAATCATGGCTTGGCAATCTTTTGGCCGCTCTCTAAGACTAAGAAAGTCTTTTAAAACAGGAAGTAAGGCCTTTATTCGCCAGTAGTCCATAGCTTTAAATTGAGTAGATAGCTGGTCACTATGCCCTCCATGCTTGATGATCAATTCTTCATTAATAAGACCGATGGGGTAGTTTCGAGCTATACGTAGCCAAAGTTCGTAATCTTCGCAAACGGGAAAGTTTTCATTAAACAAGCCAATTTTTTCAAAAATTGCTTTTGCAATAATCACTGTGGAGGGCCCAATAAAGCACTGTTGAATGCAGTCCTGAAATACGTCCCCCTCTTTTTTTTGATGAATTTTTTTTCGTTTTATATATCGACCATTGCGCAACCATTTTTCTTCGCTATGAAGCCAAAGAAAGTTTTGGTTTTTTTGTAAAAAAGAGACTTGTTTTTCTAATTTTTCAGGAAGCCATTCATCATCACTGTCTAAAAATGCAAGCCAAGGGTAACGGGCTGTTTTAATACCTAGGTTTCGACTGTAGCTCACTCCTTTATGGCTAGATGCGATTATAGTGTATTTTTCTTCTGGTAATAAGCTTTGGCAGTGTTTTTTAAGGGTGACTAACGAATGATCAGTAGACCCATCATCAATAATAAGAAGCTCCCAGTTTGTATAAGTTTGTTGGAACACGCTCGTAATAGCGGCCAGAGTTTGCTGGGGGCGGTTGTAAGTAGGTATAATTACACTCACATTCATAGATGGTAGGTATACTTTATACGTTCGATTTTGGGTAACTAATTCTAATTCATTTCTACTAATGACGAAGGTGTTTCCTTTTTACGTGCTTATGGAAATGTTATGGACAGCTCCTTGAATTGCTGAAATAAATGAACTTCTTACAAAGGGGATTTCTGAGTGCAATTTGTATCAAAAGCACTATCTTTGATGGTGGATTATATTTGGGGGCTTCCTTTAGTTGTTCTTCTTATGGGAGGTGGAGTTTACCTTCTTTTTGTTTCCCGCTTTTTACCTTTGATTGGTTTTAAACACGCCATATTACTTGTATTGGGTAAGTATGAGCACAAAAAAGACCAACAAGCAGAAGGACAAATTTCCCATTTTCAAGGCTTAACCAACGCTTTAGCTGCAACAGTGGGTTTAGGAAATATAGCTGGCGTAGCTGTGGCTATATCTCAAGGTGGTGCCGGTGCTATTTTTTGGATGTGGGTGGCAGCATTAGTTGGAATGAATACCAAGTTTTTTGAGTGCAGTTTGGCGGTGATGTACCGTGGAAAAAATTACTTAGGGGAGGTTCAGGGTGGCCCCATGTATGTGATTGAACAGGCCATGCCCAAAAAATTTCGTCCTTTGGCCATATTATTTGTTGTTTGTGGGCTCATTGGTACAATGGCTTTGTTTCAGACCAATCAGTTGTCGGCCTACGCTTTTGATCGTTATCAGTTTCCAAAATTATACACCGGTCTCATTAGTGCTACTTTTGTTGGGGTGATTTTGATGGGAGGAATTAAAAGAATTTCTTCAGTAACGGCCAAACTAGTCCCTCTAATGTGTTTATTATATGTTGTGTGCTGTTTAATTATTATTGCCATTCAATTTGAGCATGTTCCCTCAATTTTTATGTCGATTTTTACTGAGGCTTTTTCTGGACGTGCAGCCTTTGGCGGGGCTGCAGGGCTTGGAGTTATGCAGGTTTTAAAAATTGGTGTTAAACGTGCAGGGTTTTCAAATGAAGCTGGGATAGGAACGGCTCCAATGGCTCATAGTAATGTAAAAACATCTGAGCCTGTGAGCGAAGGTTTTGTTGCCATGCTTGGTCCTTTTATGGACACCATTGTTGTATGTACAATGACAGCCTTAGTAATTTTAACCAGTCTTTCACCAGAACAAATTTATGACTTAAGAGGGCAAGGGGTTGTAATGACGGCCAAGGCTTTTGAGGTGTCTTTACCTGGCGTGGGTTCTTACCTTTTGGGCTTGGCGATTTTATTATTTTCTTTTTCAACCATGATTGGTATGGCCAATTACAACGAAAAATGTTGGAACTATCTGTTTCGTGGGCGTTGGTTTTGCGACCGTAAAACATTTATTGTTTTCTTTTGTGCGACTCTTGTTTTTGGTGCCGTCACGGCTCCGGGTGATGTTGTTAACATACTTGATATAGGTTATGGCTTAATGGCTGTTCCTAATATGATTGCAACGATTTATTTGGCTTATAAAGTAAAAGGTGAATTAGTTAAATATATGGATGACTACTTCAAGACATAACTTTAGTTAATTCATATATGAAAACAAAAAGTTCAAAATGATTTTTTTATATAAATATATAGGGCTTCCATATTTCAGGAAGTTGATCTTTATTTTTCTTACTGATTGGCTTACTGGCTCTTTGTAAAAAAGCTTTGGGCTCTTTTAATAAAGGCATATTTGCTTCTTGTGGAGTTTTGTTTGCTTTTTTATGATTACAGGCTTTACAAGCGGTGACTATGTTTTCCCAGGTTTTTCCTCCTCCGCGAGAGTAGGGCATCACATGATCAAGAGTCAATTGAGAGTGGGCGAAGCTTTTATGGCAGTACTGGCAAATATAATCATCTCTTAAAAATACATTGTCTCTTGAAAAACGAGCTTGCCCGTTGGCCCAAGGTTTTATGTACTTTTTGAGCCTTAATACAGCTGGAAGTGGAAAACTTTCCAAAGCACTTTTTACTTGGTAAGAGTGAGATTCTAAAATATCGGCTTTATTTTGAAACCACAGAAGCATGGCGTTTTGCCAATTCACAATACGAATGGGCTCGTAGGAGGCATTTAATACTAATACTCTTGCACTAGCTAAATGGAAGACCAACACCTCTTCGGTTTAAGGTTATTCACTTACTTATATAGTTTATCATAAAAACCCCGTAAATAGTGGCTTTGCTGGCCTAATGTCGGGTTTGAAGCTGCCAAAGCTATTTCGAAGAGGCCCTAAAGTGGCTACAAATAATAAATTGGCCCCTTTATAAAGTACCGCTTTTATTAGAAATTAGTGATTTGTTATCCTTTCTAAGCTTTCTATAATTCTTGATTTTACGATCATTTGAGTATATCTAAACGAGACAAAACAACCCTTTCATGTTGAGACAGTGCCGTGTTTTTTGAAGGATCTGAAAAAAAATTTGAATTAAGTGTAAACAGTGAAGTGTCTTCTTTGCGTCAGTTGCCAAAGTCTTTTTGGGCAGAGTGTGTGGCTTTATCCCAAGCTCAAATTATTTCACAAGTTTCTTCAAAGGAGTGTGACGCTTACCTTCTTTCTGAGTCGAGTCTTTTCGTATGGAAAGATCGGGTGACAATGATTACCTGTGGAACCACTAACCTGTGCCAAGCGGCTATGTTCTTATTAAATCATTTTGGTGTCGATAAGGTTGGATCATTTTTTTACGAAAGAAAAAATGAATACTTTCCAAGACATCAAACCTCTGACTTTTTTGATGATATCCAGTGTTTACAAAAAATACTTCCTGGCCAAGCTTATCGTTTGGGAGAAGCCAACGAGCACCACCTTTATTTATTTCATCTTGATCGTCCTTACGAAGCACCTCAAACAGATAGAACGATTGAGTTGCTTATGTACGGCTTAAGTGGTCAAGCTAAAGAGCTATTCACCAAAGAAAACTGCCAGCCCGAGCAAATTAGAAAATTTTTAAATCTTGATAAAATTTTTAAAGATTTTTTATTTGATGATTTTGTTTTTTCTCCAGTGGGTTACTCTTGTAATGCGGTTAAGGGGAGTGACTACTACACAATTCATGTCACCCCTCAAGATGTTGGCCCTTATGTGAGTTTTGAAGCCAATATTAAAAATTTAGACTCTCAATATATAGTAGAGTCGATTGTAAATATTTTTAAACCTAAATCGTTTGATGTTATTCAGTTTGATTCTCAAGATGTAAAAGATGTCAACTTTGAAGGCTTTAGAAAAATAAATGCAGTGGAAGATCAATTAGGTGGTTATAATGTATTATTTAAAAGTTATTACGAGCCTAAAGTGAATTACCAAAAAGCTGAGAAGTTAGAAATTTAAAGGTCCTTATTCCTGGAGATAAATGTGGATTTTAAAGAAAAAGAGCTGCCAACACAAGAGTTGTGGGTGGAAGAGAATTTTAAAGGTATTAGTAAACAAAGTTACCGAATTAAAGAAACTTTATTTTCTGGTAAAAGTGAATTTCAAACTGTAGATGTCGTTGATTCTATTGGTCATGGTAAAATTCTGCTCAATGATGGTTTGATGATGCTGTCTGAAAGAGATGAGTTTATTTATCACGATATGATTAGTCACCTTCCGTTGTACACACACCCCAATCCAAAAAATGTATTGGTTATTGGTGGGGGAGACGGGGGCACAGCTCGAGAAGTTTTACGCCACCCAGGCGTTGACGTTTGTACTATGGTTGAAATCGATGAAATGGTGGTTGAGGCCTGTCGCAAGCATATCCCGCAAACGTCCGAAGTTTTTAAACACCCTAAGTTTAAGCTTGTCATTGATGATGCCGTCAAATTTGTCGCACAAACTCAAGAAAAATTTGATGTTATTCTTGTTGATTCCACCGACCCTATTGGGCCAGCTCAGCCTTTGTTTGGGCCTGAGTTTTATCAAAACGTTTATAATTGTTTAACAGATGATGGTATCGTGGTGTCTCAAGGGGAAAGCCCTTTTTATCAAGCTGAAACCCAGAAGAGCCTACTTAAAGTTTTGGGGCAGTTTTTTTCAGTTTTAGGCTTGTATAACTTTAGTAATTTAACTTACCCAGGAGGGCTTTGGTCCTTTACTTTTGCCTCAAAAAAGTATCATCCAGTGCGTGACTTTCAAAATGAGCGTTATGAAAAAGATAGCTTAACTTTTAATTATTACAATAAAGGCCTTCATAAAGCTTGTTTTTCTCTTCCTGAGTTTATGAATAGAAATTTAGGGCCATTTTTTAAGGGGTTATAAGTAGTGTTAGATGAACCTCAGTATTCTTCTCTTCCTTTTCAAGGGGAGGCTCTGCAGATAGGCTCCTATAAGCTTTCTGCCTCTGAGGTTATTAAAAGCTTAGAGGAAATTATCACAGAGGAGCGTAAGCAAAAAATTGAACAGGTTATCAATGCCCGGTCCAATGATTTTATACCTGTTTTAGAAGATATTTATGATCGAGGAAACACCAACGCTGTGATGAGGAGTGCTGAGGCTTTTGGGTTTTATAATTTTGTGACAATAGATAAAGAGGGCGCTCGTTTTAAAGAGTCTAACAGAATCACGAAAGGAACTCATAAATGGTTAGATGTAAAAAAACATACATCTGTAAAATCTGCTGTCAGTGATCTCAAAAAAAAGGGATTTAAAATTTACTGTACGAGTTTAGAGTCTTCAGTCCCTATTGCCGATATTGATTTTACTCAAAAAACAGCTTTGGTGTTTGGAAATGAAAAAGAAGGTGTAAGCTCTGAAATGCAGGAATTGGCTGATGGTAATTGTATCATACCTATGGAGGGTTTTGCGCAAAGTTTTAACATCTCTGTGGCGGCAGCTATTAGTTTTTATCATGTTTACTTGCAAAGAGTTCAAGCTTTAGGAAAAAATGGTAATTTATCAGACGACGAAATGCTCAACTTAAAAGCTAACTACTACATTAAGTCATTTGGAAAAATTGAAAAATTTAAACAGTTAATCATAAAACTAAAAGAGGAAAAATGAGTGATAAATTATATGGTGAAATAGCCATTGAAAATAACCAGCTAGAAAAATTTGAAAACAGAACTCAAGTGAGAAAATACACCATTGAGTTCACTTGCCCAGAATTCACATGCTTATGCCCAAGAAGTGGCTTTCCTGATTTTGCGACCATTTTTATTAAGTATGTGCCTGATAAGTACTGCGTGGAGTTGAAGTCTTTAAAGCTTTATATCAATCAGTTTAGAAACCAAAAAATATTTCATGAAGATGTCACCAATAATATTTTAGATGACCTCGTTAACCTGTTAGACCCCCATGAAATTGAAGTGAAGGGTGACTTTACCGTTCGGGGTAATATTCATACCCTAGTGACATCCACTCACACTAAAAAATAGCTAAAAAAGCTTTTTACTGGCTTTATAAATTTTTGTTGGAAAAATGGGTTACACCTTGTACACTCATTTTTTCAGTCTTGCGCGCTCGTAGCTCAATTGGATAGAGTATCTGACTTCGGATCAGAGGGTTGGGAGTTCGAGTCTTCCCGGGCGCGCCATCTTAATGAGTTCGATCTAAGTCTAGCAAAAAAGCATTATTTGCTAGATCTTCTCACTTAACCCGTAAAGAGCAAAACTCTATCCCGTATTTAGACATAAAAGCTATCATTCTTTAAAGCTTCTAGCTATTTATACCGAAAATATTAGAATGAATAGACCTTTTGAAGTTTTCTTAAAGTTAGTTTTTTTAGCTTTTATTTTTTCATCATGTAGCTATGAAAAAA
>JAHDIR010000021.1 GCA_020630675.1 Bdellovibrionales bacterium
AATACGATAAATATAGCTCCTATCCAAAAGAACATGCTAAAACTTAGCTCCCAAATAAATGAAGAATATAAGCTAGAAAGTACAGGTTCAAAAGCCATGGCCATTCCGGCTTGGTAGCTAGTTACTTTTTTGCTGCCAAAATAAAAAAGTAGGTTTGGCAAAAGTCCAATAACTAGTGAGTAAAGTATTAAATAGCTTCCGGTTTGGAAATTAAGCCAGCTTTTGAAATCGGTATAATCAACGAAAAGCTTTTGATTCAAGATAATTAAAAGAGCTATAAATGCAAAAAAGTCATAGTAAAAAGATAGTCTTAGTGCTTTTACACCTTGTCTTCGTAATCGGCTTGAAAAAAAAATCCATAAAGCCAAGCAGGCACTGGCTGCTAGGGGAAAGATTAAAGAGAGTGTTTGCTGTTGAATCTCCTGAAGGGACCCTCCTGTGATGAGCAAGACTCCAAGAGCTGATAATATTCCAGATATTATTTTTTTGAATCGATGTGTTTTGTCTGTAAAAAAACTTAAGACAGCTAACCAAATCGGGTAGGAAAACATAATAAAAGTGACCGTCCCGGGAGATAACCCTGAATCAATACCCTTAAATTCAAAGAATTGAAGGCCAGCTCCTACAAAGCCAAAAGTTATCAGTGCAATTAAAGGCTGTTGATTTTTTTTAAAGTTTAGTGGGTTGAATTTAATATTTAATGGAAATTGAACAAAAAGCCTTACCCCAATATAAGACAGGCAAAAAAAACTAAAAGGAATGCCGCTATCCAGTAGCACCTTGCTTAAGGGGTGAATGAGTCCAAATAGGAGAATTGAAAAGGTAATAGCAATCATTACTGCGCCCTGTGGAGATTGAGTTATATTAAATAAAAATAATGATGAGCCGTCAAATTTGACAGCTCATCATATTTTCTAATAGTGCTTTTTCAGAAGATTTTTTGCTGTTTCTATGGAAAAAGTAGATGAAATATGACTTAAACAAGGATTTATATTTGCTGACCAAAGTTGCCCTGCAATCACTTTCAGTGGATTTTGCCATTTAGCCATAATATTAGCATTTAACAGATGGCTTTCTAAATTTTGACTTAAAAGCATTAATGTCTCTTCAAGTTGAACTGCAGATACATTTGGACAAGCCGCTTTATTGGGAATCCAATTCGAATAATAAATCAGGGAAGGGTGGTGTAGCAATAGGCTTGGAATATCAAATGCATAAGCTTCAGGGTATTGATTAGTGAGTTTTTTGATATTGCTAGTGATTGTACTGAGCATCGCATAAGTTGAGCCAAACGTGATATCAACACCCACTGATGCCTCAAGTTTTTTATAGTAGACTAAAACCTTTTCTAAGAAAACTTTAAAGTTATTTTCAAGCTTTGGATGGTTTTTAAGCATAGCATTTACTACACGAGCGATATAAAGCCCTTTGTAATTAGGTTTTTTAATGTACTCAAAAACGAGATTTGACAAAAGAACCTTGTCATCTTCTTTAAGAGAAATGCCGTAAACTTTATTTACATTTACTTTGTATGTTGCTCCAGGCAATGAAATTGATGAAGATTTAAGAACTACTTGTTCGGAGTGAATTAACGGAAAAAAAGGCAAGTAACCAGCCTTATCTTTGAAGCTAAAGATTTGATTAGCATTAAATTCATGAACTTCCCCCAATTTCGCCAGTGAAAGTTCCATGACTTTCTTTTCGTCTGTAGTTTCAAATGAGAAGTAGTGCTCGAATGTTTTGCTGTCTAAATCAATCTCAAGTTTTTCTTCCATATTGTCACAACTTTCAGAGAGTGAAGATATGCTTGATTCCAGATAGGCATACCCTTTTGGTGGATTCCAGTTTCCGGCTCTGTCGATAAAACTACGTGTAACTCCTACTTTTTTTACACTCTTTAGGCTGATCTCACCATTGCACTCAAGAGTGATTTCTTTGCTGTGAATGCCAATTGCATAGCTATTTGTGCTCAACATTACGCAAATTGCCACAAATACAATATTTAAATATTTCATTTTAATATCTCCTGTAAAGAGGAAGAGACCCATTCCCCTCCTTTTGAGAAACCATAAACTTTTATTTAAAATAAGTATAATTCATTGATTTAATATATCCATTGGTTTAACTAATACCTATGAGCCTGCCATCAAATTATTTAGATGCCTTTCAGGAAATCGCTAAGTCTGGTGGGTTTTCCCAAGCAACAAAAGTCCTTAATATCTCTCAATCGGCTTTATCCCAGAGAATAAAAAAACTTGAAGAAGAGATTGGGCTCACCCTGTTTGTAAGAACTCCCACCGGGGTTCTTCTCACCGAGCAAGGTGAAAGGCTACTTCGATATTGCCAAACCAGAGACTCTCTTGAAGAGGAGTTAGTACAAGAACTTAATGCTTCAAATTTCTTTGATGTGGCGGGAACTTTGAGGATTGGCAGTTACTCCTCTATTTTTAGATCTGTTGTTCTTCCGGCATTGTCACCAATGCTGAAAAAATACCCTAATATTCTTTGTGAATTCACATGTGCGGATATGAAAGATCTGCCAAGAAAGTTGCAAAGAGCTGAAGTTGACTTCATAATTACCGACCAAAAGCTTGACCAAGCAAATTTAGAGTCTGAAGTTTTAGGTCAGGAAAAATTTGTAGTTATCGAAGGTAAAAATACTGCTAATAGAAATGATATATTTTTAGATAATGATAGCAATGATAGAATGACAGCGTCTTTTTTTAAATCTCAGAAGAAAAAGCTTCCTAAATATAGAAGGTCATATTTTGACGACTGCTACGGCATTATAGACGGAGTAAAAGCTGGGCTTGGTAAAGCTATTATATCTGAGCATCTTGTTTGTGATGATAAATCTTTGCAAATTGCTGCTGGATATAAGCCATTTCAGTTGGATGTAATTCTTCACTACTATAAACAGCCTTTTTATTCTAGACTTCATCAAACAGTAGTGCATGCTCTTAAAAGCAAATCAAAAAAATATTTAAGGTGATTTAATTAAATTTATGATTAAAACTAAGTAAAGAAAAAATTATGAGGCAATATTGAAGACTTTTTTATTTTTTTATACCTGTTTTTTTTTCGCAAAACCTCTTATTGCATCAACATCTTATGACCTTGAGTCATATGAAGTGAAGTTGACTCCTTTCTTTGACAAAAAAGAGCTAGAAGTTGATTTAAAAATTACTTTTCAAGTGACTGAGAGTAATAATAAATTTATTTTTCCTATCGAAGAAGTAACGATAAAATCAGTTGATATAGAATCTCAAAAATTTAATTGGATTATAAAATCAAAGAAAATGATTCTTTCTTTAAAAAATCAAATTAAAAAAGGGGAGCGGTTAACGGTAAATATCTTATACACCGGTAAACCTAAGGGGATAGTTTTCTCAAACTCTGTTGTATTTGCTGATTATGATTCTTGCAAATGGCTCCTTTGTAACGATGACTCGGGTGATAAGTTTTATGCTGATTTTTATATAAAAGCACCCGTTGGATGGAAGGTCATAGCTAACGGAAAGGAAATAGAATTTAAAAATGGTTTTTATCGGTGGGGTGCTGAGAGGAGCTTTCCGGGATATTTGTTTGGCTTTGTTATAGGAAAGTTAGAAAAAGAAGAAAGACAAAATTTATCGAAGTCATTTTTTATATTTGGAAATAACTTAAGTCAAAATCAATTGAATAAAATTTTTCAAAAAACTTTCAGTGCGACTAAATTTTTTAAGGATAAATCAGGGATAGATTTACCAACGAATACTTACACTCAAGTCATTTTACCAGGATATATCGCCCAAGAAAAGTCGACCTTTTCGTTATTGGGGTTAAAGTACCTTGATCCCATGTTTTCTGACCCCACAGAAGACTGGTTGATCGTGCATGAGCTTGCACATCAATGGTGGGGAAATTCAATTATTTGCGCTAATTGGGACCACTTCTGGCTAAACGAGGGGTTAACGACTTTTATGGTGGCGTCTTATAAAAAACATCAATGGGGCGAGAGTCAATATGAACGAGAAATCAGTCTTGCCAAAAGACGTTATCAAATTGCTATTGATAATAATTTTGACGTTCCTTTAACCTATTCAGGGACTTATCCATCTTTGAAAATAAAAAGGGCAATTGTTTACAGTAAAGGTTTTTTATTTTTGGAAGCCCTTAAACAGTATATGGGGGATGTTGATTTTTGGGCAGGAATTAAAGAGTATTCTAATGAATATAAGGATAAAACTGTGACTAGCAAAAATTTTCAAATAAAAATGCAAAAAATGTCTGATAAGAAATTGGAAGGTATTTTTAACGATTGGGTTTATTAATGCTTTTTTGTTTAAGTTTTGCTATTTGTCTAGACAAAAAGGTTAATAGACATGGAAGATAATGTTGTTTTTTTTGATGGTGTTTGTAACCTATGTAATACCTCTGTTAGTTTTCTGATTAAAAAAGATAAAAAAAGGGTTTTAAAGTATTCCTCTCTTCAAGGAAATTTTGCAAAAAAAGTTTTGAGAAAAGATCAAATTGAAAATATGAGTAGTTTAGTGTTTTTGAAACAGGGAATTTTATATACTCAATCTGAGGCTGTGATTCAAATTTTATTAACTCAAAAAGGGTGGTACCTTTTTTTAGGTCAAGTTTTATCAAAATTCCCACAATTTATTTTAGATGTATTTTATACTTTTATTGCTAAATATAGGTATAAATTTTTTGGAGTTAAGGATGTTTGCCGGCTACCAAAAAAAGAAGAAACATCGTTATTTATTGATTAGTTTTTATTTTTTTATGAGAGGTTTAAATAAATGAATAATAAGTACACTCAATCTTTGCATGGTCACCCGCCAGAAAGTCCTCATCAATATTTTTCTGAAATGAGTGCTTATACACCTGATGAGGAAACAAAGGATCAGTACGGTCAAGGAGAGTCTCTTCAGGCCTTTGAGAAAGAGCTATCAACTTTATTTGGCCAAGAAGATTGTATGTTTGTACAAAGTGGTACTACAGCCCAGTTAATTGCAATGAGAGTTTGGGCTGATCAAGCAAACAACTCAAAAATAGCCTTTCACTCTTTATGTCATTTACAAATTCATGAGCACTTGTCTTACAACAAGCTTCATAATCTAGAGGCCGAGCTTATAGGTCAGAAAAATAGGTTGATTACATTAGACGATCTAAAAAACATAAAAAATATTCCTTCAGCGGTTATTTTAGAGCTGCCACAAAGAGAGATTGGAGGTCAGGTTCCAGAGTGGCAAGACTTATGTGAACAAGTGACTTATCTGAAATCAAAAAAAATTAAAGTTCACTTGGACGGAGCTAGAATTTGGGAGTGCACTTCCTATTATGGCAAGAGTTTAAAGGAAATATCTAGTTTATTTGATAGCACTTATATTAGTTTTTACAAAGGAATTGGAGCTATTACGGGGGCTGCCCTTTTGGGGGCTAAAGGATTTATCGATGAATCACGTATATGGAATAGGAGGCATGGAGCTAATTTATTCACTTTATTTCCTTATTATCTTTCTGCTCGAAAAAATTTAGAAAAAAGAAAAAACTCTTTTAAGGCTTATTATAACAAAACTTTAGAGATAGCAGAGATAATATCTAAAATTGGTATTATAGAAATGTTACCAAAAAGGCCACAAGTGAATATGTTTCATTTATTTTTTCCAGGAAATCATTTGGAGTTAAAAGCAAAGGCACAAAAAATCAGCGAAAATTTAAATATTCAGGTCTTTACTCACTTTAAAGAATGTGAAAAAAAAGGCTTCTGCAAAGTTGAGTGGTATATAGGAGATAGCGCCCTAAAGGTGCCTAACGCAAAGATTGAAGAAGTTCTGAGGGAGCTGATTTGAGCAAAACATTTAAAACTTATTTTTTTCAATAATATTTCATATTATGGACCTTTAAATGAAAACATTTTCTCTTGAATATTTTTTTGAACCACTTATGGATGACCCAAGTTATTTTACAAAAAAAATGTTTGGTGGTCTTGCTGTTTATTTTGGTGGCTTAATGGTGGCAGTGATTTCTGAAAGTATAGGTGATCGTGAATGGAAGGGTGTCACATATAGTTATGATATATGGAATGGAGTTCTTTTTTGTACTAGCCGAGAGCATCATGATTCTTTGAATAGGTCTTTTCCTAGCTTTAAAAGTCATCCTATTTTAGGAAAATGGCTTTATTTACCAATGAGTGAAGTAGATTTTGAGGCTGAGGTTGTGAAGGTGGTAAAAGCAATCAGTCAATTCGATGAAAGAATTGGTATTGTGCCCGGAACTAAAAAGAAAAAATCAAAAAAGAAAAAAAGATTGTCCAAGAAGAAAGTGAAAAAATAATATCTTTATAGAAAAGTATCTTCTTTGTTTAAAACGACCAGCCAAAAGCTACCTCTAGGGCTAGCTTTGTATGAACTCGAACTGTGGTTGTGCCAGATACACCATCAACTTTAATTTCAGCCTCATCATCTTCAAAGGCATGATTATACCCTAAACCAAAAGAAAAATTAAAGTGATCCCAAAACCATGTATAGCCTGTCATCGCTCCAATATAAGGAGTTGAAAAGCTGAGGTTGGCGTCGGTGCTAGAGTTTTTTAGTTCAACATTAAAACTTAAAACTCCGCCATAAAGAGAGGTGTAAAAACTATCGGAAAGAGCGTCATTATAATACCAGTTGGCCTTGAGGTTTCCCCCCGAGGTTTTTATATCAAAGTCATAAATACCAGACTTAGTTTCAAATTTTCCGACTAAAACGGACCCTCCAAAAGTAAGGTGTTGTGACAGCCTGTACTCATAGCTGATATCTCCAAGATTAATAAATAACCCTACGGAGTTGATTTTAAAATTATGGTTGTTAAGTGGATTATCTAAATTTACCTTAGGGTCTGTTGATAACTCTTGACCAAATGACAGCAAAGGGACAGTTAGAAATAATGTGATAAAAATAGATTTAATTAGTTTCATAGTAATATTCTATTAAAGTTGCGATGTTTTTACAAACAAGTTATATTGCCTAACAACAAATTTTCATTTATTAAAAACCAAGTAGAGTTTTTCAGGATTTATTTTGAGAGTTACAAATTTAATATTTAATTTATTTGTCAATAATTATAAATCCAATTATGCACGTCGGGCAGTTATATTTTTTTTAATTATATATATAGGAATTTCTCAGCTCATATTACCAGCATTTAAAGTAAATGATTTTTTATTTTTTTCAAGATGGTCAATGTTTGGCGCCACTAAATATAGAGTTTATGATTTGACATGGGATGGTGGTCAAACCTATTTATTTCGAGACCATAGAGCTGAATATATGTCTTTAAATAAAAACCTTCGTATTTTATTTCACAGAGCTAAAAAAAATGATATTGCTTGGCTACGTAAAAACTTATCTGTTTTATATGTTATGTGTCGATGTAAAAAAATTAATCTAGTTCAATTAGATTCTACTTACAGAGAGCATATTCTCTTAAGAAAGCCAGCAAATACAATACAAACGATAAGCTTATGACTAAATTTTTTTTTCAAATCTATCATTTAATATGGCTTGCTTTCTTAAGCTATAATGCTCGTTTTTTTGTAAATCAAAATCACTTTAATATTGAGTTAACTATGTTTGCTAAACCTTTTTCCTATTTAGCAAACCCTGAAGTTTTATTTCCATTAGTATTTTTATTAACAGTGTCTTTGACACTATTTAATCTAATTAGACATAATTTGATAGTTTTTTCTCTCACAACCGTATGCTACTTGCTTTTATTTTCTTTAAAGCACTCCTTTGGTAAAATTGATCACAATATGCAGGGATGGATGGTTTTATCTGTCTTATTTTGTGGGTTAAATATTAAACAACCATTGAGCAGCTTTAGGAACCTTACAATAATTAGGCTAGGGCAGTGCTTATTGTTGTCTCATTATTTTTCCTCTGGATTATGGAAGGTTAGGAAAATGTTTAACTCTCCTCCAGATTCGATTTATAATTTAGGCTTAGAACATTTTGCAACAACTATTGCTGGTGGCTCTGGAACAAGTTTGTTGATTGAAAATTTTTTTGTTGAAAATGATTGGCTATTAGGATTAGGTTTTATTATTGTTCTAATTTTTCAACTAACAGCTTTAATTCCTTTTTTTCTTAACAAATGGTACAAGGCTTGGGCTTTCGTGGCAGTTGGGTTTCACATAGTGACAGGTTTTTCATTAGCTATTTGGTTTAAGCCAACTATAATATCTTTAATTTTTTTACTCTATATAACTGAAGAGTTAATGACACACGAATCAAACAATGTTTCTTAAGTAGAATTGTGATTTTTTTTGATAGACAGTTCATGCCATACGAATCCAACAAGAAAGTAACCTGTCAAATAACATGGATATACATAATTAAACTGAGCAGCTGGCGCCAGAAAAAAAACAACGCTGGTTTTCAGTAAGGTGATTGCAGATAAAGCCGAAGAAATAGGTGTAACTCTGAATAAAAATAAACAAAAAAAGCACACAATTAATGATGGTAGGGCTGTATTAGAAAGTAAATAGAGGCCATGTTTTTTTGATTTTATATTATAAATTATTTTTTCACCTAAGGTAGAGTACTTTGGTTTTTTTAATTGAACCCCGTAATCATAAAATATATTTTTTACAAATAAAGCTTTTGTATTAATCGATTTGAAAAAAAGGTTTTGAACAATACTTGTTGGTCCTTTTACACCAATTATAGCAGTAAAGATTTTAACTCGATTTTCTATGAATAGCATCGGATTTCTAATAAATATTCTAAAACTCAGGCTTCTAAATGCGAAAAAATCTTGATCTGAGAAGCTGAGATGTGTTCTGCTAATAGGGTTAACACCATAATCATTTTGTTTGCTTAATAGTCGATCAATAGGAATGACTTTTTCTATTATTGATAATTGCTTCTCATCAAGCTGAGAAGTTCCAGTTTTTACCAAAATATAAGACAAGGGGTTGATTAATGCAGTTAGCTGATATCTTGGAGTGCCAAAAAAAAGAATTTTAAAGCTGATGTTGCTCTTTTTAGTTATTATGAGAGACGAAAAAGTAAAAATTGTAACAAAAAAGAATAAGTTATATTTGATATTTTTTGATCTCCAGATCAGGGCGCCGATTAATAAAGGAGTAACTAAAATATTTTCTTTTCTTATAAAGATATAAATAGTTATAAATATTAATATTTTCAAAGACCATTGTTTGTTCTTTTCATTGTTTCGAAAGTAAAATTTTGTACAAAAAAGTTTATAAAATTCAAAAAATAAAAAGGCTTGAATCCATGCCTGCCAGTAGTCACGAGATATAATTAGATTTTGTAATAAAAATAATGGGTTCAAAGCTAGAGTTATTGCGAGGCAGTAAAAAAGTGACCTGTATTTTTGTGCACTCAATAGGTAAGAAAAAATAAAAGCAAGTGTTATTGATGAAAAAAATATTTGAGTTAAACTAAAAATTGCTGGATGAAAAAGTATTGATAGGTTTAGTTCTAAAAATAAACTATAAAGCGGGCTTAACCAGGTGTGATGTCTATTGTGAAAAATTTCGTTTAGCCCAGAAAAAGTGTCGTATGTATATAGGCCTGGATAGCAAATGCAAAACAAAATTAACATTGGAAGAAAAAAGGCTGTGAAAAAAATAAAGAAATTATACTTTTTTATATTTAGTCTGGTGATCATAATTTTTTTTCTTAATTATTAAAGAAATGAGTTTTTAGCTGGTTTGGCAAATAATTTTGTAATATTCTATTAAAGTTGCGATGTTTTTACAAACAAGTTAATTTGTAGATATATGGATAATCTCACTCACAGTCTTGTTGGGTTTGCTGTGGCAAAAACTGCTCTTTACTGGTGGCCCAATCAAAAGAAAAAAAATCAACTTATTGCCCCACCTATATACTTTGTAGTGCTATCTATGGTGGCCGCAAGTTTTCCTGATTTTGATGTTTTATTGCAACTTTATAGCCCTACTAAACTCAATTACTTGATAACTCACAGAGGTCATACCCATTCCTTATGGGCTTTAATTCCCCAAGGGCTTGTTATTTTAGGAAGCTTTACTCTTTTTTTAAAATATAAAAACCTTGCTTTAACAAAAAGCCTTAACCTGTTAGCTGGCTTTTTGGTTTTTATAAACCTACTTTTGCATTTGTCCTTAGATTTTTTGAACAACTACGGGATTCACCCTTTTAGTCCTTGGAATAATAAATGGTATTACGGGGATATGCTGCATATTATTGAGCCCTTACTATGGTTGGCTTTAATGCCCTTTGTGTTAAGGCAAATAACCGGTCGCACTTTTAAATATATTCTTCCTCTTTGTTTTTTGGTCGTTGTTTTTACTTTTGTAAAACTGGAATTTATGTCTTGGATCAACGCTGGCCTTGTTATTTTTATGTTTTTGGCTTTAGCAGCGGCTCATAGGTTTTTATCGCCGAAAAAGAGTTTACTGTTTTCTTGGGTTTTTACTTTTTTATTAGTTACAACCTTTTATACCTATAAACTATGGTCTGTTCATAAAGTGAATGATTACTTTTACAAAACCCAAGGTTTTGTTCCAAATGAAATTGTTTTGTCGGCTTTGCCCTCGAGTCCATTTTGTTGGGAAGTTATGGCCATAACTCTTACAAAAAAAAACTATCGGGTAGACCATGGCAATTTATCTCATTTTAATTTTCGTTGCCAAAGTTTTAAAAGTAAAAGTGGACTTTCGTTAAATAAATCTCAATTAATTCAACAGAAAGGGTTAATATGGCAAGGAGAGTATCAAGTTGAAATTCAAGATTTGATGTCTGAATATTCAGCGAGTTGCAAGCTTCGCCACTGGTTTCAGTTTGCTAGAGTTCCGGTTAAAATAGCTGGACAGTATTCAGATTATAGGTACTCTTTAAAAAGTAAAGAAGATATCAGTGCTTTTAAAGTGATCAATGGCGACACAAATTGCCCTAAAATTAAAACTCATTGGACCCCTCCTCGCCAAGATCTTATTAATTATTTTTTAACGATGAACAAAGAAAATTAAATAGATTGTTTTTGTAAAAAATGTTTATTTAAAGTTCAAAATCAAGAATAACGGAGAATAAAGTTGAAAGATTTTAAAAAAGGTAAAGAAATTGACTGGCCAGACAATGTTATTATTTACACCGATGGGGCAAGTCGGGGTAATCCAGGTGACGCCTCATTAGGTTTGGTGGTTTATGACGAAAATAAATCTGATGTGTTTGAGTATGCCGAAAGCTTAGGAACACAAACAAATAACTTTGCCGAGTATATGGCTGTTGTTAAGGCTCTCCAGTTGTGTGTTGAAAATGGAGTGAAAGGCTTAACTTTAAGAAGTGATAGTCAGCTATTGGTAAGGCAACTTCAAGGGCAATATAAGGTTAAATCCCCAGGGCTCAAACCATTATTTTTAAAATGTAAAGAAAGTTTAACTCAACTTTCACAAGTAAAAATCGAACATGTTCTTCGTGGCGATAACAAAAAAGCCGATGAATTAGCTAACTATGTCTTGGATTTTTAATTTCAATAATATCTAAAATTATTAGGTGTTTACAAATATGCCATTGGCTTTGCCACTTGTTTTAAAGCCCTTTGATGTTGAAACTCTAAACATGTTCAATTTTCCATAGCCTAGAATCAACTTGACGAAATTTAGGTGGGTTGATTACTTGGGGCCAGGTAAAAAGACAGTCGCTTTTAAACTTTAAGTTTGAGAGAGGAAAGTCCGGACTCCAAATAGCAGCGTACGGGGTAACACCCCTCCGCCGTGAGGCGAGGACCAGTGGAACAGAAAGAATGTCCAGAGCATTGATCTTAAGGCTTGAGAACGTGAGGCCTTTTGGGAGTGGATGGAGTGAAAGCAGCTAAACTCTACGTGGAGCAAGATCAAATAGGGAGGTTATTGGTGCGGCTAGTACTTAAGCCTCCGGGTAGATTGCATAAGGAAATCAGTAATGGTTTTCTCAGAGGAATGGCTGTCGGTGTCTGAGCTTTTATCGGGAAAGTCTTGGGCAGAACAGAATCCGGCTTATGTTTACCTAAATCTCGTGAGGGGCCCTTTTTGGGGCCCCGCCTTTTTTTAATTTGATCTATATAGGGTTTCGTTATTCTCACCAATAGCTTCGTATTTTCTATTTTTACCGTCTAAGGTGACATGCCAAAAATGAACTTTTGAGCCGGCCTCTTCTAAATACCATCTTTCAGGGTGGGAACTGCGAGGAGACCTTCCCCAGCATCCATCACCTATATAAATAGTTCCTTCTCCTGGGGCGACAATCTGCCCATCTTTTAAGGGATGAGTGACTTTAAAAGTATGGTCATGGTTTTCAAAAGCTAAATCAATTTTGTATTTATCAAAAGTGTTGATCCAGCTTTTGCGACCAACTCGAGAAGGGATCACTTTATATTTTCTGTTACTTGGATATAAAGGGATATGATAGATAGCCAACTGGTGTTCTAGTCCGCGAAAACGCTTCATTGTTTTTTTCATCCATTTTTTTTGCGGCCCAAAGTGAGAGCTAATATGTCCTGTATCTAGGTAATACAAAACGGCATCATTACCAATAAGTCTATAAAAATGAGCTTTTTCAACACTTCCTTGTTCAAATAAAGCAAAGAAAAAAGGGGCTCTTTCATAGCTATTGGAGCCAAAACCAACTTCGTGATTACCAATGGCAGCAGTAAAGGGAGTAATATGTCCATTTTTATTAATCATATTATCTGTCCACATTTTTAACCAAATATCCCAATTTTTATATTTGGATAACCGACCATCGGCATAGGCAATGTCTCCACCAATGGCAACAAAATCCGGAGTGGTATCAATGGCAAGCTTAAGTATTTTTCCCACGGATTCACGTGCTCCCATATCACCACCTGTAACAAAAGTAATAGGGGTTCCATCGTTAGGTAAAGTTTTAAAGCTGTATTCTTTGGAGTAGCCAACATTTTTATCTCCAACAATAAAATAGTAAATCGCTCCTGGTTTTAAATCATTAAAAGTGACTCTATGGAATGCTCTTTTAATACCACTAAGGCTACGAGTTTTTCCGTAAACTCTTTTTTTATAAAGTGATACATCTCCCCCAAGAGGAACCTCACTTATAAAAGCTTGGGGCATTTCGTAATTCAAGGCCGAATGGTAATTAACGGTCATATGTGTACTGGTATTTTCTTTTTCCCAAGTAAGGTAAATATAAGATAACCCCTCGTCTGGCTCCCAGCCGACGTTGGCAGCAAAAGCTAAACTAGGTATTAGTAAAAATAGTTGAATAATAATGGTTAAGTTTAATGTTAGTTTCATAAGGTTCCTCCCCCTCTAAAGGCTAATCATAGAGCAGATGTTAGGAGAGGTTATTCAGATTTTCATTAGATTTGAAATATCTGGACGAACGTCCGGACCTTGTGACAGTTAGCGGCGTTGGGCGAAGACAATGAGCTCTTTACCTAGACGGCTACCAGGAGATAATTTTGAGCGTGTCCAATAAAGAAAGCGAAAGTCATTTTTGAGTCTTTGGTGGATCTCCCACTCGCTTCCACCAAAAGGAGGGCCAAAGCGACGGTGCATAACAAAGAAAACACCCAACACTTGTCCAGTGTCTGTTAACATTTGTCGCCACTTTTTAACCAATGAGTTTCTTAAGTCAGGGCTGATCGCGCAATAAATGGTGTGCTCAAATATTAAATCAAATTGTCCAAACTCTTCAGGGGTGACTTCAAACAAATCTTTACAGAAAAAAGACAAGTGAGCTTGGTTTTTGTATTTATCTTTGGCTCTTTTTATGGCTTCGGGGCTGATATCGATAGCCGTGACGATATGTCCTTGGCTAGCTAATAAAGCAGCGTCTGTACCCGTGCCGCATCCTAAAACTAAAACTCTACATTTGTTTAACTTAAGCTGGTGTATGGTAGGCTCTAGAGATGGGTGTGGCACCTTAAGGTCCCACCTAGGATCTTCGGTGTTATAGATATGAGTCCAAAAACTTTCTTTTTTAGTCTCATGATTTGGGGAGAGCCAAGAGTCAGTATTTATTTTTTGTCCAGCAATAGTGACACTATCATCATCAAACTCATCAACTAAGTTAAAAAATTGATCTTGAGCCTTTTCCCCTAATACAAAAGGGACTCCACAGGAGCTTTCTCCATGAAAGCGGTCCCACTCATCAAGACATAAGCTCTCTAAGTTAATTTTTTGAGCATACCCGTAGGGCATGGTGATGCTAAATTCATGGCTTTCATTTTTTTCAATATTTTGAGCGATAAAAGGTTCATCGTAAGGTTCGACCAAAATAGGTTGACCTTGATAAACACTTATAAGGTGTCCGCTCTCATTGATAATAAGGTTTTCAAAAAGAGGAAGTCCTTGCTGGGGGGCTTCAATACGAGTTTCACCGAAATGAAAGTAGCCCTCGCTATCGATTTGAATAGATGTTTTGGGTAAAGAGGGGGAGTTGAGTGAGGTCACTATTACTCGTTCAAAGAATTTGAGCTATCGTTTCCAGGAGTAAGGGTGATACCTTCTTTGAAAATAATATGATTATTTGAAATTTGAATTTCTCTAAGAGTCCAGGTTTCTACGCCTTGTTTAACAACTCCATTTTTATTTAATCGAGCATAACCATCGATGAGCATTCCGGTTCGTCCGCCATCACCTTCAGCTTCATCAAAAGAATATTTAAAATAAGCTTTGACCTCTTCTGAGTTGATGGTTTCGCTCCATACGTTTGTAAATTTTAAGTTAGTGGCTGTAGGTAATTGAGTTTGAATATAGTCACGGATAAGAACTTTAATTTCTTCTTGGATTTCGGTATGAACCATTTCAGAAATATTTTGATCATTTTGAACCCAACACCAAGTGACGCTAAACAAAACAGTCAAAATTATGAGATTGATGTAGCGCATAATTAAATTCCTTCTTAAGAGCTGTGTTCATTATTGAGTGAATGATAAATATAAAATGCTTTAACGCAATAAACCAGTTTCAATTCGGCAAAAGTTAACTTTTACACAACGCATCTGTTTACCTTAACAGCTCTTTAACAATTAGTCTGTGAATAGCGGGCTAAGTCAGTGACTAGCTGGCATTCTTTCGGTAGATTCGGGTTTCAATTTTAAGACCTTACATTTAGGTCATTTTATTTGGGGAAAGGGGTACTGTCTTGGCTTTTATAGACTCAAACATTGATACTACATCGTCAGTTTTTTTAGAAAATAAAGAACATATGCAAAGCTTGGTGAATTCCATGAACTCGGCCAAAGAAAAAGTATTTCAAGGCGGTGGTCCAGCGACTGTTGAAAAACACCAAAAGCGTGGAAAGCTGACCGCACGCCAACGTATTGAAAAGCTCATTGATAATGGCAGTACATTTTTAGAGTTTTCCACTTTTGCGGCCCATAATATGTATGACAATAAAGCCCCTGGAGCGGGGGTGGTCACCGGCATTGGAGTGATTCATGAGCAAGAGTGTGTGATTGTTGCTAATGATGCCACTGTAAAGGGGGGAACTTACTTTCCTATGACAGTCAAAAAACATTTAAGAGCTCAAGAAATAGCTTTAGAAAATGAACTTCCATGTGTTTATTTGGTGGATAGTGGTGGAGCTTTTTTGCCAATGCAAGATCAAGTTTTTCCAGATCGAGATCATTTTGGCCGCATTTTTTATAATCAAGCTCAAATGTCCGCCGCAGGAATTGCACAAATTGCGGTTGTAATGGGTAGTTGTACGGCAGGAGGAGCATATGTTCCTGCCATGAGTGATGAGAATGTAATTGTTAAAGGAACGGGGACTATATTTTTGGGCGGACCTCCTTTAGTAAAGGCAGCAACTGGTGAGGTGGTCACGGCTCAAGATTTAGGTGGAGCCGATGTGCACTGTAAAGCCAGTGGTGTTACCGACCACCTCGCTGAAGATGACGAGCATGCTTTAGAAATTACTCGCGACATTGTATCTCACTTGAATAAAAATTCATTTCAAAAAATTAAAACAAAACAAGTCATCGAACCCAGTTATGCTCAAGAAGAACTTTATGGAATTGTTTCTAAAGATCCCCGTGTTCCTTTTGATATTAAAGAAATAATTGCTCGTTTAGTCGACGGTGGAGAATTTCATGAGTTCAAAGAAAACTATGGATCAACCATTGTTACTGGTTTTTCTCATATTTGGGGTTTTCCGGTAGGGTTTGTTGCAAATAATGGTGTTTTATTTAGTGAAAGCTCATTAAAAGCAGCTCACTTTGTTGAGCTTTGTGATCAAAGAAACATTCCTTTGGTATTTTTACAAAATATCACTGGTTTTATGGTGGGTCGAAAATATGAAAATGAAGGAATTGCTAAGCACGGTGCAAAGCTTGTGGCTGCAGTTAGTAACACGCGAGTTCCCAAATTTACTGTCGTTGTTGGAGGATCATACGGCGCGGGCAATTACGGAATGTGTGGAAGAGCTTTTCAGCCTAGGCAAATGTGGATGTGGCCTAATTCAAAAATTTCTGTAATGGGTGGCGAGCAAGCTGCCAATGTATTATTGACGGTTAAAATGGATCAGTTGGCTAAGAAAAATGAAGAACTGTCTGCCGAACAGCAACAACAATTTAAAGATCCTATTTTAAAAAAATATGAAGAAGAAAGTTCAGCTTACTATTCCAGTGCCCGCATTTGGGATGATGGAGTGATCGACCCTAAAGACACTCGAAAGTATTTAGCTTTAGGTATTAAAGCGAGCTTAAACAAAGAGTGGCCAGAAAAAACGAAAGCCGTTTTTAGGATGTAAAATGAGTGTAGTCAGAACGGAAGTTATAGATAATATTTTTTATATCTCCCTTAATAAGCCCAACAAAAAAAATGCATTTGATCCCGAGATGATTGAACTCTTAACTCAAGCCTTCTTAAGTGTGGGGCAATTAAAAAATGTAGCCGGAGTTTATTTGTCGGGAGCTGGAGATTGCTTTTGTGCCGGAGCTGACTTGGGATGGATGAAATCAATGGTTAACTACAGCCTTGAAGAAAACATACAAGACTCTGAAAAATTATTTGATATGTTTTTAGCAGGACTTCATTGTCCGTTGCCTGTGGTGGGTTACTTTCATGGTTATGTCATGGGGGGAGCCACTGGTTTGGCAGCAATTTGTGATATAGGAATATCTGAAGAAAACACTAAATATTGCTTTAGCGAAGTTAAGCTCGGTTTAGCTCCTGCTGTGATCAGCCCTTTTGTGATGGCTAAGATGAAAGCTAATTTTGCTCAAGAGTATATGCTTACGGCTAAACTTTTTGGCTCTCAAGAAGCCTTAGGTTCTGGTTTAGTTAACTATTCAGAGTCTCAACAAAATTGCGAGCAAATTATTGATAAAATTTTAAATAGACTTCTTAAGAATGGCCCGGAGGCTGTGAAAGAAACAAAAAAGTTATTACGTGAAGTCAATCCCTCTCAAGTGGCCAGCTTTAAAAAAATCACAACAAAAGTTATTGCTGAACGAAGAGTGAGTCAGGAAGGGCAAGAAGGCTTATCGGCTTTTTTTAGTAAAACAAAACCAAATTGGTTAGGGGTTTAGTGTGGGAAAAATTGAGAAGGTAGCTATAGCAAACCGGGGAGAAGTGGCTGTTCGAATTATTAGAGCTTGCCAAGAAATGGGAATTGAAACAGTTTTATTGCACTCAGAAGTAGATAAAAACACAATGGCCTATCGTTTAAGTGATCATGTTGTTTGTATTGGTGGTGCTGCTATTTCTCAAAGTTATTTAAATATGGACAGTGTTATTGAGGGAACTTTAGCCAGTGGAGCTGATGCCCTTCACCCAGGTTTTGGTTTTTTGTCTGAAAATGCTGAGTTTGCTCAAAAATGTTTAGATAACAAAATTATTTTCATTGGCCCACGTCCTGAAAGTATTGACCTGTTTGGCGATAAAATTTCTGCTAAAAAATTAGTGCAAACCACTAGCTGCCCTGTGATTCCAGGCTACATTGGTGACGATCAGTCCGAAGAAAACCTACTGAAAGAAATGAATAATATAGGTTACCCTGTTATGGTCAAAGCGGCTGGCGGTGGTGGTGGACGTGGATTAAAAGTAGCTTACTCCGAATCGGAAGCTAAAACTGCAATTGAGTCAGCGCGCCGGGAAGGAATCAATGCCTTTGGCTCTGACAAATTGTTTTTAGAAAAGTATTTAGGAAAGTCTAAACATATTGAAGTGCAGATTTTTGGAGATTCGACCGGACAGGTTTTTCACCTTTATGAAAGAGAGTGTTCAGTACAAAGAAGGCATCAAAAAGTCATTGAGGAATCTTTAGGGCAGATTAGTCCTGAACTTCGCGAAAAAATTTGTCAAGCGGCAGTGAGTGTAGCTAAAAGTGCCAATTATTTAGGGGCTGGTACGGTAGAGTTTTTAGTAGAAGGCGATGAATTTTACTTTCTAGAAATGAATACCCGTTTGCAAGTAGAGCACCCAGTGACCGAATTTATTATGGGCATTGATCTTGTAAAGGCGCAAATTTTAGCGGCTTCTGATCAAAGTGTTCTTTGGAATCAAAGTGAACTATCCCCGCAAGGGCATGCCATTGAGTGCAGGGTGTATGCCGAAGACCCTTATTTAGGGGGGGTTCCAAGTGTGGGTCGTTTGGGTTTTTGTAAGTGGCCGCATGGGCCAGGTCGTCGCTTTGAAGTTGGCTTTGAAGAAGGAGACTCTATTACGAGTTACTATGACTCCATGTTAGCCAAAGTCATTGTTTATGATGAGTCGCGACCAAGAGCAATTACCAAAATGATTAAAACTTTACAAGAAACAGTTATTTTTGGGTTAAAAACAAATATTCCATTTTTAATTGAAATTTTGCAGCATCCTGAATTTATAAGTGGAGAAATGACGACTCAATTTTTAGGACAACATTTTAGCTCCCATCTTGAGAAAAAAGAAAATTCAAAGCGTGAAAATTTAATTCTTGATTCCATTAAAAAACAGGTTGGTGGTTCAAAAACTTCAACCTCTCAATTAAAAAACCCTTGGTTTGAGGCCTAATAAAATGAAAAACTTAATATTAAATTTAGATGGCGAACGCATACAAATTTGGGCCCAAGTGATAGGCAATGAATTATGGGCTCATTTTGACGGACAAACTTTTGTTCAAGACCTCCAAACCTCTTCGCGTCGAAAATCTCGATCGGGGGGGGCTGTGGCCGAAAATGAACTTGTGGCTCCTATGCCAGGCAAAATTTTGAGTATTAAAACTTCAAAAGGGCAAGAAGTAAAAAAGGGAGATGTATTAATTGTAATGGAAGCTATGAAAATGGAATATAGCTTGTCGGCTCCTAAAGATGGGAAAGTAGAGGATGTTCTTTGCCAGGAAAGTGATCAGGTGCTTTTAAAGCAAAAATTGGTGACTTTAAACTTTGAAGGATGATGAGGTTATGAGTCGAGTAAAAATTGTTGAGGTTGGGCCTAGAGATGGTTTACAAAACGAAGCCAAGTCACTATCAGTAGCCCTAAGGCTTCAGTTGATTAAAAAATTAAGTGCGGCTGGATTAAAACATATTGAGGTAGGAGCTTTTGTTTCTCCAAAATGGGTTCCTCAAATGCAAGGTTCTGAGGAGTTGATCGGTAAGATTTTTAAGTCAAAGATATTACAACCGAAAGCAAAATATTTTTCAGCCTTAGTTCCTAACTTGAGAGGACTTCAAGATAGTTTAAACACCCCTATTCGTGATGTAGCTGTTTTTGCTTCGTGCAGTGAAGGCTTTTCCCAAAAAAATATAAATTGTACCATCAAGGAAAGTTTTTTTCGCTTTGAACAAGTGATACAAGAGGCACAAAAAAATAAAGTTAAGGTTCGAGGGTATTTAAGTACGGCTTTTGGTTGTCCTTATGATGGAAAAATTCCTTTAAGTCGTGTTGTTAAATTAACTCAAAAGTTTTTAAAAATGGGTGTTTATGAAGTTGCTATTAGTGACACAATAGGAACTGCTCACCCCAAAGCTGTTGCAGAGTTAATCAAAAAACTGCAACAAGCTGATATTGACTTGAGTCGATTAGCTTTTCATATGCATAACACTAAAGGAGCGGCTTTAGCCAATGTACTCACAGCTTATCAATTGGGAATTCGAACTTTCGATACGAGTGTTGGAGGTTTAGGAGGTTGCCCTTACGCCGAAGGAGCAAGTGGTAACTTAGCCACCGAGGAGTTGGTAAGTATGTTTGATGGAATGAAAGTAAAAAGTGGTGTAAGCCTTTCTGGTTTGATTAAAATTAATCACTGGCTCAGAAGCTCTGTAGGGCTACAAACTCGCTCTCAATTTTAACTTTATAAAATCAACTTTATTTAATAATTAACATTTGGAAATAAAAGCCTACGATCCGTCGCCGCAGTAGGAGCTGTGTTATCTGTTGTGTAGTTTCCCCCCACGCCAGTTAGAATATCATCAAAGTCACCAAAATCATTACAAGGTGAACCTGTGCCAACTCCATTGTCATACTGACAATTAATACCTTCCTCACCAATAACATCATCATTTATCGTGCTGCCATTTGTAGAGCCATAAACTAAAAAGTCTTCAAGGGTGTTCCATTCTCTTATATGAACTCTAATTTTATGCCTTTCTTCCATAGCAGCATCAAAGCAGGTGAATAAAAATGCGTCAGAGCCAGGAACAAGTAAACTACCGTCTAAATCATCAATGGGCTCAACGGCATATGGAAGGTTGGAAATAGCAGCACTTTCATAGCCATTATGGTTATGAGGGTTGGCAGTCTTTTCAAAATAATTGGCATTATAAGAGTAGTTAGTGACAGCTGTTGTACTATTTGACTTAATATCAAGAGAGTTACTGTATCCCAGGTTACTTGTTCGTACTAATAAACTTAAAGGATAGCCGACAACGTTAAATAAGTCCCAAGAGGTTCTTACAATTCCTCCCAGACAAGATTTAACGTCTCCACCCCACGAACGAACTTCTGATGTTGTTTCATCTGCTGTAGTGTCACCATCGGTATCGATATGTTGCACATAGGTGTAGTTACCAAAGCAGCAATTTCTTCCGAACTCTTCCTCTGATCGGTCATAAACACAAGAAGGCATAAAGCTATTATCGAAACCACTTAATTCTAGGGAAGTACTACAATCAACCACAGAGTTATCCTCTAGAGTGACGTTACATGAAGACCCTGGGTTGGTTAAGTCTGTAAGAACCGGAGTTCCACTAGATTTACTAACTTCAAAAGTAACTTGCTTTGGTCCATAGCCTATAGACTCATTCCAGTGCCAAGCTGGTGTTATTGAAAAATGCTCACACATTCCAGGGGGCACATTGTAACTTAACTTGATTTCATTGTTATAAAGGTCACCCTCTGGAATATCTATCAAGCAAGAAATCACTTCATTATTTGTTGTCGTAGAACTAATTGAACAATTAGAGCCCCACTCAGACTCTTTATTAATATAATAAAGATAATCATCACTTGAAACATTAACCCACAAACCCGAAGCTTCTGACTCTCCCACTGGTGAATTGTCAATTTCAGAAGGCTTGAGGGATGAATTTGTAGTGCTATCTCCACAAGAAGTGAGCAGAGAAACAAGGCAAATATTGGTAATAAAACTAAAAAAAATACGATTAATTTTAATCATGAAAAGTCCCATGGATTTGAGTAAAAAGAAGGTCTAAATGCATTTTGCAAAATAACCTTATCCTTATTAAATCATTGCTGGTGCTTGTTTTGGAGGAGCGCTCATCTTGAGGAACATAAAACTAGTCAAACGTCTTGCTGGTTTTTTTAGCAAAAGTACAATGATAAAGTTTACTATGACCTTAGTCTTTAAAATCAGTTTGTCAGTGAATAAAAAATACAGTTTATGAATTGAGTTTGAGCGCTAAGAAAAGGCCTTTGAGAACTAAATTTGGTTCTTCGAGATCAAAAATATTTAGGCCACGAAAAAGTTTGGTGAAGCCTCCGGTTCCTATAACTTTAATTTCTTGTTGTGGAAAAGCTTCTTGTTTTAAATTTTCAGCAATTTGCTTAATAGCACCAACATGTCCCCAAAATAATCCGGACTGAATGCTACTAACAGTGGTTTTACCCAAGGTAAAATCAGTTTGTGAGATTTCAACAGAAGGAAGTTTTGCAGTATTTGACTCAAGAGAACGCATAGATATTTGTAAACCTGGGATAATTACACCCCCAAGATATTCATTTTTTTGGTTAATGGCACAAAACGTTGTGGCCGTTCCTAGGTCAATAATTAAAGAATTAGTTTCAGGAAACATATGTGTAGAGGCAATGGCGTTAGCAATACGATCAGCTCCGACCTCTAAGGGATTGTGATATTTAATTTTTAGACCTGTTTTTGTTCCTGCTTTTAATATAAATGGTTTTTTAGAAAAATACTTCAAACAAGCATTTTGAATGGAATGTAGAGCCTCTGGAACTACTGAGCAAATTGAGATTTGGTGAATTTTTAAGTAATCAATTTCATTTTCTTTTAAAACAGACCTTAAAAATACACCCATTTCGTCAGAAGAAATTACATTTTTCGTATTTTTTCTAAATTGAAGTTTTAAGTCTCCATGACTTGAAAAAATACCACCGTGTATTTGAGAGTTACCAATATCAAGACATAAAATCATATCAAAGCTCCTGAGAAACAGTTGTGTCCATAATGAAACGATCTATAAAATCGCCCAATTCAAATATATTTTCTTTTTTAGTTTTTGATTTATTATTTTCATGAATATAAAAGTGGTGATTTTTATTTTCTATATCGTGTAAGTCATTTTGAACCACCAGATCAATACTCTTATTAGATAAAATTTTGTTAACGGCTATTGATTTTTCATCTTCAGAATTAGTTTTTGTTAGTTTAAAGGCGATAACTTGTATATTTTTATTTTTAGAGTAGGAGGCTAAACGTTCAACAATTTTAAAATTAGGTTTTAACTGAATAGATAGTTCGGTGCCAGATGAAATTTTTATTTTAGAATTAACACTTATTTTTTTAGCACCAGCATTAAGGTGACTTACGGAATAGTCACTAATGGCTGCCGTTTGAATGACTGCATCGAAGTGTTGGCTGGAAAGTAAGCTTTGGGTTTGTTGGTTAAGGTTGAAAAAATCAGTAAATACTGACGTGTTTTGACAAAACTTTGGTGAGGCTGCAGAAACTCCTTTTAATAAAACCACATCATGTCCTTGAAGAGTCAGTTGATCAGCTAAAGAGGCTCCTGTTTTTCCTGTACTAAAATTTGTAATAAAGCGAACCCCATCAATACTCTCGCGAGTGGCACCAGCTGTGATTAATATCTTTTTTTGAGTTTTTTTACTAAAATAATTTTTTTCGATATAATCACATATAAAATCAGGCTCTAGTAACCGGCCTTCTCCGATCTCACCACAAGCCAGAGCGCCAGTATTAGTAGGAAGTACAGTCACTCCCCAAGAAGACAGTAACTTCATTGACCTTTGGGTGCTGGGGTGCTGATACATTTTTGTATTCATGGCTGGAAAAATAAGAAAAGGCTTTTTTTGTAATTCATAAGCAAGAAATAAAGTTCCAACAATATTTTCTCCCGAGCCTTGAGCAAGCTGGTTTATGGTATTGGCTGTTGCTGGACATAATAGGGTTAGGTCGGCCCAGCGACCTAAATCAATATGCTCCATATCAAGTTTGTTTTGAAAATTTTTATATATAAGAGGGCCACTAGACAGAGCTTCGAGTTCTTCTTGAGAAACAAACTGAAAAGTACTCTCTGTACAAGCAATGCGAATGGTGTAGCCATTATGAATTAATTTTTTAATAACAAGAAGAGCTTTGGGTAAAGCAATAGATCCACTTAGCATAAACAATATTTTTTTAGAGTTCAACATTATCAATTAACCTCACATCACCTAAAAAAACAGCTATAAACCTTCGGCCATAATGTTCCTCTAGGTAATCAATTTTAAAACCAGCCTTTTCTAATGTTTCTTGAATTTGTTTTAAGCTTTTATCACTCTTTAATTGTTCATAAACTAGAGAGGCTTGAGAGAGCTGCGCGGCAGACAAACGTTTATTTCTTGAGCTCATAGCTAGACCACTTGGTTCTCTAATAACGGGGCAAGAAATAATTTCGGTTTTGAGAAAAAAAGATGTAACCATATTTTTAATCAGCAAGAACTGTTGATAATCTTTTTCTCCAAAGTAAGCTCGATGGGGTTGAACAATATTTAAAAGCTTTAAAACTACAGACAAAACACCATCAAAGTGGCCTGGGCGACGAGCTCCACATAAAATTTGTGAGAGTTCATTTTCACAAACTTTATAAGAATAGTTGAGAGGATAAATGTCTTCTTTGGTAGGGCTGAGAACATAGTCTACTTTTAAAGATTGAAGTTTATTTAAATCTTCTTCCCATGTTTTAGGGTAGTTGATCAGGTCATTTGAGTTATTAAATTGAGTTGGGTTTACAAAAATACTTAGTACTGTCGTTTGGTTTTCATGCAATGATTTTTTAATTAAAGACAGGTGCCCATCGTGTAGAGCCCCCATTGTTGGTACAAAACCTAAGCTTTTGCTACTGAGTTTGAGATTCTGAAAGTCTTTAATGCTATGTATAACTTGAGTCATGTATAACTTTCCTTTTCAGAAGGAAAAGTTTGGCTTTTAACTTCAAAATTAAACTGAGTAAAAGAGCTTAAAAGTTGCTCATTGAGTTGATTGTACTTTTTTACAAACTTTGGATTTTTTAAATAAACACCTAGCAAATCTTGCATGACAAGAACCTGTCCATCTGTTTGATGACCGGCCCCAATTCCAATGGTTGGAATTGATAGCTGTTCACTAATATTTTTTGCCAAGGAGCTGGGCACGCACTCTAGCACCACTGAAAAACAACCAGCCTTTTGAAGGGAGAGGGCGTCATTATAAATTTTTTCAGACGAAGCATTATCTTTTCCTTGAACCTTATAACCTCCCATCTGGTTTAGCATTTGCGGCGTAAGCCCTAAGTGACCCATGACAGGAACACCTGATTCTATAATATGACTTATGGTTTTTAAGTTTCCATCAGCACCTTCTAATTTTATAGCATGAGCTCCCGCTTTCATGAGTAAACCGACATTATCCATCGTAGTTGATAAATTTTTGCGGTAAGATAAAAAGGGAAGGTCCGCGACGATAAACTTTTTGGGAGCCCCTTTACGAACAGCTTTAACATGTTCAGCGATTTGAGAAGTTGTAATATCTAAAGTGTTTTCTTTTCCATAAACCACCATAGCTAAGCTATCACCAACTAAAATTGAATCGACAGGAGATTCATTTAAAATTTGTGCCGACCAATGATCATAACAGGTGACCATAGAAATTTTTTTATTTTCTTTTTTATAATTAATAAAATCATGAATATTCATATATGACTTTCCTGGTGAGTATTTGTACTGGGTTTATTATTTTGAACCAAGTTAAAATAAGAAATAAAAGATTTATATAGATTTATTTCTTCGGGGTGTTCTAAGGCTTTTAGGTGTTTATTGATAGTATGAGTGTCTCCTCTTTTTAAGGGCCCAGTAAGAGCTTCTTTGGGAGAAAGCTGAATATTCTCAATACACTTCATCATAAAGGGAAATAAAATATTTGCAGGAAGTTCTAATTGATATTCAAAGTTTTCCATTTGTTTTTGCCATAGTATTTGCGTAAAATTTCCAGCCATTGAGCAAAAGCAATGATAGAGCTCCTTTTTGCCTTTAGGTAAATGGTAGAAAGGGTTGTCGAGTTCGGGGACAATATTTTTTAAATCTATGTTTTGGTCTAAAACAAAAGGTATATGATCGTATTCGTTTCGTTGATATAGTTCTGGCCCAAAAGTCATTAGAGGATGTAGTCCTAATGTACCTTCAATAGATAAGGCACCAGAAAAATGAATAATTTTTTGGTGGGAAGAAATGGTTTTTATTGTCTTAATAAAGTTAATCAAAGAATCATCAGTTAAAGCCAAAAAAACATGGCTAGATTTCTCGAGAGTTTTTATTAATCGCTCTTTTGAGCAAGAGTTAGTCTTAACGCTTAAGGTGTTGAATTCAGGTTGGTTGTTTCGTGACCATTGTTGAAAATTAATATTTTTTTCACTAAAAAAATGGGCGAAGTGTTTGGCAACACGGCCAGACCCAATTAGCGTGTATAAATGTTTACCCTGCGGTACCTGTCTCATGATCAAGTCCTATGTTATAAAGTAGGTTTTATATCTACCTTTGCTCTCAAAATATGTTAATGTGAGCGCGTCTGTCAATGTAGAGAAATATATAAGTTATATTAGATACTTAACTTTAGGTTTTTATGAAAATTTTATTTATCGCCATTTTGTTTATTGTTTCGGCCAGCGTATATATTATTAAAAGCTCAGGCTATAACCCTAAGCCAATACTAGTTATGAAGCCCTCAAGCTATTCCTCTTTAGATAATTTAGGACGTTCTTTATTAAGGAGGTTCTTTAAAGAAAGTGAACTTTCTGAGCAAATTTACATTGTTTGCTCGTCAGAACTTTGTGATAAAATTTCTTTGTGGAATGGTTTTTTACAAGCTTCTGTAGAAAACAAATTAGAAAAACGAAAAGTATATCTAAGCTCTTCTTTGAAAGAGCAGTCAGTTTTTTTTCCATTGGCTGAAATTGTCAGTGAAGTTGATAACGTTTTAAATAAAAAATCTATTATTTTTATAAACCATAATGAAGAGAATAAATTTTTAAAAAGTGAGGGAAAAAAGCCTTTAATTTTCTATATGACTTCTTTTTATGTTCAAAGAGATAAAGAGCCCAGCAGCTTGATTTGTGATGGAGTTGAGGCGTTTCGCCGTTTACCCTGTTTAGGCGCTTTTTATTCTCGAGATTTTTATAAGAAAAATCTAGATAAAAACACTTCATTTGCTGGGATGAATAGAGTTTCTGCCAACAAATACGTTCTTTATTTATATCAATAAAGAATATTTAAAAATAGAGCGAATCATAACCTTTAAATTTACTGGCCATCATCATGAGCCATGAGACGTCGAGAGCTTCTGTAGTAAGCTCTTGGAGACTGTTCAAAGAAGTCTAAAAGTGTTGGCATATAAATATCGGCAAAACGTTCAACTTGGTAAGCAAAATAGCTTTCTTCAATACCAGTCCTCATGATTTCACCCCAATAAGGGTTAAAATGACTTTGTATCTTAGTTATGAGGGGAGATATTGTTTTATCTAGCTGGCTTACTTTTTCTAGGAGTTGATTTATTTCGGTACGATTGTTTTTATGATTATTTTCAATCTCGTCAGAAATGAGCTCGTCAATTTTTATTTCTATAGGAATTTTCTCTGCCATTAAAGCTTCAACTTCAGAGTTAAGGGCAGAGCATTTATCATTACTTTTAATTTCATCATCAAGCTCTTCAAAGATTAGCCCAGTTCTCCACGAGCAATCTTTTTTGAGTCGAACCACATCTCCGTAGATATGATCTCCAATGTAAAGGATATTGCCTGGGTCGAGGTTTAAGTCCGAAGTAAAAACATTGGCAGAGCCCCCTTGGTATATGCCAGGAGTTAATTTAGAGGACACATTCGTCATGCTGCCGGTTTCAGGGTCAATCTTTAAAAACCTCAAGTTATCATAAAAAAAGCGAGGTTTTTTGGAGCCTGTGATTGTAATCTCAAACAAATCCATCCAAGATTTATGATCTTTCAAGAAGGGGTTAATGGCGTAGTCAAGAAGAAGCTTTGAATAAGGGTATTCAGAGTTGGTTACGATAAATATTTTTTTACCGTGCTTTATAAATTTTTCTAAATGATGAACTATCTTTTCATCCTGAATAATATAATCAGCAAGGTTATCTCTAACGACAGATTTAAGGCTTCCATCTTGATGGGCTTGGTCAAGAGCATAGTTAATGTCTGCTGCAATTTGATTATATTCTGGTAGGCTTTGAAACTCACTCGTGTTCTTAAGCTCTACTAATTGTGCAAAGAGTGTAGCAAATGAAATTGAAAAATTAGTATCAATGGTGTCGTAGTTGGGTTCGCTAATATCAATAAAGGTATTAGCAAAAATTTTCTTTCGTTGATAATATTCAATAGGCTTTAAGCCATGAAAACTTTCTTTGATGCCACCAAATCGACTGACTTTGAGTAAGTTACCTGCATTTTTGTCAATGACTAAACCTTTAATAGCTCTGTTATATTCAAACTTTAAATTTAAAATAGACTCAGGGTATTCACGAGTAGAAACTAGCTTTTTGAGCATAATTTCGTGAGCAAGTTTTTCAAAATTTTCAGTTTTATACCTAATGAGAGTGTGATCCATATCTAGGCCGATATGGGTAATTTTTTTTAAATTTAAGGTTCTGTTAACAAAAACTTTTTTTTTCATAATTTATTTTTCCGTAGGTAAGTTTTTTTCATTCCAAAGAAGCATTCCGCCCTTTAAGTTAAAAACAGATTTAAATCCGTTTTGTTGAGCAAACTGTGTGGCTTGTCCAGAGCGTCCTCCGCTACGACAAACAAACACAATGGTTTTTGTTGAGTCTAGCTCAGAAATTCTTTGTGGAAGTTGGTCTAATACAAGGTGTTGAGCACCAGGTATATGGCCGAGTTCACCCTCAAATTCATCAGGGCGCCGAACATCCACCATCAAAACATTATCTTTATGATTCATTAAATCTTCAGGGCTGATATCCATGACACCAGGTACATTGGGGTTATCTGTTTTGCTTTCAAAGTCGACTTGCTGCTCCATAAGATCTCCTAAATAGTGGGGGTTGAGAAAATATAATTTAAAAACTGTTATTTTGTATTTTCCGCAAGTAAACTCTTTGAATAATCGCTTGCAGCCAGCTAGTACTCTAGATTTAAATGCAAGAGATGTCTATATTAATTTGTTTATAATCAATTGGAAGTGAATATGGCCGTAGAGTTTACACCGTCTCAGTTTAATGCCTTAGCAGCCCTTTGCTCAGAGCAAAATGTTTTTTTAACAGGCGAGGCTGGGAGTGGAAAAAGTTTCTTAATTGAACACTACATGAAAGATCATGACAAAAAAACCTTTCCAATTTTAGCAAGTACAGGAGCTGCAGCCATTATTATTGGTGGCCGAACCTTTCATAGTTTTATGGGGCTTGGAATTATGGAAGGGGGAGTGGACAAAACTGTAGAGCGCGCCCTTAAAGACAAGAGAGTCGTTCGTCGCTTAAAAAAAATCAAGGGGTTTGTTTTAGATGAAGTGTCCATGATTTCTCAAGATACTTTTTTAGCGGCAGAAAGAATATGTCGTCTTGCTCGTGGTAAACAAATTGAACCCTGGGGTGGTCTGCGTGTTATAGCTGTTGGTGATTTTGCCCAGCTTCCTCCGGTTCAAAAAAGTGGACCACGAAAATGGATATTTCAAAGTGACGTCTGGGAGCACTCAAACTTTAGGGTTGTGCAATTAAAACAAAATATGAGAACCAATCATGGTAATTTTTTAGAAGTACTTAATAGTATTCGTCGCGGTGAAGTGAGTGAGCAAGTGCGCTCTTTTTTAGATCAAAGATGTATAGACCCTGGTGAAGACTTTGAAGGTACGAGGTTGTTTCCAAGAAGGTTTCAAGCTGAAAAATTTAATGAATTACGATTATTAAAAATATCAAAGCCCTCTTTATTTTTTGAGTCTATTTATTCTGGGCAAAAAAGATTTGTAGATATTTTAAAAAAAGTTTCTCCTTTGAAGGAAAAAATTGAAATTAAAGAAGGGGCTCTAATTATGTTGAAAACCAATGACCCAAAACAGCGATGGGTGAATGGTAGTACTGGCGTTGTTTTAGGGCAGTCTGATGGTAGTTTAAGAGTTGAACTTTTAAGTGGGAGAACTGTGAATATTGAAAAAGTGACTCTGTCTCTCTATAATGCCGAGGGAGATGTTATGGCTAGCGTAACCAACTATCCCATTGAATTGGCTTATGCGACAACCATACATAAATCTCAAGGAATGACATTGGACACTTTGTTTGTTGACTTATCCAACTTATGGGAGCCAGGGCAAGCTTATGTAGCTTTGAGCCGGGTAGTGAGTCCAGAGAAGTTATATATTAAGTCTTGGACGGCTTCTTCGATTAAAGCTGATGCTAAAGTGAATGATTGGTACGAAGCAAGTTTATAAAAAATAACGCCTTTTATCTAATGTTATAAATCATTTCAACGGCGGTACATTGGCAGGGTTTAATTTGGCAGCCCGAACAAAGGTAATCAAACTTTTCCCAATAGTTTTTAATGTCGCCTAAGCTCTTGAACCCAGCACTTTCAAGATACTTTACCGATGAGTTGTTGGGAGACTCTTTCCAAGAGTGAGTCAGTATTTTTTTAGCCCCCATTTGCTTTAAAATTTCTATCGACTTTCTTGATAGCATTGGGCCGAGTCCTTTTTTTTGGTATTTTGGGTCGACAAAAAGAGATTTAAAATAAGCTACTCCATTTGTATCTTTTAAAAATGCAAAGTCTATAAAGGAGTCCCATAAAGAGGGAGCATAAGTGATTCGAATGCCAATGAGTTGTTTTTTAATATTTTTTAAAACAAAAGAGCAGCAGAGATGATTCAAGGTGGATAAATGAATTTGTTGATCAAAATTATTTTCATTGAAATAATTTTGACCAATGAATTCATCTGAAAAATGAATAAAAGATTGTCGATCACTTTTGTGAAGTGCTGTTATAGAAAAATCAGACATAATTAACCTTACTAGTACTTGACGGGCTAAGCCTTGGCAATCGACAGAAACTTAAATGGTCAGTTTTGAAGGACGTTTTTTTGAAGATTAATTTGGGCTTGAGAAAATGGTGTTTCCGTAAGCTATTGCTTTTATTTGGTTTTAGTGGATATCTTGAGAGCTTGCTCACTTGTATTTTCCTCAAATCGTATTGAACCCCTTCAAGAAATGGGGTAATGATTGAAGCAATACCAAACGACGGGTCTTTTTTAACTCATGTGAAGCATTTATTTAGCAAGGCCCCACTAAAATTTAGGAGGATTTATCATGGAAACAGTCATGAACAATCAAGCTTTATCTGAAGAAAACCCTGTGGGTTTAAATGGCATGGAGTTTATTGAATACAGCACTAAAAATGCAGAAGAAATGGAAAAACTTTTTTCTGTTTTTAAATTAAAAAAAGTGGGTGATCACAAATCTAAAAACATCAGTTTATATAAACAAAACGACGTTCACTTTATTTTAAATAAAGAGCAAGGTTCATTTGCCGATGCTTTTCAAAATAGTCATGGCCCTTCTATTTGTGCCACGGGTTTTAGAGTTTTCGATGCTGACAAAGCTTTTGAGGCTGCCGTTAAAAGAGGGGCTAAGCCTTATGAAGGAAATGGTCATAGCTTTAAAGCAATTTACGGCATAGGAGACTCCCTTGTTTATTTTATTGATAAAAAAGGGGAGCAAAAAATTTATGAGGAAGATTTCAAACTCATCGATAACCCAGAAAATGAAGGCTGTGGTTTAACTTTTGTAGATCATATGACAAATAATGTTCCTGCTGGTGATATGGACAAATGGTGTTCGTTTTATGAAGATATTTTTAATTTTAAAGAAGTTCGTTTCTTTGACATTCAAGGAGAGCAAACTGGCCTAGTGTCAAAAGTAATGATGTCTCCATGTAGACGTATCATTGTTCCTATTAATGAACCGACAGACAACAAATCTCAAATTCAAGAGTATTTGGATGAATACAAGGGCTCAGGTATTCAGCACTTAGCAATGCGTACTGATGACATTTGTAAAACTGTAGCTCAACTCAGAGAAAATGGTGTTCAGTTTTTAGACGTTCCTGACACTTACTACGAAACTTTAAACGAACGTGTACCTGGCGTCACAGAAGACTTAGAAGAGCTAAAAAAATTAAAAGTTTTAGTCGACGGTGACGAGAAGGGATATTTATTACAAATTTTTACTAAGAATTTGATAGGCCCTATTTTCTTTGAAATTATTCAACGTAAAGGTCATAAAGGTTTTGGAGAAGGAAACTTTCAAGCTTTATTTGAAGCTATTGAAGAAGACCAAAGACGCCGAGGGTATCTATAAAATGCATCATTACAGCCAAGGTAAATCGACTAAGCAGGCCCATAAGGCTATTCCTGAGGGCTTTTATGAAGAAGAGCAAGGGCTGAAAGGTTTCTTTGGGCCAGTATCACATTTGATTAAACGAAAACCAAGCACTCGTTGGAGTCAGATTGAAGGGCCGTTAAGGCCTCACTTGTTTGATTTAGTGAAACTTGAGTTGAAACCAGAGTGGCAAAGACTCTTATATAATCATCAGCTCACGATCTCTATGGCTCAGCATTCCTCCGGCTTAAGTGACCATGCTTTTAAAAACGCTGATGGCGACACCATATATTTTTGTCATCAAGGGCAGGGGCATTTACTCACGGAATATGGTCTGCTTGAATACAAAAAAGGTAGCTATATAATTATACCTAAATGTATTCCTCATCAGTTCTTTGTTGAAAAAGCCACTCAGTTTTTAGTGATAGAAAATAAGTCGAGCCATTACGAAGAACCTGAAAGAGGAATGGTTGGACGCCATGCTGTTTATGATATTAATGCCATTGGTAAACCCAATTTAGAACTGCTGGATCAATTTATTGAAAAGCATAAAATTGAAACTACAAAAGTTAAAATTAAACATAACAATGAATTCACTCATTTTATGTACAATGAAACTATTTTTGATGTCGTAGGTTGGAAGGGCGACCTTTTTCCTTTTACTCTTCATGTTGATGATATGATGCCTTTAATGAGTCATCGATCTCACTTGCCTCCAAGTGCTCACACCACTTTTGTTGCTCGTGACTTTGTGGTGTGCACATTTTTACCCCGCCCTTTAGAAGAAGATCACGACGCTTTGAAGGTTCCTTTTTATCATCAAAATATTGATTATGATGAAGTGCTGTTTTATCACGATGGTGATTTCTTCAGCCGCGATAACCTTCATGCCGGTATGATGACTTTTCACCCGGCGGGTTTTCCCCACGGGCCACATCCTAAAGCCGTTAATAATGTTAAAAGTAAAACACATACAGATGAGACAGCAGTGATGATTGATTCTAGGCAGCCATTAAAAAAAGATCCAATTTTAGATGGTGTTGAGTTCAACGAATACTGGAAGTCATGGCAAACCTAGAGGCTAAGCTCGGAGAAAAATATTCTGATTTTCGTGCGATGCTTTTGGCTTATCACTTAGCTGAGCAAGGTGTTGGCTTTGTTGAGCCAAACCCTCCAGTGGGTTGTGTAATATTAGATGCTTCAAATCATTTAATTGGTTTTGGTTATCATCAAGCTTACGGCCAGGGCCATGCCGAGGTTCAGGCCGTTCAATCTGTGGTTGATAGGTCTTTGTTAAAAAATAGCCGTGTATTTGTCACCCTTGAGCCTTGTGGACATCAAGGAAAAACTCCCCCTTGTTCTGATATGCTGGCTAAGCACAAAATTGGTGAACTGATTTATGCGGTTTCAGACCCAAGCCCTTTATTTCACCATCGTGGCTTGGAAGTTTTAAGGCAGGCAGGAGTAAATATTCAGCAGTTTAATGAAAGTGCTGATCTTTTAAATAAGATGCATCGTTTAGTTGATGTTTATATGCATAACTTGAACCATAAAACTTCTTTTGTATCACAAAAATTTGCCAGCAGCTTAGATGGGAAAATTGCCCTTAAAAATGGGCAGAGTCAGTGGATCACAGGAAAAGAAAGTCGACGTTTCACTCATTTTTTACGTGCGAGTCATGACGCAATTTTAGTGGGAGTGAAAACACTATTGACGGATGATCCAAGCCTTAACATTCGGCACGAGCGTTTTACTGGAAAAAAAAATAAAGTGATTATTTTGGACCCATCTTTTAAATCCAATAAATTTCTTAAAACCTCCAAACTTGGTCAGGAACATTCTCCAGAAAACATATTCATAGCCTGTCATAAAGACGTAATACCTAAAGTTAACATTGAAGGTTTTAATTATATACCTTGTTTGAGCGCAGATGATGGGCTGTTTGTATGGAACGAGTTACTTAAAGCGACCAAAGCTTTGGGGATTTCTTCTATTTTGGTGGAAGGTGGCGCTTGCACTCATTCGAGTTTGCTAGCCCAGAAAGCATCAAATCGTATCTATGCATTTATTGCTCCTAGTATTATTGGTGGCCAGGCTGGTGTCGGTTGGAGTGATCATTTTCTCGTAACAAATTTGAACGAAAAGTTAGAGTTAGCTCCTCCAGAAATTACTAAGTTAGGCTCCGACATTTTGTTTAAAACTTATAGACTTTCGTAGTAACTTCACTTTATGTTTACCGATGAAAGTCCTGCTTTTTTATAAATAAAGATATTTCTTTATGGTTAAGTAGTTTTGACCGAAAAGACTATTATGGCAAAGAGTCAAAAAATTCTCATCATTGATGATGATAGTACATTAGCTAAAGCAATCTCTGAACTTTTCACAAGAAAAGGTTTTGAGACAATCATTGAGTCCAAAGCGGATAAGGCTTTGAGTTTAATGCGTGTTCAAAAGATTGATGGAGTGATTATTGATTGCATGATACCCGGAATGAACGGTGTTGATTTAGGACAAAAGCTAAGAGAAGACTTAAATTTTCAAGACACAATGGTTCTTATAAGTGGAATTTTTAAAGATAAAAATTTTGCAAAAGCTTCTCTTCGAAAAACAAATGCTATTGATTTTATGTTTAAGCCCTTAGACTTAGAAAAGCTTATAGGGCATTTTCATGCCGATGAAAACACGTCCGAGGAAGGCTCTGCTGGCAGTTGGTATGGACAACTGGTCGAAGAAAAACTAGAGGCAGCTAATGCTCTGGCTGTTGTTAAAGACATCTCTAATATTAATTTCAAAGAAATTCCACTGCTTATTTCCATGCTTGAAAAACATAAAATGAGTGTTTTTATGGAGCTTACTTCAGGTAAAGACATTTTTTCAATTCAGGTTTTAAAAGGAAAAATTTTAAATGTAGGTTCAAATAAAACAAACCTTTATCACAAAGAATATATTCTTCGAGAAAACTTATGCACTTCTGATTTAATGGACAAATATATAAGCGACAATGATAACATTTTATCTGAACTTGTTGAAAAAGCATTGCTGAGCCCTCACTTTGAAGATCGTATACGGGCCAGTGTTGCCAATAGTGTTTTAAAAAATATTTACCTATCTGATACTGATTTTAGCATAACAATTGATGTTGATAGTTCAGTACCAAGCCCAACCCCTTTGGTGCTGAAAAATATTTCTTATACTCTTCATGAAGTGGCTGAAACCAAATTAGATCCACTATTTTTAAAAAGTTTCTCATCCTATTTAAAAGATCGAACTTTTACTTTGGCAAGGTCTTTTGATGCAGATATGCAGTTAAAATCTCTTCCTCTCATTGCGAGCAATAGTAAATTTTTGGAGGAGTTAAAAAATAAGTTATCACTTGCTGCTATTATGGAAAGAAGTGATAGCTTAAGGCTTTTGAAAGTCTTATTTCTTTTGCAAAGTATGGGACATGTGCACATTAAAGAATCGGTGATGTCTTTAGATGATTTACCAAAAGTAGAGCAAAGATTTCAGGGAATGTTGGATGGTATCAAAGGTAAAAGCCCGGAAGAGATATTTAACTTTTTAGGGGTCGATGATGCCAGATCTATGTTTGTTGCTCCATTTTTTAAAAATTTTGCTAAAATTAATCACCCAGATAAATTACCACAAATCGCTCCTGATAGTCTTAGAAAGCTAAATCAACAAGTGTTTTCGATTGTGTCTGAAGCCCATGGAATTTTAACTGATCCCGAAAAAAGAAAAGCCTATGTTGAAGAAGTAAATAGTAAAAAAACGGAAGTAATATTAAAGGCAGATGCCTTAAAAGAAAAAGGACAGTCTTTACTTAAAAAATCTCAATACAAAGAGGCATTACCGTTTTTTGAAGAATCAAAAAGTCTCCATCAAGACAATAGAACAACACTCTATTATCATTGGTGTTATATGAAAATTCATAAAAAAATTGAAGATAAGAACATAAGGTTAAATATATATAATGAGTTAGTGGCCTTTCCTATTGAAGAAAAAAGAGATGAACTTTTTTGCTTGGTCATGGGGATTTTTAAGAAAAGATCCAAAGCCTACGAAGAGGCTATTGCTGAATTTAAAAAATCTTTAGGCTTTAACGAAAACTTTTTACCGGCTCGACGTGAACTTATGCAGCTGCAGTCGCAACTAAAAGCTAGAAAATCTAAAACAGATGTCACAAATATTTTTGGTGCAGACTTAGGCACAGTTGTTTCTAATATTTTTAAGAAAAAAGCCAATTAAGAATTAAATAATTTGATGATGTCTTTCGATTCCTTTAGAAATACAAACGGCAACTTCAGCGCTGTGTTTTTTATTTTTTTCGAGTTGTGCCAAAAGCTGCTCTTTAACTTTTTCAGAACCATTTATATGTGAGGAAAGTTCAAGTAATTCAATTCCAGCTAACCACTCTTGAGGAAACTGCTCGATGTACTGATTGGCAGCTGAGGCTAGAGAATCAAGGTGAGTATTTTGACTATCGCGCATATCTCTGATTTTTTGATAAAAACAAAAGATCTTATGGTCCTGTTCTGAAATATTAACCTCAGGGATGACTTTGGCGGGGTAGTCATACATAGTTATATAACTTAGGCTGTCAGCAGGCCCTCGAAATACACTGGTGACAGTGCTTCCAACGGCCATGTCAAAATCACCCCAAGAAGGTTCAAAGTAAACATTATCTTTATAGGTCACTGTGCAATCAGTGAACTTAATCAGAATGAGCTGCTTGTTATTAAAAACAAGGTCTGCAATACGTCCGTTAACATTGAATCCAGAGTCATATTTTAAATGGCAATTTTCATGGAGCTGAACCCCTAATGCTTCTAACTCAATTGTATTAAGTTCAGATAAGCATTGATTATTAATGGTGCCTAAGGGGCAGCTATAGCCATGATTGTGTTGTTCGACCCCTTGACCGGGAAGTTGTTGGCCTTCTACACAAATTTGTGTTGGGTTAGAAATCTTAAAAAATAAAGTTTTATTTTGATCTTTGATTTGTTCCGCCACTTTACCAGAAACTTGAACGCCTGAGTTGAGTTCAATTGTGTTAATGGTTCTAGAGACAATTGCTTTTTCAACACTTTCTGCTCCCCCAAGGGTGAAAGCCATTGATAGGCTAAGATCTTTTAAAACCTTAGTGAGATGAGCAAAATCAGGAGTCACAAAAAGTTGAGGCTGTTGCTCTGTTATATCGTACTCGTAGTTGATACATTCAACAGATAAAGCTATTTTTTTAACACGAGAACTTAAGCTATTTTCCGACTCACCTAAAGAGGAAAGCAGGCCGGCTCCAAAAATTTTAGGGTTATCCAGTGAGCCAATGAGGCCATATTCGGCGGTCCACCAATTCATTCGTCCAAGTAAAGAGGCTTCTGATGGAGATCCCATATTATTGGAAACTTGATGAAGTTTTTCTTCACACTTTGCAATCTCGGCTTCAGTGGAGCTTGGGTGTTCTTTTATATCGCTCAGCTCTCGAATAGCTTCGTAAAGCTTAATATCTTCTTTTTTGACAATCGCTTTATTAGCCACTTCAGCATAGTTTTTTAAGTACTGAGCAAACTCTGGGTCGGCGATTATAGGAGCATGACCTGCGGCCTCATGAATAATATCAGGAGCAGGAGTGTAGAGAATATGGTCAAAAGTACGTATACCACTGGCAATAGGTAAATAACCTAAAGACTGAAACTCCATAAAGGCGCCAGGAGGAATAAAACCACTGACAGGGATAGCTGACCATCCAAAGCGGTTTAACTTTTTGTTGATGTCTTGAATTTTAGGAATGGAGTCGATTTGAATGCCAGTTTTTTCTAATCCATCGACATAACTAGGATGAGCATGAGTAGAAAGGTAGCTTTTAAGTTGTCGCATAGAAAAACGCCAGACAGCATGATCACGAGCTGAGTAACTTTCAACATCTTGTACAACCACATATTTTTGCAAATGTTTAGGAACTTCGTTCGTCATTTAAAAAACCTTCTTATTTATTACTCAACTATATACCTATAAAATAGCCGACAGGATAGAGCCTATTTATATTCTTTTTGTGTATAAACGAATTGTTAAAAAGGTGAGGCGGGGTTTGATCGGTAAATTTAGTAAGAAACCAGCCAGAATGAATAACATAGACGTGCTGCGTTACCTAACTAAGGGCTCACTGGTTGTTTTTGAGAAGGAAAGTTATAGTAAATCAACCAATTACAGGAGAGCACTTACTTTATGCGTTTTGTATTCATCATCTTAATATTTTTATTGTCATTATCTTGTGAAGAATCTAGCAAGTCAGTAAAGGTTCGTGAGCCAAATGGCAGTGGAGCGTCTAATAAAGTCACGTCCTCTAAGTCTGAACAGTTGAGAATTGGAGTTTATAGTTTAGATAAATATGGGATTACAAAAAATGCCAATAAAACTAAAAATATTAAAAAAGCTCTAACCCCTTTTTTTAAAGATAAAGTTGATCTCATGGTTTTTACTGATGTTATGGTTTCAGCCACTCAGTTTAAAAAAGAAGTAGTAAATAACGAGTTTGTTTGTGAGACCTTTAAAAAGTCCAAAAAAAAACAAAGTAAAATTATTGTTTGTCGCAATCCTGGTTTAATAAAGATGGTGCGTGGTAATGGTTTACCAGAGGAAGAACTTGCCAATAACACTATTAATGAAGTCGCTTTACCAAACTATAATCATGATGTCCCAGCCTTTCATTCTGTGTACGAGTTTAAAAATGATGGCTTTCGTTTTTATTTTGTCGCCGTTGACTTGATATCTGGATTCTCTAATGATGATCTTCGACAGGACCAGCTAGAAGCTTTGACCTCTTATATGAATCAAAGTTCTTTTTTGGAGCTACCCGCGGTCTTGGTGGGTAACTGGAAGAATAACCCCGCCTTAAATAATGATTTATCTGGTGCACGTGAAATTGACCTTCTTCATGAAAGCATTCTTAGAGTTTTTCCTGAAACCAGTTTGTTTGAATCAAAACTACCCAGAACTAAAGTTCTTGACGGAGACTCAGGCCTTCCCAAAAAGTACAATAACTTATTTTATAACAAAGCAGCATGGTCTGAGGAGAGCGTAAAGTCTAATGATATTTGTGCTGACTTAAATACTGAAGATGCAGAGAATCCTGATAAGGTCAGGAGGTTAGAGGAAAGAAGATACCTTTATGTAGAAAATTTTTCTAGTTATTGTACAGTCTTTTTTAATCTTCGTCGAAAAAAATAAATTTATAAATCTTCTTTATATAAATGAATTAAGTTATCAAAACTTTTTAATAAAAATTTTTCTTTTGAATTAAGCCCTGTTTTTTTGTTTTCTTTTTGCCCAGGAAGAAAAACTTGTTTTTGAATCACACTTTCAATTAATTTTTGAAGGCTAAGAATAGATGTAGTTTTGTTTTTCTCAATTAACTGCTGAACGATAAAAACCAAAGCATTACCGGTGACCCGATCCTCGCGATTAATTGATGAAGAGCGCTCAAACAAACATTTAAGGTCTTTTACCTTAAGTTTACTTTTTGAACTTAAGCTAGATAGCAACTTTATATAACTTGAAATTAAATTGAGAAATTTTGAGTGATGCTTTTCTAGGGTGATCATATCTTTCTCATTAGAAAACTCACTAGCCAGTTCAAAAAGAAGGGAGTCAATTCGAGGTGTATCAATATTTAAATCACTTTCAATCAAGAGTTTAGGAATTAAACGTAAGAAACTTCTCATATTAAGGATGGGAGGGTGATTTATCCCATCTTCAACTTCTTGCTCTCCTGATGAAGTCTTTAGCTTTTCAAAAAAAGTAAACTGATGAAAAAGATGGTGGCATTGATCTCGCCAATGAGTGAAAGCAAGTTTAGATTGTTTTTCATTTAAACCCATTTGAAATAAAAAGTGTTTGAGTCGATAGTCATCAAAGCTTTTATCAAATTGGGATAAAATAGCATGATCTTTAAAAGATTGAATGGGTTCTTTTTTGTTTGTTTTTAAAAAATGAACCATTTGAGCAAAAACTTGAACAGTGAATTTAGCTTTGTTTTTTTGTTCATTTAAAGTGGTTGAGTAGCGTTCAACATCGTCATAGCGATATTTATCATGGCGAAGTCCAAGCCAACGAATACTACCATAGTCAATAAGGCCAGCATTAGCTAAAACATTATCACCGTCCCAATCTAGCCAAGTAAATAAATACTCTCTTTCTAGCTGAGCACTAAACCTTGCAAAGGAATCACATACTAAATCAAGCATTTCATCATACTTTTTCTTTCCAGAGCTAGAAATGATCCACTCTTTATTCGTGACTTGTCGATCAATAAGGTAATCCGTGGCTTGTTTTAATTGATCGAACTTATTTTGCTTTAAGTGAAGAAACAAATGGGCAGGGCGAATTAAATTTTTACCGGCTCTAACCCCAATTCCACAGCCATCGCCAAAATCAATAATGGCTAACATTCGCTCTGTGGTAAAGCCATAGTTATGTAAAGTTTCAGACATAATTGACGTTCCAATGAGTTCATCTACTTCTGCTAAGCCGCAGCCATAACCATATTCTTCACTGCCTGTCTGCAAGTTCTTACCAGCTAAAACAGAGCCAGGAGATAAGCAAGTAACACCTGTTCCGCGGCTACTCACATCCCAAGTGATTCCCTTATTTTTAATCACTCCATTCCAAATGCCTCGTCCATCTCCTGAGTTGAGGCCTCTTTTGTCTTTATGCTGAAGTTGTAAATAACGAGAGGCCATATAGGTATTTTTTTTAACTAAATCAAAGTCGTTAATACTTTTTGATTCTAGGTCGTACTCATTAATAATACGTAAGCAAAAAGTGGACATAATTTTTTGTTTTAGTTTGTTATTTAATCGATGAGGGTGATCTTTTTGGATGAGACCCATTTCTTTAGCAAGGTCGTAGTTAAAATAAGTGACAGAGCCAGAGGCAAGCTCTCTTACTTTATAGGGAACATGAGAATGACTTACGTTTTTTGACCATGGGTGGGTGCCATCGATTTTATCAAAGTGACGATAGGGATCTGGAGTAAGTACTTTTGGCTTCTTTTGTCCCATAGCTATATTATGAGAGTTGTTTATTCGATTGAAAAGGCACAGAGACCTGGTTTTAGTCAAAAGTCACCCGACAAAAGTAGGCCTTATAATTAGAAAGTCTTGATTTCAGTTATTAAGTCTTGCTGGATTTAAAGCTTATTGAAGGCTCTTTACTATGTATTACTTAAATATTATTAGCCCCGCTTTAGGGGCTTTTTTCAGTTTTATTGTTTCAAAATGAATCATTATTGTTTGGCCTGTTGTATTAAAATAAATTTTTTAAAATGTTAAATATTGAGAATTAATACCACTGATCTGCTGACAACTGAGCTTAAAAGTAAAGCTTATGATAATATGAACAAAAGCCTATGCGGGCAAAAACAGTTTTTTGTAAAGTAAAATGGGGTAATAGTAATGAAAAAAATTTATTCTTTTTTTTCACTCTTTTTTTTAATCCTTCTTTTTCAAAATTGTAGTAGTGAATTTCAAGCTATAGATACTTTGAATTCAACCAATGAAAATTCATCATCTAGAACAACGGCTTTGCCACCAAATCCTTTAGAAATGGAACCTCCGTCTACGATTGTTAAACAAGATCAAAGTTCAGAAAACCTCATGTTAAATCAAATAGATAAAAATCAACACACAGAGCCTTTGGTTTTAAAAAGAGTGACTCTCGATAATGTGACTTCGTCTTCTGCTTTAGTATCTTGGTCTATTAGTAACTTGGCTACGGGGTATATTGAGTACGGCCTAAGTGAAGAGCTCAATTTACAAACAGTCATTGAAAATACTTTCAAATACTCTTCTCATAAACAGCCATTGACAGATCTAGAAGCAGATCAAGTTTACTATTATAGAGTGCATTCAGAAGATCAAAATGGAAGTTTGGTTTCCTCAGAAATCAAGAGTTTTAAAACAAAAGCAGTAAAACTCGAAGAAATGGCTTCAGAAGTAGTAACTCCACCATCAAATACTTCTGCAAATGAAGCTCAAACCGAGAACGCTTCTTCTTCTGTGCCTAGCGAAATGATGAGATTGCCTACGTCAATTGAGCAAACCGTAAACTCCTCTTCCGTTAATGCCCAAAAAGGGTGGCCTGTTAAAACTGATGACCACCTCCCTATGGGTGGCGTTTTTTATGGCAACCATGTGCATGGTTGGAGAACAGCTAATGCTCAAATTGGTGTTGAAAATGTCAGGCGCTTCAGAGCGGGCCGAACGGGAAAAGTTCAAGCTATTAAGTTTAATAACAGAACTTTAAAAGCATCGACGGTGAAGCTTCGCTGTGATGCCAACCCGTCTAGTGTGTGGTGTAATTGTGTGAAGGCAAACTTAACAGGTGCCGAATGTGGTTATACCATCAGTAATAGTTATTCCGTTGGTAATGGTGGTACCATAGTTGTGCAAATCAGAACAGATAATGGAAAAGGCTTACCTTCTGAAACTGTCCTAGCTCAAACAAAGCCTTTTTCTCCAGTAAAGAATGGTGATAATGAATATCCGCGTTTACCCTTAATTCAGTCAGCTTTTTTAAAAGCAGGAGCCATTTATCATCTAGTTCACAAAAATTTAACGCCACCAAGTTGTCCTCTGTCAGGTTTGACTGTAGCGCAAGCTAAAAGGTGTCCCAAAAATGAGGGAGCTACAGGTTTAAATGGTATTGGTCACTACAACTCACCGTCAACGACGGGTCGCTTTGGTCCTTACTCTGGAGATGAGGCCGATGCTAACTTTTATAAAACAAAAGTAGGAGGCACTTGGCAGCAGTCAAAAAAGGTTTTGTCTTTTTATGAAATTCAATATGATGATGGGGAGTGGAGAGGTGATGCCTACCACGCTTATGACTCATCTATATCTGATGGTTGGAAGCCTGTTGCCGGATCTCATATAGTTAGGCAAATTTTTACGGTAGAAAGAGCTAATAGAAAAGTGAATGGCTTATGGTTAAACTTTGGGTTAAGCCCCTCTGCCGACGGATCTCCATTATTGGTATCTTTAAAAGATTCAAGGGGAGTTGTAGTAGCTAATGGAAAAATCAATGCCTCTTCGATGTGTTTAAAAATGAAAGATAAGTATTGCCGTGATTGGGGGTATACAAACCTGAATAAAAATATCGAACTTAAAAAAGGCTTATCATATTCGGTGGAGTTAAGCGCTTCGTCTCAAGCCGGTTTTATTGTTTCTACTTATGTTCCTATGCTTGGGCAGGGGTTTAATGCAAAAAATATGTGGAGCAGTTCAAAAGCACAGTATAGTAAAAATAAAGGTTTAAATTGGGTTAAATATGCCAATCGCTATCCCAATGATAGGGATATGGCCTTGCTGTTTACAATTGTGGGGCACCCTAAAAGCTTGTGATATATTTTTTTGAAATATGTAAAAAATTGGTATGACCGATAAATAATTTAATTTTGTACATCAATTAAAGAAAATCCGCCACCAAGTGTTCGAAAGTTAGTGACTTGTCCTTGATAGCTTCGCACAACCATCTGTTGAATTTTATCTTGGTATACATAAGCCCGTATTTCAAACTTCCAATCTTGATCACCTATAGTATGTGTTGGGGCAGGAACATATTTTTGTACGAGAGTTTTTTCTGTTAACAGTCGTTCAAATGGCTTTCGACTAATACTTTTACCTCTATAAACGGACTTTCCGCCAAATGATTGTGATGGCTTAAAAAAATACTTTTTTCGATGTTTCCAAAGTTCATCTTCTTCAAAATCGCTGATGGGTGAAATGGGTGTGACGGTTTTTGAAATAATATCTATTTGTTCGAGGCTTAAGTTCATTTGCTCCAACCAACTTTTTTGTGACCAAGAAATCATTCGACTTTTATCTGCCAGTAATAAGTACTCTTTAGGTTGGGGACTGAAAACTGTGTTTTGATTGATATAAGCTTTATATAAATGTTGAGAACGTTTTTCTTCGAGATAAAAATCACAAAAGCGATTGTAAACAAAATCTATAATTTGCCCTTGAGAATTTTTAAGCTGTCCATTTTCTAAGTTTAGTTGGTGAATATCATAGATATCTGAATCATATCCCCAAGACTTAAAGAGGTCATTGTACATTAAAAATTCAAGATTCATATTTTGTTCTTTTGGGTTTTCGTCAAGAATGGCGATGCGTTGAATCTTTTTGTGATTTAATGGAAATTCTGATTCAAATGAATTTTTGAGATCAGAAATAAAATCGTCTTTTTGATGAACAAGAGAAAGAAGATTGGATATCAAATAGCCAGAGGCGTTGGTGTTGACCTCTATGAGTTGAGCCGCATCGTCTTCAATATGAAAATCATAAGCCATAAGCACTGACTGCTGATTAAGGCTTAAATTTTTAATGGAATCCAGGTGAGGGGCATCTTTTGTAGAAATAAGCTGTGAGTATTGATCATTGCGGGAAACAGAGTAAATTGTTTTTATAAAATTAGAGATTTGATCTATGACGTTTTTAGAAATCGGAACATGAAAATCAGAGAGTAAGTTTTTAGCCAAAGAAAAATCATAACTTTGCGTAGAAGGAAAGTGTTGTTGGCTCAACTTGGAAAATTTTAAAAGAATGTCGTTGTGATTCATGGGTAGAATATACGTTGGAGACATCAACATTTAAAGTAAAAAGCGCAATAATTAAATAACATAATTGAATATAGGCAAAAAAAAACACGCCAATGAGGCGTGTTTTTAAAGTTTTATTTTTTTAAAGGATTAACCAACACTAACGTGCTTGTCGCCTTTTTTCCAACCCGCTCCGCAAAGCTCGCCAGATTTTAAACCTTCAAGAACACGAAGAATTTCATTGGCATCACGACCAACATTAAGGTTATGAACACCCATGTACTGAACAACACCCTCAGGGTCGATGATAAATGTTCCACGAGTAGCAATTCCAGCTTCTGGTAATAAAACATTATAGTCGCGGGACATTTGCTTTGTTACATCACCAACAAGAGGGTAGCCAAGGTCACCAAGATCATCTTTAATCCATCTCTTATGAGAGTGTACTGAGTCGATGCTTACTCCTAAAACTTCAGCACCATGTTCTTTAAAAGCAGGAAGGTGGTCACGAAATTGAGTGATTTCTGTTGGACATACAAAAGTGAAATCAAGTGGGTAAAAGAACATAACGACCCATTTTCCTTTGTAATCTGATAAGCTAATTTTTTTGAAATCTCCACCGTCGACTACGGCTTCAGAGGTAAACTGAGGGGCGGGTTGACCAATCATTGGCATAATTTTCTCCTTTTG
>JAHDIR010000075.1 GCA_020630675.1 Bdellovibrionales bacterium
CGCATCTGGTTTGGGACCAGAGGGTCGCAGGTTCGAATCCTGTCTCCCCGACCATCTAAAAAAGCTGAGTGAGTTCCGAAGGAACTTAGTCAGCTTTTTTACATTTACGAAGAAACAAGTTTCAAAACTACAAACCTATAGTTCACTAGAAACCGGGACTAGAGGTTTCGAGTCTGCAGCAAAAGCAGCCAGTGGCTGGTAAGGAGAGCAATATAAAGATCTTTCTTGATGAGTCTGGTAATACAGGCTCAAATAATTTCGATAATGTTCAGCCGATATATTGTACAGCTGGCGTAATGACAGGTAGTGATGACATATCCGCCCTTTTGGATATTTATTTAAGCTGGGAAAATGATTTTAAAAAGGGTGAAAAAGCCGAGTTGAAGAGCAAGGCAATTCTTAATTCAAAGGGCATACCAGCCCTTATTAAACTCTTTGATACACTAATTGCAGAAGGTGTTAAGTTTACAGCTACAATTACGGACAAACGTTACTTACTCTGTTGTAAAGTCTTTGATACATTTTTTAACCCAAAAAGAAATATTAGTATCAACCCAAATGAGTTTACTGTTGAGTTTCGTAATAAAGGAGCAAACTGTATTTTTAATAGTATCTCAGATGAAACTCTTGAGAATTATGATAGGATGGCGAAAAACGGAAAATTTCAAGATCTTCCAAATTTTTTAAACGATTTGTTTAGTATAATGAGTGGAGATTTTAGGGAACTCATCAAAACTGCGGACCTAAATAAGTGCAAAGACTTCATCACGTTAGGTGGTAAAAAAACAGATAATGCAAATATTGGCAATTTTATTAGCCAACTTTGTGTCATTAATGACTATTCGTTAGGTCAATGTGAAGTTATACATGACGATACAGAATCATTTAAGAAAGTCTTTTTGGAAACTGCACGTTTTTTAAATGAAGCCTTGCCTCAGCAAGATTTTGGAAATGGATTGAGATTTACAAAATTTAGTAAAGTTGAAAAAATATACTTTGAAGACTCAAAAGGCTCACCATTGCTAAGAGCGGCAGACTTGCTTAGCGGCTCTATAAGTCACTTATTGAAAGCTAAAGCTGGGGAGTACTCTGAACAGCAGAGACTTTTATTCAAAAGTGTTTTTGTGGATTCTGGCTTATTGAAATCTCGCCTTCTTTTTTGGACTCTGCCAAATAAAACCTTTGAAGCACTTGGTGAAGTTTGATGCTGCTCGTGCCAGCGGCCTCGGGCAGCGCCCGAGCGTTCGAATCCTGTCTCCCCGAGAAACTTTTGTACTTGCAAAGATTGTTTTAAGTGAGTTCGATAAATTTAGGTTTAACAAAATACTTTTTTTCATTTTGTAAAAAAAGAACTTTATTGAATAAGTTTAAATCTATAGGATTTGGAAGCCTTAAATCTTGTAACGAATAATAATTATCTTCATTTTGTTCAGAAAATCGATCTACCTGTGAAATAAAAATAATAACGCACCCTTTAGCTTTAGCAAACGTTTTTAAATCTTCTATTTGCTTTTGTAATTCAGGGTTTGATCTTTTTTGGTCCAATAGCTGTAAGTAATCGACAGCAATTATGGAGTCCTCACAGACCTTTTCATTTAAGTCTTTAATAATGAAGCTTGCAGAGATTTCTTCTGAAAAATTAATTTTTAAAAAAGTATTACTTTGCCCGAAGCTTTCATTAATGGATGCTAACTTAGAAGCAACATTTTTATGATTGCCTTCTAAAGTGTAGAAAAATGATTTTATTTTTTGCTCAGCGACCTGCACTAATAGCTCTAAAGTTAATGTTGTTTTTCCAAGCCCTGGCTTTGCTGCAACGATTGCCAAATCACCTTTTTGCAAATACTGAAGTATCTCAGATTTAACTTTTGGTTCTGTCTGTTTTAACTTTGCAATCAACAGTCCCCATGAGGAATAGCCTTCACCTTGTGCCACAATATTTAGAGCCTCACTCAGAAGAATGCCTTGCTCTTTTTTTATTTTTTTTGCTTCACTCTTAAGCCTGAATATTGGCTTTGATAGTTTCATAGAAACCTCCAATTACGGATACTAAAAACAGTCCCTTCTTGTGCTTAAAACCGAATTAAAGGTTAAAAAAGTATTAATATTCTACACTTTTGTGCTTTCCCAGTGAAGGGGGGTGGCATGAACTTACCTTCACAAATTGTATATACAATCTAAGTCTTGAGCAAGTATTTACTTATAAGCGTAAAATCCTAGGAACTAATGAACATACGCCAGTTCATTTTAGTGAACATATAAATTTACAAAAAGCTGCTAGATCACTGATTAATCACTTTTGATCAATTGACTGTAGTTAAAAAATCGACTTATACGTTTGATGTTAATGTGCAATTTTCGATGAAATTATGTATAGATAAGTATGAAAAAACCTAATCATATTGAAACCGCCAAAAAAATTAAAAAGACGAAATACCCAGATGCCAAAGCCCTTTTCCTTGCAGGCTCTGTTGTTCGTGGTGATCACACCGATTACTCTGATTTAGACCTTATAGTCATCTACGACAACTTAGACTGCGCTAGAAGAGAAAGCTACATCTACGACAACTGGCCCGTAGAAGCATTTATTCACACAGAAGAAACTCTTGAATACTTTTATCAAGAATTCACAAAGCCAGCTGGTGAATTAAAACTTTCACAGATGATTTCTGAGTCTATCTCAATCCCCGAAGAAAATGAATGCACTACAAAATTAAAAAAATGGGCAAAAAAAAATTTAGATCGAAAGCCAGAAAGCTTAAAATTTTCAGAAATTGAGAGCCTGAGGTACGGATTAACAGACCTAGTCGATGATCTTAAAGATTATAAGACTAAGGAAGAGTTAACGGCAACAGGTGTGAGACTTTATGAGTACTTATCTAACTCTTACTTCAAAACCAATCATCTATGGCGAGGAGACAGAAAATATATTCCTAGAATTTTAAAAAAACATGACCCTGAATTTGCTAATAACTTTATTTCTGCGTTTGATGAATTGTTCAAAAACTATAACCCAACTCAGGCTATTCAATTATCTAAAAGGTTTTTAGAACCTATGGGAGGCTTTCTTTTTGATGGCTATTCTTCCAATGCTCCCAAACACTGGAAGCTCGAAAAACTTTCAGATATTAACCTTGAAACAGACAGGCTTATACTCAGGTATTTTAATTTAGATGATGCTAAAGATGTTTATGAGCTTTTAAAAGATGGTGTTGTGTCAAAAACGACTCTCGCTATACCCGACCCATACCAACTGAGTGATGCAATATGGTGGATAAATTGGCAAAGAAAAGAATGTCAAAAAGGACATCAATTTACTTTTGCAATCACTAACAAATTAGATGATGAACTCATCGGTTGCACCAGTGTTATTTACAATAATAAACATAAAAAAGGCGAGCTTGGATACTGGATTGGTGAAAAATTCTGGAATAAAGGCATTTGTTCTGAAGCTGCAAAAAAAACAATGGAGTATGCTTTCGAAGTTAAACTGTTAAATAAAATCACATCTAGACACTCTCTCATAAACCCAGCTTCTGGCAAAGTTATGCAAAAAATAGGTCTTAAACATGAAGGAACTCTTGTTCAAGAAGTTATGAGACAGGATGGAAAATACCATGATTTGAATGTTTATGGATTAACGCGAGATAATTACATCAATAAATCCGCAAGTCCAACCCATTAGAAAATACTTATCTCTCTGTATATGCATTATCTTTGATGTGCTCCCTGCCAGACAACCACACCTTACACGTATAAATTACTCAAGTTTGTCTCTTTTTTTCAAAAATCATTTATTTTGATGCTCTAGACTCCAATTTGAGGCAGTTAAATAAATAGTATTCATTTATAAGCAAGCAGTCTTTTAATTTTACCTGTTGCTTATGACTTAAAATAGTAACCTGTGTCCTGAACAAGTATTTGATTTCACCACGTTACTAAAAAGGAAGGCGTTTATGAGATTAAAGAAATATGTATTTTTTACAGTGATTTTACCGCTAATTATGTCTACTCACGCTCACTCGCAAGGTACCGAGGAACAAGGAAAAGCTTGTGTGACCCAAATAGGAGAAGCCAAACAAACACCTGTAACAAGCGACATCTTGAATCTAATCTTACCGCAATCTTTACGACAGGTCGATAAAGAAGATAACTGGATTGAAAGTCATCGGGATGGCCAGAATGCAGCCGAGCTATTTAAAGATTTTATGCAATTTAAAGGCTTTGTTCTTGCACACAATCCAACTGCAGGCAGGACTGTTCTCAACCCTTTTTATGAGTCTGGTCCAGCCTATACACAAACCTATGAAAATCGTGGCCATAGCCCCATACATGTTCCATTGAATATGAATAATGTAGAAAGGGACCAGGGACCATTTGTTGAGGCGCAATTAATTAAAAGTTTCAGTCCTAGAGCTGTCAGTAAAAATACAAAAAATAGTATTTCTCATGGAGCAGTTGGCCCTGTCGTTGATGAGTTCGGCTTCAAGGTTCATATTTTTCCAGAGGTCCAGGCATTTGAGGACATCACTAGGACTACCAATGTTGGAGTTTATATTGAAAACACTGCTTTGGGGACTGTGCAGAAGTTAGACCTGGGACAAAGAAAGACTGCCACTAGAACTGAGAAAAGTGATGTCGCTGACTTTACCATAGGTGAAACAGAAAGCTTTTACTATCTAATTGGATATACGCTCACCAACACCCAACGAGCCATCGTTTGGTCATTTGACAAAAATAATCCAAGCAACGGATGGTTTCTAGTTAATCATTTTGCGTTCGATTTTTCTGAACCTCAAGATTATGAAGCCTCCGCTTCATTTTTGCCACACTATTGGTTTAGTGGACGTGTAGAATATGTTAAAAAAACAAAAGATGATGACAGCATAGTTATCATTTACAACCAAAACCGTCTTCAATCATCACAATCAGATCGACGTTGGTACGACATCAATTTAGCACAAGCTGTAAGTTTTGAGGAGATTAATCAACCTACAACTGTTGATTCCTCTGAATTTCAAGCCCTCCAGCAAAGAGACGAAGCTTTACGCCAAAATGAAATTACTAAAATTAGCGAACAATATTCATTATATAAAAGTGTAAAATCTTTGAAAGATGAGCCAGGAGTCGTTGTTAATCCAGTCTCGAATGGAACCGGATTATTGATACCTCTTTCAATAGCTCAGCCAGAGCTCAAAATTGCTGTGTGGCCGGAACGTTCAATTGACGGAAGCAGAAACTTTAGCACTTACGAGCTTGACCGTGAGGTGCGTATTTACACGGATGACCTATCAAAATACAAAGTCATTTATGGTGAGCCTTATGGGTATTTATTTAATCTACCTAAGTTCTCTTATTACTACATAGCTGAAGACGGTGACTTGTTTGTCCTGGACTTAAAAAGCTTAGAAGAAATAAACATTTCTGAAATTGCTAGGAAATTACTGAGTCAGTAGATTTTTTTTTAAGTATTTAATTAAAAAAAAGTGCCAGCACTTTAATTTGCATTCAGACAATATCAATCAATGATTGAGGTAAATGATCAAACAATAACCTTAGTTGTTGTTTTGAATGCAAACTGCGTACTGGCTCACTATTTATGAGTCCTTGCTATTTAATACGAACTCAACTTATCTTAATGTTATTTATTTAATTACAACTCAGTCTTTGTAAACATACCTTTTTGCCCGCTCCATTTCATTTCAAATAGATTTTCTTCTAAAACTTGAAAAACGGCCTTAACTGGACTTAAAAAGTCGACAACAATGAGACCTGCTTTAGGAACACAATAAGCTTTATAAACACTGCTACGCCCACCCAAACGCTCATTGCGTACTTTATGAATTTTTTTATCTAGAACGTATATTGTTCCGCCTACACTCGGAGTAGGAGCGTTACGCTGTAAAATCATCAATACATTTTCGTAATCGAGCGTATTATGACCAATATCTATGGTATTAACTTTAGACTTCCAGAGCCCACCGAATTGCGCAACAAAATCAACGTCGCATTGAGAGTCTGTAGACTCCATAACCTCATTAAAATCTTCACAACTCCCTTTATAGACATACTCATCAAACCCGGGAGAAACACCTGTTGTTTGAGCCTTGCAACTCCCATCATCATTAACACTGATTATTGATGTTTCTTTATCTGCCTCAGCATGAGTTACTGTTATTTGAGCTGATGCTGCTAAAAAAACAAACATCCAAATGATATTTTTCATATTTTCCCCCTAAGAAAATGTTTTTAGTTTAAATTCCGAATGATATCGACAATTGGCGTCCATAACTATCAACTGACAACTTTGATTTCAAATCAAACCTACCAATTGAGACAAAAATTAGAATTCTTGTAACTTAAAGCGTCAGTTTGGTTATATTAAAAATTGTGCAACTTCAAAACTCACTAATAGTGCATATTTAATTTTTCATTGTAAAATTGATCTAAAATCAAATTACAGCTTTTCTCGAGCTGAAAAAGAATATCTTTATTATGAAGCTCCTCAAGAGCTAGGTTCAAGTTTTCTAAAAATACTGGTTTGTTAGGAGCAACAATCATTGCTGTGTGACCAGGAATTTTTACGAACGCTCCCTCAGGCTCGATAAGTCCACAGTTATGAAAACTACTAGATAACAATGTCGGATGACAAGCGATGCAATCTACTAAGTTATTTAACAAAGCTGACTCTAAGTCTGAATAATAGTCATAAATTTTTATTTTTAATTTTTGATTCTTATCAAGGTTTAGAAAACTATGTTTACGAAAACCAGAAATAGTTTTACTAACTCCAAGCCTAACCACTTTAGAAAATCGTTTGTCCCTTCTTTTATAAACTTGAAAACCTGGAGTTTTAAACGCGTATTGATTAGAAAAATGAAATCTTTGCTTAGTTGTGGAGTTAGAGGTCAAAGAGTTGATTGCGAGGTCAATTTTTCCACTCTCAATGCCTTTGAACAACTGTGACTGGCCAGCAGATATAACATTTACTCTCACATTCAAAAATTCGCCAATTAATTTTGCAGTGTGGAAATCAGCAAACTCACAATAACTGAGCTGACTTTGCGAACGATTTAAAACTTCTTTTTTTGAAATTTCTGCGCGGCTGCTGATTGCCACGTTGATTTTTTTAAGGTTGAATTTCTTTTTATAACGATAAAAACTAGCTCTAGATATACTTAGTTTTTTACAAATGTCTTTAATATTTAATTTAGGGTCCAACCAAAGGCGCGAGAGCTCGTTTTCTAAATTCAAAACAGAAAGAGTCTTTTTTGAATATTTAGACATTTTTCTCCTTAGGATTTTAATTGAAACAATTTTATATGACTGAAAGACGTCAATTGCTATTATTTTCTGATACAGTAAATAACACCTATTAAGGAGTCTGAAGACATGAAATATATACAATTTAAACTCAAGAAATTTTAACCTTTTAATGGTTTAAAAATTATTCGAAGCTATCCTTAGATCATATTAACTATAAAAAAACAGTACATTGACTTAATTTGAAACAGCTTAATCAATTCTATATTATTTTTATTTACTACTCATTTTATTCAGTAACTCACCGATAAGTCTTTAGTCTATTTAGACATTTTGCGGGGAAAATATGAGAAAAATGCCGTTTCTATTCGTAGTTTCAGTCTGTTTATTGCCTTTAACTTTTTTTACCAACTGTGGTGAGATGCAAAGCCTCCAGCCTATTAATATCACTGGCTCAGATGATGTTTTTGATATTGGTGTTATAGACTCAAAGCTAAATGATGACTTCGAGGTCTTTCAAAACGACATTATTATAAGACGTTATAAAAATGGCATTGAAAACTTCAAGATCAACGCTGTGAGTGAAAAAGTCTCTTCAGCAGACGACCACTCATCTTTTACAAACTTAAACTATTGGCCGCTTGGAACCATTAACTATTCTGAACATGAGATTCCTGAGGAAGAGTCTGAAACACTCTCAGAAATAATTTCTGAGTTTAATTCTTATCTTGCTAAAAAAAATATTGGTATTGAGTTTGAAAAATCAGAATCTAAAAATGCTGATTTAAAAATCTACGGATTAGAAAGTGAGTTTTGTGGAGCCACATTAGGTCTTCAAGAATTAGAGAACATTTTAGCATTAGGCCCTAACTGTTACAATAAAGGAGTGATATTTCATCAACTCATGCATGTACTGGGTTTTCTTCATCAACTTGATGAAGATAGTGAAGATTCAGATGAAGCTTATGAAGCAAATCTAAAAGAAATAAGTAACGATGAGTCGATACCTCCTGCAATGAAGTTTAAAAATGTTCTAAAGAACATGAGTGGAAACGACACAGAGTCAATCATGTACATTGGAAATACTCTTGATGACTTTGAAGCACTAGCAAGCTTAGAAGTTACCAGCAATGTGTTTTCTATAAGGGATGAAGAGCGGTTTTTAAAGTTTACTAAAAAACAACCTTCAAAAATAGAAGTTCAAGAAAGAAAAGATCGTGAATTGGCTGAGGCATTGAATGAAGAAAATGAAACTAATAATTCAACTATAACAGATAGACAAGAAGTTAAAGAAAATATCTATGTAGAAGCAGCTAGAATCGCGGCTGCCAAAAAGGCCGCTGCTGAAGCCGCGGCTAAAAAGGCT
>JAHDIR010000022.1 GCA_020630675.1 Bdellovibrionales bacterium
TTCAAAAAAAAAATATCCTTAACTGCTCATGCGCATGGTCTTGAGGGAATAGCAAATGCTGTAAACGCAGGAGTAGATTCTGTTGAGCATGCGACGGAACTTTTTCTTGATATCGATAAAAAAAGAAAAGGGGATATTTCTAGAAAAGATCTTCGTTTTAAACTACATAATTTAATGCGAGAAAAAAAGTGTACATGATTCCAACATTATTGGCATGTGATACGGTTGTTAATTTAGCAAAAAAAAATAAATTACCTAAGAATATTGCCAAAAAAGCAATTTCTGTCGGTAATATTACTTTTGAAAACTTTAGACTCGCTGTTAAAAATAATATTCCGATTGCTTTTGGATCAGACACTGGAATTTCTCCTCATGGTGATAATTGGAAAGAGTTTTTGTTAATGGTAAAGTACAGTGGTATGTCGCCCTTTCAAGCCCTTCAAACAGCAACAATAAATGCATCTAAAGTTCTTGGGCTAGAGAATAAAATTGGAAGTTTAGATGTGGGTAAGCAAGCAGATATTATTGGAATTAAAGGTCAGCCGGATATAAAAATAAATGATATTGAGAATGTCAGTTTTGTAATGAAAGGTGGGCGTATATTTAAACACCCAAATTAATTTTTAAGCGACTTTGAGTCTCAAGGCGCTTCATTTATAATAGTTTTTTTAACCGGTTAACTTTTGCCCTCAACGTGCCTTTTTTAGTAAAGGCACGTTTCATTTTTAGGAAAATCAAATGCTCCTACTGAAAAGGAAAACTTTTAACTCTTACCTTTTTGGCATTAGGAAAAACATCTATAGGAGAGCTTAGGTCGCTAAGCTTTCTTGGGCGTACCTTTTGGTAAAAAGTACGATCAAACACCAAATGATTGATTTTTCCATCATCACCATACGAAAAGTCTAGCTGTTGAAAGGAAAAAAGTAAGAATATTGGTGAAAAACCTTCACGAATAAATGATTCTGTAGGTGATGGGTTTGTATCTTTGAACAGTGGAATAGATTTTCCATTTTTTTCTCCACGAACCGTAATTTGATTTAAATTCTGGATCGATAAATCCTTTGGGTTCATTTCATTTTCACCTTGCAAGAATACAAACCTATAAACACTACTTGCTCCAAAAGAACCTGATACAAAATCTACAGAGCCTAATGAAACTAGGTCATCCATTACATTTAGCTTGCCCGATGATCTTTGAAGCTGATGGTATAGGTCTAAAGCGGTGAGTGGTGTGTCTTCAAGTTGAGGAAATAATTGAGTTTGCTCTGTAGTCAGCTTTATGTCTTTGTTTATCTTGTTCTGAGCCAATGTATAATTTTTTTGAAATTCATTTTCCATTCGTGATGGTTTAATATCAAGCTGGTCGTGAACAGCATCAAAAAGCAGGTGAGCGATGGCATGTCGGTTTGAAGATTTATCGTTAATAATTAAAGAAACACCAATGCCACTTGTTGGGTCTAAAAACATAAGTGCTCTAGAGCCATAACCAGTTCCTGTGTGTCCTACACCTAAGAATTCTCTTTTATTAGTTTTAATCTTTTCATAAAGAATGGCTCCATTGCCATAACCCCAATTAGTCCCTTTAGCCACTTTATCGTAAGAGCGTGCTTCCATAGTTGTCATGTCAACAAAACTACCGTGACTTAAAGTCGTGTAAGACTGCCCTGTTACCATTTGATCTAAAATTATATTTAATTTAGCTAATCCTTCAACATCAGAAATAACCCCAGAGTGAGCAACAGCCATGCCTAAGTTGGGTATGACCGGCCAAACATAACGGTAGGCCCAGGGGTCAGTTTCAACGTTTCCAAATAAACCTGTATAAACAACTGACTCTTTACTGAAGTCTCTTGAAGGAACCATAAGGTCCATATGCTTTTCCAGTTTCAAAGGTTTGAAGATTTTTTTTCGCATATATTCGGCTAGTTTTTCTTCTTCAATTTGGCTTTTAAAAGCAAAGCCATTATCTTCTGCAACTTTAACTATAATACTACCTAAAACAGCATACCCAAAGTTTGAGTACTGAGGCATCACTCCAGGCGTTTCATACATTAACTCAATATCTTGCGTGATCTTTTTAATTTCTGAATATAGGGGGCCGTATTGTTTTTTGTTGTACATTAAATCTAAGTTGGCAATTGAGTCACGGCCTAAGGATCTTTGCAGTCCTGAGGTGTGAGACAAAAGATGCCGAACTGTAATTTCAGAAAGATCATTACGATTAAACCAGGGTAGTATATCAGAAACTTTCAAATCAATATTAAAACTTTTGTACTCTTCTGATAAATTAAAGACACCAAAAGAAATAACAGTTTTAGTGATTGATCCAATAGAGGTTCTTGTTTTTTTTGAAAAAGGAAGGTTATTTACAACATCTTTTAAGCCTTGTGACCCTTGATGTATTATCCGTCCATCTTTTGTGATAGCGTAAGATAAGCCTGCAATCTTTTGATTCTTAATTTCTTCTTTTATTTTTTTATCAAGAGATTCAATTGTTAAAGGACTTAATTTGCTTAAAGAGGCATGAGTAAACAGCCCAAAACAAATACTGACTATAAAAAAACTTAAACGCAAAAACATAATATTCCCCCCTGTCTTATGTTTGGTATTTTATAAACAAAATAACCGCTTCAAACTTAAGCAGGTAGATTTTTTTGCGCAAATGAAATAACCTTAAATGCAAAGTATTCTGGTTAACGAGCCATTAAGAGATTCTAAATTTTGCTAACCATACTTTGGGCTTAGTGTGTTTTGGAGGATGAGGCCAGAAAACTTGGCAATAGAGAGTGTATTTAAAGTTACCTACATATAAATTGAGTTTCTTACAGGAAAAGGTTTCGGTTGCATTTCCTTGGGTTCGCTAAGCAGATGAGAAATTTCAATTTCTAAGGCTCTTGCCATGGCCGAAATGGGTACATCATGAATTGTGCCTTCAAAAGGGTTTTCGCCAGCTCGTCCCATTCGTCCCATTGTATGGAAAATCCAAGAGACACAAGCGACAAAGGGTACAGAAAACCAAGTAAATACTTCGGGACTCAATGTGGTGTTGGCGCCGAACTCCAGGCCAATTTTGGTAAACTCAGGGGCTATAGCATAGGGGAGAAGGAATATAAAAGTCCAAGTTAGGTGTAAACCTAAAGTGAAATATTGTCTGGGGTAGGGAAAGTTTTTAATGCGTTCAGATTTTCCTTGCAAGGTAAAGAGTTCTTTAATCATATTCTCAATTTCAATAAAATTAAACTCCCAAATATTTCCAGATTTTTTGAGTTGGCTAAACTGTTGAGACTGAAGGCTCAATAGTGTAGATGCTTTGTTGGGAGATTTAGACACAACTTCAAACTCTTCACTAGAAATCAGAGGGCGAAGACTGTCTTCAAGTGATTCTGAACGTTCAGGGTTGTACCTTAGTTTATCAAAATGAGCTTTTTGCTTTTTAGCCACAACCTCAGGGATCTCCCATTCTTTTTGTTGGCGCATCGAAAAACGTAAAGCGGTTAACCAGGCTCGGTGTCGATAAAGAATAGTTTTTACCGCTTGGTCATTATTATCCACCATGTCTCTGGTGAAAACGCTAAAGGTTCTTGTTGCATTGACAATGCCTCCCCAAATTTTTCGAGCCTCCCAAACCCGGTCATAAGCAGAATTATTTTGGAAACTAATAAGAAAGGCAACAGCTGTGCCCACTAAAGCGACGAATGACCAAGGTATTTTTAAAAAGTGAAAATCAAAAGCCGTTATTAAAAGTACGGGGGTGATGGCATTTAAAAGTAATAAGAATGAGGTTTTGTAAGTCCATCTAAAAATCATTTTTAAGGGCATTTGTCTTTTTGCAAACATATTCTCTCCTCAATGGGTCTGAACTAACAGCAATGGATTAATAGCCAATACGGTTTAATTTTAAGCCATAAATAGCAAATTTTTATTACTTATTGCAAAGAAAATAAACAATCCAGCCTATGACTTTTTTCTGTTATTAAAAATCTTTATGTGTTTTGAGTAGGTTTTACATAAAGGTCTATACAGGTTTTGTAAAAACATTTCTTAAGATTGAAACTATTAGTTTTGCCTTGATGAATAAGATAGTTATAGAGCCCTGGGGAAATCAAGCGGGGGGAATCTATGAGAAATTTACTTATTTGGTCTATTATTAGTTCTTTTATAACTGTGCCAGTGTTTGCTAAAACACTGATTGTCGAAAAGTTGGAAGAAGAGTCAAATTACGATAGAGAGCATGGGCAACTTGTGCAAGAGGTGGCTTGTGATCAACGTACCGTAGCTAAATGTCCTGTGGTATATTCTAAAAGTCTTTATGACAGTGGTTTTCAAATGAATTTGCATGAGTTCATGCCTAGTGTTTCTGTGGTTAATTTTAGTTTTGGATTTTCTTTACCAACTGTGAGGGACAACACCTTTACGACAGAAGGTTCGAATAAAAATAAACCTCTTAACAAGTACAGACTGAGAAAAGAGTTTTTGTCTGGTTTAATAGACTCTAACCCTGACAAGCTATTTGTTGTCGCTGCTGGAAATGGGGTTTTTATTTCGAATATGCTGACGCCTCATGGAGCTCCCATTGGCAGTAAATTTAAGTTATACCCGGCGCAATGGAACAGGCCGAACACACTTAAGGTCACTGCCGTAGACTTTACGCCTCAAGGTTCTTATTATAAAAGAGCTCCTTACGCTAATTATGGAATTGATCATGTTGATGTAGCGGCTCCAGTGGTATTTTCTGATCCCAACAAATCTCATGTTGTTGGAACATCTTTTGCTAGCCCATGGGTGGCAAAAATAGCGGATGAGCTTTTTGAAGTTTATCCCCGTTTGCGAGTTGAGCAAGTTAAAGAAATTTTACTGAAGTCATGTGATGTTAAAAATATTAAAAGTGCAGTAGTGGCCAGTCAGGAGAGACACCACCTGGGTGAAGAGTCTAAGCTGTATAAGGCCATGTATGGACGAAAAAGAAAGAACCGTGAACTTTACCAGAAAGAAATTGGTGATATAGTTTTGGTGAAAAGTGGGGGCGTGGTTGTTCCTTCTTTGGTCAAAGCCTGCGCTCAAAATTATGGTTCTTACCAATTTGAATCGATTGAAAAAGCTTGTTTAGAGGCACATAAGCAAAGTGGTAAAACAAAAAAATATCTCGAGCTATTAAAGCAGCTTTGGGCTCTTCGCAAAATTTAAATGTGTTGTTGAGGGGTTCTTTTTAATCATAATTTTTTTGAATTCATTTAAGAAAACTCTTAAAAGTGTTAAAAAGCGGGAAGTATTTTCAAAAAACGTACTTTATTTTAACAAGGCAGAAAAATTCGAGCTCAAATTAAATATAACAGCTTTTGAGCTATATTTTTTGTGGGCATGGATTTTTTGGCCACAATAAATTTGCCTAAAAAATAAACACCAATATTTAGTCAGCGTAGCATTAATTTCAATATTAGTCAGTAATATTAATCACTTGTGTCACAGCATGTATTGTGCCCATTTTCGGCACGGAGCTTGCTTTTCAAAAGGGCACGCAATCTTTTAGAGGAGGTTTTGTGATGAAACAATTAATCGTTGTCCTGGCATACTTATTTGCAATAGGACAAACATATGCTGACCCAGCTTGGGTAAATGAAGATGTTGATGGTGGAGAAATCATTGAAGAAATTAAACGAGAGCAAGTGGTCACTAAAAAAACTAAGCCTAGTGTCACTTCTGAGGCCGTTAAAAAATCTGATGGCCAAAATATATATATAGTTAATCAAAATAAAAGTCGTAATGATTTAAATAACCAAAACGACGGTGTGGCAAAGAGTAACGCCGAAGTGGCGAGTAGCTTAGATAACCAACCGGCAACAGTGGTTGAAGCTAGCCCTTTAGTGGAGTCTTACGCAACTAACTTAAGAGCTGTTCGTCAAAACGCTGAGATAGAAACAGAACAAAAAATTGTTGAGAAATTAGAAGCCTCTCGTTTGCAAGATGAAAGAGATCGTGCAGCCAGGCTTTTTGGCGACAGTAAATTTAAACGAGCTCAAGAGCCTAGGGCCGTCGCTCCAGTTCAGCACACGGCAGTAGGAGCTTCTGAGCAAGCACCCATTCAAATTATCCAGGTGGAAAGAGTTGTTGAGAAACAACCGGCTCCTGTCGTTGAAGTTATAAAAAAGAAAGTCGTAAAGCACCAACCGGCTCCGGCACCAGTAGTTGTAAACGAAGTTTCTTATGAACGTGAATCCCATGTCAGAGAAAGAAAGTCTTTGCTTTCTGGGGCTTATGTTGGTTTGGGTGTAGGAAACATCAACTACAAAGCATCCAATGTGGAAAGTAAATATGCTTGGAGTTTAGCGCTAGGTACACAAATTAATCCTAACTTATCAGTAGAAGCTTCATTTATGTACTCTCAACACAGAGTGGATGAGCTATACAATGGAAATAGCCGTTTAGGCGGTTATGGCCTAACGGACTTGGACCAATACAATTTGGGTTTAGAGGGTAAGTATAGTTTTGTTGGGCATCAATTGTTTAAGCCTTACGTGGGGGCCTATGTTGGGGCTACAAAAAGAAACTACTACGGAGTGAGAACTCGTTACAGTCAGTATGGCCGAGCTGGTCAGGATAGCGATGCCTCCACTCGAGCATTTAACCTAGCCCCTGTGGTTGGTGTCGACTTTGCTGTTAATAAAGGCTTATCCATCGGTTTAGATTATCGATATATGATGAGTATGGCTCAAAAATACAGCACTGATGAGCTTAAGCACTCAAGAGGTTATGTTGATGCTGTTCCTTTAGAGGAAATCAATTACTCGGTGCTTTCGGTACAAGGGAAAATTAAATTTTAAAACTATTTTTTAAAAGACGAGAATGCGTATCATAACAACTCCTCTTTAAAAGGGCTAACTGTCAAGTTAGCCCTTTTTTTTTCATTTAGGTCTCGCAAAGGTTCCTTGTAATTCAAACTGGCTTTGTTAGACTTAAAAAGTGGGGAAAATTTTTGCAACATTTTATTTTTTTATAAGCCTTTCGGCTTTGGCCGATGAGTTGGTTTTGCAGTCTGTAGCAGAAATTAACTCGCAAGCTTTAACAAGTCGCCAAGTTTTGCTGACATCTTTACTGTCTTCATGTGCAAGTGGTTCATGCGGCTCAAGTGAGCTTCTTGATGTAAAAGTTCAAAGCGATGAGTTTGCAAGTTTGTTATCAAAATCCATTTTTGAATACTTGGGTTACCTAGAATCTAAGAGCATTTACTCTCAGTCGGCCCCTCTGTCTCCAGACTTAATTAACAAGGTTTTGTCTCATAAATTGTCAAGAAAACTTCAATTTGAGCGTAACGAAGTTGTGCGTGCTTTTAAGGTGAAGTCCTTGGCGCAAAAATATATTCAATTTAAAGATAAAAACTTGAGTGTTTATGTCACTTCGGCGGATGCAAAAAAGTACTATGAATCTAATAGCGCTAAGTTTGGTGGTCTTGGCTTTGAGCAGTTCGAAACAAAAATTAAGTCTTTTCTAAAGGCTGAAATTAAAAAAGAGCGGGTGGAAGCTTGGGTGACCAGCATGCAACTCAAATACAATGTAAAACAATTCTTAAATTAAGCTCTGATAAAGAGCTGATGGTTTTAGGGGGGCAGCATAAAAATATGCTGAAGTCTTTTGCAAATAAGCATTTTAAATGTTTTGGGCCCTTGGCTATTGGTGGTGTTTGTTGGACTGAGGCTCAGCTTTTATATGCTTTGAAGCAAGGGCAACTTTTTGGGGTGGCTTCAAGGGTAAGTCCAAATTTACAGGCTGTAATTTCCTTTATTGAAGATAAGTTTCACTTTCATATTCTTTATTTGGCGACAAGCCCCGATTTTCTTCGACAAAGAATAATGTTTAGTATAATCAGTGGTTTAGTAGATAAATCTAAGCTTTTGGTTAAGCCTATTTGGTTGGAGGTGAGTGTGAAAAATAGGATCGCTCAGAAGTTGTATGCTCAGTTAGGTTTTGAAGTGGTGGGAGAGCGGCTAAATTACTATAAAAACGGAGATAATGCGTTATTATACAGTTTCACGCCATAATATTTGGTTGATTTAATAATAAATTCTTGTTATGAAGTAGAGCGTCAGAGGGCTCAAAAGGCCCTCTTTTTTTATGGATGGTTTACAGTTTGAATCAAGATTGGATAGACAAAGTGAAAGATCTTTTAGGACCCATTTGTGAAGGGGAGTCCTGTGAACTTTACGATGTAGAATCAACAGGTTCAAGATCTTCACGAGTTTTAAAAGTGTTCATTGATGCCCAAGGAGGTGTCACAATTGAACAATGTGCGAATGTTTCTAATGCTCTCAGTCTTATTCTTGATGTTGAAGATGTAGTTCCTGGCGGAAAGTATAGTTTAGAGGTTTCTAGCCCTGGGCTGGAGAGGTCTTTAAAGGAGCCTTGGCACTTTGAAAAAGCTGTGAACAAAGAAGTGAAAATTAAGACCCAGCAAGGCGTGATGCCAGTGCAAGGGCCAGAAACTAAAAAAGGGTTAAAGCTTTTAAAAGGTTGTCTAAAAGCGATAAACGGCCAAGTTTTAACTCTTGAAGATGATAAAAGTAGAGTTTACGAAATTGAAATGACCAATGTGACACAAGCTCATACGGTCTTTGTTTTTGATAAACCAGGTAAGAAAAAAAAGAACTGAGTGTCTCGTTCCTCTCGACTCACCCAATAGAAGTTATTTGTTTATTGGTAAAATGAGAATTATTATGAATGAGTACTCACAAGGAGAAAGAAAAAATGTCAGTAGATAATATATTTTCAAACTTGAGTCGTATGATTGAGATGGTGGGAAAAGATAAGGGGATTGATAAGCAGATCGTCGTAGATGCTGTTGTTCAAGGCATGCTAGTGGCTGCCCGTAAAAAGTATGGAACTTATCGTGAAATCGAAGCCTCATATAACGATGAAAGTGGTGAAGTGGAGCTTTTTGAATTTAAAGAAGTGGTGAAAGACGAAGACTTCATTGATGAAGAGGTTGAAATTAAACACACTGACGCTCTTGAGCTCGACCCTGAGGCACAATTGGATGACTCTATTGGGGTTCGTTTAGAAACAGGAGACTTAGGGCGAATCGCTGCTCAAACAGCAAAGCAAATTATCACGCAAAAAGTAAGAGATGCAGAAAGAGACATTATTTTTAATGAATTCGATCAAAGAAAAGGTGAAGTTGTTTCAGGAATAGCAAGAAGAGTTGAACGAGGAGCTATCGTTGTTGATATGGGCCGTACCGAAGCCTATTTGCCACCTCGTGAGCAAATCCCTGGAGAAGTTTATAAGCCAGGTGATCGTATCCAAGGTTATATTGCCGATGTAAGACAAACCACTCGTGGTCCTCAAATCATTATGTCTAGAGCCGATAGTCGTTATCTCATCAAACTTTTTGAGAGTGAAGTTCCTGAAGTTTATGATGGTATAGTTGAAATTGTATGTGCAGCTAGAGAGCCTGGGCAAAGAGCCAAGGTGGCTGTTTTAAGTAAAGACCCTGCCGTTGATCCTGTGGGAGCTTGTGTGGGTATGAAAGGAAGCCGAGTGCAAACGATTGTTCAGGAGCTTCGCGGTGAAAAAATTGATATTATCACTTGGAGTGAAGATCCTACTCGTTTTGTGAGTAATGCTTTGGCCCCAGCTGAAATTTCAAAAATATTTGTTGATGAAGGGCGCGGGGAAATGGAAGTGGTCGTGCCTGATAGCCAACTTAGTTTAGCTATCGGTAAGCGTGGACAAAACGTACGTTTGGCCGCCAAGCTTTGTAATTGGAGAATTGATATTTTATCTGATAGTGATGCTGCCGCTAAAACAGCTGAAGCTATCTTTAACTTAATGTTGCTTCCAAATATGACAGAAACAATGGCTCAGAACATATTTCAGTCAGGTTTTGGTTCATTTTCAGCGATTGCTGAGGCTGACCCTGCCGATATCATGACTATTCCTGGTTACGGCGAAGAGGATAAAGCTCTTGAGCTTTTGGGCCAAGCGCAAGCCTTAGTCAAAGAGTATGAAAAAGAAGGAAAAGAAGTTCCTACTTTTGCTAAAAAGCTTTTAAAAGAAGGTGGTGTGGCTCCATCTTCAACGTCAAGTAGTGAAGGCGGAAGCACTAAGCAACAAGCTGAAGAAAGATTAAAAGAAGAATTAATGCAGTTGAAAGAACAAGAGGGCTCTGAAGAGGCTGAAGGTTCTGATGACGTTGCCGTAGAGAATATTGTAGCTGAAGATGCCAGTTCAGATAAAAATGAAGAGGCCAGCGAAAAAGAAGCCAATAGCTAAAGTATTTTTTTAAAAAAAATAACAGGCTTTTTTAGGTAAAGTTTAAGAAAGGAGCGAGTACTTGAGTCAACCAAAAGTATATGAATATGCCAAAGAACTTGGAATGGAAACCATTGCCCTCATGGATAAAATTCGTGAATGGAACCTTCCAGTAAAGAGTCATATGGCTTCTTTAACCGAAGAAATTATTGATCAAATTCAAGCTCAGTTAAATGCTGAGGTAGAAAAAAAAGCGGCTTCTAAAAAGAAAACAAAAGCAAAAAAGAAGACGGCTAAAAAGAAAACAAAGGCCACTGCTGTCAAAAAAGTAGCCAAGAAAAAAGTCACTAAGAAAAAAATTGCAAAGCCAGTGACTCGGGCCACTGGAGCAGCTAGCGAGGGTGAAGAAGCTTCGGCACCTGTGCCTTCGGTTAAAACAGCTGCAAGCTCCGAGGCAAAGACCACTAAGCGCAGAATCATACGTCGAAAAGCCGGTGAAGTTGAAGCTAAAGCTAAAGAAGAAGAGGCTTTGAAAGCGGCGGCTGAAATTGCACAGCAGCAAAAAGAAGCAGCAGAAGCTGCATCAGCGGCTGCGGCTAGCACTGAAGGTGAAGTTTCTTCTGAGGCCGGTGCCTCAGGTTCGGAAACCACAGCTACAAATGAGTCTGGAGCTCAGCCAGCAGTTGCTCCTCGCGCTGAAATAAAACCGAGTGGAAAAATTATTGGAAGAATGGACCTTTCTAAAGTTAGTAAGTCCGGCCCTGGCGGAGGTTCCCAAAGACCAGCTCGCTCAGCAGCTGGTCGAAATATACGTACGGGCTTCGTAGCCCAAAGTGCTACGGAAGAAAGGCCGCCTGTCTTTGATTCTGAAAAAGGAAAGGACAGAGAGCGCGTAAAACGCAAGGTGATGGCTCCACCTGCCGGACCTGGTGGCGTCAAAGAAGTTCCTGTTGCAGCTTTTGCAGCTACTGAGTTTAGAAAAAGAGAAGTTATTTTTCAGCCAAAGAAAAAAAGGATATCAGTGGGCGAAGTCAAGAAAACACAATTAACAACTCCTAAGGCTCACAAAAGGGTTGTTAAGGTTTTTGGAAATATGACAGTCACAGAGCTTGCTGACAAGATGGGTTTAAAAGCTACAGCTTTAACTCGAAAACTAATGCAAGAAGGTGTGATGGCTAAAATCACAACGAGCTTAGATTTTGATACCATTTCTTTGATTGCACCTGAATTTGGGTATGAAGTTGAAAATGTATCAAGAAGTGTTGAGGATTTAGTTAATGAAGTGGCTTTTGGCAATACTTCGGCTGAACCCGTTTATCGTCCTCCTGTTATTACAGTTATGGGCCATGTTGATCATGGAAAAACCACTCTCCTAGATGCTATCCGTAAAGCCGATGTTGTTTCTGGCGAAGCCGGTGGAATCACCCAACATATTGGAGCCTATAAAGTAAAGCTAGCTGGCGGAAAAGTGGCCAGTTTTATCGATACTCCCGGCCATGCTGCTTTTACAGCAATGAGGGCTCGTGGAGCTAATGCAACAGATATAGTGATTATTGTTGTGGCCGCCGACGATGGTGTTATGCCGCAAACAGAAGAAGCGATTAATCACGCAAAAGCAGCTGGGGTTCCAATTATTGTGGCTGTGAATAAAATTGATAGACCAGGAGCCAATGTTGAAAAAATTAAACAACAACTCACTGAATATGAGCTTATCCCTGAAGAGTGGGGTGGTGAGACCATTTTTTGTGAAGTTTCTGCTTTAAAGAAAGAGGGAATTGAAAACCTTTTAGAGCAAATTCACTTAGTGGCTGAAGTTCAAGACTTAAAAGCAAACCCGAAACAATCTGCTATGGGTATAGTTATTGAGAGTAAAGTCGAAAAAGGAAAAGGAAATGTTGCCACAGTGTTAGTGCAAAATGGAACTTTGAAAAAAGGGGACATTATTGTTGCGGGCCAGGTTGTTGGTAAAGTAAGAAGAATGAGTAACGAAAGAGGAGATATCCTTAAGCAAGCTCTGCCAAGTGACCCTGTTGAAATCACAGGCCTTCCTGAAACTCCGGCTGCCGGAGATCGTTTTGATGTTTGTCAAAAAGAGAGTGAAGCTCAAGAAGTTGCTGACCTTCGTATGAAAGAGTCTCAAGATACAGTTGATAATAAAAAGAAGAGTATTGACGATATTTTCTCTAAAGTTTTAAACCCTAATTTAAAAGAACTTTCAGTGGTGTTAAAGTCAGATGTTGCTGGTAGTAATGAGGCCATCAAAGGTATGATTGCCAAATTAGTAAATGACGAAGTGGATGTGAACATTATCCACTCTGGTGTCGGCATGATTAGTGAATCTGACGTTTTACTAGCATCAACGGCCGGTGGAACGATTATTGGTTTTAATGTTAAAGCAGATTCAAATGCCCAAAGAGTTGCCAAAGAAAAAAATATTCAATTAAAAACTTATACGATCATTTACGAGTTAATGGATGATCTTAAGGCCCTTATGAGTGGAATGCTAAACCCTGATATAATTGAAAAACCAATGGGTACAGCAGAAGTCAGAGAAACTTTTAGTGTTCCTCGCATTGGCTTGATTGCTGGTTGTTTGGTTCAAGAAGGTAAAATCACGAGAAACTCTTTGGCTCGTTTGGTGCGTGATGGAAAAGTTGTGCATGAGGGTAAGCTGTCGAGTTTAAAGCGATTTAAAGATGATGCGAAAGAAGTAAAAGCCGGAATAGAGTGTGGTATAGGTATTGAGGACTACACTGAAATTAAAGTCGGTGACACTATTGAAGCTTATGAGAATGAAGAAATTGCTAGAGAAATAGACGCACTCATTAAGAAAAAAGCAGATGCTTTAAAAGCAGCTGAGGAAAAAGCTAGCCAGGCGGAGGCCGCAGGCTCTTAAGTTAACACCAACACATTGATTCCAACACCTTGATAAGCATCCCAAATAATAGAAAAGGCTGGCCTTTTAATGGCCGGCGTTTATGAGGTTTATATGGCCGCTAGTCGTCGCGTGCAAAGAGTAGAAAAAGAAGTTCACCAAATTGTGAGCGAGTATATGATTTCAGGTTTAAAAGTGCCTTTGCATGGAATGGTTTCCATATCAAGAGTGAGTGTTAGTCCTGATTTTAAGTCCGGAAAAATTTATGTCACTGAGCTGTTACCTAACCCTGATATGGATAAAAATATTGATATATTGAATGAGTTTGCTCCTTATTTTCAAAAAGAAATTAATAATAAGTTGCGAATGAAGTTTTGCCCCAAATTAAAATTTTATAATGATGAGGGTTATAAAAATACACTGGTTGTAGATAAAATATTGAATGATTTAAAGAATAGCGAAGAATAAAAAGGTCATCGAGTGTTTGAGAAAAGTGGAATTCTATTAATTGATAAGCCAATCGGGCTCACCAGCCATGATGTTGTTTATAAGGTCAGAAAACATTTGGGGGGATTGGCAGTTGGTCATGCTGGAACCTTAGACCCTTTAGCTTCTGGCCTGTTGGTTATGCTGATCGGTGAAGGCACCAAGCTTTCTCGTTTAATATTATCACAACAAAAGTCTTATCATGTTAAGGCTAAGCTTGGCCTAAAAACCGATAGTTGGGATACAGATGGTAAAACATTGTCTCAAGAAGATGTTCAGGTTGATGCCGAACAAATTCAAAGTGCCTTTCTGCAAACTTTGAGTATGAAGGAGTTTCCTCTTCCCGTATTTTCAGCGGTCAAAGTGAAAGGGAAAAAACTTTACGAATATGCTCGAAAAGACATTGATATTGAAGTGCCTCTGCGACAGATGAACTTTTTTGATGGTGAACTTTTAAATGTCAGTCACGATCATCTTGAATTTACAGTGTATTGTGATAAAGGCGGCTACATAAGGTCTTTAGCTCATGTTATTGGAGACAAACTAGGGGTGGGTGGAACTGTCAGTTTTTTGCGAAGAACAAGATCTCACCCTTATGATTTGGCTCAAGCCAAAACTTTAGATGACGTATTGTCTGTAGAACGAAACGAAGTTTTTAAATTGGATTGTTTTCACGGGCTGGCTGATATTTTAAACCCTTTTAAAGGTCTTACGGTGAGCGGTCGTGATGAACGTTTAATGTTAAACGGAGCAATTCCCAACGAAATTCTACGACGAACCATCTTTGAGCAAAAACAAGCCAATAAAAACAGGGAAGATACTTACATTAAAGTAATTGGTGCTGATTTGGGTCGCATCATATCTTTATTGCATATAGCTCCCAACACAAGGCCAAAAGTTTTTAGAACTTTTAATTAATAAACAAAAAATCCACCTTTTAATTTTCACTTTTTGAGATTACGTTAAATTTAACGAGTTACAGGTTCATATAACGATTTAAGTCAATCCATCCCGATTCGTTACTTAAAGGCTCGTAAGACTTTTTTGAAAACCATTCGTAATGCTGCCAAAATTCACTACTGCTTCTTGCTATGGCATACTTTTTCAAAAGTTCATTCACTTGTTTTTTGGAAGTCGCAGCAATAAGACTTTGCGCAAACTCTTTAAACTCACTTTCTGTGACCGCCATGAATAAATTGGCATAAGATGTGTTTATTCCCTTAAGGATATCTATGTTATCACCTTCAAGTCGTCTTCGCTTACTTTCAAAAAAGAGCATGGATACGTTATAATGTTCTCGGTTCTGGATGATGGTGAATGCCTTGTCTCCACTTTTAGTTTTTAACCTAAGTAAAATGGTGTTGGGGAGGTGGCGAGTTCCCTTGGCTTTATTGCCAAGAATAGTATCAAAAGTTTTTCGTTGAGAGCGAGTACGCCCCAAAGAAAGAGAGGAGTCATAAATGTCGGTGCTAGAGTTAACTTGTCGAGGGCTAAAACGTTTTTGGATGAGTTGTGTTAATAGGCTCGTTTTTGCATCCACTCCGTTAGCAGGTGTAATATTACTTTTTACGGAAAGCCCTAAGTAAGGATAGTCAAACTTCATTTTTTCGTCGACATCTCCGCTAATCACTTCCGCCAGCCATTTGAGTTTTGAGTTTTTATTTTGAGGAGTACTAATGCTCCAGGCTTTGCGGACCTTCAATCTTTCTTGGGTAGGAAGAAAACTAATAAACATATCTTCTGAGGCTATGCGTGAAATTTCCATGAATAGCCTTGAGTTAACTTGGTGGAGTATTGGGCCAAAAACATCATAACCCGCAGTGAGGTTATAGTAGATGGACTCAAAAACATGGTAATCAATAACCCATATGGTTTTTGGCATTTGCCCACGGAGGCCACGCACAATATTAGCGCTATCATGATGGCGATAAATGGTAAGTACAGAGTTGCTATTTCGCTTTCCTCCATTCCAAATAGAAGAAGGGGTTAGCGTGATATTATTTTGGGTCATATAAGAGTATTTTTCTTTGAGGCCCTTCCAATACGTTTTTCTGAAGTTAATAAATGGGTTGAAGTCACCTTGTATTTCAGCAGGCAAAGTCATGGTTTTTGCCACTTTTTCATAAGTGGCCGGTGAGTTCACAAAAACATCTTCGTTGGGATCAATAAACATAACCCAGAAATGATCGTTAATTACATTTAAGGCGGTTTGCCCTCGGCAAACAGGGCCTTTGATGAATGTCATTACATGATAGCCAGCTTCATCCAGAAAAAACTGATAGCGACTTTTAACTGGAATAGACTCAAAGGTTTTAAAAGGGTTGCCCCCGGGCTTGCCATAAGGTGGCATTTTTTTGGGGAGAGACGTCCATTTGGAGTCATAAAATAAAGCTTTCCAGCGTTTCAGCTTAAAAGGGGAGAGAGGAAAAGGGATATGACTTTTATGAGTTAGGGTATTTACAACAGGGCGAAAGCGGTAAAAAAATTCAACTTTAGGGTCATCAAAGGCATAGGCGGTACCCACTTCTTTAATTTCTCCATGCGGAGTGCTTGATCTGACTAAACGAAAAAATTGCTGAGGTTGAGATTTGAAGTAAAGATGGGCTAAAAAGAGGTGTTCGTAAATATAACGAGAAGATAATCTTGATTTGATATCTCTTTGGTTGAGCAATTGTTCCCAGTTGTTGAGTTGAGGCTGTAAAGAGGTGTGTTTATCAAAAAACTCCTTCTCAAGGGTTTTGTAGTTGGGGCCAAAGGCCCCTTCTTGTTGCCAACGACCAATGAGGTTAATTTCGTCATTGCTCAGTCTTGGGAGACCAAAAGGCATGCGGCCGGCAGGGTTTTTTTGTAAAAATCGTTCTTGTTCATCTAAGCTGTTTGAAGAGCTACAGTAGCGACTGTATTCCGAATTATATTTTTTTTGTTGTCCAGACTCAATTCCAAGAAGTGCAGCGACAGAATGATAGAGAATAGGTGGCGTCTCGTCTTCAGATTTAGTGACAGAAAAAAACCCTTTTTTCCGCCATTGTTTTTCAGAGTGAGCATCTATATAAAGTCGAGTCGGCGCTTTGGCTTCAAAATTGGAAAAGTCATAAATGTTTTCTTTATGAGCTCCACGGTTAGTTCCATCGTAAGAGGTTAAATTGAGCTGGCAGGGCGAGTTAAAGCAAGAATGGCAAGCGACACAGCGGGCGTTGAAAATAGGTTGAATTTTTTCACTGTAAAGAAGGGAGTTGGCTTCAATGTCCTGGGAGCTCAGGGGAGGTGAGATTTCATCAATGGAATGGCTGTTACAGCCCAACATGAGAAGTAGCAAGGGTAAAATTAGCAGTAGTCGTACGGTCATAATCGTTCAAATCTACCTTATTTGAACTGGCGAGTAAATCTGAAATTCCAAGAACCTAGCCTTTTGAAAAAAATCTATTTCGCTTCTAAATAGGGAGGGGGCTTGACCCCCCAAGACAAAGTAGTATAACTACTTGGGATTACAAAAAGCTCTACCTTTTCGAACGCCAAACGAGTGGTGGGGTGAACTTTAAATATACCGTTAGGAGGTATCATGGCATTGTTAAAAGAAGAAAAAGAAGCAATCATCAAGCACTTTAAAACATCAGAACTTGATACGGGAAGTTCAGAAGTTCAAATCGCATTATTGACGGTTAGAATTAAGCAACTCACTGAGCATTTCAAAACCAACAAAAAAGACCACCATAGTCGTAGAGGTCTTATTCGTATGGTTAATCGTCGCAGAAAATTATTAGATTATTTAAAAAGAAAGCAATTTTCGAAATACAGTGAAGTCATTAAAGAGCTCGGCATAAGAAAATAACACATCGGAGAAATAATGAAACAAACAGTAAAAATTGAATTAGGTGGGCAAGAAGTCACTATTGAAACAGGACGTCTTGCCAAGCAGGCCGATGGTTCTGTTCTTGTGACTTGTGGTAGTAACATCGTTTTAGTCACAGCCGTTTCTTCTAAAAGAGAATCCACTGCTGACTTTTTTCCTCTCACCGTTGAGTACAGTGAAAAATTCTACGCAACAGGGCGAATTCCTGGTGGATACTTTAAAAGAGAAGGGCGTCCAACAGGTGAGGCCATTTTAAACTGCCGCCTGATTGACCGACCGATCCGACCTTGTTTTCCAGAGGGTTATAACTCAGAAACTCAAATTGTTGCGACGATACTAAGTTATGATGGCAAGTACTCAGCCAACAGTTTAGCCAGCATTGGTGCTTCAGCGGCTTTACATATCAGTGATGCTCCTTTTGGTGGTCCTATTGCAGCCATTCAAGTGGCTGAGATCGATGGCCAGCTTGTTATCAATCCTAGCTTCGAAGATCTAGGCCGTGCAGACCTTGCCTTATTTATGGCTGGTTCACGCAAAGGTGTTTTGATGGTGGAAGGTGAGGCTCAATTTAAAAAAGAGTCTGAGGTTCTAGCAGCCATTAAGTTTGGTCACCAGGCTATGACTCCTATTTTTGACGCTCAAGATGAGCTTCGTGAAAAAACAGGCAACATCCCTAAGCGTGAGTTTCAAGCTCCGGTAGTTGACCCTGAGTTTTCTCAAGTGGTTAAAGATTTTATTGAAGAAAAAGTTAAATCTGCTTTAGTAATTAAAGACAAGTTAGAAAGATACTCCACTTTAGACGCCATTAAAGCAGAAGCAAAAACTGAATTACTAGAAAAATTTTCTGATGACAAAGACCTAAAAGCAGTAAGAGAAGGCGAGCTTTCTTCTGTTTTTGGCGATGTGAAATATAATTCGGCCAGGTCAATGATATTGAAAGAAGGTAAGCGTATCGATGGTCGTGATACAACCACCGTTCGACCTATTGCTTGTGAAGTGGCTTTACTTCCTAGGGTTCATGGGTCTGCTGTATTCACTCGAGGTGAAACTCAAGTTCTTGGAACTGTCACATTAGGAACTCCTGATGACGTTCAACATATCGATGCCTTAGACGGCCATATAAAAAAGAACTTTATGCTTCATTATAATTTCCCACCTTATTGTGTGGGCGAGACTGGTCGCATGGGCGGCACAAGCCGAAGAGAAACGGGGCATGGTTTCTTAGCAGAAAGAGCTTTACACGCTGTTATACCTGATCAAGAAAAATTCCCTTATGTTTTAAGAATAGTGAGTGAAGTTCTTGAGTCTAACGGTTCGAGCTCTATGGGAACTGTTTGTGCAGGAACTATGGCTTTATTAGATGCCGGTGTTCCTATAAAAGGTAATGTTTCTGGAATTGCGATGGGCCTTATTAAAGAAGGTGATGATGTAGCTATTTTAACCGACATTTTAGGTGACGAAGATCATTTGGGTGATATGGACTTTAAAGTGGCTGGAACTCGTGAAGGAATCACTTCTTTTCAGATGGATATCAAAATTGACAGTATAAGTTTTGATATTATGGATAAAGCTATGGCCCAAGCCAACGTTGGTCGTAACCATATCTTGGATGAGATGGAAAAAGTCATTTCTACTCAGCGCGGTCAGGTTTCTGAGTACGCTCCTAGAATTGAAACAGTGAAAGTGAAGCCAGAAAAAGTGAGAGACGTTATTGGAGCCGGTGGTAAAACAATCAAAAGTATTGTTGAAGCAACGGGTGTAAAAATCAATATTGAAGATGATGGAACTATTCAAATTTCTTCTATTGATTCTGAAAAGTCGGCTCAAGCCATTCAGATGATTAAAGATATTGTGACAGAGCCTGAAGTGGGTGCAACTTATAACGGTAAGGTTGTTAAAATCACTGACTTTGGAGCTTTTGTTGAAATTCTTCCGAACACGAGTGGTTTACTTCATATCTCTGAGCTTGCTCATGAAAGAGTTCGTAATGTCACTGATGTGATTAACGAAGGAGATCAAGTGGATGTTAAAGTTTTAGATGTTGATCGCGCGGGCCGCATGAAACTCAGTCGTAAAGCTTTACTTCCAAAAGATAGCTAAATTTCATTCCTATGAATAAAGCTTTTGATTATCAGCCCGAATTTAAAAAAACGGTACTTTCTAACGGAACAAGGGTGGTGACAGAACACCACCCTTACTCTAGAGCCACCAGTGCTGGTATCTATGTAGATATGGGGTCTCGTGATGAGTCCCCTTCTTTAAATGGTGCTGCTCATTTTATTGAACATTTAGTTTTCAAAGGAACTAGTAAGCGCTCCGCTTATGAAATTGTTAAATGTCTTGAAGAGGTCGGTGGAGACCTAAATGCTTACACAACAAGAGAATACACATGTTTTCATGCCTCTTCTTTGCGTGAGCATCTTAACCTTTCAATGGATGTGTTATCAGACTTAGTTTCAGATGCCCTTTTTGATCCCGCCGAGTTCGATAAAGAGCGTCAGGTTATTTTGCAAGAAATTCTTATGTCTACTGATGATCTTGAAGAGTATATCTTTGATCTTTACTTTGAAAAAGCATTCCCTAATAACAGTTTAAGCTTGCCCATTTTAGGAACTGAGTCGTCTTTAAATGCCATGAAACGAGACGATCTTTTTAACTTTTATCAATCTAGGTATAAAGCAGAACATCTTATTGTCAGTGTTGCTGGTTTTGTTGAGCATGATGAAGTGGTTGAATTAGTAGAAAAGAATTTATTACTTCAATCTGAAAAAAAAATCACTTATGATCGAATCTCTCCCAGTATGGGTAGTTTCCAACAGTTTTACAAAAAAGACTCTGAGCAGGTTCATTTTTTAATGGGTTTGCCAAGTAGTTCATTTACCAGTGAGCACCGTTTCGATTCTTACATAGTCAATGCTCTTTTGGGTGGAGGAATGACCTCTCAACTTTATCAAAAAATTCGAGAAGAAAAAGCCCTGGCATATTCAGTATATAGTTACCTTCAGTCTTTTACTGATGGTGGGTTGATGATGTTTTACGTTGGTACCTCTCAAGATAAGATTGCTCAGGTTTCTGAAATGGTTCTTGATGAAGTGCAAAAATTTATGTCCCAAGGTATTCAGCAAAAAGATTTAGATCTATATAAACGCCAAGTGATGGGGCAAATTATGTTGGGTGCTGATGACATAGAAAATAGAATGAACTCACTGGCTGTTAACGAAATGATTTTTGGTGAGTATCGCTCTGTTGACCATGTATTATCTGAAATTGATCGCGTATCGGTGCATTCTGTGAAAAGCTTTGTTGATCAATACTTTGACTTTAATAAATCAGGGTGTTTGCTACTGGGTAAATGTGATGAGAACACTCAGAAAAAAGTCTTTTCTTTGTTTTAAAAATCTTAACAAAATTTCTATTTCTATTTCTATTTCTATTTCTATTTCTATTTCTATTTCTATTTCTATTTTCAGGCTGGTTTATCGCCCTAATTAGTTTCTAATATAAAAACCAATTTTTTATTTAGAAACCTTGCGTAACTTAAAATTACTTAAAATTATAAAGTGCCAAATTGGCACTAATTTCTTGCCTCATTTCATGTAAATAATATAAAACCATATAAATTTTACCCGTGGACATCAAAAAGTTGCTGCCCACGGATAAAGTGACACCGTTATGGACCTGGGGGGGGCTATATGATCAAACTTGCATTACTTTTGTTGATATCTACTTCATTATTTTCCCAAATGACAATGGGCCAGTCGGCAGAAAAAAATTACTTTAATAAACTAGATAATTGTATTCGAACTTCAGATTTAAAAAATATCTCTGGTCACTTCACTCAATTTTCTCAATTAGTCAGAACAACTAAGTCTGAGCTTTGCGAAAGTGATTTAGGCGAAGATACCCTGCAAATTGCAAGGTCAGTTTTAGCCATGCAACGTATTGATGTTGAACCTATTGAAAGAGATGAAGCTGATGATTTCACTCGTCGAGCCATTCAAGAAAAAGATTGGTGGGTCTACTTCAAGCAAAGAGCCAGTAAGTTTTCTGTTCCAAAAAATTGTCGCCCTGGTGTTGTTGCTTATGTTATAGGTGGGCCTTTTTCTGACGGAACTATTTATCTTTGTCGCCCTTATTTCGAAATGGATGTTCCTGGCCAAATTGAAGTTCTTATGCACGAGGTTCGTCATTTTGATGGTCATCGTCATGTAACTTGTTCGAGAGGAGCTGCTAAAGGAAGATCTGGTGCTTGTGATGAAACTATTGTCAGTAAGGGCTCTTATGCCATCAGTGTTCAAGCCGGAGTAGAACTATCTTTTAATAAACAATTAACCTCTGCTCAACGGGCGGTGAGTGAAGCCGGAGCCATCTTTCTAATGGTTAATCGCTTCAATAAAGTACCAAAAGTAAAAGCTCAAACTAACGTTTTACTGAGTAACTCTTTGGGTGAAATTTGGAAAGGTGAGACCGAAAATGGAGCACTGACTGATTTAAGTTTAGTTGGTGAGCTAGATCAGCCCTCTAGAATTTATAGCAATGGATCGGCTTTGACTGTTTTTCCATTAAATTTGGAAGGTGATGCATATCGTGTTTCTAATGATTTAACAGGTCGCATATCTGCTATAGGATCTTTCGCTAGTAAGTATAACTCTGAGTCTATTCCTGAAAGAGCTAAATATAAATCATTTTCATACTCTGGAACGGGTCTAATTGCTAAAGGAAAAGAAATTATTTCTACTTGCAACCCAGATTCTGAGTTAAATGCGGTGGTGTTTACTCCCGAAAAAATTAGTTCACTAATTACATTTGAAACCAGTCCTTTTAATATATCGACGAGCGTACTCGGCGAGTCGGGCAGTATATATGTCGTCGATTGTGACAGCTCAAAAGGACAGATCACTATAAAAAAACTAAAAACTAAAATGCCAAGTTTTATTACCGATAGTTTCACTGTTGATGGCATTCAATATGCTTTAACTGACACAGGTATTTTAGCCTACTTAGATTTTACACTCAGCCCATCAGAGCCAAAGCTGATTCCAGTTTTTGAAAAACAGCCAGGAGTGGTTTGGGTGAGTGCAGCTACAGTCAGTACATTTGATATTTTTGAAAGAGAAAAAGAATTAGAGCTAGCTAATGTTTTAGCGGGACTTTAATAAGTAGAAAATTTATTGAAAAAGAGGGGGAGAACAAGTGCGTAAAAATATTATATTTCTATTGATTTTATCGGCAGCTTCTCTTCTTTTATTTTTTCATGACTTCAAAACTCCCACTGAGTCTATTTTTCATGAAGCGCATTTAAAAACTCAGCACAAAGGTCTTTTTAAAAAAACAAATTTAACTAAAGACGTTATTGTTGAGAAGGAAGAGCCAACCGAGCTTCATGATGACCATTCTCATGAACATCAAGCCAGCTCTTCTTTTAAGAAAAAATCAAAGAGCCAAGTTTTGAGTGCTAATGATAAAAATGAGAAAGAGCCTTTATCTGATTGGTTACAAAATTCTTCTCGTTCGGTTGAAAGCCGTGTAGCTAAAATGACTGGCCTTGAAAATAATCAGAGGATTCGCCAAAATATAGTTCAACTTGTTGTCTCTGAAAACCCGCATAAACATAAAGATATATCTCCTCACACTCACGGTGAGTACCTATATAAACAAGAAGCTGCACTAAGGGTTCATGGCATGCGGTGGTTGGCAAATAAGGTCAGCAATGACATTGAATTTAACACTAGCTTTAAAAATATTATTGAAAACTCAAGTGACGAAACGATTCGTAATATTGCCATGGAAGTTTTAGACTATAAAAAAAGGGGCCGATCTTTTTTTAAAGATTCTATTGCAGCTATTGCTCAGTCAAAAGTTCCACAAGATTAAAAACTAAGCGTTATTTGCCCTCGCTCTATTTGTTAATAAACTCTTCTTGAAGAATCTCTTGATTTTTTTCATTCATTTTTATGAATTCTCTTGTTTTGCTGTTGGATTTAATATCAAAATACTGTCCAAGCCAGGCTAATATAAATAATCCATAAAAAAATCCAACAAAAAATTGAACAAACTTCCTGCGTAATTGAAACCTTTTAAGGAGTCCAATGGCTAACAATAAAAAACTCATGCTGGCACCAATCAGAAGTATAGCTGGGTGAAAAAAAGCTAGGGCATAAGTGGTTAGACTGGGAATCAAAATAATAAAAATAAGGTTGCACAGTCTTTTGAAGTTCAAGTGTCTTTTGTGAGTTAAAGCTATGCTGTGGTAAAGAATCCCTGCAATAAAAACGATAGATAGGGCCGTACTAATAGGTAAAAAAACAACACCAATAAAAATTTGAAGTAGGCTGGCTGAGATTAGCCCTCGTAGCAGCCCGGTGAGTGCGGCAAAGGTAAAAATAAGTGTAAATAAACTTTTCCAACTCCATGACGGAACACTTTTAACTGTTTTGAAAGGGTCTTTATAAAAATCAATAATAAATGAAATAATTTCTTTGATTTCATTTTTAAGTTGTTGAGTTTTCACAGAGTCACCTCCAATCGTTTTCAGCAATGCTGATAATAGATTTTAAAATCATAGGTTCCACCGTTAAATGTTCGTTCTCTGAATCTGCTCCCAAATAGTGGGAAGGGACGGCGTGTGCAGCTCTTGTGGACTTGTCATGGGCCTTTTTCAGCCAATCCTGGCCTCGGCCTGGTTTTTTTAGCTTTTTGATGAGAGGAGTTAGCTCGAGGACATTATCTGGTGTTTTCAGTAAAGGGCTTTGGTTGATATTTAGCAAGTAGATATGATGGTTTCCGGCAAAGTTTTGTTGTGCAATTTTTCGGGCAAGCTTTATTTGAGTGGGGTCGAAAATAAGGTGTAAAGAAACAGATTGAGTGCTTTGTTTTTTTAGAAATGAAACCATTGATTCTTCATGAAAAAAAAGACCTTTAATAGAAAATGGTTTTGTAACAACTTCATAGCCATGTTCTTTCATAAAATAGGGAATATTGTTCCAGTAATTAAAACAGTAAAAAGGAGTCCATCGGCCCGGAACAAAGAAAATAGGATGTTTTGTCATAAGACAATTGGGAGTTAAGGAAAAAGAGATTCTTTTTTGAGATCTCCGTAGGTTTATTGCAATGAGAGCGAGTAAAAAACTAAGTATCAAAAACATGGGTTCGACGATTTGCTTAAAAATAAGAAACTAGGTTGAGAGATGGGTTTATATCATCAGAAACCTTGTCACTGGCGTGAAATGAATAGCTGAGTTCAAAGTTAACATCAAAATTTTTACTGAGTTGGTAGTAAGCAGCAACGGAAGGTGAGAGAAATAAACTTGAGATGTTTTGGTTGCTACTCCTATAGCTGCCAAAGCCGCCTGAGATACCCATTTTTACATCGACAAGATGACTTTGGTAAATAGAGATGTCGGTTTTTCCTTGAAAAATGGTGGCACGAGTTTGACGGCCAGAAACAAAATTTACTCTGGCTTTGAGGGGTATTAATAAAAAATTATATACACCTAACTCAATATTAGCACCAACAAGATTTTTTGAAGAGTTATTGATTTTTAAAAACTGAGACTGTAAGCCGGCAGCTAAGCTATAAGAGCTTTGCGAAAGTGTCTCGGCGACACTGACTTTTGTTTTTGATCGTAGTTCGGCATTAAGGTTATCGACAATTTGATTATAACTTTGATAGTCTTCGTTTTCGAGACTTTGACCAAGACTAATGTTAGGGTGAGTAAAAATAGAACAACTGGCGATAAATAATATTAATTTTTTCATATAAATATTGTCTGTTAAAAAAGCTAGTTTTGCAAAACTTGGCCTTTCTTTTTGTTTAAATTAAATGCAAAATTGTAGACAGGTATGGAATTTATATATTGCGCATTCTGTAAACATAGACGAAAGGCTTACTTGAAAAAAAGTGTTGGCCTACGTGATATAGGTATGTGTCTTCTTTTGTCGGCTTTACTCATGCTATCGGTATGGCAATCCTTTCACTCTGGTGTTTTCTTTATTTTTTTTATTTTATTATCTATATGCGAAGTCGCTATTCATTTTCGTAAAAGAGTTTCTATGGAGTGTAAAATTTGTGGTTTTGATCCGGTTTTATATGTGAGGTCTCCTCATTTAGCAGAAAAAAAAGTAAAAGACCTATTGGAGCAAAAAAAACAATCTCCTGATTTTTATTTAGCTAAAAATAACCCCTTTGCGCATTTACCAACTCGCTCGGTGGATAAAAGTAATTTAAAAAACAATCCGTAACTTGTGCAGGACTAAGATCGAGTCCTGACAGTCGGGATCGTTTCTGGACTTTTATTTGTACCCCTTCGTATAATATGAATATGAAACTGATTTTATGTTTATTGATAGTCGTGAGTTTTTTTGATTTAAGTTTTGCTCATGCTAAGAAAAAAAGAAGAAAACGAAAAAAATCTCAAGTGGCAGTTGTACAGGTCGATGGAGCTGCCGTTTATAAAGTTCCTAACTTTGACTCTCCTATTGTTTCTTACTTGAATAAAGGAAAAAAAATTAGAGCTTCTAAAAAACTTTACCCTGGCATTGGTGGCTTAGGAAGTTTTTATAAGGTAAGAATTAAAAAAGGTAAGTATGGTTATGTCACTGATGTTGACCTCTTTCCTGTTAAAACAAAGGCTAAAAAAGAAGAAAGTGCTGCTATTGATAGTGAGGTTTTTTCAGGCTCATCCCCCGGCGAAGAAAAACCTTTTGTTAGCGAAGAAAGTGGCGCCGGGCTCTATTTAAGTCGATGGGTCGGGTTGAGCTACAATATGGTGAATTTTTCCGAAGAAATCTCTGGGAAAACATTTTCTGAAAATCGAGGATTTATGGGGCTCAAGTTATCTGGCCCTAAAGCTCTTTTTACTTCCTTGCCCTTAGAGCTTAATTTAATGGCTTCTTTTTCGCCGGCATCTTATTATGCCGACATTAGTGAGGGGGCTGAGGGTTTTACACTATTGGCTGATTTGCTTTATGTGTTGCCTTTCATTGAAGAGACCAAATATATGATTTATTACGGATTAGGCCCAATGGTTTCTTACAATAGCCTAAGAATTAAAGTCACTCGCAATGGTGTGTCTGAACCTGTGGAATTAGACTCGCAAGTTGTTAACTTGGGTTTGAGCGGGGCTCTAGGTTTAGCTTATAAGTTGGGGCAGAGTTTTATGGTTAAGCTTGAAGCCAAGTATTTGTATGAAAAACAAGGTCATCTCTCTCTGGGCGGTGGTTTGCAAATGAAGTTTTAAGTAAAAATGTTTTTTAAGCTCAATGTGTAAAAAGTAATAAATTTAATTTTAAAAAAACAGGAGGTTTTTTTATGAAAAAAATAAGTCTTTTTATGGGAGTGATTCTGTTTTCATTGTGTGCATTGAGTATGGCTAATCGGAAAAAAGAAAATTATATAATTAAAAAGAATTCTCACCAAAATGTAGCCCATCGTGACATAAGTAATTCAGTGACTATTGACCCATCTAGGAATTCAAATTTAGTTTATGAAGAGCTGGATGATGTGGTTTGCTTTTATTTTAAATTTCAGCCGGGGTCTAATAAAAAGTCGGATCGACAATTTCAATGTCTACATAAAACACAAAAGTGACGTCTTTTTTTTAATACGACACCACTTAGGAATAAAGTGGAATTTAAAGTTTAGCCATAACCATAAATATAATTTTGGAAAAGCACCTTTTTTACTTGAAGCTTTGTTTTTAAAAACTTTCTTCTAATATGTAAAAACCAAACTCTGCTGAAAAACTCAAGTTTTGCTCAGATAAATCTTTAGTGATAAAATCTATTTTTAGTTTGTAGAATAAGTCGGGAGCCAGATCATAAAACTGGATTTCTTTAATGCTAATGTCATAACTTTTACTTTTAATATCTAGTTTTTTGTCGGCGTCATCTTGTTTTAAATCCTCTAGGTTTCCTTTCATGGCCAGAGGTTGAGAAGACAGTCCACATATGAACAGGTGTTTTAGCTCTTTATCTTTACTGTAAAAGACAGTTCCTATCCATTTTTGATGTTGAACTATCGGTGTGTTGAGAAACTGGTTTTTTTCTTTCATTTGATGAATGGCTAGGGCAGTTTCTGGGGCTTGTCGGCAATCAACAATGTCGGCAGCCAAAGAATTAGATGTTGCTATCCAAGTGATGATTAAAGCAGCTAGCGCAGTTATTTTTTGTAACATGATATTTTCCCCCCGGGTTTAGTCATCATGTTATAGAGCCCTAGCTCTTTGGTGGCAAATACATCTGTTAAGGCTGCTCTGGAAGTGAAGAATTTATAAGCCAGCTTGTGTCCATTGGTGTTGATTTTACAAGAAAAACAAAGCTTTTTGGGGTTTTAGAAAGCCGAAAAAGGCGTGATGAGCGAGCTTTATGGGTAAAAACAGCTGGTATTTTTTAATTTGAAATGAAAATTAACTTTTAACACCAGTTTACTGTGGCTCATTAATTAGGAATTGGATATAAAAGATCAAGCTTTAGCTGCATATGTTACATAATATTTAAAAAGTAAGGGAGATCTTTTTTGGATATTCAAAAGTTACCTCAAGAACTCGTCAATCAAATTGCCGCCGGCGAAGTGGTAGAAAGACCCGCACATATGGTGAAAGAATTAGTAGAAAACTCCATTGATGCTGGAGCCACTGAAGTGGAGGTTGAGTTTGATCAAGGAGGGCGCTTTGTTCGAGTGTCTGATAACGGAAAAGGAATTTCTCCGGAGCAACTGCCACTGGCTTTAGCTCGTCATGCCACAAGTAAAATTGATAAAATTGATGACCTTTGGCACTTGAGTAGTTTTGGTTTTCGCGGCGAGGCTCTTGCCAGTATAGCTGCCGTCTGTGACTTTAAAATTATCTCGAAGCAAAAAGGTCGTGACGAGGCTTTTCAGCTACACAGTCAATTTGGTCAATGGAATGAAGTTGAGCCATGTGGAGGAAAAGAGGGAACTTCAATTGTAATAAGTGAGCTTTTTACTAATGTTCCTGCTCGCTTAAAATTTTTAAAATCAGAAGGGGCTGAGCACACACAAATTAAACAAACTCTTAAAGCAATGGCGATGTCCCACCCTGAGGTTGCCTTTCGTGTAAAAAATAAAAATGAATTGATTTACTTTTGGCCGTCAACGAGTTCACGCAAAGAACGGGTAGAGGCTGTTCTTGAGCAAGAGCCTATGTATTGTGCACAAGGAGAACTAGAAGGGGCATCTGTCGAAATTATTTTTTCAAGCCCTAACCACACTGTGCGTAGTCGTCGTCAAATTTGGACCTTTGCTCAAAACCGCTGGGTTCAAGATCGGACAATGGGAGCCGCCGTTGTTGATGCTTATAAAAGTTTACTTATGCATGGAGAGTTTCCTTTTGTGGCTTGTTTTGTTAAAGCTCAATCAGATGACTTAGATGTTAATATTCATCCAACCAAATCAGAGGTGAAGTTTAAAAACTCTTCGGACATTTATAAATTAGTTTACAGGGCTTTACGAGGAGAAGTCGAGGCAGCTCCATGGATTGATAAGCTTCTCGGCACCTCTGGTGCTGACTCTTCCGACAGCTACACTTTAAAGTTAAACGTTCAAAAAAAATCTTCGCAAGAAAAACCTGAATTGAACCTTTCCTTTCAAGAAGCAACTTTAAACCAAACTCAATACGCGCAAAAAACTTTTATTAAAAAGCCATCATCGCCAGACCAAATGGTCAATAATACCCGTGATCAGCTTCAAACATTGTCGGTGTCTTCCTTTGAAAGTTCGAAAGAAAAAAGCGTCCTTAGTCAAGATCATGCCAACCCTGAAAGTCATCCTGGAGTTATTGCCGAAAATAAAAAAGAGAATTTGGCTGTTGATGATACCAACATTAAGGCTTTTGAGGCCGATTCAACTTCGTCAATACCTTCGTTAAACTCCAATGAAGAGAGTTCTCAAAAAGATAACTTAGAGCCAACAGTGTATTCCCAGTGGGGTCAGTTACAGGTTTTGGGCCAAGTTGATCTTACTTATATTCTTACTCAAAATGAAAGGTCTATGATTCTTGTTGACCAGCATGCTGCTCATGAACGAGTGATGTATGAAAAGTTAATGGTTTCTTGGGAAGAGCAAAATTTTGAAGTTCAAGGTTTGTTAATCCCTGAAATTATTAATATGAGCGAAGAACATGTTAAGTTGCTTTTAACTCATAGTGAAGAAATAGAAAAAATGGGAATAGTGATTGATAGTATGGGAGAAGACTGTTTAGCCATTCGAAGTATCCCTAGTATTATAAAGTTGGGCTCAATTAAAAATGGTCTTGAGAAGTTAGCTAATGAATTGGCACAAAATGGTGGAAGTGTAGCTTTGCAAGGTGTGGTTGGCGATGTTTTTGCCTCCATGGCTTGTCACTCGGTGGTTCGAGCCGGCCAAGCTTTGAGTCGTGAAGAAATGAAGTCTTTGTTGGTACAAATGGATGAGTTTCCTTTGTCGAGCTTTTGCCCTCATGGTCGACCGGTTTTTGTCGAGTACCCTTTTGCAAAAATTGAAAAGGATTTTGGGCGCATTGTCTGATTTAAAAAAAGTACTTTTTATTGTTGGGCCAACCGCCTCGGGAAAATCTCAGCTGTCCTATCAATTGGCCAAGAAGTTTAATGGTGTTATCGTTAACTGTGATAGCTTGCAAGTCTATGAAGGTTTAAATATTGGCTCTGCCAAACCAACAAAAACTGAAATGGCGTTATGTCCTCATTATCTCTTTGGACATATTGAAAATGGGGATGAGTATACGGCCGGTCGATTTCGTTCCGATGCCATTAGACTTTTAAAAAACACTTCACATTCCCTGTACATTTTTGTTGGAGGTAGTGGTTTTTACATTAAAGCTCTCGTTGATGGAATGTTTGAAGAAACTCCCATAAAATTGACGATTCAAAATGAAGTTAAAAATATGAAGAGTAAAATGAGTAAAGAAGAGCTCTTTCAATTTTTAGCTGATCGAGACCCCGCATATGCCCACAACATTCACGTCAATGACACCTATAGAGTTTCAAGGGCTTTAGAGCTGGTATTGTCTTTAAATAAAACTATGAAAGAAATTCAGGATGAGTTTTCCTCGAAAAGTTCTGATTTTATTTATCCTCATCGCTATTTGGGTGTAAACCCAGGAAGAGAAGTTTTGAGAGAACGAGTGGCTTTGCGCTTACAAAAAATGCTAGAAGCCGGTTTTCGACAAGAAGTTGAAAAGCTCCTTCAAGACAACTTAAAAACTTGGAAACCTTTAAATTCGGTGGGGTATAAAGAAATGCAAGAGTGGTTAGGTGGCCATAGAGACGAAAGAGATTTTCTAAGTGAAGTAATAAAAAACACAATGAGGCTAGCTAAGCGTCAAATGACTTGGTTTAAAAGAAATTCAGAAATTGAATGGTTAAAAGGCCCCCTAGACCCTTTGTCACAAAAATCTATAGACTTTTTGTCTAGGGATTGAACAAATGTTATATTTACTTTTAATCACTTTTAGAAAGGAATTAACTTCATGTTGAGTATGACCGGTTTTGGATTAGCTAAAGTAAAAACTCGAGACAGTGAGGTTCAGGTTCAAGTTAAAAGTGTAAATTCTCGGTATCTGGATGTGAAGATACATATGCCTAGAGAGTACACCGTTTGGGAAAAAGAGGTTCGTGACCAATTAAAACTAAGTTTACAAAGAGGAACTGTTGAAGTTTATTGTTCGAGAAAATTTAACGGTAAAACCTCTGAAGTGTCTTTGCAAACAGATGAAGTTCTCGCAAAATCTTGGCTCAAAGAATATTGTAAGTTGTCCAAGCAACTCGGCTTAAAAAGTGACCCAAAAGAAATAAAACTCATTGAAATGCTTAAGTCGGCTCCTGTATTAAGTGTTCATGAAAAAAAAGGAGCCAGTGCTAGTGAGAAACAGGTTTTTTTCAAAGCCTTGGGTATGGCTCTTAAATCTTGTGTTGCCGAAAGAAAAAGAGAAGGGGCGGCGCTTAAAGTAGTTTTTAACAGCCTACTCAGTGAACTATCTAAAGAAGTTCTTAAGATTGAAAAAAATCGAACAAAGGCAAATATTGAGCTTCAAAAACGATGGAAAGCTAAATTGTCTCGACTGAAAGACCAAAAGGGAATAGACCCCAGTCGGCTAGCTCAAGAGGTTTCTCTGCTGATTGAAAAGTCTGATATAAATGAAGAGGTCGTGCGCTTACGTGAACACATCAGTAACTGTAAATCTTTGCTTAAGTCCAAAGGGCGAAGAGGAAAAAAACTTGAGTTTTACACTCAAGAGCTTTTGAGAGAAATTAATACTGTTGGTTCTAAATCTCAAATTGTTGAGTTGACCAACTCGGTAGTAAATGCAAAAACCATCATTGAACAGATTAGAGAACAGGTGCAAAACATAGAATGAACTCTAAAGAATTAATTTTTATTGTGGTAGGGCCCAGTGGAGCTGGAAAATCAAGCTTTGTTGATCGTATTATCTCTGAAGTTTCTAAAATTGAAGATGTTATTACCAATACCACTCGTCCCATGAGAGCTGGTGAAAGTCAGGGAGTTCCTTATGACTTTGTCACCGTTGATGAGTTTAAAAACCGTTTAAATGATGGTCTTTTTGTCGAATGGGCCGAAGTTCATGGTAATTTGTATGGAACACCTAAGTCGGAAGTAGAGAGAATATCTGGTAATCAACATGCTCTAATCATGGACATTGATGTGCAAGGAGCTCGCAGCTTCAAAGAGCAATACCCTCATGCTGTGACCTTTTTTATTCTCCCTCCCTCCATAAATGCATTGCGTCAAAGGGTGATGGAGCGCGATGGATCGTCTTTAAGTCCAGAAAAACTAGAATTACGAATGAAAAATGCTGAAAAAGAAATTGCTGAAAGTGACAGTTTTGATCACAAAATTGTAAATGACGACTTTGAGGCTTCTTACAAGGTCTTTAAAAATTTAGTTGAAGGTTACCTCGAAAAATTATAAGTATATCGTTTGTAAAAGCTTAAATTAGGAGTAAATAGTGGCCAGAGTTACCGTAGAAGATTGTCTAGATAAAGTAGAAAACAGATTTATGCTTGTTCACCTTGTGGCCAAAAGATCAAAACAGCTTTTAAAAGGTGCCACTCCGACCATTCCTTTAAACAAAAATAACAAATATGTTGTGAACTCACTTCGTGAAGTGGCTGCCGGTAGTGTTTATTTTGACCGATCAGAAGGTAATGTTCCTCAAAAAGATTTTTAAATCACTGAGAAACACACAATTAATTTAAATGAAAGGGGAGCCCAAAAAAAGCTTCCCTTTTTTTATAACCAAAGGTCTAGGGGGAGATACACTCCTTTGTGTACCTGGGCGGATTTTCCTTAAAAAAACTCTGACAAGTGGCTTAAGTTGTAAGCTTTTCAAGACGATAGGAGTTTGTGGTAGAATAGTATATGACACCTTAGGATTATTTAAAAGCAGGTTTGATTTTGTCATCAGTAGGTTTAAGTTCTGAAGTTTTAAAAGGAATTGACGAGTTTGTTGAGAAACTTGAGGGTCATTATTCCAAAGAAAGCATCCAGCAAATTAAAAAAGCTTATACTTTTTCTAAAAAGGCTCATGAAGGACAAATTCGCCGCAGTGGGGAGCCTTATATTTCTCACCCCCTTGGAGTGGCTGGCATACTTGCTGAGCTTCAGTTGGACAGTGCCTCTATCATTACTGGTCTCTTGCATGACACTGTTGAAGACACCACAGTCACTTTGGAAGATGTTGAAAGTGAATTTGGAGAGGTGGTTTCTCATTTAGTTGATGGCGTTACAAAAATTTCGCAAATTAAATACCGCCACTCTCATGAAAAGCAGGGCGAAAATATTCGAAAAATGATTGTGGCCATGGGTAAAGATGTTCGCGTAGTTTTGGTGAAACTTGCCGATCGTCTTCATAATATGAGAACTTTAAAACATATGCCGTTTGAAAAACAAGCGAGAATTGCCGATGAAACATTGGCAATTTATGCTCCTTTAGCAAGTCGCTTGGGAATAAGCTCTTTAAAAGTCGAGCTGGAAGACCTAAGCTTTCGTTACTCTCAGCCGGAGTCTTATTACGAGCTGGCTCAAAAAGTCAGTAAGAAAAGAAAAGACCGTGAAAAATACATTGAAGAAGTAAAGACCGTGCTAAGTGATGAGATCGGTGCACGTTCAAATATAGAATTTGAAGTGTCTGGACGGTCGAAGCATCTGTATTCTATTTACCGTAAAATGAAAAGCCGAAGTGTCGACTACGATCAAGTTTATGACATATTAGCTTTTCGAATTTGTGTGAATTCCTTGCAAGAATGTTATGAGGCATTGGGAATTGTGCATTCCAAATTTAAGCCTATACCTGGTCGTTTTAAAGACTTTATTGCAATGGCTAAAACCAATAACTACCAAAGTCTACATACAACCGTGATTGGCCCTGGAGCTGAACGCATTGAAATTCAGATAAGAACCTTTGAGATGCATGATATTGCTGAGTGGGGAATTGCTGCCCACTGGAAGTACAAGCAAGAGTCTCGAGGAGATGGGCAAGTTGATAAAACTGGGGTGGAAAAGTTTAACTGGTTACGTGAGCTTGTTTCTTTGCATCAGCAAACTCGTGATGCTGATGAATTTTTAGAGAATGTTAAAACGGACTTAATGGAAAGTGAAATTTATGTTTTCACTCCTAAAGGGGACGTTAAGGAGTTTCCTGAAGGGGCAACTCCCATTGATTTTGCTTACTCCATTCATACAGATATTGGAAGCCGAGTTGTTGCTGCACGAGTGAACGGTAAGATGGTGTCTTTAAAGTATCAAATGAAAAATGGTGACAACATAGATGTTATTACGTCTAAAAATCAAACTCCCTCTAAAGATTGGTTAAAGTTTTGTGTCACCTCTAAAGCAAAGTCTAAAATTAGAACCTTTGTTAAAACTGAGCAAAGAGATAAAGCCTATAATTTGGGGGTAGAGCTTTTAGAAAAGTCTTTAAGAAAAGAAGGTTTCTCTGTTAATCGTGTCACCTCTATGCCTGAATTTGAACTTTTTTTGAAAGACCAGGGCTGCAATAGTATTGATGATTTTTATATTCGAATTGGTTACGGAAAAATCACTCCTCTTCATCTATTAAAAGCAATCATGCCTCAAGAGGTGCAAACGGAAGAAGAGCAAGACCAGGGCTTTATACAAAAAGCTCTAAAAAAAGTTGTTAGTAAAAAGAAAAGCAGCTCGCCCATTCTTGTTGATGGGGTGTCTGATATGCTGGTGCGTTTTGGTAAGTGTTGCACGCCCATTCCAGGCGACCCAATTATTGGTTTTATAACTCGTGGTAGAGGTATAACAGTCCATCGGGCCGATTGTGAAAGAGCTTTTGAGATGGATCAAGATCGACAGTTAGATGTTGGTTGGAGCCGTGAAGAGGTCGCTCACGGTGGTCATGTGCGCCTTAGAGTGATAAGTCATGATACTCCAGGGTTACTTCGTTTTGTTTCAGAGACCTTTTCATCTCTGGGTGTGAATATATTAAACGCTGAAATAAAAACCACTCGAGATAAAAAAGCTATTTGTCATTTTGATATTGAAGTGAGAAATACCTCACATTTATTACAAACAACACAAGCCTTAGCAAGAATTAAGGGAATCATCGGTGTTGAGCGGGTTTCTGGCAGTTAAGAAAGCAAAGAAATTTTTCATAAAAAAAAGCCTAGCGTTTTTTGTGCTAGGCTTTTTTATTATCGTTGTTATTTGAAAGTTAAAACTTATAAGCTAAGCCCAAACGAGCCGCAATAAAACTGGCGCTGACAGTGTCAGAGGACGGAAATAGATTAAACTCAACTTGAACGGGAACAACCCATTTTGGAGAAAAGTGATAGTCTAAACCTGTAGAAGCAATAAAGGTGTTAGCAATTTCAATCGAGTCTTCACTTAGGGCCGAAGATTTTTTAGACATAGGAAAAAGTAAAGATATTCCTCCCCCTACCCAAGGGCGGAATTTTCCAATGCCAAAGACATATCTTGCATGAAGGTCGACGGTGACATAAGTGATTTCAACGATACAGGGAAGAGTAAAAGTGGTGTCTTGTGTTCCACAAACTAAATTACTGGGATCATCTTCCATAGCTAAAGATTCCATTCCGATAAGGCCGCGAAACCAGATGCTATCAAAAAGTTTGTAATCAACAAGGCCCTTGGCACTAAAGCCCGTACCTGAAAGTTTTGAGTCGTTAAGGTTATTGGTGTTTTTATCACCAATATCACTCACAGACATATTGGCCATATTTAGGCCTAACATACCTCCAACGCTTGCTTTTTTAAGGCTTGATCTTGGATCGTACTCATCGTCATTTCTTTTGCGCTTTCTTCGCTTTGAAATTCTTTTGGTTTTCTTTTTCTTAAGTCCCCAGCCACTGCGTGCTTTACTTTTTTTACTGATGACTCCAATGGCCTTATTTCCTTTAATTTTACGAACCTTTAGGAGCCCTTTCTTTTTACCTGTCTCAGAGACAATGTAAAATAAGTCGCCCACTTTCATGTTGGTTCCTTCTGTTTTTACCAGAACCTTTCGTCCTTTGACTTTGTAAACACTGGCGGCATGGCTTGTTTGAGAAAAAACAAACCCTATCAAAAGGCAGCAAATTATACTTAAAAACCTCATTGTCTTCTCCATGGTGCTAGCAATAAACCTTTGCTAGATTCTTTTAAGATACTAATATTGTAAGAAAAATTTCAATAAGGAGCAAAGTAATCTCAAAGAAGAAGTAAACTATGGTCTAAAGGCTATGCTTTAGTGAGTTAGTTTTCAAAAGCCTTTGTAGTGGCATTGAGTAGGCTGAGTAAGGCTTCTTGATCAAGGTCTGGACTTTTCATCAAAAATACACAAGAAAAGTTGAGGTTGTTTTGGCTCGAGTGCTGTAGTTTAGTTGTGACCATAAAAGACGAAGGGTTTTGGTGTATGGTGATTTCGCCATCTTCTATGTCTGCTTTTAAAATAAACAGATCGTTTTTTTCGGTTGTATAATAACCTTGTGTCAAATATGAGCAACTAGCCGTTTCATAAAACTTATTTGCAGAGATGGTGATTTTACCATTTTCAAAGTTGGCGTTGTCATCAATAAACTTATGAGCATCTGACTCATAAACGCTGCAGCCAATGGCCAAAGCGATCACTGCAAATATCGGTACGAAAAAAAAGACTTTATTGTTCATAAGCTTTATTTTAGGTGTTTACACACAAATAACAACTCTTGGGCTCAGCTCGGTGACAAAGCTAAACCAAAGTTTTGGGGGCGCTGCATTATTGAATTTTTGTATCCGTTTTTTGTACAACAAGCTCGTTGTTGTTGGCTTGCGAGCCCTTATAAAATTGGCAAGAATGTTGATGACATTGTCTTTCACAGTTTATATGTTCATGTTTAATTCAAAAAGAAAGGGGAAGCAAATGTCCGTAAATAAAGTAATGATAATTGGTCGTTTAGGAAATGATCCTGAAGTTAAAACACTGTCTTCTGGAAGTGCTGTATGTAATTTTAATGTAGCGACAAGCGAGCGTTGGAACGACAAAGACGGGCAGAAGCAAGAGCGCACAGAGTGGCACCGTATCGTTACTTGGGGCAAGCAAGCTGAGCTTTGTGGAAAATATTTAGCCAAAGGCCGTCAGGTGTTTTTAGAAGGTAAGTTACAAACTCGTTCTTGGGAAGATCAGCAAGGCCAAAAACGTTACACCACAGAAATCGTTGCCAACTCGGTTCAATTTTTAGGTTCACAACAGCAAAGTCAAAATGCACCGGCTCCTGGTCCCAATGATTTTGGCCCAGAACCTTCTTTTGATGCTTCAGAAGACATTCCTTTTTAAGCCAATTTTTTTTAGTTTTTTAATAGCCTCTGCTTAAAATGAGTGGGGGCTTTTTTGTGCTGTGATTAAGGTGGCAACAATGCCTTAAAAGGAAGTGGCATTTCCCATTCGGGGAGTCACACCAAATCGTGAGGCACTGACGCTAAATAAAAAAGTAGACCCTTTGTTTGTGGCTCTTTTGTATTGATCTAAAGCGCTCAAAAAGAAAAATTGAGCCTCTTGTTCTTTGGTGATGTTAAGTGAAATTTTAATATTATAGGCTCCAAAAACAGGGGAGACTTTGGCTCCAGTCCTTCTCACCTTAAATGACATTTTACCCTTAATTTTTCCATTAATAGGGTCAGAGCCATTTCCAAGTAAAACCTCTTCAATTAAAAAGTCAGAGGCCACCAGTTTTCCTCTCATAGTCACTTGAGAAAACTTAAGTTCAGGAAGTGGTATTGGGCCTAACTGTGTTTCTACAGAACCAGCAGGGATAGTGAAATTTTTAATTTTAATTTGTGTTGTGCCCTTAGGCTGTGAAGAAAAAGAAGGGTCGACTTCTGCATCGACCTCACCACTGGCTTTTCCTTTGAGTTTTACAGGCAAAGGAAAGAGGTTTTCAATTTCGGCAAGTTCTAACTTGGAAAAGTCGGCTTCGATAAATTGCTTACGAACTTTTTTGCCTTTGATTGAATCTCCCTCTTTATAAGTCATGTTTACGGAACCTTTAAGAAAGTCTTTGGCCTTAACCGCCAAGCCTTTTTTAAAAGATAGTAAAGCACCAATAGAAGGAGACACCGATAAGGCCCCAATTTTGAGGTTGGGAACTTGCGCGGTTTCAACTTGAACCTTTTCTAAGTCAACAGAGGGGGTGGGGACTAAACCAATGCTCATGTCTTCAAAAGATAAAAACACTTGGTTGCGAGTGAGTTTTGAAACTTGAGCCGTTGTATAATCTGACAGGTCTGAATACGGAAATAATAGGACTGTAAAGAAAAGAGCCGAAGTAAAAACTAATAAAATTTTTAGTTTGTGATACTTTAGTAAGTTTCGCAAAGAGTTGGCAATGGCTGTAATAATAGGGGACATAGTTAACGCCTTTTTTTCGTTCGCTTTCTTTTCTTTTTACTTTTTTTACTTGTTTTACTGGTGCCTCTATCAATAGCTACTTTTTTGTGGGGAAAGGCATATCCCACTAATTTGAAGTCGACATTAAAGTATTGAGATTTTTCTAAGTCTTCCTTGATGTTGTAGCCAACAAGTTTGATATGATCTTTAAATTTTTTAAAATGAAAGGAGAGGTTCACAATTTGGTTAAGGTTAAGTTGTTTAAAGCTAGCCATGACAAAAGTAGATTTAATGGGCGGCTTAGTCAGAGCCTTTCCTGTGTCTTTAGCTTCTATTTCTTTGATAGATAAAATTTGTTCAGGAAGTAAGTTAAAAGCGCCCAAAGAAGAGCGAATATCACTTGTCATCGCAGCCCCGTTAGCACTTGTCGGAAGAGCGTTGTCCCCAGGGGGAATACGGCCATACTTAAAAAGTTCACGAATTAAGGTTCTGTTGTTATTGTATTTGGTTACATTTTCACTGGAAGAGCTTATGTATGAGTAAGGAATATAAATTAAAATTAAAAGAAAACAAAACCCAAGAGCCATTTGAAGAACTTTCTGCGTGCTGGAAGGAAGTGTTTGGTATTTTTCTTTAATAGTATTGATGGTTGGGTTTTCATCCAATTGCTCTTTAACTTGTGCCCATTTTTCCAGGGCTTGCTCTTTGATGTCCTCAAGGCCCATTAAGCCCCCCCTTCAATGTTGACGCTTAATCGATAGGAAAAAGGAATTCGCCCAGGTGTTTTTTTGAATGTCACAGATTTGGACTTTACTTTACCATCAGAGGCAAAACTTTTTAGGCTAGCTTCTACTTTTTTTAGTTCCGAACGACTTGCCACCTCACCTTGAATATCCATATAACCATTAACAACGGAGTATACTTTTACATCTAGCTTTACATTCTTTTTACTTGGCATTTGGTTGGAGAGTTTTTTAAGAAGGTCTAACGAAGATCCAATGTTTTTAACCTTGCCAGCCATTTCAATAGCTTTAATTTCCCCTTTTTGATTTTTTATAAACTTTTTAACATTGCGGGCATTTGCTTTAGAGCCACTTAATCTAGCAATGACTTTGGCTTGTTTTCGCAAAGCTTTTTTTGAGGCGCTGAGCATATCTGAAGTCATTTGCTCACGAACCATTCCATAAATAAAAATAATCACAAAGATGGCAGAGGCATATTTAATGGTAGTAGCCCATGTGCCCCAAAACTTTTGCCAGCGTTCACTTTGTTGGGCAAATTCTTCCTTAAGTAAGTTGCAGGCGGGGTTTACAGGTTTTTTAAAGGCCTCCATAGCTAAGCCAATGGCAGGGCCTCCGTTAACGCCGTATTTAGAGCCAGCCTCAAGCTCTACATAAGGGCTCATTGAAAATTCTTTTAATCGATTTACGGGACGTTCTAGTTTTTGAGTTAAATACGGGCCTATATTTTTTATTCGACTAACACCGCCAACGATAAGGACTTCCTTTAAGTTGACATGAAACTTTGATTCAGTGGCGATAATAATGAGTTGTAACTGGTGATGAAGTTCGTCGATAGATTTCTTAAGAGTGTTTGAGTAAACGGTTTGTTCTTTATCGGCATCTTCATTGCTTAAGAGAATAAATGACTTGGTGATCAGTTCTTTATTGGCTTCTGAAGCTTGAATTTTGTACTTACCAGCTAAGGCCTTGCAAAGTTGTTTTCCACCCCAGTCTAAACTGCGAGTGTCTATAAGACGTTTTCCTTGTAGAAACAAAACAATGGTTTGGCTGTGACCAATGTGAAGGACTATATGAGCGTCACTTCTAGGGAGAGACTGTTCGGGCTCTTTGTTAGAAGAGGCTTCAGCGTCATCGTTGTCTATTTCTTCGTAAGGGTTAAAGTTTTCTTTGTCATCAATGGGGGCATCTTGCCAGCTAGCAAAAAGATTGGCAAAAGCAAGGCCTTCAACGCTGAGTAACGACAGCGGAAGTCGACTGTCTTTGGCAATTTGGATATAATTGGCAATAGCCTCTTTAGGAGCGGCATAGGCCAAAACTTCAGATATACTTTTAAAGTAACGATTAATTTTGGCATCAAAAATGGCGTCTTCAGAGGTAAAAGGAACGTCATCTTCCAATTCAAAAGCCACTGATTTTAAAATTTTATGCCTTTCTTTAAAAGGGAAACTGCAAATTCTCGAGCTTACAAACTTTTGAGGCAAACCTAAGATAAACTGAGTTTTACCGTCATCATACTTTTCGCCAATTTTACGAAGGCCATCAATGATTGCAATTTGGTTATCGGCTGTTGGTGAAGAATCGAGAGGAATTTCATGAAAATCATCAAACCAGTACTGTTTGTTTCTTTGATTAACGACAGCCACTTTAATGCTGAAAGTTCCAATATCAATTCCGACTGATCTACTCAATTTTTTATACCTTCCTGGCCAGTAAAACTAAAAGTTCTTAATAGTTTATATTACAAAATTGTATCAATTCTCTTCCCAAAACACTATCGTTGGTCGACCGGAAGGAATTTTTTTCTGGACCTCTGTCGAGTTGGCGGTGCTGTTTGTGTTGTTATTCGTATTGGAGTTGTTGGTATTGTTGTTGTTCGAAGAATCATCATCCGATTGGTTTTCTTCCTCTTCTTCTTTTTCAAGAATACTGACAAATCGTTCTTTTAGATATTCAAGATCAAATGTTATGGCTGTTATGGTTCGGCTGGCGCCAGCAAAGACTCCTTCGCTATTAATCACAAAGCTATGTTCAAAGCCAAACAACAGAGGGATTCCATCTTTATTAAATTCTGAGGTGTCGATGTTTCCCTCGGACTCTAAAAAAGCTAAGAAATCTTCTTCATTTTTAAATGGTCCGCCTTTTTCTTTGTTTTCGATGCGTTCAATAATACTTCCGGCCACTTCGTTGGTAATTCTTGAATCTAAAGATTTTAGCACATCGCTATCGGCAGTATTGATGTTGATTCCTTTGACGCCGTAAATAGTCACGCGACTTTTTAGAAGATCAAAAAGTTCGTCGGTCATATTGGCCACCATATGAAGTTCATCAATGGTTTTAAAGGATTGGTTGGGGGGCATAAAATCTAGGTTGCTAAGTTCGTACTGAGAGCGAAAATCAGGATAAGCCGACTTTTCATCTCCACCATTTGCACTGGTTTTGTCTTCATCCACCCAGTCTTGAATATTATTAACCAGTTGTTCAAAGTCAAAATTAGCATACTCTTCGTTAAACTTATCATTATTTTCAAGTTCAATATTAAATATTTTTAAAATTTGTTGTCGAGTAGCCTTTTGAATCGACTCAGAGGTAGACCCAAGGTCGTTAATATCAATTTTACCAGCCTCATCAGAAATATTTGTTATAAACTCTGCATTCATCAGTGATTCTGTTTCTAGTTTGGTAATTATGCTGGCATCAACAGCATTGAGGCCTTCAGGTAAAAATTTGCTCGGGGGCCAAGCAAAGGGAAAGGCCCAAATGGGGTCGAGCATAGACTCGTTTCCTTTAATTTTATCTCCTAACATAGCGAGAGCTTTTCGGTAAATAAGAATTCGCAGCAAGGAAAGTTCCACTCCAGATTTAGCGGCATAGTAAGAGCGCAAACGATTCACAGACTGCGCCGAAACATTGTATTCAATTAAAGTGTCATAAGAAATAGAGGTGGCTAAAAAGCTCATAATGACTACAAAAAACAGAGCCATTAAAATAGCGACACCTTTTTGCGATTTCTTTTTTTGAAAGGAGATCAATTTGTTCCTCCTTGTTGTGTTTGAGAGTTACTTGTTGTTCCCGAAGTTCCAGCTGCTTTTGCTGCTTCTGCCTCTTGAACTTTCTGCGCTTCTCTTTCTTTTTTGATATTATTAGGAAAGCGAATCGGGGCAACAACTGTCATTGCAAATTTTTTTCCTTTGGAGCTATTTTTTATTTTTTCTTTCACTCCTAATGTGATTTCAACAGCAAAAGGAAAGGCATCTTTAGTTACGGCATCTCCCTTTTCATTCGTGAACCAATTTTTGACCCATTCGTTTTCTTGTTTGCCGGGGCCCAAGTACTTAAGTTCAAAGCGATCAATATTTTCAATTAAGACCATTTTTTTTCCATCTTTGGTCACGTCGTCATCTATGTAAGCTGAGCTTCGTCGCCATAGGCATTGGCTGACCGACTTGCGAGTAATTCGTGACTTGCAGCTGTCTAAATAATAGCCCACCTCAGCTAAGTCACTTTGAGGAGAGTCAAGGCTTGGGCGAATATTACTTTTAGTTGTGAAGTGCAGAGAGTCGTTATCGCCAACAAAATGAGTAAGAACAGTTTGTTTTTTTTCTTTAAAGTCTTCTTTTAATTTAGCGCAAGGATCAGGAGTGTTGGCGTTTTGCGTTGAAGAGGGGGTAGAGCTACTACTGCCTGTGTCTGTGTCTGTGCCTGTTCCTGTGTTATTGCTCGTCGATTTATTTCTATTGGCTTCGCAGCGAGAGATTCGTTCTTTGTAAGATTCGTTATAAAGTTCGACATGGAAGTCAAAATAGTGAAAAGCTTTTTCAATGTCTCGTTTCATGACTGTCAAACCATCACGAACGAGAGATTGTCGATCAATCTTTCCTTGAATTTGTTTTTTGGAGCGTAAAGATCCTTGGATGGAGCGGGAAGAGGCGAGGGCAAGAATTGATAGTAAAGCCAAGGCAATCATTGTTTCTAGTAAGGTAAAGCCTTGAGATGAGGACTGGGTTTTCATATTAACCTCCGCCTCCGCCAAAAGCGCCTAAAGAAAGTTCTTTGGTGTAATCGACAAAAAAAGTGGTGACGGCATAGCGGACCTCTTTCTTTTTATATTTTACCAGTACAGAAACTTTGACTTCTTTGACAGACTTAGAAATATATTCGCTCATAGTCCTAATCATGGTGATCATTAGCTCGTCGGCACCGCCATCTTGGCCAACAAGAATAGGGGTGAGGTCAGGCATTTCAAAGTCTTGGCTTTCCATTTCCCAACGATAATTAGGGTAACCTTCAAAAGCTCCACCATCAGATTCTTTAATTTCTGCTAAAGGTTTATTTCTGTAGAAAACCTCAAGCTCTGTGATTTTTTTTTGTAAAAGTTCAGCAACATTATGGTTAATTTGTGCCTTGTTAATACGGGAGTAGTTACCAGACCAAGAGGAGTTGAGAGTTACAATCGCCCCGGCTAAAATCACCATAGCCACCATAACTTCAATGAGGGTAAAACCATTTTTGTTTTTTAAGAGAGCTTTCACCTTTTAAGTATGACAAAGCTAGAAATTAAAGTCATGTAAATTAAATGTCAGAAAGAAAACAAGCTTACTCGTTAAGGTCGTCAAGAGTGATATATTCAGAGGTAATATAGGACTTACCTGTAAGAGGGTGGATACTAATACTCCAGCGTAAGTTTTTATTGTACTTTAAGTGAATAATCGACTCATCGACAAAGCCTTCAGGACGAAAATGAATAAAAACGCGTCCTGAGGTTACGGGATCTTCCAGTTGTCTGACTTCGACATCTTCAAAATAAACCCCAGAAGGAAGGCTTTTTGCCGACTTACCAAAGCGATCATCTCTTTCAAAATCGCTAGGGTCAGAGGGGCTGTTGTCCTTGTCACTTTTTTTCTTTTTATCATAAGGGGAGCTTAGCGACTCTTTATTGGAAAGTCGACTTCCTGAAGCGCTTTCAACCCAATAAGAGTGGTCACCTTTGTTGGTTTCGCCCTCTTTAAGGTCAAGTACCAGGCGAAAGGTTTTATTTTGCAGCTTAGCTCTATTGTGTAGGTCTCGAGTTAAGACGCCAAACTGTCGGACGGCCTCTTTAATTTTTGAATTTGTATTTTTTATTTTTGAAAAAAAAAGGGTCGCACTCCCGCCAATGATGAGCATAACAATCATGACCTCCATGAGAGTCATACCGCTTTTATTTTTAAAGGGATTCATCATATCAGTGGCTCCTTAATAAAAAAAAGCGAAGGGAGTAAACCTTCGCTTTTTTTTAATTTAACAAAAGGCTTTTGCTTATCCTTCGT
>JAHDIR010000023.1 GCA_020630675.1 Bdellovibrionales bacterium
AATCTGCTATAGAATCAATCAGTTCTTCGGTGTCATTTACTTATGGGGTAATGCGTAATACGATGAATATTAGAATTTTAATATTGTCTGGTTTTCTATGATTTTTTTTCTAAGAGAGCAGCATAAAAGCCATCACTATCTAAGCTTTTGGGGTTCACTAAAATCTCATTTTGAAACGTCCAATCAGTATTATTTAACAAAAACTCTTCTACTATTTTTTGATTTTCTTCGGGGAAGATACTACAAGTGGCATAAACCATCTTACCTTCATTTTTTACCATTTTAGAATAACGACTTATGATATTTTTTTGTGTATTTTTAAGTTCATCTAACCGTGACTGAGAAAATTTCCACTTAGAGTCAGGGTTTCGCTTAATCACGCCTGAGCCTGAACAAGGAACATCAAGCAACAAACGATCAGCTTGCCCTTTTAAACGTTTAATCACCTTACTGCTATGAATAGCTTTACCTTCAATTATTGATATTTTATTTCTTCGAGCTCGCAATTTAAGCTCATGCAGTTTCCACTCATGAATGTCTAAAGATATAATTTTACCTTTATTTTTCATTAAACTTGCTAAATGAAGAGTTTTTCCTCCGGCACCGGCACAAGCATCAATAACTCTCATTCCTGGTGCTACATCTAACAAAGGAGCTATCATTTGTGAGCCTTTGTCTTGAACTTCGAAATAACCCTTTTTAAAAGAGTTGGTGATAAATAAATTTTTTCTAACAACTAGACGTAAACAGTTTTCTTGGCCACTCACTGGTTCAACCTCAACACCTTCTTTAGCTAGGTGAGAAACCAACTCTACAGGTGTCGTCAAATTTGTATTTACGCGAATATAAATATGCGCTTGAGTGTTTAAGTTTGCCGCTAGCTCAGTGGCTTCATCACCAAACACTGACCTTAATTTGTTAGCAAAAAAGTCACAAAAAGAATGCTTAACGGCAAAATCATATTGGTTTTTTTTCCAACGTGCATGAGCCTTCTCGGCAGCTGACTGATACTTATCTAAAAATTCAGGCAATGCCCAACCGTTTATTACGAACCAACTGGCAAGAATATAATCTATGTCTTCATCAGAAAAGAATTTATCATTTACAAAATGGGACTCATGCAAGGAACACACAGTAAGAAGCTTTCGCCACCATCTAACAATATCATATAAGTTTTCAGCCAAAAACTTTCTATCTCTAGCCCCCAGCTTTCGATTTTGTCGAAACTCTTTTTCTAATAACTTGTTAGCGTAATACTTTTCACTAAAAACCCCCACCATAAGAGAGTGGAGAATATTATAGTTTGCACGATATATAGTATTTTTCATGAAATCCTAAAAAAAATAGAAACGCAATAATAGCGTTAGCGGTGACTTAAATAAAAAGGGAGTTTTAAATTAAAAATTAAAAATAGCGCCTGTAGTGAAAAAGTATCCATTAAACTGACCTTTGGAAGTTAAAAAGATATGATTTTTCACACCGGCCTCAGCAATCAAGCCAATAGATTCGTAAACATTTAAAAGACGACCACCTAATACCAGTTGATAATCAAAGGATAGGCTTGACTCATCATCGACCTGATCAAAAAATATTCCAACTCCAGCACCTGCTCCAAAATAAAGAGGGAAACCACTACGAACATCAGGAAAAGTCACTAAAGACATTAAACTCATTTTATTAGCTGACTCACCGTCAACTTTAAAACTTTGAAAATCAGCTCGAAAATGAAGATCCATAGAGTTGACCCACTCTCCAATTTGATAAGTGACTCCTAGGTTCCATTTACCAATATCGGTGTCTGTTGATTTTTCCCCCCAACGATGAGCTTTATCATCAATAAAAAAACCAGCCTGCAAGGCTAAGTAATGGGTTGCAGATTCTGGTGCACGTTGAGCCACGGGGGCAACATTGTGAGGATCATCTTTAACATTTACAATATTAGCCACTTTTCGTTTTCTTTGAATGAAATATTGGTCTGACTTGGCTTTACCAAACTGTGGGGTTCCGTTGGCGAAAGAAAAACTGGCTGGGACAGTGAGAAGGGAAATAAATAAGAATATTAAGGAGATAGTTTTCATGAACAGATACCTCTCAAGTTCAATCAAAAGTAAATTGTTTTTCTTAAACTAAAATATACTCGACATTTCGCACAGTGACAAGAAATTTGGGCTCGAGTTTAAAGTCCACCACTATTCTTGGGGTTTAGAACAAACTAACTAACGCGAATTTACGAGATAGCCCTTTCATTCGGGGTATTTGCTGCTTCTTTTCCGTCTTTGTAAAAAGTAAAATTTTAGAGAAAGACTTTTTTGCTACACCAAGTGCTCAAAAGACCTCAAGCTTTCCATTTCTATAAAAGAACAGGTTCACCAAGAGCCTTAAGTGCCCAACAATAATTAATAATATGAAATAAGTTAGCTATAACTTTACTTGACCCTCCGTTTAAATTCCCCTATTTAAATTAAACGATTAATTCAATTCAAAATTTTACTAAATGAGAGTTCTGAATGAAATGCCCTGAATGTCAAAACACTGAAAGTAGAGTTCTCGAAACGAGAGTCTACAAAGACGACGAAATAAGAAGACGTCGTGAGTGTTCTGGTTGCAAGGCTCGTTTTACCACTGTTGAAACTGTTTTTGTAAATTACCCTCTCATCCTTAAAAGAGATGGCTGCCAAGAACCTTTTAATAAAGATAAACTCAGAAAAGGCATTCAACTAGCTTGCCTCAAAAGACCCGTAAGCTTAGCCCAAATTGAAAACATCGTTTCAAAGGTAACAAAAGCCATCATTGAAAAATCAAATAAATCTTTCTCTGCCATTGATTTAGGTCAAATTGTTGTCAAAGAGCTTAAGTCTCTTGATGATGTTGCTTATGTGCGTTTTGCAAGTGTTTACAAAGAGTTTAAGGATGTAAAAGAGTTTGTTGAAACTCTCCAAAAAGATTACGTTTTCAAGCCACGAAACGATTCGGCTCACTAGGACACTCAATGCTCAGAAGAAAATCTAGAGAACTTTGTTTACAAATTTTATTTCAACGTGAGTTTAATCAAAAATTCGATCTTGCCAGCAGTGTAAATTACTTTAAAGTTCATCATAAATCACAGCCAGAAGTTCTTGAATTTGCCCACTTTCTTGCTCAGGGTGTAATTGAAAACACTGATAAAATTGACTCCACTATTAAACTCAACAGTAAAAACTGGTCCCCTGAAAGAATGTCGAGTGTTGATTTAAATATTATTCGCATGGCCATCTTTGAAGGCCTACTGGCTGAATCTCCAAACGCCCCTAAAGTTGTCCTCAATGAAGCTATAGAAATTGCAAAAAAATATTCGGCCCAGGACGCTTCGGCTTTTATCAATGGCCTTTTAGATCAAGTCTTCAAAGCCCAATCTAGCTTACGAAGTGACGAGGAGTAAGGGTGAGCTTAGTTGTTTTACCAAGAACGGCTGAGTTGAGTGAAGGAGATGATTTATGGGCCTTTGCCGATCAAAAAAACTCAAAAATTTTAAAAGAAATTGATTGGTTTACCCACTTTCAATTACAAAACAAAAAGCTAAACCTAAATAAGCCCATACTTGTCTGTGCTAACAAAAAACTTCCAACCAAAGCTATTTTATCACTCCCCTTTAATGGTAACCCTGAAAAGTGGTGCCTTGAGCTCAGCTCTTGTTGGAAAAAATTAGGTCGTCCCAAGCTTAGAGTGTTCGCTCCCGACTCAATACATAACGTTAAGACTTTACATGAATTAAACAACAACCCCGAAAAAATACACTTGGTGATAAATATATGACAACTTCAACAGACCTTCCTACTATTTATATAATTTCTGATGGAACCGGTGAAACTGCTAGCACTATGGTTCAAGCGGCCATTATTCAGTTTTCTGATCAAGAAGTTCATATTGTTAGATGTAAAAATATTAGAACAGAAGTACAGGTAGAAAACCTCGTAGATCAAATTGCTGAAAAACAAGGGTTTATAGTTCACACTGTTGTTAGCCCAAGTTTGAGTCAAAAAATTATTGAAAATGCAGCCATTAAAGAAATTCCTTGTGTTGACCTCTTAGGACCTCTTTTAAATGATCTCAATAAATATTTAGGAGGAAGTGAATCTTTTTTTCAGGCAGGACTTTTACGCTCTACCATTGGCAACCGTTATAAAAAAAGAATTGAGGCCATTGAGTACACTGTTAAACATGATGATGGAAAACTCTACACTGACCTAGATGCTGCCGACATTATCTTAGTAGGAATTAGTCGAACCAGTAAAACACCTTTGTCTATATTTTTAAGTCATAAAGGCTGGAAGGTGGCCAATGTTCCATTGGTGCTAACCTCTAAACTCCCCGATGAACTTTTTGAAGTGGACCAAAAAAAAGTCGTTGGGTTAATTATTGATGATGAAACTCTCTATCGAATTCGTAGAAAACGACTTGAAAAATTTGGACAAGACCCTGGAAGTGAATATGCCTCTTTAAACTATATTAATAAAGAGCTCGAGCAGGCCAAAGAAATTTTTAAAAAGAATAAAAAGTGGCCTGTCTTTAACGTCACCGACAGAGCCCTAGAAGAAACAGCCGCTGAAATCATTAAGGTCATTTGTGCTCGTATGGGTATTACTCCTGATAGCTATCTTTAGTTCTTACCCTTAAAGAGCATGTAAATATTACCTGAGTTAGCCATAAGAAAAAGTTTTAGCTTGATTTTAACATCTCATAAGAATATTTTATGACTTGAGGCGCAACTGACCATTCACAAGCTCCTCTCCCTGACTCCTTTGTCTATTAGGTCTTTGTTGAATAGGAGATTCCATGAATTTACAACAACTTACTACATTCTGTACGGTTCTTAGTGAAGGTAGCATGACTGCCGCTGCTGACAAACTATTCTTAACCCAACCGGCCGTAAGCCAACAAATTAGAAGCCTTGAAGAAGACATGGCTGCGACTCTACTGGTTAGAGGTGTTAGACAAATCAAGCCCACTTTACAAGGTCAGCTTCTGTTTGATTATGCTAAAAAAATTCTCCACTTAACTCAACAAGCAGAAGTCGCCATTCAAACAATATCACAAGACATTTCTGGAAACCTTCGAATTGGAACCGTCAACTCGATGGGTATGTACTTGATTAGTCCGATTATTGGTTTGTTTTTAAAACATAACTCTAAGCTCAACATAAAATTAGTCTACGGAAGCTATGATCAAATCATCAGTGAAATGCAAAACAACCAAATTGATGTTTCTATTTTACCTGAAGTTGGATCTGAGTTTAATACATCCCTAGAAGAGTTTGAGCCTCAGTATTTATTTAAAGATGAAATGTGGTTAGTGGCCTCAGGAAGAGATAGTTCAACTCCTGGCTCTATTAGTGCCTCTGAGTTTAACAGCCGCCCCGTTGTTATTTACTCTGAGATGTACCCTAACTTTAAAAAACTTTTTGAAAAACAAATGATTGAAAATAAAATTGAGTTTTTACCTGTTTTTGAATCTGACAACGTTGGAACTCTTAAAAGAGTTGTTGAGTCAGGTCTTGGCTGGGGCTTTTTACCCTCTCATTGCATAAAAAAACAAATCAGAACCAATAGAGTCGTACGAGTTTTAGCCGAAGACTTTAAGTACTCAGTAAATATTAACCTTTACACACGAAAAACGGCTTCTTTAAAGCAAATGTCTGAAGTTTTATTCAGAGCCTTAAAACAACAAGCCCTGAATCAATAGTTTTGTGAAAAATTATATTTGGCCGAACACAAGAACAAAATCACTAAAGAGTTTTATAATTAATTAAACTCTTTATGGGAATAGTTTTTAACGTCTTCAAAAGACTTTAACTCCTCTAAAACCTTATTTTTATCTGATAAAACCACAATTTGAAGATTCTCAGGATGAATGTATTCATTGGCAACTCTAAGAATGTCTTCTTTTGTTATTTCACTCACTTTTAGCGTATAAGTTTTTAAATAATCTAATGACACTCCAAAATATTTTAACAACATTATATTCGTGGCAACGTTACTTGAAGTCTCCAAAGCTCTAGGAAAGGTTCCAATTAGATAACTTTTAGCCACCTCAAGTTCCTGATCAGTGACTCCTGACTTTAAATAAGTTTCTACGGTTTGCAAAACTGTTGATATTGTTTCCTGAACTTTATCATGACGGGTAAAGGTATTAATTAGAAAAGGCCCCTGTTCTTTGCGAGCCGCAAAAGATGAACTCACAGTGTAACTTAAGCCCCTCTTCACTCTCACTTCAGTCAGCAATCTTGAGCTAAAGCCCTGACCTAAGATGGCATTAGCAACTCTTAAAGCAATAAAGTCTTTATTACTTCTAGCTATCCCTAAATGGCCAAAACGAATTTGAGTTTGCTTTGACTCGGGCTTATGAACTAAGTGAACCCTTCTTTTTCCATCGTTTAGTTTAGGAAAAACAACTTTTTTTACTTCTGTTTTACTTTTCCAAGACGCGCTTAACTGGTCAAGGTAAGGCTGAATATCCTTTTCAGTGAAATCACCAACAATGGCCATGATCGAACCTTCTGGTGTATAAAATTTATTATAAAATGATCGCACATCTCTTTGTCGAATTCGTCTTAAAGATTTAACTGTTCCTGTATTTTTTAAACCATAAGGGCTACCTTTAAAAAGTATGTTATTCATAGCCAAACTTGCCATTTGAGAGGCATCGTCTAAAGACTTAGAGTTTTGCGCTGTTAACTTCTTTTTAAATCGATTAAACTCAGACAAGCTAAACTTAGGCTGAGTTAAAACTTCTATAAAATCAGAGAAGAGTTCAGTCTTATATTTAGATAAAGAAGACCCTTCCATCATGGCATAATCTTTAAAAACGCCCACAGAGAAATCACTTCCTTTTAATTCAAACGATTCAGATATTTCAGCCGCCGACCTTTTTAAAGAGCCCATTTTTAATAAATGACCTGTTATATAAGCCAGCCCCTGTTTTTTTTCAGAGTCGTTTTGTGTTCCGGCTGGAATTAACAAACTCAGCTCAAATAAAGGAAGCTTTGAGTTTTGAATCAAAATGACTTCCATTCCATTTTTTAAAGTCATCACCTTGTGATTTGGAATGACATATTGGCTGACCTTCTCTTTTTTGGGAGCCGAACTACAACTGATGAATAAAACTGAAATAATTATTATTTTTACAAAATTCATAAAATTCTTCCTATTTTTTTGTCACTTCTATTAACGAACTTCTTTCTTTTTTAAAGTATTTTTTAGCCACCCTTAAAATATCATCTTTGGTTACACGAGAGTATTTTTCAAGGTCTCTAAGAAACTCTTTATAATCACCAAATAAAATTTCGTTTAAAGCCAGTATGTTAGCTTTGCGACTCACCGTTTGCAAAGAGTCGACGTAACTTTTCATAATTTGATTTTTTACACGCTCAAGCTCTTTATCTGTAACTTTTTTTGTTTTAAGTTTTTCAAGCTCTTGGTAGACAATACTTTGGCTTTTTTTAAGGTAACGTTTATTTTTAACAGATACAAACGTAGCAAACTGCCCAGGGTCTTTAGGTGTGGAAGAATAACTAAAGGTTTGTGTTGCAATTTGCCCTTTATAGACGAGGCGTTGGTAAAGACGGCTCGTTTCTCCCCCTCCCAAAATGGAGGATATAATATCTAGAACAAAACTATCTGCTTCCCCGGCTGCTGACGTTTTATAGGAAATATAAAAACTCGGATTTTGAACATCTTTTTTTAATCGAGTTACACGACGAGCTAGCTGCTCAGGCTCTTGAGGGATCTTGTGCTGTGGTAACTTTTGTGCAGGAATAGAAGCATAATATTTATGGATCAGTTTTTTCACTTTAGGAATAGAAAAGTCTCCAGCTAAGACTAATACGGAGTTGTTTGGAGCATAATGGACTTTATAAAAAGCTCTTAAGTCATCAATTGATGCTGCATTTAAGTCAGCCATAGATCCAATAATTGGCCAATTATAAGGGTGAACTTTATAAACAGAAGCATACATGGCTTCTCTCATATAACCTTGAACACTATTTTCAACACGGTATCTTCTCTCTTCTTTAACAACCTCTCTTTCACTTTGAATAGCGACGGGGTCAAAAATTAAATTTTGCATTCGATCAGATTCGATGTCTAAAATTTTTTCAATTTGACCACTTGGTAAATTAACGTAATAACCTGTGTAATCATGACTTGTGAAAGCATTATTGCTACCGCCATTTAGCTTCACTAAACGCTCAAAGTCTTTTCCTGAATACTTTTTAGTACCTTTAAACATTAAGTGTTCAAAGAAGTGAGCTAAGCCAGTTCTCCCGATTTTTTCATTTCGTGACCCAACATTATACCACTGATGAAAACTCACAACCGGGGCTGATTTATCTTGGTGAAGCAAGACCGTTAAACCGTTTTTAAGCTTGTACTTTTCGACTGGTAAATCTAATTTCAAACTAGAAAATGCCGGAGCTGAAAAAATTAATACAAACAATACAATAATAAACTTATTCACAATAATACCTCACTCGATGCTAAACATGGAATAGCACTTCTTTTTGATAAAAGAATTTTACCTTGAATTATTGTGACTTTAGCACCTTGTAGGGTCAAGTCTTGAACTGAAAACTATGTTTTGTTTAAGTCAATTTACTGTAAAGCAAACTCTGTAAAATAAGCATTTTTCACAATGCCCTTTTCTAAAAAGGAGTTTACTGCAGTGATAATTTCTTGCTTAAGCAAAAGCTTACCACGAACAGACCTTAACTGAGCAGACTGCTTTTCATTAAGAATTTTTAAAACTGTATCTCTGGTTTCAGCACCTAAGTCAGAGATCTCTTGAAAACTGTTTTGATCAAGCATTTCTAACTTTAGCGACATTCTTACAAAACTACGAGGTGAACCAAACAAGTTGGCATTAAATGGGTTCAGGGAATAGTAGAGTCTCTCTCCCTCTAATGACTTGTTGACGGCCACCCATTCTTTCATAAGGTTTTCTTCATAGGCGACTTTTTCAGGAGGAAAGCTCCCAAGATAAGCCAAGCCAAGGCCGGCCAACAATAAAATAGCATTCAAACCAATAAGAATCATACCCAACTTGGATAAACCAGGAGAATGAACCCCCTCAAGCGGGTCTATTTCGTTATTTTTTATTTCGTCTGCCATAATAAATTACCTCGTGATTATTTATCGGCATATCGACAAAAGGCTAAAGACTTTAGACCAATAAAAAGGCAAAAGTGTCTCAAAGCTTTACGTGCGCAAGGCGTCAATCGAAATTGAAAAACAAAATCTCGGTAACAAAATATAAATCTAAATTTGGAAATTAAAAAATATGTTTTTTTGTAAAACTTTTTTGCAATCAGCGCTTCATTTTCAAACGCTATGTCCACTTATTTAGAAGTAAAATTTCTTCATAAAAACCATCAAAAAAATCTGAATATTGACTTTATCAGCGTATTTCTATCAAATACAAAAATGAATTTCGCACTCACTATACTACTGTTCTTTGGATCAATTCCGTTTACTTTTGCCGAAAACATTGACCCCCCTGGCGTAAAACCACCTGAAGGCAAAATTCCTTCAGGCCTCATCCAAACCAGCAACTCTACTTTTTATAACGACTATGTGATTGTCGCTGACAAAACTCGAAGAACTTTAAGCCTTTGGCAAAACAAAAAGGGACAGGTGCAACTTGTTAACTACTTCCCTATGGATCATGGTAAAAAAAGTGGAAATAAAAATGTTCAAGGCGATCTAAAAACCCCTGAAGGCATTTATTTTGTTCAAACAAAAAAAGAACAACACGAATTAGATTACAATGAGTACGGGGTTATGGCCTTTACTCTCGATTATCCAAATTTTTTTGATCATATGAAGAAAAAAACAGGAGGTGGAATATGGCTTCACTCTATACCTCCTACTAAAACCCTCAAAAGAGGATCAAGAGGCTGCCTAGTTGTTCGCGAAAAGGCTATTAATGAGGTCAATAAGTACATAAAAGTCAGCAAAAAAACTCCTGTACTTGTTTACCGAAAAGTTTACTACGTCACCCCAGAGCAAAACCTTAAAGACAAAGCTAGCATAAACCAATGGTTAAAATCTTGGAAGTCTGCTTGGCTGAGTAAAGATTTAAACAAATACATGAAGTTTTACTCCCCTCAATTTTATGCCAGCAAAAAAAATTATTCGGCATGGAAAAAGTATAAAAGAGGTGTTTTTAAAAGCTCAGGCTCTTTTCAAGTCAACTTCAACCACACAGTGATTTACAGAAATTCCCAACACATTATTATTCGCTTTTTACAGGATTATCAGTCAGAAAAACTTTCAGACTACGGAGAGAAAGTTTTGTACCTTACACTGGAAGGCAAAAAACTAAAAATTGTTAACGAGACATGGAAAGAGGAAAAGGAAAAACCTTTAGCCTCCATGAGCCTTTAACTTATATACAAATAAAACTTAATTTTTGATTAATTATTGTCTGAAGAGTAAGGGTTGTATGATGTGTTTGAAAAACCCGAATCTTGTTGAACAGCTGGCTGTGAGGCTTGGCCATTAACGTCTTGTGCATGGAAGTTTCCTTCTACAGCATTGGCAGACTCGTCAGACATAGCCACTTCATCGGCTTCAGGCTCGTCAATACAAACTTTAGTTGCATTTTCAGAACAGTCTTGTAAAGAGGCTAGCTCGGCCTTTACTTCATCAGGAGTAATCATTTTGGTAGACAAGTTAATGTCTTGCATTCTAACGTCAAACTTAAGGTTTTCAAATTCTGTTTTTAAACTCATGGTCACTCCTGACTAATTCCAATACTTTGGGTCTTTTTTTGAACTTTCATTATCTACCACTAATTTAAGTTTGCGTCCATGCCTAGATGTGGTTTTTCTTAATCGCTTTCCTTTAAAATTAATCCAATAATATAAAAATAAAAAACCCACCACAACGCCACCAAGATGAGCTAAGTTAGCAACATTACTACTAAAACCAGTGCTCAAAAGAGTCAGCAACTCTACGCCACCCAAAAGCATAACAAAATACTTAGCCTTCATTGGAATAATCATCAAAAAATAAATGATATTCTCTCCAAAGATCATTCCATAAGCTAAGAACAGCCCATAAACAGCTCCAGAGGCGCCAATAACAGGGCTTAATAAAGGAGCCCCATCTCCTGTGATTAGTGAGTAGGCGCCAACGACAAGGGTGTACAAAATACCAGCCCCAACTCCACAAATTAGGTAATAAATAAGAAAAAAGCGGCTTCCCCATCGTCGCTCAAGCTCAGCTCCCAGCCACCACAACATAAGCATATTAAACAACACATGAAACAAGCTGTTTGAGTGTAAAAACATATAGCTAACGAACTGCCAAAGCCAAGCCCGGCTTATGACAACTTCAGGAGTTAAGCCAAACCAAGAAAACAGATACTCGGACTGCATAAAGTGCTTTTGAAAAATCAATACACCCAAAACCCAAATAACGACATTAATGATAACGAGATTGCGCACCATTGGGGTTATACTAGGAACTTGAAACTGGACTTGTTGATTTTGGCTCATAACTTACTCATTATTGCGGCTGGCTTATTTCTAAAAGAACCCCGCCTGTTGACTTAGGGTGCACAAAAGCTACCAACATATTATGAGCTCCTTTTTTGGGCTCGTCATTGATTAATTTAATATTTGCCGATTTTAAATTTTCAATCACTGAATGTATATCCCCCACCCTTAAACAAATATGATGAATACCTGGGCCTTTTTTATCGAGAAATTTTTGAATAGGCCCACTGTTATCAATGGGCTCCAACAACTCTAACTTCGAGCTATTTTCTAACTCGAGCATAGCCACTTTCACTTTTTCAGATGGAACTTCTTCAAAATGAATATTTTTTAAACCCATAGCTTTGTAAAAAACTAGACTTTCCTCGATAGAAGAAACAGCTATGCCGACATGGTCAAAACTAAATGAACCGATAGTCTTTTTTACGTTTTCCATAAATTCTCCTGTTTAAATTTGAACGACTTCTATTTAAGACTGCAGATCAAAGTAATTTTTATAATTTTGATAAGTTTGCTCTAATTCTTCGGGCACCAGCTTTGTTTCTGCAATTAGAGGAAAAAAATTTGTGTCTCCAGACCAACGAGGAATAATATGCCAATGCAAATGATCAGGAATACCAGCACCTGCTACTTTTCCATGGTTCAAACCCACATTTAATCCAGCACAATTATAAATGGACTTTACTGCTGAGACGGTTTTTCTTAGGAGTAAATTTAAATCTAAATACTCATCATCTGATAACTTTGTTAAATCGCCCTCATGACGACGAGGCAAAACCAGAGCGTGGCCAGAATTGTAAGGGTATTTATTGAGAACCAACATAGAGTGTTGAGTTTGATAAACACATAAACTTTCTAAGCTCGGACCTTTTTTTTCTGCCAAACAAAATACACATTCAGTGTCATTGGGCTTCACTACTCGACGCAAGTATTTTAAACGATCAGGGCGAGTGATATAATCTCGTTCTTGCGGCCAAACTTCATCCCAATTTATTTTAGGGTCTTTAGCCATTTACTTAATCACCCCGGGTAAAATAGCCAAAGGCTTTCCTATTAAGTCCATCCAGTTAGAAATAGGTTTTTGCACTCCTGTGAAGGGAAGCTTCACCTCTCCAATCATTTCATACAAGTTAGGCCTTTTTTTCGGAGGCGTAAAAAGCTCTGGTTTTTCACCTAAGCCTGTTAACTGACCAATCTCTCTAACCGCATCAGTATATGTTCCCAGCTTATCGGCAAAACCAAGCTCCACAGCCAAAGCTCCTGTAAAAATACGACCGTCAGCATATTTATCGACAATATAATCAGCAATTTTACGGTTATCTGTTATAGCTGACACAAACTGAGTTTGAACTTCATCAATCATAGACTGAAAGTATTCTTTTTCTTTATCCGTCATGGCTCTTTTTTGAGAGCCAGCATCTTTAAAAGCTCCCGACTGAATGGAATAAGACTTTACCTTCGCCCAACTGTATAATTCAGAAAGATCAGCAAACTCCATAATCACTCCAATTGAGCCCATCAAGGTTCCTGGATTAGTGATAATTTTTGATGCCGCAGCGGCCACATAATAACCACCACTGGCTGCCAAAGCATTACAAGTGACAACCACAGGTTTCTTTAGCTCATTTTTAATACGTAAAATTTCAGAATAAATTTCTTGGCTGGGCCCAACCACACCACCAGGAGAGTTAATTTGAATTAAAACACCTTTAATTTCGTCTTTATCGGCATACTCCCTGAGAGGCTCTAAAATAGTTTTCCCATCAAGAATAACCCCTTCTAAAGTTAAGTTTAAAATAGAGTCTTTAGTGATTTTTTCAGAAAATTCAGCAGGAGAAAACTGCGAGGAAACGGCCCCTAAAGAGATTAATACAAAGATAAAAAAAATAGCCGCACAAACTGTGACAAAACCTTTCAAAAAACTCACGAGTTCTCCTTCATTAGAAAGTATAAAACTTATATCTATCATAGACTCGTTTTTTTTAAAAAATAATTATGCAAAAACAATAGGAATAACAAAAGGCTTAAGACAATAACAAAGAGAATGCTGGACAAGGGCTCAATTCATAAAAAAAATTGCCAGCAAGTAAGACTTTCATTTAGAAGAAAAAAGGGAGCTTAAAACCTAAGCTCCCTTTTAAACATTAATTTATAAGAAAGGAATTAACCTTGATCTGAGCTGTCTCCACCTTCAGAAACGTTAGCTCCTTTTAAAGCGGCTCCAAAAACATCACCAAGACTTGTTTTAGATGTTGAAGTTGCTTTTTTGATGTAGTCATCAACATCTACTTTTTGCTCTCTCAACTTAACAATCTTAGCACTTAAACTGATTTTTCTAGCATCTTTATCAATAGTGATAATTTCTGCTTTTAGGCTGTCGCCCTCTTTAACCACTTCGTCGGCTTTTTCGATTCTTTTCGTTGAAAGTTCACTGATGTGAATAAGACCTTCAATATGAGACTCCAACTCAACAAACACGCCAAAGTCAGCTAATTTAACGACTTTAACTTCATGCTGAGAACCAATAGAGTACTTATCTTCGATATTAGACCAAGGATCTCCATCTAATTGTTTAACACCAAGACTGAAACGCTCGTTTTCAATATCAACGCCAAGAACAACAGCTTTAATTTGAGTGCCTTTTTCTACAACTTCAGAAGGATGATTCACACGCTTAGTCCAAGAAAAATCAGAGATATGGATTAAGCCGTCAATTCCGTCAGAAATCCCAACAAAAGCTCCGAAGTCAGTTAATGATTTAACTTCACCTTCAATGATTGTTCCCGGAGGGTATGTGTCTTTTAAAGTCACCCAAGGGTTTGGCTCAAGTTGCTTCATACCAAGACTGATTCGACGATTGTCGGCATCAAGTTCAAGAACAACAACTTTTACTTCGTCACCAACACTAACGATATCTGATGGATGCTTAACTCGCTTAACCCAGCTCATTTCGCTCACGTGAATAAGGCCTTCAATTCCTTCGCCTAACTCAACAAAAGCTCCGTAATCAGCTAAGTTTACGATTTTACCTTCTAGCTGTTTACCTTTAGGGTAATCTTGAGAGATTTTTCCCCAAGGATCTTCACTCATTTGCTTTAAGCCAAGACTAACTCTTTCTTTAGAGTTGTCAAATTTTAAAACTTTAACATCTAGCTCATCACCCACAGTTAACATTTCTGATGGATGCTTAACGCGCCCCCAGCTCATGTCAGTAATGTGCAGTAACCCGTCCATTCCACCTAAATCAATAAATGCACCGTAGTCAGTGATATTTTTAACAATACCTTTCACTACAGAACCTTCTGACATATTATCTAAGGTTTGTGAACGTAAGCTTTCTCTTTCTTCTTCTAAAATAGCTCTTCGAGAAAGAACAATATTTCCACGACGTTTATTAAATTTAATCACTTTAAACTTATAAACTTTACCAATGTACATATCCATGTTTCTTACTGGTCGTAAGTCAATTTGACTTCCTGGTAAGAAAGCTTTGACTCCGATATCTACACTTAAACCACCTTTGACTTTAGCGATCACGGTACCCTCGATCACCTCTTCATTTTCGGCAGCTCTAGAAATATCATTCCAAGCTTTTAGCATGTCTGCTTTATCTTTAGATAAAACAACCATTCCATTTTCATTTTCAATTTTATCGATGTAAACTTCTACATCTTGACCCACTTCAATTTGATTTTTACCATCAACGAGTCTGAACTCACTAATTGGGATTAAACCTTCACTTTTGTATTTGATATCAACCAATACAAAGTCTTCCTGAATGGATACGATTTTACCATTTACAACATCACCCACTTTACAATCACTATCTTGTAAAGAGTTCTCGTAAATAGTTTCAAAAGAATCTACTCCGGCTGTGTCGTAATCTTCGTGTGGATTTTTTGGAACTTCACTATCTGCGGCGTCCAAAATGGCCATTACTTTTTCTAGCTCTATTTGAGCCTTAGACTTATTTGTGTTTGATGTGTTCAAACAAACCTCCTGTTGGACAAAAGCTTTCCTAGGGCTTTTACCCGTATTTTAGATTTCTCATGTGATGAGATAGCATTGGTTATAGACGCTCTGTAGCCAAAGTCAAAAAGAATTTTCACTGAATCATTTTAGCTACTTGGCAAGGAATACAAGAAACCTAGAAATAAAGATTAAAGGTTGAGGGAGTCCTTAATTTTAGACTCAACAAATCTCACCACTTGCTGCAAATCCATGTCAGAGGTATCAACAACTTCAGCGTTTTCAGGTATTTGCAACGGAGCCGAAGCTCTCGACTTATCTTGGTCATCTCTTTGTTTTTGAGATTTTTCTACTTCAGCTACCGATTTACCTTCTTCTATGGCTCGGCGCTGAGCTCGACTTTCCCCCTTTGCTGTGATGTAAAATTTAAGAGAGGCATCGGGAAAAACCACAGTTCCGCAATCTCTGCCTTCAGCAATAAGCCCTGCCGATAAACGTGAGCAATCTCTTTGAGCCTGCAATAAGTGCTTTCGCACCAAAGGATACTGACTGATTTGACTGGCAATGGTTCCTACTGCGTCAGAATAAATATGTTCAGTAACATCTTTTCCATCAGCAAAAACTAAAGTTTTTTCAGCACTCAAATGCACCTTCCATTGATCGCTTTGTGCCGCTTGCATTAAATCTTCTTCTGATTCTAGAGGAATTCCTTTGAGTTGTGCATAATAGGCAAGCCCTCTATAAAAAGCTCCAGTGGAAACCCAGGACCAGCCTAATCGACCAGCTACATCACGACTGACTGAAGATTTTCCTGAAGCCGCTGGCCCATCAATTGTCACAACTAAGTTCATTCAAAACCTTCCTTAATGTCTGCATAGTGGCTATATTTTCAAAATCATTACCAACACTCACCCTTAAGTGAGTTGGTAAGTGATAAGCTTTTAAAGGCCGAGTGATCACACCCTGCTTTAATAACTGCTCGAAGACTAGCATAGAATCTAGCCCCGTATCGATTAAAACGAAGTTAGCTTGAGACGGCCAATATGTCACTCCTTCTTTTTTAAGCTCTGTGTAGAAGTAATCTAAACCCTTCCAATTTACTTCTTGAGCCCTCTGTAAATAATCTTTGTCTTGTAAAGCAGCCACCGCCGCCACTTGAGCCAATGAGTTTACATTAAATGGGTTCCTGACTCTGTTTAAGTAACTGCAAACATCTTCACGAGCCAAAACATAGCCCAATCGCAACCCTGCGATTGCAAAAACCTTACTAAGAGTTTTTAACACAACCAAGTGATTATATTTTTGAAATAATTTTTGGCTATCTGGAAAGTCATCGGCACGAACAAAATCATTGTAAGCTTCATCTAAAATAACCAAAGTGTTTTTCATATTTTTTGTAGCTTCCAGCAGCTGCACGATGTCACTTTCAGGAACATATGTTCCCGTTGGGTTATTTGGGTTAGCTACAAAAATAAGTTTAAATTCATCAGACTGAGCTTTTTCACATAAAGCCGGAATATCAAATTGAAGCTCACTGTTTAAAGGAACTTCCTCAACCTTAACATCTGCAGCCACTGAACAAATTTTATAGGCGATAAAAGTTCCAGCCGAAGTAAGAATTTTCTCATCTTTTTGACAAAATACTCGAATTAACAGATCGATCAGCTCGTTGGAACCATTCCCCACAACAATTTGTTCTGGCAAGATTCCTTGCACTTGAGCGATAAGCTCTTTCAACTCCGTGCAGTTGGGGTCTGGGTATCGGTGTAAATTAGAAATTTCATTTTGAATGGCCTCTTGAACTTTTTGGCTCGGCCCCAAAGGAGATTCATTGCTCGCCATCTTATAAACTTTATCTAAGCCATACTCTTTTTTAGTGGCCGCAATAGACTTACCCGGCTTGTAAGGGACTAAATTTTCTATATTTTCCGAGACTCGCATAAAAAACTCCTTTCACTCTTTAACAAAAGCAAAATTTTTCCAATTTATTAAAAATACTGGACTGTGCAGGCTCAAGGCCGGGTCAGCCGCCATAGCTTTTACTTTTTTTTCTTTGAGTACAATCACAAAACAAATTTTTGGAGGAAGTTCATCATAAAATGATATGACGCAAAATAACAATGGGAATTTAGATGTTAAATTTGAGACTCTTCGACTTCGATCACCAAAACAGACTTTCCATTCTTTTTGACTTTTCGGTAAGTACGACAACGCTTTCTTTTGGAAATTTTTCTATTTTTATCAGATGTGGCCTCAACCACGACACTCGCATGCTTACGCCCAGGTGGGTTGTAGACAGCACAAGTTTTCATTTGAGAAATTGTTTCTTTCATATTTTTTTTCTTTTTAGAAGATTTCTTTTTGGCATATTTTTTTCTTTTTTTATGTATCTTCTTTTTAGAGTATTTTTTAGCTTTAGCATTTTTTTTCTTAGAAGTGATTTTTCTTTTAGTGTAAGTTTTTTTTCCTTTTTTATACTTTTTAGTGATGATAATTTTTTTCTTTCGGGCTTTTCGTTTTTTATTTTTGGAAACAAGTTTGATCTTCATATTTCCATTTTTTGACCCTGGTTTAGATAAAGAATTTTGTTTTTTATCTACCAACAGTCGCTCTTTGATGATGGTCACATCTTGAGCCATAGAATTTACAACAAAAAAGAGAACAACAACAAGCAAACAACCACCTCTTTTTATCAAACTTCCTCCATACTCAAACGACGCTTACAAATCTTTTGATCGACCATACTATCTATTGTTGATTGTAAATGGTCATGACCACGAGTTTCAATTAATACTTCCACCATAGTTTCTCTAAGCTCTAACCCCTCACTCAAACGATTATGAAGAACGTCGAGAATATTCACGTTTTGATGACCTAAAAACTGTGTCACTTTATTTAACATTCCAGGATAATCATCAATAACAAACCTTAAACGGGCCAAACGTCCCGACTGAGTTAAGCCCTGCTCAATCACTTTTGAAACTAAATTTAAATCAACGTTGCCGCCACTTAAAAGTAAACAGCAGTTTTTTCCTAAGTCCCACTTTTTGTTAAAAGCGGCAGCAAGAGGCAATGCCCCTGAACCTTCAACGACCGACTTCGCTCTTTCTAATAAAAACACCATGGCTTGAGCAATTTCTCGCTCAGAAACACTTGCAATGTCGTCTACATATTTTGAAACAAACTGTTCGTACATTTCACGATCTGGAGCCTTGACGGCTGTTCCATCGGCAATAGATGGCCCCTCAACACTCTTTATGTTTTGTTCATTTTTATACATATCGCGCATAGCTTGAAAGCGCTCAGGTACAACGCCATAAATTTTACAACTTGGCTTTAACTCTTTAATGGCCCTACCTATACCTGAGATCAAACCGCCGCCACCAATAGGGATGATAATTGAATCCATTTCAGGCAATTGTTCAAGCAGCTCCAGCCCTATAGTCCCTTGACCGGCAATAATTTCAGGATCTTTATAAGGGTGTACAAATGTATAGCCTTCTTTTTTAGCTAAATGACTCGCATGATGAAAACTGTCATCATATATTTGTCCATGTAAAATAACTTCTGCGCCATAACTTTGAGTGGCCATCACTTTAACCATAGGGCTGGTTTCAGGCATAACCACTTTAGCGGCAACATTGGTTAAGCTTGCACTATAAGCCAAACCCTGTGCATGGTTTCCGGCTGAACTAGCAATAACTCCCTTGGCTTTTTCTTCATCGCTCAAAGATAACATTTTATTCAAAGCCCCTCGAATTTTAAAACTACCCGTGAGCTGTTGATTTTCAAATTTTAGGTGAATATTGGTTCCTATTTTGCGTGAACAGTTGCGAGAGTATTCAATGGACGTTTTTCGGATGGTGTCTTTAATTTTTGTGCGTGCCTCTTGAATATCTCGCAATGTCACTTCTTTCATTCGTTATGCTCTCCCAAGTTGTCCCAGAAAGCGCTCAACCCATGTACAGGGTTGTACTCTTCGCTGGATAAAACCGGCCGTAAAGTATTTTCACTCATGACCGGACTAAATTTTTCATCGACATGATGAAAAGGAGCTAAAGGATACTCACAAAACAAACACAAACAAATGTGCTTTTCTTGATGATCGGCCTCTATAACCCCATCGCATTTATGACATCGACGAAAGTAATTACCTTCTTTCATAAATACCTCTATAAGTTATGAAATTGGTAACTTTATTTTCTTAGGTCCCAAGTTAATTATTAGCCTAAATTCTATTTTTTGCAATATTTGCAATGACTTAGATTGAGAATAAAGTTTCTATAAATGGCCAAACAAATTACGACAATCTGCCCCAAGAAAAAATAAGAGTTATATCAACTAGTCTCTGCGTAAAGTCATTAAACAGCTCCACCTTAAAAAATTGATAATTAGAATATAATAATTAAAGGCTGTCTCAAGCTGACACAGTTGTTTTATAAATCTCAACAAAGGATTCGACGTTTAGGCTAGCTCCACCAATAAGAAAACCATCGACACTTTCTAAGGCCGCAAGTTCTTCAGAATTGGTTGGCTTTACACTTCCGCCATATAAAATTGGAGTTTGCTGTGAAAAATCAGCCCCCAGCTGCTCGACTAAAAAAGATTTGATAAATTGATGAACTTCTTCCACCTGTTCTACTGTGGCCACCTTTCCCGTGCCAATTGCCCACACCGGCTCATAAGCCAAAATCATTTGCTGATCAGAATTAATATTTTTTAAACCTAGTTTTAATTGAGTCGCTAAAACTTCTTTAGTTTGCCCTGACTCTCTTTGCTCAAGAGTTTCACCAATACACACTATCGGTTTAATGTTTTTACTTAAAGCTAATTTTAATTTTTCATTTACAAGTTGATCTGTTTCAAAATAAAGAGACCTTCTTTCGCTGTGACCTATTAAAACATACTGCGCGCCCAGCTCTTTAAGGTGATTAATAGAGTTTTCACCTGTAAAAGCCCCTGATTCTTGATTGGCCATATTTTGCCCTCCCCAACCAACACCAGTTCCAGATAACGCCTGCTGAGCAGCTGCTAGGGAAATCGCTGGGGGGAAAACAATAAACTGTTCCGCCGGAAGCTCAGTTAGTTTTACTTTCAGGTCTTCTAAAAAAACAGTGGTTTCTTTTGGAGACATATTCAATTTCCAATTTCCTGCACAAATCATTTTTAACTCCCTATTTTGCTGAATTAATCTTTGGGCTCTGAGCTCATAGGAGCTCTTAAAGCCTCTAAACCTGGCAAACGAACGCCCTGTAAATACTCTAAGCTAGCCCCACCGCCAGTAGAAATATGGGACATCTTGTCTGCATAGCCAGAAGCATGTGCTGCAGAGGCGGAATCTCCCCCCCCCACAATATTAAAACCAGAATTTTCAGACAAAAACTGGGCAATTGCAAACGTACCTTTTTCACAATTCTCTTTTTCAAAAACACCCATAGGGCCATTCCAAAAACACATCCCGGCTTTTTTTAATTCTTGTCCAAACAAAGCAATCGTTTTAGGGCCAATATCTAAAGCCATTTTACCATTAGGAATCAAATCTTGTACTTGGGCGCCAGAGGTGTCTTGAAAGCTTGAACTCACGACATGATCAACAGGAAGAAGGATTTTTTTTCCACGAACCTGCAAACGGTCGATTAGTTTTCTGGCAAAGTTGAGTTTTTCTTTTTCCACTAAAGAAGAGCCTACAGATATATTTTGTGCTTGTAAAAAAGTATAAGCCATAGCTCCACCAATTAAAAAGCAATCGACATGATCTAATAATTTTTCAATCACACCTATTTTATCACTTATTTTAGCCCCGCCCAGTACGGCTACAAATGGTTTTTTAGGCTTTTGAACCATCATATCTAGCACTTCAATTTCTTTTTGAATTAAAAAACCATAAGCTCTTTGCTTATGTGTCAGCGCTTTTGGTAAGGCCACAATACTGGCATGAGCCCTATGGCATGCCCCAAAGGCATCATTGATATAAATATCGGTGTACTCAAGGATACTAGACACCAACTTTTCGCCACCAGAAGTTTCATCCTGGTGAAAACGTAAATTTTCAAGAAGTAATACTTGATCTTTTTTTAAAGAACGCAGCAGAGCTTTTGGGGCTTCACTGTTAGGCTCTTCAACAAGAATAACTTCAACACTTAAGGCCTCACCAAGAGCTTTGGCTACAGGTTCAAGACTTAGTGAAGTTCTGTGCTCAACCGTTTTGGGGCGCCCCATATGAGAGGCCAAAACTAACTTAGCCCCTTGGTCCAAACAGTACTTTATGGTTGGAAGGGCTGCCTTTAAACGAGTAAGATCAGAAATTTTTCCGTTCTGCATGGGAAGGTTTAGGTCTAACCTTAAAAAAACTCGTTTGTCTTTGAGGTCTAAGTCTTGGATAAACTTAGCTCGTGATAAATTTTGACTCATTTTACAAGCCCTTATTTTGCATGTGCAAAGCTAAATCAATCATACGACTAGAAAAGCCCATTTCATTGTCATACCATGAAAAAACTTTTAACATTTTTGGTCCCATCACCATTGTACTTGGAGCATCAATAATAGAACTGTAGGGGTCGCCTATAAAGTCAGTGCTAACCAATGGGTCTTTCTCACAACGAAGAACACCTTTAAAATCACCACTTGCCGCACTTTCTAAAGCTTGGTTTACCTTTTCAACATCCACATCTTCACGAACTTGAGCCACTAAATCAACAAGACTCACATTTGGAGTTGGAACTCGAATGGCTAAGCCATTAATTTTTCCATTGAGTTCTGGTAAGACTTTACCAACAGCAGCAGCAGCCCCTGTTGTGGTTGGAATCATTGAGAGAGCCGCAGCTCTAGCTCGGCGTAAATCTTTATGAGAGGAATCTAAAATTCTTTGATCGTTTGTATAAGAATGAACAGTTGTCATAAGAGCATTCTCAATACCAAAGTTATCATTGATAACTTTAGCTAAAGGAGCCAAACAGTTGGTTGTGCAAGATGCATTACTTAAAATTTCATGCTGGCTTGGGTCGTACTCATTTTGGTTAATTCCATAAACAACTGTTAAATCTGCTCCTGGAGCTGGAGCAGAAACTAATATTTTTTTGGCTCCAGCCGCTTTATGTTTAAGTAAATCTTCTTTCGTTTTAAAGACTCCCGTACACTCTAAAACAACATCTACGCCCCACTCTTTCCAAGGGATATTAGCCGGGTCACGTTCGCGAGATAACTTAACCTCTTTACCATCAACAATTAATCCCGTTTCAGAATAAGAAACCTCTTTTTGATATTTTCTGTGGGTACTATCGTATTTTAATAGGTGAGCGGCGTCTTTAGGGGCCGATAAATTATTTACACCAACAATATCAAGATCATCAAAACCGGCACGAAATAAAATTCTTCCAATTCGTCCAAAGCCATTAATTCCTACTTTTAATTTAGCCAAAATATATTCTCCTCTCTATTTTTTAATAAATAAAATATATAAAATTACTTTCAGTTAAAACCGCTACAAAAAGATTTTGTCTTTTTTAAAGCCTTAAATTTACTAATTCCAAACTACTTTTTTAAACATTTTCAAAGCATTTTCTTTTGTAATCCGAGAGAGTTCCTCTAGAGAAATGCTTTTTAGTTCAGCTACTTTTTCAGCGGTATGAACAACATATGCTGAGGTGTTCTTCTTGCCACGAAAGGGTACGGGAGTCAAAAAAGGAGCGTCCGTCTCAACATGAATTCTATCGAGGGGAACGCTTTCCACCACTTTGCGCAATGCCGCTGCATTTTTAAAAGTCACAACACCACTAATAGAAATATTATAACCTAGCTTAAGAACTTCATCCGCTAAGTATTGCGTTCCCGTAAAGCAATGGATCACTCCCCGAACTTTCCCTTCAAATTCTTTCAATATGGAGACGGTATCTTCTTCAGCATCACGGGTGTGAATTTCTACAGGGAGGTCTAACTCTTGAGCTAGGCTAAGTTGGTCACGAAAAGCATCTCTTTGAACTTTTCTGTCTGCATGGTCATAAAAGTAATCTAAACCAATCTCGCCAACGGCTACAACTTCACGAGAGACTCCATGCTGGGAGATGTAGGCTCGGACATCAGGACTGTACTCTTCAGCATCATGAGGGTGAACTCCTAAAGTACAAAAAACGTTTGGATAAAACTTTTGAGCAAGAGATAAAACAGTTGGGTGATCGTCTGGACAAGTGCCAATAGTAATGATTTTTTCTACACCATTGTCTTTTGCTTTTTGAAGGGTCACTTCAGGAGTGTCTTCTAGCATATTAAGGTGCGTATGAATATCTATCCATGGCAACATAGTCTTCTCCTTTAAAGTATTGATTGAGTGACGCAAAAAAAGTTTCAAATACTAATAACATATCAAAGTTGGATTTCAAGTGGCTCTCCATTTGAACAGACTGAAAAAAAAGATCAAAAAGTAAGGTGGGGCCCAACCCAGAAAGTTTATCTATGACCAACTGCTGCGCAATTTTATCTTGAATATTTAAACTGGCCCATAGATTGGCCTGTAGTAAACTTTGTAAACTTTGAACCAATACAAAACATTGCTCTTTGCTTTTGATAAACCCCTGCAAAGGGCTAAGAGCACTTTGCAAATAACCTTCTTGAAGATTTGCTATGGAGTTGTATAAGTCAGAAAATAAAGTTTCATAATCTTTATCTTGAAGGCGAGCTATTGTGTCTAACCGTCCACCACTCACTTTAAACACCCAATCAGGTGCAGACACAATTTGGCGCACCTCAGCCTCAGTTAACCCACCGAAGCGAAAAATTTGACCTCGAGAACGTATAGTTGGCAGCAAAGCATGTAAAGATGAGGTGACCAAAACAATAAAACAGTTTTCAGGAGGCTCTTCGAGGGTTTTTAATAAAGCATTTGCCGACTGAGGGTTCATTTTTTCTGCCTCATCAATAATAACTAAACGGTGCTCTGATGCTTCATTTTTTAAAGATAAAAACTGAGTAATTTGTCGAGCCTGCTCGACCTTAATAGGCTCTATCGATGGTTTCAAAAGCTTCAAACCTTCATGCTGTTCAAGGTAAACTCTTTGACAGTCACCACAAACACCACAAGCTGCCTCCTGATGATTTTGACGACAAAACAAAGTCTGCGCCAAGGCTAAAGCCGCTTTATATTTACCAACAGAGCTGGGGCCGGACAATATGAGTGTGCCAGGTAACTTGTTGGAACTCACTAACCTTTGTAAGCGATCTAGAACTGGCTTATGGCCTATAATTTCGTCAATAATTCGCTTCAAGATAAAAGCCCTTTTAACTCTAAATGCTCAATCAAAAGCGCCTTTAACTGATCTTGAGTCAAACAAGCGTCTAAGACTAACCAACGCTCAGGATTTTCTTGAGCCTGCTGCAAATAAGAAGTTCTCACACGTTCATGAAAATCTTGAGATTCTTTTTCGATGCGATCTTTTTCTTCCCCCAAACGACCCGCCATCCGGCTTTGAGAGTCTGCGTAAGAAATATCGAGTAGGACTGTCACATCTGGATGGAGCTGAGAGGTGGCAAAATCATTTAACCATTGGGTTTCAGGCAAAGAAATCTCTCGCCCGCCCGCCTGGAAAGCCACGCTACTGGCGGCATAACGGTCTGACAAAACCCAATGACCTTTTTTTAACTCAGGTTTAATTTTACATTCCACATGCTGAGCCCGAATAGCCTCATACATCAGTAATTCAGCCTTAGGGCAAGGAGGTGGATCTTGGTCTTTGAGTAAAAGCTCACGCAAAGCCTCTCCCAATTGAGTACCGCCGGGCTCTCGAGTGGAGGTAAAAGAAATTTTTTTTTGACCTAAGTGGCCCATCAAATTCTTAATTAATGTAGACTTTCCAGACCCATCCAGGCCCTCAAATACGATAAATGCCATAGGATTTCTATACTTCTACCTTTTAAAAATAGCCACTAAAATGGCCAAGCTTTGCTTGGAGCCAATACAGATAATATGATGCGGCATTTTTCCTCATTTTTAGATTTACTCAGACTGCTTAACCACCTATATTCAGTTTCTTTTAGGGAGTTCAAATGCTTACTTTTATCGCCATCGCACATTTGGTTATTGCTGTTATTCTTATTACTCTTATCTTACTTCAAGACTCCAAAGGTGGAGCCATGGGAGTTTTAGGTGGCGGTGGAGGCTCTAACACTGTTTTTGGCTCCGCTGGAGCAGCTAACTTTTTAACAAAAGCCACTCGTTGGATGGCTGTCTTATTTGCCGTCACTTGTTTTGTTCTTGCCTACATGACTGGTAAAAAAAGCGATAGTGTTTTTGATAACGCACCTTCAGTGAGTGCTCCGGCTCAAAACTCTGCTGCTCCCGCCAGCGCTGCCGGCGCAGCTCCTGTCAAAGCAGAAGAAGATTCCAACAAAGCTAAAGAGGCTAAAAAAGAAGAGGCTCCAGAAAAAGCCCCTAAAACGGATGACGCCAAGAAATAAAGCATAAAACTATGCTTTCTACCTTATGGAATTTAATGGCAAAATAATTTTACCTATTGTACTTGTCGCCATTGTTGGTGGCTTGTTCTTTCTTAATCAAAAAAAACATAGTTTCGAGCCAGCCCCCACACAACTGGAAGCGATTGCTCAAATTTCAAGTGCTGTGGGTAAAGTTAATTTTTTACCAAAGCCCAACGCTCCCGGCTTAGATACTCTTGATTTTCCTGAAAAAATTTATCATGGCAGTGAATTAAAAACATTCACTGGCTCAAATGTACAAATCACAATTGATGATGGCTGGGCCATTGATATCAATGCTGGCACTCACTTACAGTTTCAAAGCTGGGGGCAAGGTAGCGAGGCGAAGGTACTTTTGCATTTTTATCAGGGAGGCTACGAGGTCGTTAACTCTGGCCTAAGCAATAACTTATTAATTTTATACAAAGGCGACTTTTACGCTATAAATGAAAACTTCAATGACAAAATATCTTTGGCCATGGAAATAAATGCTCTCAACCTAAAAGACAAAGCCGAACAAGAGCTTAAAGATGAAGAAATGCCTGACTCAGCTTCGAACCCACTGAACTCTAATGAAAAATCAACTCGTTACATTGAAACTTCTATCTTTAAAAAAAGAAATTTATTTGAAAAGTGCCTCGCCAATCGAGTTCGTGACCATCGCATGGTTTCTGGGCGCATACTTGTTGGCTTTAGCGTCACCGAGATGGGCTCTTTAAAAGATATCAACATCATAGAAAACAAAACCCAAGATAAAAAAATTGAAACTTGTATTATTGATGTATTTTCCAGAATAAAAATCAGAAATTATGACGGGGGAAAAACCTTTTTTGCCTTCCCTCTTGATTTTAAATAAGTTTTCCCCATTTTTTTCTTTACTCCCCCCTAAAGTTTACAGATAATTTTTTCAGCAATCTGTCCGGACGACAGATTCCAATTTAATTCCAGGGAGGGGTTAATATGAGATTGCTTTGCATTGTCATTGTTTACTTTAGTTTTTGTCAGTTCACTCAGGCCTATACTTTTGATCGCAAAATGCCATCAGAGGTTAAACAAGAAATCCTAAAAGACCTAAGCTTCATGAGCTCCATAGAGGGCCGATCGCCGTCTGCTCTTCACCAAGAAATCTTTGGCTTAATGAATGGTGATAATTACAATCAATTTTTTAAAGATCGTGTGAAGAAATTTGGACTTAGCACATGTGGTAGCAAAAACTCCGTGGCCTGTGTTATTCCCTGGGTGACAAATACTGTTTATTTAACTGAAAACTATACTAAATTTAAACATCCGCAAATTGCTCGACTACTTGTTCTTTATCATGAAGCCCGACATACAGAAGGGCACAACAGAAATTGGCCTCATGCCAAATGCCCTCAACCTTTCAACGATGAAAATGGTCAAGCCAGAACTAGTATTTGGACAGGAGCTAGCCTGGCTGGTGCTCCAGGATGTGATAGTTCTTACAAAGGAGCTTACGGCTCAACAGTGGTTTTAATGAAAAACATTGCCCTTAACTGTGAGAATTGCTCTGAAAAAGTTTTAATGGATGCAGAAATTTATGCTGACGACCAGTTAATACGAGTCACTGACCCAAAAGCTAAAGAAGATATTCTCAATGATCTTTACCGCTAAAAATAATAAAGTGGCCTTAAGTTTATTTGTTATGGCCACTGTTTTATTTTTTATATTTCATGACAAGAAAAATTCAAAACGAGTTAAACCGTTGCCCGCCACATCCTTATCAAAAGGAGAACAACTGCCAACTGCTGTAAAAACTCCACAAAAGCTCAAGCCGAATGTAGCTATAAATGACCGTTTACCCTCTGAAAAAAATTCTGCTGAACCTGTAAAATTAAAAGCTCAAATTTTGTTAGAAATTCTTGAAAGTAATAATGACAACGACCCCCGCCTAGACACTGAGCTTAAAACTTTAAATGAAAATGAAAAAAGCGAGTTCAGAAAAATTTATTCTTTAATGCAAGATGAAAACCGTGCAGGAAAAGGAACTCTTGTTTTTTTATTGGGCCGTAATATTACCAGCGAAAAAGACCTTCCTTTTTTTTCATCGGTACTGAATGAGCCTTTATGCCTAAGCCTAGAAAACTGCCAAGAGGAACACCTAAACGAAGACTCTCATGGTAGCCCAGCTGGAGCAACCCTTGTTTATCCACAAATCATGGCATTACAAAGTATAAAAAAAGCTGTTCAGTTAACAAATGACCCTTATCTAAAACAACAACTGATCGAGACAATAAAAAACGGACTCAGTCATGATAGTCAAAAAGTCTCCCAAAGGAGTGAGCGGCTACTACGGTCTTGGGCGCAAGACAATTAACGAAAGTCGTGTAAATAATCGACTCGCTCTGGCACCCAGGGCTCTGAAACCCCTAAAAATGTTAATTGTGATTCACAAAAGTAAACACCTACGGCATCAATAGCTGGCTCGAAATAATTATGAACCAGCTTTTTTTCCTGTAAGCGCGGTAGAATTTTAGCCAAGGTGTCTTGCCCAATAATTTTTCGTCGAACTAAGTCTTCAATGCTTTTTTCAATTTCATCTGTGGTAAAAGCGTAATTTTTTAACATACTTGTTCCCACTTCCAAAAGTTGATGAGTGTTTATTCGACCCAATTGAAATAAATCCAAGGCCGACTGAAAGCTATTATAGGTCGGTAAACAGCGACGACCAAATTTCATATAATATTCAGCATCGGTGTCTTCTTCTAAGTTAATATAGTATCGATCAACAGGATCGTTTGTTGGTACTTGAGATTGTAGGTCCATAATTTTTTTAATTTGAGAATCAATAACATGAAACTCCTTTAAAACCTTGATGATTTCATCGCGACTACGACGCCGGGCACATATGTCAGAATAAAGTGAGTAAATAATGGCATCGGCTTCACTGTCATCTCCCCATAAAACTTGTTTAACATTTTCTGATAGTTTTGAGCGGAGTTGCATCAAAGCATGCAGTTTATAGCCAATTTGTTTTTTTAATCGCCACAAACGTTGGGGGTGTAGGTTTTGCATATTATCTTTACAAAATAACCCGGCAGGCTCAATATTATCAAAAATAAGCTTTTCTCTGATTTTTTTTTCAAGCTGAGGCGGAGATGCTGTGATGAAAAATAAAGGAAAACAAGACATTCCTGAGGTATGGTTTTTTATAGCTCTTACTAACTCAGAGGTACCAGGGATATTTTTTTTTTCAAAAGCCTTTTCAAATACGGTGCGAAATAAACCCTTTAATGACTCAAACTTGGTATCCAGATAGGTTTTATCTAGATCCCACAGAAAAACATATTCGGCCTTTGAAATATTTTCCATAGAGTAAGAAAAGAAAACAACATCGCTATCAATTTCAGATCTACTTCTCCACTCGGCCAATTTTTTAGTTCCTTCCACAATAAATGATTAAAATTTAAGTTAACAAATTTTTTATAAACAATCTATTCAAATCAAGCTTAGAAAGCTAAAAGTAGGAACACTGCCACATTTAAAATGATAGTCAAGGCGGCCACTAATGGCTTTTTTTCTTTGATTTCTTTTGTGGCTTCAGTAACTTCAGGAGCATAGTACTCAGAGCTAATCTTAGACTTCAAACCATCTGAAATTAAAAATTGCTCGCGCAGTCTTTGGTTTTCTCTAGGAATTCTCACCAAAGAGTATTCTTTTATTTTTCTTAAAGGAACGTAACGATTGAGCTCAACAGTAAGAACATCTTGCTGCACAAGAATGACATCACCTTCTGCCAATATTTTAAACTCAGAGTCGGACTGAAAAAGAGGCTTATAGTTTTTCATTTCTATTTGTATGACCTGAACCTTATCACCCTTCACTACTTTTATTTGATTGCCCACCTTCACTCGGATTGTTTTTTTATTTCCCTGCTTAGAAACAGGTTTACCGATAAAGCGATCAATATAAACATAGCCTTGATAAGGAACTGAGGCGACAAAATCGTTGAGCAAACGAACACTCGCCTTTTTTAATTGGCTGCCAATAGGCAAAGAAGGATGCAAGCTAATTTTTGAGCGCCAAAGAAGCTGACCATGTGTTCCCTCATAAACTTGCATATGTAAGGATCTTTTTTTCAAAAAAACTGTGATCAAAGCATGAGCATCTAAAAGTTGAGCCAATATAATGGAGTCTGCAGGAGTTAGCTCATTTCTTGCTTGAAAGACATCTTTTTTAATTAAGAAGCTTCGACTAGCAATAAGAAATCTCTGGTCTTGAGTGAGTTTTTCGCGAATATGCCACCAGGCTGCATCAGCTTCTTCTTGATACTTGGATTGAACTGAAAATGGAAAAACAGTAATTCTTCGAATAAGCTCATGCTGATTGAATGAGTCTGCCTGACTTAACTGACAAAAAAAAACTAAACTGGTGAGGAATAAAATTAAAGGCTTCACTCTCGCTATTGTAATCCATTTAACAGGACCTAATCTATCAGATAATGCGGTATTATGACCAAAGACTTGCTAAAAGCCAAAACCTTAATGAAAAGCCCTATTATTATAAGACTACCAGGTGATTTCTTCTTTAGGTAATTCGATCCAGCCCTCTTTGGCTGGAAATGTTTTTGGAATGGGCTCGACTTGTTTTTTATATTTTAAAACTCCAGTGAGAGCACATAAAAAAGCTTCAAAAGACGAAAAGTCCTCTATTAACTTCTTTTTGTCTTCATCATATATAAATGCAATATCAGAGCGCACTAAGTGGTTAATAATGGCTTCTCGCACCTCCTCTCCGTGAACAGAGTGTTTATGAGTGCGCAAGTAAGACTTTTGGATTCCTATAGATCGACCAATACGCCATAAACTTAATTTTGGATAAACCTCAATGAAAGGCTTATTTATTCGTCGACGTAGATAATAAGCCCTTGCTGTCATTGGCGCCATATTAGCCCCTAAGGCGTGAGACGAGTGAAACTTCTCCTCTAATTCATTAGCGACAAAAACCTCGGCACAACGTTCAGTATAGGGCGTAAATAGTTTAGCTTTTGTCTTTTTTTTCTGAGAGCGACGATAAGAGGACCAAAGCCAGGCAATTTCTGGCTCTTCACATTTTTCAAAGCCAGGACATTTTAATTCACAGCGAATGCATTTAGGTAAACTTAAAGGAGCATTTATGGCGATGTACTTAATTTTAGATTTTTTTAAGCTTAGGTTTTCAAAAAGCTTTTGATCAGAAGAATAATCATCTTCTGTTTTAATTTTATTTGTTAAGCTATGTAAAAAAATTTTATTTTTATTTACGAAATACTCTATGTTCGCTACTGCCGTTTTATCGGTTTTGCCACCACCCAAAGCTACTCCTTTAAAAATAAAGCTTTTTAAAGGGCCTTTTAATCCTGAGGGGTATACGGGTCCGCTGTCAGAACTTTGTAGTTTTTCTCTTGGCATGCCTGTTCAATCCTTGTTTTGTCTTCTGGGTTTGACCAAACCATGACACACCCTCCACCACCTGCACCACAGATTTTAAATCCGGTAGCTCCATTTGTAAAGGCAATGCTCTTAAGATCGCCAATTTCTTTGTTCATAAAACCTGAACTTAAGCGCACTCTCACATCATTTTCTTTATTCAGAAGCGCAGGTATATCATCCCACTTTTTATCAACACAAATCTGCTTAAAATCATGAGAAAGCCTAGCAATTTCTTTTAGTTCTTTCATAGTTTCTTGTTTTTTTTCAACCACCTCTTTAATCACTTGCCAGTTGTTTATACCCGAATGATGAGACTTTCCTGTATAAATAACAGAAATACGATCTTTAAAGTAATCTTTATCATACGGAAGAGCTTCAAATTTGATTCCATCATAATCGTAAGTAATTAAATTTAAACCCTGGCTGTAAGCTCCAATATAGTCTTGAGTTCCGGTCGGTGTTCCCAAAAACCGGGCCTCTAGGTTGGAAGCTAAAGTCACTAAATCGACACCTTTTACAGGGCGTTCTAACCATTTTGAGAAAGCTTGAATTAAACTGACTGTTAAGCTTGAGCTTCCGCCAAGTCCACCTCCTACAGGGCTTTCTGAAGACGTTTTTAAATAAAAACCCTCACTTGGCTGCCAATAGTTCAAATGAGATTTAATTAAAACTAACTCCGGATCATCACACTCTAATAAAGACTGTAAGTGAGGAAACTTTTTACGGTAGGATAAGTCTTTTATATCTAACTCAATCTCTGAACCTGACAAGGGCTGCAAGTGAACATGGGTAAATATCGAAATTGATAGATTAATTGTATAGCATAAACCAACAATAGCATTGAGTGGCCAACAATCTAGAGTTCCTCCGGCTAAATCTATTCTTGTCGGGGACTTAACAATGATGGCAGACATAAACACCTCTTTTTAAATGAAATGATAATATGCTAGCACCAAATAAATAGATTGTCTTGTGGAATTTAATGGGTCGACAAACGTAAAAAATAGCACTTGAGAAATTATTGTAACTCATTTAAATGCTGTTTTATTTTAATAACTTCTTTTTTATTGAGTTGAAAAATGTGAGGCCGACCTGAAATAATAGCATAGTGCTTTTCTTGATCCTCAGAACTCACAGTCAATTTCCAGTTTTTAATTTGATTTGACGACTCGAACTTTAACTCTAACTCAAACAATGGGTGAATAAGACCGTATTTATTTAACAAAGATTTATTTTGAATTTCACTAAGAAATCTAAATATAGAAATAGACTCCAATGTAGAAACTAGCTGACCCATAGATTTTCTGGTAAAAAAAACTGAAGAGTCACTGTCATTTTTCCACTGCTGCTCAGCAGAGTCGTAAGTTAGATGTGTTTCTTTGGCCCCCGACCTAAAAATAGAAAGCTTTTGAACAGAGCCAGAGTATTTATAAATATTTTTTCGTCGAAAATCATATCCTTGCTTATCTGCAAGGTTGTGCCAAAAAGAACTGGCGACAAAAACTTGGTCTTCATTGAGCTTATGCACAAAGACTTTATTATCGGCTGTGTTTAAACTTCCAACCACAAGATCTAGTACTCTCCCCTCGTGGCTTTTAAAACTTACCGTTAGTAATGGCTGACTTAAACCATATTCCACTTTTTTTTCGGGGCTAAGAGGGCCTGAGCTCACTAAAAAAACTTGGTCCTCCAAAAGCTGTGATAACAACTGCTGTATAAACTCTTGGTCTGCAAAATCTTGTAACGGCGATTTTAGTAGCCAAACTTTGTTATTTTTTTTTACAAAGAAAGACTTTTGATTTTTTTCTATGATATACTTAAACTCTTTGACATCTGCGGACTTTATTCCTGGAAAAATTTTAGAATTTTCTACTTTTGAATCATAAGCTTTTTTTTCATTATTGAACTCAAAAACTGAATAGCCTATAACTAAAAATACAAAGCTTGCAAAAATAAGGGTTTTAGAAAAGTACTTCATGCCGATTTTCTTTTAAAGTAAACAAAACCACTCATCATCAATAAAAAAAGAGGAAATAATACTCCTGCTAAAATCACCGTATTTTGTAAGCGACCAGTCATTATTAAAACGGTCCCTTTAAGTTTTTTTTCAGGCACCTGAATAAGGTCTGGCTCTTTGGCTAAATAGGCCAAGGCGTTCAAGCCTAAGCGTCGATTCACCCCATGAACGATATCTTTGTTAGTTAAAAAATCACTATCACCAAAAACAACTAAACCAAAATTACTATTATTTTTTTTTGTCACTTCTAAAGCGATTACTTTTTCTTGGCGGACTCCCGCTTTGACTTCAACTTGTAGCTCTTTCACTGTAAAACTCTCTTGAGCGGAATATACTAAAGGCCGATAGTTATAGTCACTGTCAGGGCTAGTCTCAACGTGATTTAATTCACTAGCAAGTTCAAAAATAGCGTAAGGCGCCCCCATAACTCCTAAGGGTTTAGAGATCAAAGACTCTTGATCAAAGCGCAAACCCAAAGCAGAAGAAGCACTCCGCCCTAACTTTTCAGCCACCTCACCAATGATATAGTTGTTTCTAAATAAAACGCCCATATAAGATAAAAGTTGCTCAACGCCATGGTTAACTCCAGGGTCTGCAGCCACCAATAAACGTCCACCTTGTTTTAAGTAATTCGTCAAAGCCACAACTTCATTGGGAAACAATTTTAATCGTGGGCCGACTAAAGCAAGGGCACTTGCATCTTGAGGGATTGTTACTTTGGTCATAACAAAGTTTAGCTCTTTAACGTCAAAGGCCATGGCCTCTAATGAGTTCTTAAGATCAAGCAAGCCCGCTGGCTCTTTTGAGTCCAAAGCAGCTTCACCATGCCCCTTCATAAAATAAATTGTCTTTTTACTTTTTCGGGTGGCTCGAATTAAAGCGGTTGTAAAGTTTTTTTCATTCATCGGGTATTCAACTTTAATTTGTCGCTCGCCCATTGATACTATAGAGATCATTTCTCCTTGCGATGAAAACTTTTGAAGCTGCTTTTCAGCTTTTAAACGATCAGAATAAGAGTTCACAAAATAAGATTTAAGAAAACGATTTTTACTTCTATAGCGATCAATTAATTGCTTAACAGCTAATTTGATCACCTGATCTTCAGCACCTCTATAGTAGGTTGTCACTTTTATAGGTTGGTCAATATTTTTTAGTAAAGCCTCTGTTTCTTGGCTTAAGGTGTTTAGTTGGTTACTGCTTAAGTCCCAAGATTTATCTTTGAGAACACTTAAAAAATTAACTGCTCCAAAAAGTAAAAAGACTAAGAGAATTATAACTCCCATATTCATGCCTTTTTTTGTTGTTTTCAGTTGCAAAAATTGAATGTAAAATTTTATATCTACAACTAACGCAGCAAAAAAACTAACCATAAAAAAAGCGAGAGGAAAAAAGAGGTAATTCACCCAACCACCAAGAGCCACCCGACAAATAATTAAAAGTAAAAAAGCAAAAATAGAAATAGCTAAAAAAATTTGACCGTATCTGCTCATGATATCACCTCCATCTCGATGATTCCAAAACTCTTTCGGAAAGAAAGACAAACAAGGCCGATAAACTTAAAAAGTATATAAATGAACTCCAACGAAAGGTTCCTTTAACAAAACCAAATAAATGATCACCCACCGACATATGCTCCATGACCGCAATAAAAACATCATTATCAGAAGAGGTCGAACCCTGACTTAAAAACCAAAGCCCTAGGTTAAAGACAACTCCCATGATGACGCTTAAAAGTAAGGACCGAGTCATTGAGGAGCTTAACAGGCCGATAGCGACATAAACAAAGGTCATTAAAGTCAACCCCAGATAAGACGAAAACACTAAACTGTAGTTTACTTCTGAAATAAGGCCTGACAACAAAGGGTATAGTATAGAAATAAAAAGTAAAAGAAGGCTAGCCCCTAAACCAGCTATATATTTACCCATGATGATTTGACAGGAACTGACAGGGGACGTCATTAAAAGGTCATAAGTCCGGCGATTTTTTTCTTCACATATGAGCTTCATTGTTAAGGCAGGAACAACAAATATAAAAACCATATTTACAAGAGATATATGCCCTGTCACAACACCTTGATGAAGGCTTACAGTCACTGAATTAAAAACTTTTGGAGCACTTGAGTTAAAAGCAAATTGAATAAGTGATTTAATATAACTAAAACTCCACAAAAAAGTGCACAAGCTTGAAACCATTAAAAACACAGGACTAAAAACTATGCTTTTAATATCTCTTTTAGCAATGTAAAGCATTGAGTTCATTCAGAAGCCCCTTGTTTATCTTGGCGGCGTTTTCGGTGGGTTAAGCGTTGAAAAATACTTTCTAGCCCGGGGCTTTTACCAGCTCTAAAACCTACTAACCCAGAGCCTGACCCCACAATGTGACCAGACAGCTGCTCACCAGAAAGTTGCTCGCTGTCTATATGAATTTCAAAACCTGAAGACATAGGGGTTATTTTGATAACGCCTGGTAGTTGATTTAAATTTTTTTTCAACTTATCTTCGTCCCGTAAAACTTCCACCTCATAAGATTTTGGAGTGTCATTTTTTTGCGTTAAATTTTCAAGGGTGTCTTGAACGACAATACTGCCTTCATTAATAATTATCACTCGTTCACAAGTAGCTTGAACCTCGCTCAAGATATGGGTAGATATTAACAGAGTATGATCACCTTTTAGGTTGAGAATTAAACTTCGAATTTCTTGAACTTGATTAGGGTCTAAGCCTACCGTCGGTTCATCTAAAATAAGCACTTTTGGTTTAGAAACTAAAGCTCCAGCAATGCCCACTCTTTGTTTATAACCTTTAGATAAGTTTCCCACCCAACGATTTTTTACTGTTTCTAGTTGAGTTTTCTCCAAGGCCTCACCGACATAGGAAACAATATTTTCTGAAGAAACATTTTTTAAATGAGCAACAAAACGAAGATAATCTTGAACATACATATCTTCGTACACCGGAGGTACTTCTGGTAAATAGCCAATCATCGACTTAACAGCTAAAGGGTTTTCAAAAACATCTAAATCAGAAATTCTTGCAACACCGCTGGTAGCTGGCATATAGCCAGATAAGATCTTCATGGTTGTACTTTTACCGGCCCCATTAGGGCCAAGGAACCCAACTACACTTCCTGCTTGGATAGAAAAATTTAGGTTATCAATGGCTTTGCGCTCGCCATATTTTTTGGTCAACTGTGTGACTTCTATCATTGATTCTCCATAAGTTTTATCCAAAAAAACTTAAAACCCTTACTGATAATAGAAAATCACTTACAAAGAACAGTCAAGTTCTTATTCTGAGTATAAGTGACTTTACCAACAGAACCTTTCAAAAGTTTTAAATGCCTTATTTCGCAATAAATAACATCAAACTTAATTCCAATAAATTTCTTTTTTTTTGCACCAAAAGTAGCATTAATGAGCTCTTCTCCTGCTAACTGCAAGGTTTGGTAAGAGGGAGGCTTTTTCTTATCGCTAATAATCACTCCATGCGAGCTTGGGTAATCTCTTAAATGTAACCACACATACCAAGGCTTTGAAGATTTAATTAACTCAGCATTGTCCTTTGCCGAGTTTCCTAAAAAAAGTTTAAAGTCAGCCCCTAATTGCACCGTTTTAAATTTAAGGGATGATTTTTTTTTAATTTTCAAAGGCGAAGGGCCTAATTGACGAACTTTTATTTTTTTATACCAAGACGAAGGGTCCTGAACAGCGACAAGCTCCTCTCGTTCAGCACGAATTTTATCCAAACGCTCTTTTGTGCCTATCAGTTTTCGCCTTTCCTTTTTACTGGCTTCAAAAGCTTGTTGCATATTTTCAAAACGATTTTTTTGAGCTTCATAAAAAACCTTTAGAGCTGGTGGTATATCTTCAGTCAGGTGAGACTTTAAAAACTCACCCAACTGACTAAACCCATCGATTTTTTGTTTTTTTAAAATTAATTCTTCTTCAATTTTTTTTATGGATTTTTCTTTTCGTAGTATTTGACTTTGCAAAAGCTCTTCCGGATTTTTAGTGGGCGAACTCACCTTCTTTTTTTCACTTTTCTTTTTGTACTGCTCAACTAACTCTTCAACTGACCTAGCTTTTAAGTCACCACTCACAGAGGTCATCACCGACAGTAGCTTGGGTTTTAGGTAGCTCACTGTTTTACTTTTAGAGCTTAAAATTAAATTAACTCCTCCCGGAAATAGTCGCAAGGTTATTTGCTGGGGTTCAAGTTGTTCCGAACTATTAAAAATCATCTCTATGCAGCGCTCTTTAGGTCCTGTCGGCTGGGCTGACAAAAAGGTAGAACCCAGAAAGTGGGATTTTAAAAATAAGCTCCAAGGCTTGTACTGACTTTTCTTAGGCGCTTTGCCTGTAAAAGGTAAAAACACAGGGCACTTTTGCCAAAGATCTAAAAACCAAATATGACTTTTTTTCCCATCCCAAAACAACAGATACAGATGAGAAGCCTGCCCGGTTATACTTTGTAATGTGCTACCAGAAAGCTCATTGAGCCTGGAACAAAGACTTTCAATTTCAAGGTAGTTTAAGGGCTGCATATAAGAAAAGCATAACCATTTTTTAAATATTTTTCATTGATTATTTTTATTTATAAAAAGAAAGAGCTGAAACAAAAAAAAGCCCAGCTCATTCTGAGAGCTAGGCTTTGGGAAAGGTCATTTGATTTCACCTTCAAGGGCACAGAAGGCTTACAGCTTTCAATAGATTAATTTGAAGGCCCATAGAGTTCTTCATAAGGATTTTCATTTGTTCTCTTTGGCTCTTGAGTCTTCTTAGTATCGTAAGGGTTGCTCGAAATTTCATCACTGACTGGTCTTTCATTTAACCCAAATGTACTTTTTATCCTATTTTCGTAACTTCCTGGCTTTAACTCTTTTGGTCCGAGTACTCTCTCTACTTTATTAGATAATGATGGAATTTGCTTCCTAAGCTTGCTCTCAACGTTAGCCCCTAAAGATTTCGGCGAAATTGCATTTTTTATTTTTTCTGAAGTTATGGTTGCATTATCAACTGGCTCATAAATTGTATCAGAGCTTGGCTTATTAGGGTGTTCACCAACTTCATTAGTTGATTTTGTATTAAATTGCTCTTCTGTCACATCATTTGTAAATTTACTTTCTGGGTGCTCAAACCCATCACCTGAAGATTCCACATTTGCCTTTTCACTAACGGGAATATCATATGGGTTTCTAGCTACAGATAAGTCTGAGCCCTCACTGCTATCACTAGCTTTAGAGGTTTCTTGTGGTTGAAAAACTTGAACATATTCCGAACTATCTTCAGCAGCTGGTGCAAGGTAAAACACATTTTGATTGACTTCATTACCTTCTGATTCAATAACTTGATTTACTCTTAGTATATCACAAGCTACAGTAGAGCCTTCTTTGTCAGATGTGTTCTGACAACTCACATTGGTGTTTTCACTATCAACATAAGTGGTTCTAGTTTCTTCATCCATCCAATCAGTAACTGTGGCTTTACCATCTACTATTGAAATGGTAGCCACCAGGCTCTGCCCTGTTACAGCTTGACGTCTTAACTGAACATTAACTTCTTCTTGATTAGAGCTATCTAATGAGGACTCATTGTTTACCACAGCAGAGTATTCGCTATAGTTTTTAAAAAACTCATCAGCATCAAAATTATCCTGTTGTTTTAAAAAAGCAATAAATTCAGCAACACTTTTATTTGTTTCGTCAGAAGAATCTAGAAATTGCTTCATTTGTTCAGCAACCTCTTGATCTTGCTGAGCCTTTGATTCCGACATTTTTTTTTGTAAGGCCATAAGTTCTTTTTTATTACTTTCAGCTGTTTTAAAATTAGTACAAACTGTTGAATCAGGAACAACACATGGGCCAGTTGGGCCGCCAATTGAGTTTTGATTGGATTTAAACCCTCGGTTGGTATCACAAGACACGGCTATAAGTAATGTCGAAGTTAAGGCCAAGCTTCCTAAAATTTTTGAATACTTCATTTGGGTTTTCTCCTTTAAAAACATCAGTTCAATCAATATGGGAGTAGCAAATCCCAATCCAGAAAACGACCACACCCATTTTAATAAAATTAAACACTTACCGCTCAAAAAAAATGTATACAGAAAAGCTGTGACGTAAATTGTTAGTCAGCCGAACTCCTATTTGTCCTCAAGTGTCATCCGTAGTAATAAGATAGAGTGGATATAAATGATCAGCTTGAAGTTGAGCTCTTAGTTAAAAAATGCCAAGAAGAGGCACCTTACGGCATGAGGGCCTTTGAGGCCTTAGTGAATGCCTTCGAGCCTTCTGTTTACCGGCTTTGTTTGAATTACATTAAAAACTCTGCCGACGCCGAAGACCTTGTTCAAACCATTTTTCTGCGTGTTTTCCATAATATTAAAAATTTCAAAGGAGACTCGAGCTTTAAAACCTGGCTATATAGAGTTTCTATCAATCAGTGCAATGACCTTTATAAAAAGAAAAAACGGCAAAAAGAACTCCGCGAAGGGCTTCAAACTGAAGAGGTGCAAACCTCCTCCCCTCCTGAGGCTGACAACCTTGAGCTTCGCGAACAAATTGAGCAGGGCCTAGAAAAGCTAAGCCCACAAGAACGTGAGGTGATTGTACTTAGGTTTTACGAAGGCTTCAAAATTCAGGAAATTGCTGAAACTCTGGGGATTCAACTCAGCGCTGCAAAAATGAGACTTTCTCGTGCCATAGAACACTTTAAAATACTTTATGACCCCTGATGTGACTAAACAACAGCCCAAAGAGTCTATATAAACAAGAAGTCGCTGAAAATGAGCGCAAAAACGAAAAAGAGGAAAAAATGAGTAAACTAGCTAAAACTCAAGAAATCACAGAAGAAGAGATCAGACGCCTATTGGAGGCCGACCGTGCCCATAGCCCGCAAGTCAATAACCAACAGCGCCGGCAAGCTTCTGTGAAAAATATCGTACAAAAGGCAAAAACAGAAACTTCAGCCAAGGCAGTGGCTGAGTACACAACTGTTTCGATTTGGACAGCCATGTTGGAATTTGTCGCAGTTTTTTGTATTTTTATGAACCAAAAGAGTGTAAACAAAAAGAGTATAGATAAAGACTAGGAGCCTCTCAAATGGAAATGAGCACTTTTCAAAGTAACCTTATTGAATCCCTACTATCCATGTGGAAAAATATCACCCAATTTTTACCCAACCTATTATTTGCCATAGTTATTTTTGTTGTTGGTTATTTTATTGCTTCTTTTGTTCGTAAAGTCGCCAGTAAAGCTCTTGCTAAAATTGGCATTAACCAAATGAGTGACCGCATGAAGCTCACTGAGAGCCTGCGCGGCATGGGCATTAAATCCAGCTTAGCTGACTTAATTGGAAAAATTTTATTTTACCTTCTAATGCTAGGAGTTTTAATTACGGCCTCGGACGTTCTTAAAATGGAAAAGCTTTCGCAAGCTATCGAAGGTTTTATTAATTATATTCCTAATATTTTTGGCGCAGGTTTTATTTTATTTCTCACACAAATGGCAGGGCTATTCATTAGAGAAGCCATCGAAGCCACCTCTGAACACCTCAACTTTGACTACGGCAAAGCTGTCAGTCGAGCCGTATATGCTCTCATCTTTGTCATCGGTTTAGTTTTAGCTTTTGGACAATTACAAATTGAAACTGAGCTTCTGAGCAATGTGATTCAAATTTTACTTTTAGCTGCCGGCGCATCGATAGGTATTTCTCTAGGCTTAGGAACAAAAACTGTGTCTAGCCAAATTGTCTCAGGTGTTTACGTTCGTGAAGGCTTTGAAAATGGGGATGAAATTTCTTTAGACGATATCTCTGGAACTGTTGTTGATGTTGGCTCAGTAACAACTAGAGTACAAAAAGCTAATGGGGAAATTGTTTATGTTCCAAATAATAAAATTATTGAAAACGTCGTTCATTGCAAAAAAAGATCTTAACTGAAAAAAATAAGGGCAGAGCAGTGGTTAAGTGCTCCGCCCCCAAAAGGTATTTAAGCTGGTTAGGCTTAAATGGTCGTTGATTGGCCGGGTATAAGTAGTAATTACACAATATATGCCACATCAAAACTAGCTCGTTCGTCCTGAACCTCTGGTCTCAATTGAATACTAGTCAATGTCGAATATTTTCACACCCCCCTGTTTCTAACTTTGCCCATGGCAACAAGCCTTCGAAATAACTAATAAAAAACAGCGAACTGTTTTATACTTTCATTGAAGTTATCGTATTGAGACAAAACTTTGATCAAAACTTCTTCAACTAAGGACACCTTTATGCCCTCAACACATAGTGCAGATTTACAAAAAAAACTCTTGTTTCAAAAAGTAGGAATTTTTATTGATGCTGAAAACATAGAGTTATCTGGGTTAAAACAACATGAGGGTCGAACGGACTATAAAAAAATCTTATCTAAAGTTGGTGAGCGAGAAATTGTTCGCATTTTATATTACAAACCCGAATACAAAGAAATTTCTAAAGACTTTGAAAGCTTTTGGCACAGCTTAGGTGGCGAAATTAAAAGACCACAAAAAAATGCTGATACTTTTTTGGTCATTGATGCGGTAACTTTAGCCGAAAAACTTGATGTAGCTATTATTCTTGGCGGAGATAAAGATTTTTTACCTCTGATTTGGTATCTAAAATCTAGAGGTTGTCGGGTGGAAATTTGGTCATGGCCGGAAACAACTTCTCCGGAAGTAAAGGAAGCCGCTGACTTTTATTTTTCTCTTACGAAAAACTTTGTTATTAAATCTAAAGAGTCTAAACCGACTAAAGCAAAGAAAAACACGAGTAAAAAATCAACGAGCAAAAAATCAAAGTCGCCAGTCAAGTGACCAAGAATCTTATTTTTTATTCTTCTGAAAGCACTATGCCCTGAACAGTACTATAAACTTTATGGCCCGAGGGGTGCTCGTACTTAAGGGGCACACTCAAATTAGATAAAGAGGCACTGATTTTATGCCCCCCAGATGTGTTCACAATAGCCGAGCCCGGAACATTACTAATCACTGACTTTGATAACACTGGCGCTACGAACATGGCCTCAGCGTGAACATTAAACTCTAAGTTCGTTAATGTTAGATTTTTTGTTCCTGCTAAGCTAGAGGTGATTGCACATCTTGCAATCCCTTGACTATTTGTTCTTCCACAACTTCTGAGCGAAGAGTCTTCAACACTTAACTCAGGTAAAAAGTTAACAACTGGTGACCCGTCACTGTTCAAAACATGGACCTCAATATATAAAAAGCTACTTCCGTTGGCGATACCATCGCCTAGAACCACAATTTCTGTATTGGCAAAATCTACACCTGAAGTAAATTCAACATTCCCACCGTCAGAAAAACAGCCCGAAGTTAGAGTTAAAAAAAACGCAATATAAAAAAGCTGTAAAAATACTTTAACCATAGCTTTTCCTTCCTTTTTTCTTAAACTGGCTCATAAATTCCTTATCGGTAAAATCACAATTTTATTTAGACTTAGGTCTTAAGTCCTTTAAAAAACTCAAGGTTTTACGTTATATTGTATCAGAGAGAGACAACGACTAGACCATTGGTTATATTGTTAAAAAACCAAAAACAGGAGGCTTTTCGTGGAGTATTTGGCTCAGTATCAAAATCAAATTATTGTTTGGGGAGTGCTTGGACTCTCTGCTGGCATTATAGCCAAGTACTTATTACCTGGGAAAGACAAGGGAGGGCTTATTTCAACAGCTCTGCTAGGGGTTGCTGGGTCATTTCTGGGTGGTTTTATGGCTCGCTATTTCGGTCTGGGCGGCGCAAACCTCACTTCTGGGGTAAGTCTTTCAACTGTGCTTACAGCCATTGCCGGGTCATTTGTTTTACTTGTCGCTTTTCGCCTAATAAGGTTTTTAGTTTAATATATAAGCCAAAACGATGGCCTTTGATTTGAGGGCCAAAGGGCCTTAAGATCTATAACAAACGGCTTATCTGCGTCATAATTCCCTCCTAAAGCCTTAATTTATTGAATTTTAATGGACAGTCTATACCCCCACACCTATAACTCTATATGTGCCTAAATCATAATATTTAGGAACAATAACTAATAACAAAGAATGAGGAATACAAATGAGTACAGGAACAGTAAAGTTTTATAATGCTAGTAAAGGTTTTGGATTTATTACTCCGGAAGATGGAAAAGATTTATTTTTTCACGTTTCAGAAATCCAAGGTCAAGAGCCACATGATGGTGATAAAGTTGAATTCGAAATTGGCGAAAGCAAGAAGGGTCCCTGTGCCGTTAGTGTTAAAGTTGTAAACTAATTTTTAAATTTAATTGAGTCTTAAAAGCCCAAACATTTTGTTTGGGCTTTTTTTTGCCTTAAATATAAATTGATTGAGAGACTGCTAATTTATCCTTTAAAAATATTAGGATCTACTACCCTGGCACTAGCTCCTAAGTGACTGAACAAGCCCTCCCCATTATGCCCTATAGCCCTTAAAAGAGCGTGCTGAAAGGCAAAGGTGCTATTTCCTTTTAAGTCAACAAACTGCCTTTGTGTATTAATTCGACCACCGGCTTTTCCGATAGTTACGGTAAAAAGGTTGTCCGGCGAGTGTGACTCTGAACCATCCGCCATATCGCCACCAAAATATAGAAGAGAGTTATCTAAAACACTTTTACCGTTTACATCTT
>JAHDIR010000076.1 GCA_020630675.1 Bdellovibrionales bacterium
ACCTCTTACTTTTTTTCCATACATATTCTTCAAACGTATAGCGCCAAAAATTGAGCAAAGTTTTTCATCAACATCACTAATTAAATCAATAGAGTAACTTTGCTTTTCTTTAAAACGTTCATGAGACTTCATATTATCTCTAGAAACTCCGAACACAGATGCGTTCAATTGGTTGAAATCTTTTTCTAGACGAGTAAAGTCATGAGCCTCAATTGTACAGCCAGGGGTCGCATCTTTAGGGTAAAAGAAAATAACCGCTTTTTTTCCTGCAAGTGAGGATAAAGAAACCTCAGACTCACCAGTGGCTGGTAGCGAAAAGTTTGGAACTTTTTGTCCGATGGTAACTTGTGGTTCATAGACTTTTAATTCTACTTGAGAGGCCTCTGTGGTCATTTTTGCTCCTTGAGATAAGGGGGTTGATTTCTTTTTTGCCCGAGAAGAGGTTGTTTTTCTTGAGCTCAATTTTGATGCTTTCTGTGAATTGGCTTTTTTACTTACTTTCTTAGCACTCGTTTTTTTCTTGCTCACTTTTTTCTGAGCCGTCGCGCTCTTTTTTTTACGAACCGTTTTTTTCTTAGTTGCTACTTTTTTTGTCATTTTTTTTGGAGTTTTTTTGACTGAAGATTTTTTCTTAGTCTTTTTGGCCTTCACTTTCTTTTTTTTTGCCTTTTTTGATATTTTTTTAGAAGCTGTTTTTTTGGAGGTTTTCTTTTTAACCTTTTTTTTACTGACTACTTTTTTAGCTATTTTTTTACGACCGACTTTTTTTGCAGACGATTTTTTTTTAGATTTTGCTTTTGTTTTTTTTACTACTTTTTTCTTTTTAGCCATGTCAATGCTCCTTCTTGCTGAAAGCTAGCTGTATAGGAGCCTTTCTTAACCTTAGGCTCGTCAAAAAACAAGCCTGGAAATCAACATTATACGTCAATCCTTATCAACAAAAAATTATCTCTAGCTCGGCGAAGGTGCCTCAGTTATAATTTATGTGACTTCCTAATAAATTTTAACTCCCAAAGGACTTTCCACGCCTATGAAAAGTATTTCTACACAACTCACAAAAATGATGAATATAAAATACCCAATCATCGGTGCCCCTATGTTTTTAGTTTCTAACGTAGATATGGTGGTGGCTATCAGTGAGTTTGGAGGTTTAGGAACCGTTCCTTCTCTAAACTACAGACCCCCTGAGGCTTTCAAAGACGCTCTTGAACAAATTAAGCTAAAAACTAAACAGCCCATAGGTGTTAACCTCATCGTCAACAAAAGTAACACCCGTTACCCGACCGATCTCAAGTCAAGCTTAGATATGGGAGTGGAGTCTTTTATAACCTCCCTGGGAAACCCCAAAGAAACCATTCGTGAAGCCCATAAAAACGGGGCTAAAGTTTTTTGTGATGTCACTAACCTAGAGCATGCTCTTAAAGTTCAAGATTTAGGAGCTGATGCTGTTATTGCTGTTTGCTCAGGAGCTGGTGGCCACGCTGGCCCTCTTTCACCTTATTCTCTCATACCTTGGCTTTCCAAAGAACTAGATATACCTGTGATCGCCGCTGGCGGTATCGCCGACGGAACCACTTTAGCCGCCAGTTTAGCTCTCGGTGCCCAAGGCGTCAGTGTCGGCACTCGCTTTATTGCTAGCCATGAAGCCAATGTCACTAAAGATTATAAAGATGCCATTGTTGATTCCTGCCCGGAGGACATTGTTATGACCGAGCGAGTTTCCGGCACCCCAGCTGCTGTCATCAATACCGAGTTTGTTCAGAAGCAAGGTTTAAAATTACCTTGGGTGATGAAAGAACTAAAAAATAACCCCATCACAAAAAAATATGCAGTTCCGGTTATACACTGGGCGGGCATGAAAGCTCTTGAAAAATCAGCAACAAAAATGAGCTGGAAAAGTGTATGGAGTGCTGGCCAAAGTGTTGGTTTAGTTAAAGAACAGCTTTCCTGCTCAGAAATTATGACTAAAATGATCACTGAATACCATAAAACTCTTAAAACTTTACAAGGACTGTCCCAATGAAAATTGATATCTTTGCCCAAATCAATAAAGTTCCTAACCAATTAGCCAGACACCTTATGGTCGATAAAATTATGGAACGTGTTGTTCCGTTTAACAGAGGTATGGGCTTTAAAGTTAAAGAACTATCCCAAGATTTAGTTAAAGTTGTTTCTCCCAATAAAAAACGGCGCCAAAACCATCTCGGAGGAGCCCATGCCTGTGCCTTGGCTTTGTTAGGTGAATACCCCGCTGGATTACTACTGGGCCAAAACTACTCCCTACAGAGCTATCGTTTGATTTTAAGTGAATTGCATATGGACTACAAAAAGCAAGGACGGGGTGAACTTACAGCCGTTGCCGAAAAAAATGAGGATTTCCCTAAAGTGATCAAAGATGAGGCTTGGTTTGATATGACCACCAATATTAGTAACTCTAAGGGGGAAACGGTGGCGATATGTACAACAAAGTGGCAGCTCAAATCGTGGGATTTGACTTCGCAAATAAAAAGCTAACCAATCGGCACTTCCTATCGTAGGAAATATCGAGAATTTATGAAAAAAATAATGACGAACCCCAAAAAGAGCCATAGGGTGTTTTTTTAAAAATCAAATCTCATAATAAGGACGCCCCTATGCAGCCCATTAGAAATATTGCTATTATTGCTCACGTTGATCACGGAAAAACAACCCTTGTTGATCACCTTCTCAAGCAAAGTGGACTTTTTCGTGAAAATGAAGAAGTTGAAGACAGAATGATGGACTCCATGGACCTGGAAAGAGAACGTGGCATAACCATTGCTGCCAAAAATGCTTCATTTGTTTATAAAGATATTAAAGTCAATATTGTCGATACTCCTGGCCATAGTGATTTTGGCGGAGAGGTCGAAAGAATTCTCGATATGGTTGACGGTGCTATCTTATTAGTTGATGCCAGCGAAGGCCCTCTTCCTCAAACTCGTTTTGTTTTAAGCAAGGCTCTCAAAAAGGATATAAAAATTCTTGTTTGCGTAAACAAAATTGACCGACCTGATAGCCGAATTAATGAAGTATTAGATGAGGTGTTTGACCTCTTTATCGACCTAGAAGCTACTGACGAACAAACTGATTTTGAAACTATTTATGCCATTGCCAAAGATGGAATCGCTGTGAACGACCCTGCTGATAAAGACAAAGGAGAAAGCCTACAAATTCTTCTTGATTGGATCGTTGAAAACTTTCCGGCTCCGAAAGTAGATATCGAAGCTCCTCTTCAACTCCTTGTCGCCAATATTGACTACAACAACTTTGTTGGTCGTTTAGCCATTGGCCGGATTCGCCAAGGAAAAATTAAAGTGGGCGACCAAATTATGGTGGCCGAAGAAAACGGAACCAAAAATGTCAAAGTCACGGCTTTGTTTTCTTACCGAGGAAACCAACAAGTTCCTATTGATGAACTGTCTGCGGGAGACATTGCTGTGGTTGCAGGTTTTGAAGACATTCACATCGGCGATACATTAACAGACCCCAACAACCCACAAATTATGGAACGACTCAAAGTAGATGAACCAACGGTGGGAGTAATGATGTCTGTGAACGACTCTCCTTTTGCAGGGTTAGAAGGAAAGCAAGTTACCAGTCGAAAAATTAAAGAAAGACTAGATAAAGAGCTTCTTTATAATGTCGCCTTAAGGGTTGAGGACACTGAAAAAACTGACACCTGGAAAGTTCTTGGGCGTGGTGAACTGCAAATTTCTGTTCTTCTCGAGCAAATGCGCCGGGAGGGTTTTGAAGTTCTTGTTAGTAAACCTCAAGTTATTTTTAAAACTGAAAATGGCCAAAAAATGGAACCCATCGAAACTGCTATCATTGATGTTGAAGACGCCTACGTTGGTGCTGTAACAGAAAAGCTTGGTAAGCGTAAAGGTATTATGACAGGTATGACGACAAAAGGTTCTGGCCGTACTCGCCTTGAATTTAATATCCCGGCCAGAGGACTTATTGGCTACCGTAGTGAATTTCTTACCGACACTCGTGGGACCGGACTTTTAAACACTCATTTTCATGGATATGAAGCTTATAAGGGAGATATCTCTGGCCGTAACACCGGTTCTATTATTGCCGACAGAAAAGGAAAAGCGACAGGATATGCCTTAGACACCCTAGGAGACCGTGGCCGCTTATTTATTACCCCTGGTGTTGAGGTTTATATGGGAATGGTCATTGGTGAGGCCAATAAAGGCATTGATCTTAATGTAAATGTTTGTAAAGAAAAAAAGCTCAGCAATGTTAGGGCCTCAGGCTCTGATGATGCCATCAAACTGGCTCCGGTAAAACCTCTCACCATTGAACAATCTTTAGAGTGGATATCTGATAGCGAATTGGTGGAAATTACACCGCAAAATGTGAGAGTACGTTGCCGAGAAATGGACCCCAACAAGAGAAAACAAAACAAGAAACAGTAATTGAACAAATCATTTTTTTTTAAAAGCTCCAGGGGTCTCTGGAGCTTTATTTTTATTCGTAGCCTCTAAAACTATTGAGATGAGCGGCATTAAAAGCATTTTCATATTTTTCTGGAATTTTGTTTTCTAGAAAACACCCCTCAGGAATAGACTCAAAAAGCTCTTGATAATTTTTAACTTCGTAAGAGCTCACTCGCCTCATAATATGCCAAGGCCTTAACTCATTGGCCGTCACAAGCCCCATTGCCCCCAAGATATGAGCTAAACTTTCAATGGTCTCTTCATGAAATTGCTTCACTCTTAAGGTTTTATCTTTAACCACTAAACCAACATTTAAGTGTGGATCTTGCGTGGCCACTCCGGCCGGACAAATATTTGAGTTACAACGAAGAGCTTGGATACAACCCAAAGCCATCATCATTGCTCGAGCCGAATATACGACGTCTGCTCCCAAAGAAAGTAACTTTAGCATACCAAAACCAGATGAGACTTTTCCTGCAGCAATAATTTTAAGTTTATTGCGAATGCCAAAGCCTTTTAAAATATTATTTACAATCAATAAGGAGTCTAAAACGGGAGCGCCGATATGGTTAGAAAACTCTAAAGGGGCTGCTCCTGTACCGCCTTCTCCACCATCGACACATATATAGTCTGGAAATATATTTTTTTGCACCATCGCTTTGCATATAGAAATAAACTCATGAAACTTACCTAGACAAAATTTAATTCCCACAGGTTTTCCCCCGGAAAGTTCTTGCAGTTGCTTAATAAAATCAACCAGCTCAAGAGGGTTTGAAAAGGCGGTATGATAAGGTGGTGAAAAAACTGTTTCATAAGGTGTTACCCCACGAATTTCTGCAATTTCTGGAGTAACTTTTTCTCCTGGTAAAATTCCACCATGCCCTGGTTTGGCACCTTGAGAAAGTTTAAGTTCAATCATTTTTATATTTTCATGATTGGCTTGTTCTTTAAACTTACCGGGATCGAAGTTTCCCTCGGAGTTACGACAGCCAAAATAACCAGTCCCAATTTGCCAAATTAAATCTCCACCAGGCTGAAGATGGTATGGGCTCACTCCACCCTCTCCCGTATTATGAGCAAAGTTTCCTTTTTGGGCGCCCCCATTTAAAGACAACACAGCATTTTTACTTAAAGAACCAAAACTCATGGCCGCAATATTAAACAAACTCGCACTATAAGGCTGCTTGCAATTTTCTCCACCGATGGTCACTCGCAATAACTCAGGGTTAACATGTGTTGGCTTAATAGAATGCTTCACCCACTCATAACCAACTTCATAAACATCTTTTTGAGTTCCAAAAGGCAATGAATCCAATTGCTTTTTAGACCTTTGATAGACTGTCGTTCTTTGCTCGCGGCTAAATGGGCGGCCATCAGAGTTAGATTCAATAAAGTACTGTTGAATTTCAGGGCGAATCGACTCAAGTAAGTAACGAAATCTTCCAAGAATAGGAAAGTTACGGCGAATGGCATGACGTTTTTGAATGTAGTCATAAAAACCAAACAACAAAATTGGAATAAGAACAAAAAAACCGTAACCAAAACCTCTGATAAAGTATGTGGCAACCAGTAAAAACATAGTGGCAAGGAAGGAAAAAATTAAAAATTGCTGTCTCATGAAGATGTCCCTTTGTCTTAGCGCAACGTTTATCCTGTAGACGTTTGAAGCTGTAAGTATTTGTTGTTTCTAATAAATTTTTATCACTTTTTATTATTTTACATAATTATTGAGGACAAACCTCTAATAAATGATACCAACGCCACCCTTTATACAACGCATCCAAACTAAAGTGGGGGTGATATAAATATTTATTTAACGTTTTGAAACTCCCCTTAAACTTTTATAGTATGTGTGAATGAAAAACGCCTTAATATTTATTATCTTAGGAGGCCTTGCCGTTTATCTTTGGCCTTCGCCTCAGCAAGAGCCAGAGCCCATCGAGCCTGAAGTGACTGAATACGTCCAGGATGAAGCGCCCATAAAAATGCAGCCCCCAAAGATTAAGGATCCAAGCCCTAAACCTTCTCCTCAAAAAAAAGCAATTATACAACCTCAACCAAAAGTTGACCTTCCCTTAGCCGTCTCAAGCCAACAATCAAATGCCAATAACTATCAAACAAAAATTCCTCCTAAAAAAATTGAATTTAAAATTAACAAAAGAGGTGAAGCTATTGCTCACGGAGATATTTTTTTAGGAAAAGTAAAAAATGCTGAGAATTTAAAAAAAGCGCAAACAAAACCTAAACCCGTAAAACTCTGGGACTCTGTCGATATTCCCTATTTTATTAACGACAATGTTAGCCAAAAACAAGACATCGAGGAGGTCATTGCATTTTATAATCAAAATACCAACCTCAACTTTTTTATCAATGACGGAAGCTTTGAGGACTCTATCGTGTTCACCAAAGGGGAAGAGCACTGCTATTCTTACCTTGGAAAAATTGGTGGCCACCAGCCTATTTACTTATCAAACAATTGTGGTCTTAAAGAAATTTCTCATGAAATTATGCATGCCTTGGGCTATGTTCATGAGCACACAAGACCTATAAGAGACAACTATGTGAAAATTAATTGGGATAAAATAGATCCTGAATTTCATAGCCAATTTAGTCTAGTCCCAAAAGAGTTTGTCGCCATTACTTTGGCCGGCTTCCCGTTTAGTTATAATAGTATTATGCTTTATGACCCAAAATCATTTGCTAAGGATAAAACGAGCACTACCATTCAATCAACATCCAACCAAGTCATAGCGCCGTCAAAATATATTTTGAGTAATGATGACATTCGTCGTATAAACAACACCTATTAATTAATAGCAAATCTTTCTTTATTAAAAAAATGGAAATCTCTATGTCACGATTTAGATGGAGCAGCCCCTTTTCTTTTATTCTCGCCGCTGGCGGTGCCGCTGTTGGCCTTGGTAATATTTGGAAGTTTCCCTATATCACCGGCATGAATGGCGGTGGTGCTTTTGTGCTTATGTACTTGTTGTGTATTTTTTTAGTGGGTGTTCCCATTTTTATTGCAGAGCTTTACATTGGACAAAGCGCACAAGCCAACACCGTCAAAGCTTTCCACCACTTAAAACCTAATAGCTACTGGGGGTTTTCTGGTTACCTTGGAGTGGCTTCTGCCTTTATAATTCTTTCTCTTTATGGAGTGGTCAGTGGCTGGATCTTAGATTTTGAATTTCAAGCCTTAACAGGCAAACTTCTTCAAGGAACTTCTAAAACTGTCAACTCACAACTTACGGGCTTATTGGCTTCACCCGTAAGACAAATTTTTTGGTTTTTAATTTTTATATTTACCTCCGGCCTAGTTGTGGCCTTAGGTTTAAAAAGAGGACTTGAACGTTGGAATAAAATTCTTATGCCTCTTTTGTTTCTCATGCTAATAGGACTTTTTACCTTTTCAATATCCTTAGACGGATTTGCTCCAGCCCTTAAGTTTATGTTTAACCCAGACTTTTCTAAGCTAACCAGCCAGGCCCTTCTTGAAGCCATTGGCCACTCCTTTTTCACTTTAAGCCTTGGAATTGGCGTTATCATGATTTACGGCAGTTATCTTTCCCCAAAAGAAAGTCTTCCTAAAATTGCATTTTCAGTGGCCCTTTTAGATACCTTTGTTGCCATTGTGGCTGGCCTTATTATATTTTCTATTGTTTTTACTTTTGGTCTTGATGCCAAAAGTGGACCTGAACTTATTTTTGTGACTCTTCCCAATTTATTTCAACAAATGCCAGGTGGATCACTGCTTGCCATCATCTTTTTTCTTTTAATTAGTTTTGCGGCATTAACTTCCGCCATTTCTATTCTTGAGCTTTTAGTTTCTTACTTAGTAGAAAGTCATGGCTGGTCTCGAAACAATGCAGTATTATCTGCAAGCTTTGGTTCATTTTTAGTAGGGCTTTTAAATGTCTTTTCATATTTTT
>JAHDIR010000024.1 GCA_020630675.1 Bdellovibrionales bacterium
GTGATAGACGAATAAGACTTAGGTCATATTAATGAAAATTGGGGCAGCTTTTTTTAAAAAATATTTACTTTTGTGTTGGCGTAAGTATTAAATTATTAATTTTTTTAATAAGATATACCGAAACATAAGTATGGTTATAAATGACGACTTTACTTGTAAGCAAAATTCTTCTCCGCATAAAAATTTTGCGTTAGTTAAGAATATCTACTCGGCGTCTCCACTTGATCGTATCGCCTCTTTCATCATTGACTACTTTATTATCTTATCTCCTTTGATTACTTTGTTTACAGCTCCTTTTAAAAAACAGTTGGGCTTGTCTGGACTGGTTTATGGAGAAATTGATAGTCAGATTATATATCTAAATATTTTAGTCATAATTTTTTTATTAAGCTTTTTATATAACTTATTATTTACATACTTTTTAGGCTCAACTTTAGGGCAACTGTTTTTAGGTTTAAAGGTAGGAACAATAATAAAAAATAATAAATTAGGGGTGTTTGAAGTTTTTGTTAGATCCGCAGTTTATAATTTTTCTTTATTACTATTAGGCTTACCTTTTCTTTTTAGTTTTACGCATAAAGGTCGTCGTAGCATTCATGATTTATTGTCTGACACATTTGTTTACTCAATAAAAGAAAAAAAAGTTTCTCGTTTAGCTCCGGTTTTTATTTCTAGAAGCTTGGTGTCAATTGTTTCTGTTTTTATTGTTTTTGGAAGCTTATTAATAATTCAATCTTTAATAAGTGAAAATACAACAATTGGTAGTTTTGATAGTGAGAGTGAGCTTTGTGAAGAAGTTACGAAAGCTGCAGAAACTTGGCCGGAACAAAATGAAGTACAACCAAAACGCTTAAGTATAGCTATGGCATTATTTGCTATTGAAGAAATTGATAAAGACTGTCTAGAAATTGAATCTACTTATGTTTTTGACAGTGGGGAAGAAGCGGGCTTGGCCTACCTTGCCAACGCCTTTATATATGCCGACCAGCCGAGTTTGTCGGATAAGTATTTAGAGAAAGTTTGTCAGTTAGATCTAAATTCAGAAACTTGTAAAATGGCTTCTGTTATTGATCACTGGGCTATGGATAGGTTGGGTCAGGTCGGTGAAATTTTAAATAATTTAGTCACAGATTCAGTTTATGTTAACCTTTGGAAAACGCGATTTTTATTATCTGAAGGTTTATACGATCAGTCTCTTGCGACATTGTCAAAACTTCCTAAGCTGTCCATATTATCATCTTTTTCGTCAATAAATAAAGTGAAGTTATTTTGGTATAAAGAAAAATATGAACAAGCTTCCCTGGTGTCTGATATGGTTTACGAAAAAGAAAACCCATCTGAGTCAAAGCGATTATCATCTTGGCTTTGTTTTGAGGAACTAGAAAAAAACTGTGAAAGTGTTGAAAGTACAAGTTGTCAGGTGGTTGAATTAAACTCCTCTTCTGAAGAGGGGTATGCTGGTTTAGCAATGTTAAAAAAACTGGAGTGTAGTCAACAGTTACAAACTTACTACAAATATAATTGGGACCCAGAAGTGTTTTCGCTCATCAACTTTAAACTAGAAGCTGAAAAAAAAGATTTAAACGACTTAACAGGGTTGATCTCAACAGACTTCACTCAATCTAGGCTTTCTTATGAAGCTATATCAACTTTTTTAAAACTTAACCCAGATGTTAATACCCAAATGCTATCTGCTTTTGAGGATTGGACCTCTCAGTTGTCAGAAAGTTTTAGAAAAACAGAGTTGGCTGGTAAAATAATGAATTACCTTGTAAAAGAAAAAAAGTATGAACAAGCTTTAGAGTACGGAGAGAAGTTTTTAACAAAAAACTCAAGTATAGATTATCAAAAAAACTTAGTGGTCAGCGCTTATTTTTCTCATAAAAAGCTAAAGGCAAAATTTTATTTTGATTTAGTGGAAAGTGAAAGTAAGTCAAGGGCTAAGTTGAATCGTACGATTGCCGGCACAAGTGACTTTGATAAAGTAAAGGCAATAATAGAGAAGGGGCATAAATGATTTTCCCTTTTCCAAAGTTAAATTTTTCTTTTTTTAAAATTCCTGTCACATGGATTCTGATTATTTTTAATTCACTTGTTTTTTTTGTTTGTTCTTTTGAGTCAAACGAATTTAAAAATGAAGTTCATAAAATTTTAGAAGATAAATTTTTTTACACAACGCAAGCCAGAGTTTATAAAAACTATGTTCTTGCTCACCCAGATCAATACGGTTTCTTTACAAAACAAGTTCTTTTGTATGGCTGGGAAAGCTCACTGAAAAGTAGAGTTATATCTATGTTTGCTCTAGGAGATCAAAAATTCACTCAAAATATTTTAGGTCAAAGTATAGCCGGTGATACTGTGGCCATTTCTTATTGGCGTGATAATTTTAAAAAAATTAGTCGATTACAAAAATCAAATTCGAGTTACTCTTTAGGGGTTATTGGCCAGCCTTCTTGGGTCAATTTTTTATCGTATCAATTTACTCATGCGAGTTACGCACATATTTTTAGTAATATGTTGTTTTTATTATTTTTTGGTGCCCTCATTGAGCCATTGTTTGGCTCTTTAATGGTGCTTCTCATTTATCTAGGGTCGGGAGTGGTTGCCGCTCAAGTTTTTTTAATTTTTTCTCAGGATGTAAATGCTCCATTGGTAGGAGCCAGTGGTTCAATTAGTGGCCTAATGGCTTTTTATTGTTTAGCCGCTTTTAAAAAAAATATGAGGTTTTATTATTTTTTATTCATTCCAAAACCTGAATACTTTGGGCGCGTTCATTTGCCTGTGGGGGTTCTCTTTTTTTATTGGCTTATGAGTGATCTGGCCGGATTTCTTAGTCAAGTTAGTGAGCACACAGGTGTTGCCTATGTTGCTCATTTGGGTGGGCAAGTGGCAGGAGCTTGTGTTGCAGTCATACTTTTACTGGGTTGGAAAGTTTTTAAAAAACAATACCTATCAGTTAATGATGAAGTGAGCTTTCAGCCTCAGCCGTTAGCTGTCTTCACTCGGAGCAAAACCTCTTCTCATGGTATTTTCGGTGATACATCTAGGTTCCATAAATTGCCTTAAATAATCAGGGCCACCAGTTTTACTTCCGAGCCCAGAAAGTTTATAGCCACCAAAGGGGTGCCGTTCGACCATAGCTCCGGTAATGCTGCGGTTGATATATAAGTTACCCACTTCGAGCTCTTCTTTCACTTTTTCAATGTGAGCCGGGTTTCTTGAGTAAATTCCGCCAGTCAAAGCAAACTCAGTCGAATTGGCAATTTGAATGGCATCATCTAAATTCTTGGCTTTTATGACGGCTAACACAGGGCCAAAAATTTCTTTTTGGGCAAGGTCGCTATCTGCCGTTACATCAGAAAATATAGTGGGAGGAATAAAATATCCATCATTAATTTGGGGGCCTTGGTAAGCTAATGTGTGCTGGCCTTTATATCTTTCGATAGTCTCCTGAATTCGTTGATAAGCCTCTTTGTCTATGACAGGACCTAAAAAAGACTCAGGGTTTTTAGGGTTGTCTTGAACTATACTGGTTGTAGCATCAATGAGTCGGTCTAAGAATTTTTGATAAACCCCTTCGAGAACAATGACTCGACTACAGGCAGAACACTTTTGTCCTTGAAAGCCAAAGGCTGAGTAAACGGCACCACTGACAGCTTGGTCTAAGTCAGCATCATTATCTATGATCAGTCCGTTTTTTCCACCCATCTCAATAATACATTTTTTGGTGTGCTGTTGACCATTTACAACTTGGCTTGATTTGCTTAATATTTCAAGTCCAACTTCTTTAGAGCCAGTAAAGCAAATTAGGTTCACATCAGGGTGCTCAACTAAAGCTTTACCAATGGTTTCTCCACGTCCGGGAAGAAATTGAAAAGTATCAAGCGGAAATCCAGCTTGTTGTAAAAGTTTAATTAGCCAAGCGGCAGTGAGAGAGCTTTGCTCGGCAGGTTTAATGACAACTGTGTTACCTGTTACTAAGCTAGCAGCAACCATTCCTGTCAAAATCGCTAAGGGAAAGTTCCAAGGAGCAATCACCGCAGAAACTCCTTTCGCACGGTAATGATAGTGACTCGTTTCTCCTAAAGCTTTTCCTACTTTTTTTGCCCCTGACAATTCCCTCATGTCTTTGGCGTAGTATCGACAAAAATCAATGGCCTCAGTGATGTCTCCATCGGCTTCTCCCCATGGTTTGCCAACTTCAAGTGTTTGTAGGCTCATGAGTTTATATCGATTGGCTTGAATAAGATCAGCTAATTTGTCTAAAAGGTTTGCTCTTTCAACGGCTGGGGTTTTTGACCAAGATTTTTGAGCCTTTTTAGCAGACTGTACTGCTTGATCGACATGTTCTGCTTGGGCCATATAAACTTGCCCTAAGGTTTGGCTTGGCTCAGAGGGGTTTAGGCTGTCTAAAAGCTCATGGCTTGTGACATCTTTACCATCAATAAACAAAGGGTATTTGTTGTTAAATTCATTGGGCCAAGCTTCTAGGTGTTGTTGTACTTTTTGACGTTCACTTTTGTGAGTAAAATCAATGAGAGCTTCGTTATTAAACTTATATTTCTTAGCCACTTGCTCTTCTAGCTCAGGCTGATATTTGGGCGCCGCTAAGAGTTGATCCATACTTTCATTTTCTACAAACTTTGATCTTAAAAAAGATTCATTAGATGTATTTTCAAGAAGGCGTCGAACAAGGTAGGCCATGCCAGGAATGAGTTCACCAACTGTCGCATACTCCCTTAGGCGGTAGTTGTGATGAATCAAAGAGTTTTTAATGGTGTCGGCCATTCCAAAGAGCATTTGTACTTCGATAGACTTTTGAGGAATATTGTATTGCTTGGCAAGAACTAGGGCGGCGGCAATGGAGCGGACGTTGTGAGAACCAATGGCTAATTTTGTTAAAGGGTAGGATTTAATGAGTTCATGAGCACATTGCTCAAAGTTAAAGTCCGAGTGAGCTTTTTGAGTGTAAACAGGAACGGGCCAATTCATTTGATTGGCGTGAATGACTTCGTAGTCCCAGTAAGCTCCCTTCACAAGCCGAACAGTAAATGGGCATTGGCGTTCTCTGGCAAAGTCGACGAGCTCTGTGGTGTCTTTGAGAGAATCTTTAAGGTAAGCTTGAATAACAATACCAAAGTGAGGGTAGGATTTGAAGTCATCTTCACAAATAAGTTCTTTAAAAACTTCTAAAGTAAGGTCTTTATGTTCGTAATCTTCCATGTCCAAGTTAACAAAACAATGGTTGTCTTTGGCTAATTTGTAAATAGGGCGTAGGCGATCTTTAATTTTTATTTTAGAAGCTTCCCAAGCGACGTCTTTAATTTGCGAGTAAATGGAAGTCATCTTAACAGAAATATTAACCTTGGGAATTTCCCCATTTTCATCTTCATCAATAAGAGGATTGTGTTTCCAGTTTTTGGAGGCAGCAATTAATTCATTGAGAAGTTCAATATATCTTTTTTGATAATCAAGAGCTTCGGTCTCACTTAACGTAGCTTCCCCCAGTAAATCGACAGTAAAGGCAATGGGTTTTTTTCGAGCTTTGTTTAAAACAGGAATGGCTTCTTTAGGGGTGGCACCAGTGATGAACATTTTTGCCATCTGTGTGATATTTTTTTTAACTGTTCCAGCAAGAAGGCCTGGAGCTAGGGCACCAATACCAACGCCAACATTAAAGATACTTGGAAGTTCTTTATTGTCACTGGCAAAGTATTCCTTCAGGTGACTGGCAACTTCGGCGTTGGAGTTGAGACAAGGGAGAACATCAACAAAACGAAACATTTGAGTTTTGAAACTATCATTTTTCATGCTCCAATCCATCACCTTTCCGTACCACCAGTCTTTATTAAAAATAGACTTACCATCAGACTTCATATGTTTAAAAATTTCTTCACCTTGTGATTTAACTAAGGCTTGAAGCTCTGGTTGGCTGTATAAGGGGTTTGTATTTTTAGTTGCGTAATCTGACATGCTATACCTCATTCAAAAGTGCTAGTGGGCCTTTAGGGCGCATAGCTTTAACTCTTAAAAAAATCATTGGCCATTTTTTACAGTTTTTTATCCCATCAAGTCCAATGAAAAAAGAGGTGGTTAACAAAAAAAAGATGGTTCCGGGAGCTTTCGCTCCCATCCCGGCAGACCTGATTATTAATCAGTAGAAGTGTTTGAGCTTTTAAGGTCGCCATGGTTATGGCAGAAGCTCGATGATACAGACTAATAAGGCAAGATAAGGGCCAGGTTTTTGGAGCCATAATGGCCTGTCAGCTCAAAACTAGCCCTTAGTTTTAATTTTTTAATAGGGTCTATAAGCATCTCTAGGTGTCAGAATGTTTCCAAATGACACCCCTGAAAACGTCTCAAAGAAAGGCTTATGGGAGCACTAAGTAATTGTTTTTACTTTATTATTGTTTCTAGTTTTTTTATATGTTGGGTCTGTGGAGGGGGTGACCTAAATTGAGTCATTGCTTCTTTAGAGGTGTTAGCTTTTTTACCACTATGATAAAAGCAAATAAAAACAAAGGTTTACAAACACAAAAACACCTACTTTAAAGGCTTTTTTTGGAGCATGAAAAATATCCTTGGCAAAGCCCTAGAATGTCACTCAAAAGTCAGTGGGGTGACAGCTTTAATATGTAATTATTTCATACATTTAGCTGTTGCTCTCACTTTGTGTCTTGGTCTGAGACTTGCCTTACTTAAGAGCAGTAAGGAGATTATTTATTGTGATCAAACTCATATCAAGAGCACTTATAGTTGTAGTTGTTAGTTTAGTTTTGCAGGCTTGTGGTAAGCTAGCCCCTGAACTAAGTTGTAATATGGCGAGAAACTCACAAAAGCAGCGTGTTGCTTGGACAGATGCTCGTTTACCAGTAAAGCTTTATATCCATAACTCGGTCCCTAGAAAGCATCATGAAGACTTAAAAAAGGCCGTTGAGTTTTGGAACAATAAATCTAACCAAGAGCTTTTTGAGATAGTTAGTTTCTTTACGGATGGCAATAGCTCTCCTAAAAGAGATGGTTATAATATGATTTCTTGGAAAGACACTTGGGAGTCTGAGAACTCAACAGAGCAAGCACGAACTCAATTAAATTGGTCTAAAACGTCTTTATACGAAGCAGACATTGTAGTGAACGACCATAACTTTGATTATGCGACTTTTGATGAAGAGTTAAAGGGTAAGATCGTAGATTTTACCAGCTTAATGATACATGAGTTGGGTCATGTTTTAGGTTTGGCCCATAATGAGGATCAATCCAGTGTTATGAATACTAAATTAGCCTATGGTGAAGATCGCCAGGAAACTGAGAATATTGTCGATGTGAAATCATTATCTTGTGAATATGACATGAAAGACATTTAAAGAAGTTACAAAATGGAACTGTTTGATCGCATTAAAAACATATTTAAGTTAATTTAAGTTTTTTATGAGCCTGGCTATATATAGACTTAAGTCACATGAGGAGAGACCATTGATCGTACCAAAAAATCGTTTAAGTTTAGCTAAAAAATCAAAAAGTAGTTCTATGCCTGTGTCTGAAAGCAGTGATTTGCAGCCAATGACTTACGAGTCTTTTCAAATGGATACAAAGGCCGAATGTCTTTTTGCTAGCCTTCAAGCTAAATTCTCACAAATAGATGATCTAATGGGTGAGTTATCTTACCTTAATAAAGAAATTCAAAAATCCCTTAAAAATTAAAACTCCGCCAAGCATATACTCAGGCGGAGCTTTCAATGATTTTCTAAATTTTAAAACTTTTACTCAACAAGCTTTTCTTTTTTCTTTTTAACTAATGTACTAACAATGGAAGACATTTTTTCGTCAGAGCTCATAGCTTCAGAATTTAATGTAGCTTCAATAATTTCTTTAATACGTTGAATTTCTTTTTTCACCATATAGAACTCTTCTGGATTTGAAGACTCACCAGAGAAACAAAGAACATTATTAGTAGTTAAGTTAGCCCAAATCCAACGTCTTGGCTTCCACTTTAAATTCATACTCATTAATTCATCATGGTGACTGTAAAGAGCCGTTACTTTTTCAGCGAAGTGAGCTTTCACTAGCTCTAGAATTTCACGCTTAGCTTCATCCGTTTCTTTCTGGATTCTTTTGGTAAGAATTCTTACGGCTCTTTTGTTGAAGTAAATTTTAATTCTTGTTTGTCTTAAAGGCTTTGGCTCACGAAAAATTCTCCATTTTGGCATATTTTGTAAAAAAAGCTTAAGGTTTTGATCGGCATCATTATCAATATCAATCATTTGATCGTGAAAAAACTGACAGGCTCCAAGGGACTCCTGACCAAAAGCGTCGTCTTTGCGAGCATACTTACCAATATATTGACGAACTCTCTGGTGGTCATCAAGAACGACATTACCAGTGTCACTTTCAGAAATGGTGAGGTTGACATGACGACCATAAGCAATCAAACCATCATAGCCAGAACCATTTTCGTGCTTAGAGTCAATATTAGCTGTTCTTTTAAGATCGTTGTAATCGTACAAGCCATTGTACTTTTGAGAGCCATAAAATTGAGTCATGGATTTAGCATTGACTAATGGGCTAATAAATAAAGAGCATAACCCAACAAATATTGACATTTTATTTAGCATACGTACCTCGCTTAAACTGATTGCTAAAAGTTAAATTCGTTAATTCACTCTAAGGGATATTGTGGAAAGAATCAGAAATTTCTTTCAAATTATCACATTGGTATAAAATCACTTAAAATTTGTATTAAAATTGTATTTTTTTGTTTCAAAATGATGAATAAGTTCTAGTTTCTGTATACAATTTAGAGACAACTTTGAGTGGGGTAGGTATGAAAAATATAATTTTTATCATCATTATTTTTATTTTAGGGTTTTTCTCTGCCCAGTATTTTATGGGGCCTGAAGAAATAGCCGATCAAGAAAGTATAGAGGCTGTTGAAGAAGAAGTTTATGAAAGTAGCCATGAACCTATAAAAAAAGAAAGAAACAAGCGTTAAAACTGAAGGTGAAAAGGCAGCCTCTGTATCAACAAAAAAAACAGAAGACGAGGTCATGCCCTCTAACCCAAAAATTGAGCGCATTAATGGTCAATTAGAAAAATTGGATCAAGCTATTTCAGAAAAGTTAAAAAAGCTAAAAAAAATAGATGCTGATTATGCTGATAAACTCCAAAAAGAATTGACGGCAAAACCAACTGAGCCTTTGCCTGGTGATGATAAATTCACTGAAAAAGAATATAGCAATGCTGAAGATGATGGCCAGCTTCCGAGTGCTGAAGACTTAGAGGAGCCGCAAGAACAATAATAGCATTCTCTTTGTTTCGAACTAGAAGTGTCTAACTTTTAGTGTCTTAATTTGAATCGTACACCATTTTTTTTACAGTTTTAAGCTCTAGATTGTTAAGATAAATTGTGCCTTTAACTTCAAAATTATTCTTTCATTTTTTAGTGTTCATTTTTGTGTTCATTTTCAGTTCGCAAGTTTTTGCTTTATTAGACGTTGCAGGAAAAGGAAATGTTGAAGACCGAAGAGAACTAAAATTACTGTACACCTTTGATGAAGCTAGCAATGCGAATTTAATTCTTAATCAAGTTCATAAAAATGATTTATCTCATCCAACTCACCTTGTTATCAGAGGAAATAGATCCAGTGCTGTTCTATCTGAAGGAAGCCTTAATTTTCAAAAAAATGCCATCTTAAACAGAACAGAATCAAGAATAGTGAATGCTGATATTGGCGCCGAACTTAATGATGACACTTTAGTCACCATAGATCTTAAAAAAGAGATTGCAAGAAACTATCTTCGGCAAGCCGTTTATTTAGAGTCGCAAGGTGTCGTCGAATTTAACAACCTCTGTAGCAATGATAAGGAAGCTACACTGCAATTTTTTTTTAAACCTAGAAATGAAAATTATTCCTCAGCCACATCAAACCTTTTTAGACTACAAAACCCAACGTCAGAAATGAGTTCCTTTCATTTGAATCAAGAATTTAATCAACAACGGCTTAAAATTAAAGTGAACTCTTCAACTTCAAAATTTAGAAGGAATGACTTAGATTTTACTGGTGTTCAAAATGAGGCCATAGTTTCTGTGAGTGAAAATAAAAAAATAGATAAGTACTTTTTGTTGCACTCGCCCGCAGGTAAAGAGGGTTGGTTCAGCCAAGATGAGAGCTCAAGTGGTGGCAATAGTATAAAAAAAATCAATAATTTTTCAGGTTCAAAATTACTTATAGGAACAGCGAACTTTAAGTACGGTGTTGGAGTTTCAGATAAAATCAATCAGTTAAATCTTATTAATAATGATGAGGATCTCAGAGAGTTTATTCAATACAATGCTGGGGGCTATGTTGGCTCTATCGAACAGATCGCATTTTATTGCCGTAAAACAACACAGTCTGAGGCTTTGGGCGGCGAGTATTTAGACACTTCGAGAATTAAGGTCACCCCAAGTTTAACAGGTGAGCCCACCCAGGCAGAGAAAGTAGCGGTTAGATTACTCAGTTTAATTGCTAAAAAGAAAATACCTATTGATGCTGGCATTGTGAAAGATGCCGCTGTTCATATTGGCCGCGGGGACTACAAAAAAGCTGCGCGTATCGGAGTTGAACTTCCAGATTTTTATAATAACACAGTCAAAGAAATGGGCTTGAAAATGTCCAACCGTGAAGAGTCGGTGGATGTTCCTCTGAATGACTTTGCTGCCACTATGGTGGGGGTGGTTAGAGATCAAATAAACGCCAAAGAGCTTTTAACGGGAAATTTTTATTATCGTGGGCATCGCTTAGTGGGTGTACCTGCCGACTTGAAAACTCATATTTTGCAATCAAATATCCATTACAATGAGCTTGATAAACAAGGTTATGACTTAAAAAAAGCTTTAGTGCGTGTTGATGGACAAAAAATATTAGATCGAAAAATGCTTCCAATAAGTCACCCAGACCCCGCAGGAGTTTTAACCTCACGAGCTTATTTATCAGCACACGCAGTCGCTGGTACAAATAGGCGTCAAGTGGAGTATGCCTTTAAGGAGTTTATGTGTTTGGAAATGAGTGAGGTTGCCGACACTGAAGTTTCTGACTTGAGGGTTGGGCGTGATATTGATCGGTTTCCTGCCAACAGCAATAAAAAATACCAAACTAGCTGTAAAGGTTGTCACACAGTTATGGATGGGTTTCGAGGAGCTTTTGCAAAAATAGATTTTCATCCTAGCAGAAACTTCGTTATGCATGGTGATCAGCATAAAATTAATCGGGTAAAGATCGGTAAAGACCACTTTGATTATCCAAAAGATAAAAACATAGAAAGTATATCTTACAAGGTCAACCATAATGAATTTGTTTTCCCTAATGGTTATGTCACTCGTGATGATTCTTTTTATAATTACGCCAACCGTGGATCAAATAAAGTTTTGTTAGGTTGGAGGTCACCAGCAAGTAAGGGCTACGGAATTGGTCAGTTTGGTCAAATGATATCAGAAAGTAAACGCTTTAGTCAGTGCATGGTTAAGCGAGTTTTTGAAGCCATTTGCCCTGTAAATATTAATGAAAATATCCTTTCTAAATTAGAAAATTATGTCAACGACTTTGAAAAGTCTGGCTATAACATGAAAGCCTTATTTATAGAGGCGGCGGTGAGTCCTCTTTGTTTGGGAGGCAATTAAGTTGAATTTAAAAATAAAAATCCCCACACTCTTGTTTTTAAGCCTACTTGTCTTCACGATGCAAAACTGCGGAGAGTACCACTCTATGCAAGACTCTGATTACAGTTCCTCATTTCTTAGTGATGAAGACCTTTACGGGGAAGGACAGCGAGTTCCTTTTCAGATGCTTTCTAAAAAACAAGTTCTTTCCAGTTTAGTGACTGTGGCTGGTCTTCGAGAGGCCGATGAGGCTTTAAAAACCACCAGCTTAAAGTTAAGCCCGATATTATCAGAGAAGTCAGAAGTGATTAAATATAATTCTCCTCGAGGAATGACCTATGCCAATATCGCAGGTGACACTTGCAGACAGCTGATTGTTCAAGAAAAATTAGAAAAAAATAAAAGGCTGATCACCTATGGGTTGCCAATCAATATATCTTTAATCTCACCTCAAGAAATTGAAAATACAATTCGCTCGTTTGCCCGATCTTTTTGGAGTCGTAATGAAACTGTTGAAGAACTCCAAATTATCAAACAAAGTTTACTGGAGTTTAAAAATGTTAGGGAAGTGGCCAGCCTTAAAGAAGAAGAAAGAGCTGAGCGCCAAACTCTTTTTTTATGTACATCAATGCTTTCAGCTTTAGAGGCCATAACCTATTAAGGGGAAAAAATAATGAAAAAAATATTTAAAAAAAAGATTCCCTTTTGGGCCGAATGTGGTCATAAAAAACCGGTGACTCGTCGTGAGTTATTATCTTTAACAGGAGGAGCTTTTGTCGCCAGTATGGCCTCACCAACCTTACTCCATGCCCTCACCACAGCCCAATGCCCACCCACGCAGCCCTCACAAGGAATGATCCCTTTTTTCTCCCTTCATTTGTCAGGTGGTGCAGCGATGTCTTCAAACTTTTTTCCCATGGGCAAAGATGGTTCGCCCATTAAAGATCGATCAAGAATGGGTCTAGGTTTAGGAGATATTCCTATAGAAAAGGCATTTGGGGGAGCTACTTTTGCTGGAAATGGAATTAGTAAAATATTAACGGGCATGAAATCACAGATGGGGAGTGCCGAAGAAAAGACGTCTTTTGTAGGATTGTGTGTAAGCTCTTTTGACGATTCGGATAAAAATAGATTTGATCCCACCGGGCTATTGCTTCATACCGGCTATTACGGAAACTATTTACCGCAAATAAATAGTTTGCCCGGGACAAAAATGAATATTCAGTCAGCTATGATTAAGCCAACAACTCCTTTTTTAGTGAAAACCGTTAGCGATATGGAGAATGTTCTCAACTTATCAGGAAGCATGAAGAATTTAAGTAAAAATGAAAAATTTCAAATTGGAAAACTCATTTCTAAACTCAACCGTTCACAGTTAAAAAAAATTTCAAGAGCTCCCTCAAGTGCGAGTATTAAAAAAGTATTTGAATGTGCAGGGTTGAAAAATGAGGCCTTGCTAAAGCAAGGGGGGGCTGATGTAAACCCCTTTGCTAGCCAAAGTAAACATAGAAGTCGTTTTTCAAGTATTTGGAGAAATCAAACTTTATATGGAGCGATGGCCTATAATACATTGCTGACACAAAGTGGTCCGGCCCATATTGCTTTGGGGGGCTACGACTACCATAACGGAACAAGAACTAGAGGTGACCAAATGGATTTACAGGCGGGACAACTCATTGGACGTCTTATTGCATCTGCCGATTATTTACAAAAGCCAATTTTCATCATGGTCAGTTCTGATGGCGCTACGGGTTCTCCAAACTCTAGAGCATTAGATGCGCCTTGGACCACTGATTATGGGCGGGCCAGTAGTGTTTATATGATTTCTTATCACCCCACCAAAAGGCCAACCACTTCAAAAAACCAACTAGGAAGTTTGCTAGATTCTCAAGCGGTTGATGAGAGTTTTATTTTAGGTAAAGAGCCTGAAAGAGCTGCTTTAGGGGTGTTTGCTAACTACTGTTCTTTAATTGGTCGAATGGACTTATTGGATAAGTTGCCAAGAAAGCCTTTTGAAGCCCATGAATTAGAGCAAGTTTTGGCTTTTCATAAAGGGTAATGATAATTTGAAACAAGCGAATATATATTTTTCATTTTTATTTGGTGCCCTTGTTCTTGGTTTTTATACCAACTGTGGAGGAAGCTTTAGTGCTCAAGGAAACTTAAGTAGCACATCTTCTTTAGGCGGGGATTTCTGTGATACTGTACTAAACAAAGCCTTTAATAGTGGAATTTACTCTTTTTTAAGAACTAATTGTAAAGCCTGTCATGAAAGCGGTCCAGGACAAGGCTTGTTTGCTAACAGTGATCAAAATATAGCCTTTGCCACGTTTAAAAGCTTTGGGTTTCAACGTATCAGTGAAAATGCAGTTGATAATTCTCATGCCAGTGGTTTTACCGGCGATCCACTGAAGCCTCAGGTCAATGAATTGAACCAATCATGGGCAAATACACAAAAGGAATACAATGAATGTTTAGCCAGTAGAAACTCTAAGGCCAAGAGCCAGTTTGATTTATTAACTTCTGAAGTGTCTTTTATGGTCAATGACGAGTGGCAGACTTTATCTTGGGATTTAAATCACAATCGTTTTCCAGGAAATGAAGAACACACCATAGACGCAACTTTTAAAGTCGATGTTAAAAATTATTATGGGGAAGGAGAGCAAAAACCTGAAGAGCCCATTGGTCTTCTTTTGAGTCAGCCTCGTCTCGCCTTCACTGGTGAGCAAAATAAAATTTATATGGAAGGTGTTTTGCTTCAATCTAATGGTGTCGCCTTGGAGGATTTTGAGGCCTGGTCTCAACTAATTCTTATTGTTGATAAGCAAAAAGAGTCAATGGGAATAGTTCCTGACTCCGTCATTATTAATGAGAAAGACCGAAATTTTATTTATGTATACTCCGATCAGCAGCCAAGTATTGACCGGCTCAATTTATCTTTTATCAATATTATTAATAATACAGGGGGAGCCAATGACCACCTTGTTCCTGATGAACCTAACACAATTGATGCCACAGAAGAAAAACCAATTATAACCAGAAATATCACCTATGCCGATCTTACTGGAATGGGAGAGTTTGCTGTTTTTAAAAATAGTTGCTACAGGTGTCATGGCAATGGCGAACAAAGAGGTGGTTTTGCCATTGATAATATCGCTCAGGCAAAAACTAGACGCGATTTAATTATTAAAAGTATAAATGACCCCATAGAACCCATGCCGTTGGGCGGGAGGTTAAGTTTAAAAGACATTGCCATCATTGAGAAATGGGTCAGTGATGGTGCACTTTAATTTTATAATTGCATTTTATTTTAAAACGAACGTTGAAAGTTTACTTGGCTTTTGCTTAAGCTTTTTTAACTTGTATCACTAACATTTGAGCATTGACATCATAAGACTCAATAACTTGTTTTTTATCGACAGGGTGCTCAAGAGCTAGGACATCGCGAGTGCTTTGATAATTATGGGTTTCAATTTTTCGACCAATACCTTCATGTTGTTGGCTGTGTGCTCTTTGAGCAGAAACTGTGAACTGATTGGGCTTAATAATGACATTAACATTTTTACGGTCATGCTCAGGAACATTTAATAGAAGTGTATAAAACTCATCATCTTCAACAAGCTGAGCTTGGTAGCCACTGAGTTGATAGAAAGCATCACCAGGAATAGTTGGGTTTTCAATAAAACGACTAATAATTTCTTTTTCTCTTAAAGCTACAGACTTCAAAGCTTGGTCCTCTGATTTTTTATACATCTCAAGATTAAACGAATGGCGGTCCTGTAGCTCTTTTAAATGCTTTCGTTGAAGCTTATTGCCCTCATTTTTATAATAGGCATCTAATTCGTTTAACTTTTGTTTATAATAAGTTTTCTTTTTTTCAAGGGCTTTTGAAAGCTCATCTATTCGTAGCTCACCTTTTGTCTTAATGTGTTCGTAAGTTTTATTATGGTTGTCTCTTATTTTTGTTATCGCGTATTGAGCCTTGCTGTTTTCCAGCTCAATATTCTTATGACCAACACTTTTAATATGATTAATGGCAGCTCTTTCTTCACTTTTGGCTTTTCTTAGTTTTTCATTATAAGCTTTGCCAATATTTTGAATTTGTTTTTCTTTTTCTTGGATAATTCGCTCTTGGCGATTGATTTGTTCGTTTTTATGATCAGAAAAATGACTGCCAAGGGATTTTGAAAAAATGTCACTCGACATAGAATCTCCTAGTGTTTGTAATTTGTGGCTGTCAGTAGTGTGCTCTCAACGATGTGAAAATAAGTACGTAATAAAATTTCATAGTTGTCGGGGTTAAGATTGTTAATGTACCTTTGTTTTTCTTCAAAGCTTTCTTTGGTGATAAGATCTGAAAACAGCTCTTGAATTTTATCCATATTTTCAAAGTTAAAAAAATCTAGTTCTTCTGTAGGAATTTGTAGGATTTTGGCAATAGTATCATTGTCATAAAGAAGGTGAATTCCCTTCATAGACTGGGTAAGTAGTACTTCAATTTTATCTAAACTATTGTCGTCAATTTGCATATAAACATCTTCCTGATGATCGGCTGGGGGTGGAGTCCTTTCCCTGTTATTATTTTCCAGGAAAACCCCTGTTTTAGGCAAGCTAAAACTGTGCTGGTTGACATGATATGTCGCTGCAGCCTATGATAAAAGTCGACAAAAGTTGGGGTTTTCAGATGGATAGCGAACAAGAAAAAATTATTATCGATAAAGACAAAGGTCTGGTCTTTGACAATGAACAAGAGCTATTAGAATTCTTTGCACCAGATATTAATAAGTTTGAAGAAGAGCTATTTCATTTACGATCCAAAAAAGATATTCCTGAAAAGCAGTTTACTAAGTTTGAAAAAAATTTGGAAGAACTCATAGAAAGCCCTGATGAGGTTTGGGAAGAGCTAGATTCCACCGAACAAGAAAACTTAGCTGTTTTTTTAAAGTACTTCCCTGAGCAAAAGGCCTACCATATTGCTCTCACTTATCTTACTGATGACATTCCTAGCTTTATTTATCTTCATTTTCCCAGTAATGATGAAGAGCTAATTGAAAAGTACCGTCGTGGGCAGTTAATTTATGATGCCGAATCAGATATTTCTGTTTTGGGGGCCATTGATGGTGACTCCTTGATGGAGGGGGATAGCTTAGCTCGAGGGCTTTATGAAGCGATGTTAAAATTAAGAAGCTCTGATGATATACCTGAGGATCACTTTATAGATTACGCCGCTTACCGAGAAGAAAGTATTGAACAGGCCGATGAAATTTGGCGATCAAATAATTCTGCAGGACATGTTTTGGTGACTTTTATTAAAGAGTACTCTGTTGAAGGGCAAAGTAACTTCTTTTATGTGGCAGTGACCCAAGAAGATGGCCATTCAAATACTCATGCTTTGTTATTTACTTTTCCCACACAAGACACCTCACTGGTTGAACGTTACCGTAACGGCGAAAACTTACAGGCCGATGAAGTCGTTCAGGAATCTTCCCACTAAAAAAGGGGAGTGGGCTTAAGAGTTAATAAGGTTGTAAACAAGCCGATTCAATTTCACTTTTAAACATTTGTTCGCTCAGGCCACTTCCTTTGCGTCCAATCATGGGGTGCAAATTAATCATATAGCTGGAGTTATCTGCTTTTTCGTAAACATTAGGGTCAGCCGGGTAGGAAGGTAACAAAGCTGCTTGGTTGGCTATAGCAACATTTGAACCAGAAGATTCATAAAGCGCAGTTAGTAAGCTTTCATACTTTAAATCTAACCCCCTAAGTACAATGTCAAAGTCATCAAGAAAATTGGCAGTAGTGTATCCATAGTTATTTAATGAGTTATGAGAAATCACTTGCTCAATCACTCCTTTGGATAAACTATTGATAGTTGTGTTCATACTGACTTCAGTTCTGGAATTTTTATGGAGAAAAACAAACTCCACGGGAGAGCTTTCAGTCATAACTCCGCCTCCGCTCACCTCATATTGTTTAAAAAATTGAATATACTTTAAGCCACTGACAACATCCGCAGGAACTTCTTTTAGTCTTAAGTAAATTTGATCAGGAATATTTACTCCATTTTTAAAGTACAACTCCAACTGAGAGTCAAAGTTGACGTTGTTCATTTTAAGAGGTGCACATAGCGCTTGCAACGCACCTGAGGCGTCATAAACCTCTTCGTCGTCTTCATTAACATTAATGTCAGCACGGCTTTCAAAGCTTGTATTTCCTGAGTCAGATAAATGACTTCCACATGAGGCTGTAAAACCTAAAATAAGACCCAATAATATAAGATTGTAAAACTTCATAATCCCTCCCCCTTATCAACAACTACCTTAAAGTAGAGCAAAGACAGTGCCAGCTGTCCTTTTATAAAGTAAGTAAAATCAATGGCTTATAGTCTAAAAAGTGGTCTCATAATAAAACAAGTGTCAGTCTTATTTCTTCAAAGTTGACATGTCAGAGTTGATCAGTGATGCTTTGTAAGTATGGGAAAATACAAAATAAATTTAACTGTTTATTTTCTAATCGTCTGTCAATGGACTTTAGTGTCTTGTTCGTTGTTGCCGAAAAAAATAAATCATTTGTCGGTGGTTAAATTAAAAGCCCCCATATTCATTCACCTCAAGGGAATTCAAGGCTTTGAAGAGACCAGTGGCCTTTATTCTAAATCTGTTGTCTCCGATATCGTTGAAGATAAAAAAGTTGAAAAAGAGGTTAAGTTTGCTAAGTTTCAGTTAAAAACAGAAACTCTATTGGTGGATCGTGGGCAAGCCCATATTCACTTTTTATTAAAAACATTAGCTCGCAAAGGCAATATGGACCTCAATGACTTGGCAGTTCCTGAGCTTGGGGAGGAGCTAAGAGTAACAATGTACCCTAACGCCGAAGTTGTAAATGTTGAGGGCAAAGCTAAAACCTCTATTTTTTATGTGCCTCCCATCTCTTTACCTCTACATAAAGTAAAAGTTGGTGATACTTGGCAGTTAAAAAGAATTTGGTTAACCAAAGAAACTAAAATTCCTGTTCTTATTAATATGACCACTGAATTTAAAAATTATATTCGTTGTGGAAAAAATAAAATGTGTGCTGATCTAGAACTGAACGGATATATAAATTTACCAACGGCAGACCCAGATAAGATTAAATTAGAAAGCCAAATTCGCGGTAGAATATTATTTGCAATAGATTCCGGAAATATTCTTTGGTCGCATGTAAGAAGCCGAGAAGTTATCTCTGCAAGCGGTAGTGCTCAAGTGATTGAGAGTTGCACAAAGGCTGCACTTATAGCACCTGTTGATGAGGCTCTCTTTAGTGAGCCAATATCTTGTGACCCCACTCAGTCTGAATCTTTGTTGTGGCCTTTGTCATCTTAAAAAAAATTATTTGGGTTTGAGTTTTAAATTAGAGGCTAGGATCTTTAAGCTCTACCCAGGTGACTCCGTCACCACCTTGGTTTTTGTTTCCTGAGCTCCAGTTTTTTACGTAAAGACATCTAGAAAGGTAAGACCGAGTGGCTCTTTTTAAACTATTGGTACCATGGCCATGAATCACTTTAACTCTATCTAATCCTTGCACTGTGGCTTTGTCGAGCTCAATTTCAATTTTAGATATAGCTTCATCTACGCTCATTCCACGTAAGTCGATAGAGTTTTGCCCATCAATTTGAGAGAGCTTATAAAAGCCTTTTGATTTTAAAACTTGTTGGGTCGGATTTTCCAGATTAGCCGTGTTGAGCTGAAGAAGCTTCCAATCTAATTGAAGCCTCATGCTCTGTGAAACGACATCAACAAGTCCTTTATTGTTAGGGCTACTTTGTACAAGACCTTCTTTCTTTAAAGAAGTAATAAACACTTTTGAGCCGGGAGGAAATTTTTGAGCAAATTCCGCCACGGTTTGAGGAGTGTTATTTTCAGGCTGAAGATTAGGTTTTACAATCTCCGGAAGTTGACTTTTGACCTTTTGGAGCTCACTGTTTTTTGATAAAACATCGCCAGCTTTGTTAACGCGAATGAGTTTTTCAATTTTTCTTTCGGCGCGAATGACACTTTTTTCAAGCATAAGTTCTTTTTCTTTTTCGTGTCGAGCGATTATGTTTTTATATTTTGTCAGTTGCTTTTCAAAAGACTTTTTTGCCTCATTAGCTTCTAGAGTTCTTAGTTTCAGAGAGTTTTTTAACTCAGTGACTTCATCGATCGACTGAATATACTCTTTTTTATCTGGTGAAATATAATCTAAAGCACGGTCTATAATTTCAGGAGATATGCCAATTCTTTTTGCCGTCTGAATGGCTAATGAGTCGCCTGAAATTCCTTGTAAAAATTGATAGGTGGGACCTTTTTCTAAGTCAAACTCTAAGCTCCCATTGATTACAGGGCCGTTATCCGGCCAGTGGTTTTTAAGGTGGCTAAAATGCGATGTAATAACAGCAAAAACATTATTTTTGCAATAAATATCAATAAAGCTTCGCGCTAGGGCTGAGCCTTCCTCGGGGTCTGTAGAGCTACAAATTTCATCCACCAAAACAAGGCTATCAGAGCCTTTTAAGTGAGTGGCTTGCTCTAATATTTTAAGGTGGCTGGCAAAGCTACTTAGATTTTGCGACACACTTTGGTGGTCTCCGACGCTGGAAACAATATGGTTAACAAATGGAAGTTCTGATTCCGGTGAGGCGCAAACCAAAAGACCACACCTAGCCATATGAATAGCTAAGCCAATAGATTTTAATAAAACAGTTTTTCCTCCGGCATTGGGGCCAGACAAAAGTAAAATTCTTTGATTGGAGTTTAGAGTGACAGAATTGGAAACAACTTTTTCATCTTGCAGGAGAAGTATAGGGTTTTTTAAGGAAAGTAAGTTAACTTGATCTTTAGTAAACTGACATTCATGGGCATTTGTTTTTAAGGCTAATTGGGCTTTCGAAAAATAGATATCAAAAAATAATAAAGATTTTGAGGCGCTACTGAGGTCAGAACTTAGGGCATAAAAGTAATTAGAAATTTCTAATAAAAGTCTTTCGATTTCTTTTTTTATGTCGAGTTCAATCTCTCTTATGGTGTTGTTTGTTTTTACAACCTCAGAGGGTTCCATAAAAACAGTTTGCTTACTTTGGCTAGAGTCGTGAATAATACCTTCAAAGCGATGTTGCATGCCACTTTTAATGGGCAGAACCCACCGACCTTCTCTTGTTGTTACGTATTTGTCTTGAATAATATCTTCAATTTCATAACTTTTTACTAATTTGTCCAAAGTCTTTTGTATGCTCGAGCTAAGGTCTTTCTTTTTTTTATTAAGCTCATGGAGAGTTTGGCTGGCATCAGAGCGAATTAAGCCATCATTTGTGATTAAGTTTTCAATTTTATTTAAGCCCTCTTCTGGCGAAAAAAAAGTTAATAAGTGCTCTTGGAGAATAGGGGAGACAAATTGACTTAAAGTTTCTTTAAGTGAAAAGTATTCAATAAGAAAAAAACGTATGTCTTTGAGTTGTAAAGGGTTAAGGTGAGAGTTCTTTTCAACTAGTGGAAACCAGCTTAAAAATAAATCTAGGCTTTCCATTGAGGGCCTGACCCCAGATTTTAAAACACTTTTGCACTCTTCAATGGTTTTAAAACTCACTTTGGCTTGACCTATATTGGGCAAAGCATCTGTGGCTCTTAAGTCTTCTTGAGCTTGGGAACTACTAGCATATTGACAAAGACGTTCGAGTAAAAAATTCCAATCCAAATTATTTAATAGTGAAGTGCTTGGCATGAGTTAGGCTTGTCTCCTTTTCCTTTCCCAGAGAATAACTCCGAATAAAAGAACTAACTTTAAGTAAATAAATAAATTAGGGAACTGGCTGTAAAAAGTAGGCTGTGGGTTAGATTTATAAGGAACTTCATAAGTGTGGGACCAAAGAGAGCTCATGGGTGATGGCTCTAGGAAGTCTCCGTTGGCTAAAACAACAGTGGATATCCCAGTATTTGTTGAGCGTATAAGGGGTCTTCTTACTTCTATGGCACGGGCCATTGTCATATAGAGGTGTTGGTAAGGTTCAGCATAGTCACCATACCAAGAGTCATTAGTGACGTTGAGAAGAACTTCAGCGCCGAGTTGACTCAGCTCTGTTGTAAAGCGAGGAAATAAACTTTCATAGCAAATTTGAATTCCAAAATTAGTATTTAAAAAAGAAGTGACTTGTGGCCCCTTCCCAGGCTTAAAGTTGGAAACCTGCGGTAAAAGCTTTCGAATGGCCGGAAAAAAATGACTTCCAGGAATATACTCACCAAATGCTAAGAGGTGTGTTTTACTATAATAGGGTAGAACATATTCTCCATTTTCAACAAACATAACTGAGTTTGCTGTTCTGCCATCTTTCGTCGAAGAGTAGGTTCCAGTAATTAAGTTAATTCCTTCTTTTTTTAATTGGGTTATTAACTGCTGAGCGGGAAGGCTCGGGCTTTCGGGGCCCATTTTAACTGGAGAGGCTGTTTCTGGCCACACCAAAAAGTCAGGAGAGTGTTGGGCCTGTTCTTTTCTGGAAAGTTCCATATATTTATTAATAATTTTTGAGCGAAAGTTATAGCCGTGAATTCGGTACTGTTCTTCTAGATTACCAATGTTAGCTTGTATAATTCCAGCTTTTAAAGACTTGTCGGGTTGCGGAAGGCGTTGCTTTAAATAGCTTCCAGCTCCGGTACTAGTCGCTAAAACAAAAAGAGTTAGGGCAAAATAAGAAACTTTTTTTTTAAAAGACTTTTTCGGAAGAAAGATAATGTAGAATGCAAAAATATTTAGATAGATAATCAGGGCACTGAGCCCTTCGAAGCCAATCCACTCCGCCAATTGATAAGTGGGGGTTGGCAAAGTCATTAAGGTGTAGCCAAAGTTCCAAGGAAATATAGTTGGAACATAGGACTCGAATAAGGACGTTAAGGTGGCGATAACAAATAAAGAGGCCCCAAGGTTGAGTTGTGTTCTTTTTTTGATGAAGGAGTATAAAACTCCGGCAAGGGGAATGTAAAGGTTGGTAAAACTACAATAAGCAATAAGGCCTAAAGCTGATAGAAGCCAGGGTAAGTTTCCAAAATCATGTATTGTGAGTAAAATCCAATTGAACCCAATCAAGGTTAATGTGAATTGAGCGATCCAGCCTGACCAAAATATTTTTTTGGTAGAGTGTTCTTCAGTCCAAAGTTTCCATAAGGGGGCAAAGGCAAAGAGGCTGGCCCAAGGAGGAAAAGGAATAAAACTTGTGCCTATAAAAATTCCTGTTAGTATGGAATAGATGATAAATTTATTTTTTAGCATTATTTAGTTTTAGATGAGTTAATGATCAATGTCACGGATGGAGATTGGCCTTGGAAAAGAGTTCTATAGAAGATATCAGCAAAGTCCTCGATTTTAATTTTAAGAATAGCCTTATTTTAAAATCCTTAGATGTTCATTGCCCCAACTGTGATCGTCATTATGTCGTGAACCCTCATGAAATAATGGTTCCTAAGCCCTCTTTTGTCTGTAAATCCTGCTCAACCTCTTTTTTCATTAACTATCCAGAATGTGCCTTTGAAAAAAAAATCTTTGGAGTGGCCGCAGAGCGCAAAGCGTTATCAAAGGTGGATTTTCAACTTAACAGTCACTTTGTTGAGACCCCTCCAGAAGAGGCGCAAATACCTTTGCCTTTAGATGAAGTTGCCTCCCTTCCTCAGGAATCGCCATCAACAAAACAAGAAGCTAAGAATTCACTCAGCTTAAAAGAAAGTCAAAAAAATCAAGATGCTTTGCTGCCGACAGAAAACCACCTTGTAACTCCTGTCAAAGCCTGCCCGAAATGTGAATTTGTTAACCCGGCCTCTATTGAAGAGTGCCTTAAGTGCTCTGTCGTTTTTTCTAAGGTGCATTCACAAACTCAGTTTGGGCAAAAAGTGTTTGCCAGCGATGAACTAAAAGATTTGTGGGAGCTCGCTATTGATAATTATGAAGTAGAGTCTGCTCACGATAACTTTATTCGTTATAGCCATGTTGAGGGTAACCTTGAATATGCTTCACAAAAATATAACTCTATACTTTCTGTCAATCCTTATGATGATATGGCTAACGCTATGAAAAAAAGAATTATATCATTGTCGGCCATAGATATGGAAAAATCCGCGATAGAGCCTGTGAAAAGTGTGTTCCGCTTTTTTAATTTAACCACTCTGACTGTGGCCTTAGGTTTGTCCCTAATTCTGTTGGGGTATGTATTCCCTGAATTCAAAAATCTAATGGGAATTGGCGCTTCTTCATTGTGTTTGATTGCTGGCTTAAGATACTTACAAATTAGAAACTAATAAACAGCGTCTCGAGAAATTAGCGAGACGTAGCTGTATTTATTGTTTTTGATAGTTCCTCTTTCATGCTTTTGGCAAAGCTACTTAAACCTCTTGAGTTGTCGGTGCCGCCAAAGGCCTCTGTAGTTAAGCCTTTATTTTCTTTGATGGTAAAAGCATCTTTTTTAATATTCACTGTGTTTTTAGCAACGATACCAGAGGCACTAACACCAGAGTCTAAAATAGTCAGAGCTCTATAAGTATTTAACCTTTTCTTATATTTAGTTTTTCCTGACAACCTTTGATCTAGGTCTCCGGTTTGGGTTAAATGCTTGATGATTTTTTGTGGTGTAAAGTCTGGAAATCGAGCTAAAATTAATGCCGCCACTCCTGTAACAAAAGCTGTGGCTTGAGACGTGCCCGTCATGATTCCATATTTACCACCAGGTAAGGTTGATCTAATTTTATTTCCTGGAGCTGCTAGGTCAACAGAGGCGGCTCCGTAGTTGCTCGATGGTAAGACATATTTATTTTTATCAACAGCTGTTACAGATATGATATTAGACATTTTATAGTCAGCCGGGTAGTAGCCATTTATATCTGAGTTAGAGCGTTCGTTGCCGGCGGCAGCAACAAATAATACTCCCGCTTTTCTTGCCATTTCAATGGCTTTTCTCTCAGCAGGGCTGGCTTCAAGTCCGCCCCCTGAGTAGTTAATAATATTGGCTTTATTTTTAACGGCATACTTGATGGCTTCAACGGTGTTAACGAGGTTGTTAATTCCGGGAGCTTTTGGATCATAATATTTTAAAATCATTAAGCTGACATCAGGAACCACTCCAGCAACACCACCATTACCATGAGTCGCACCAATAATTCCAGCAATATGGCTACCATGTCCGTGATTGTCTGAAACGTCTCCATTTTTAGTGATGAAATTACAACCATGATAGTCATCTACACAGCCGTTGCCATCATTATCAATCCCGTCGCCAGGAATTTCCCCCTTGTTTTTCCATAAGTTCTTAATTAAGTCGGGGTGTTTAAGGTCAATACCAGTATCAATCACAGCCACAATGATCTTTTTGTTTCCTTTTGCTTTCAGCCTTTGCCAAGCTTTAAAAGCATCAACAGATTGAATACCCCACATTTTTGAAACTTCTTTTTTTAGAATACTGGTTTCTTCTGAGGAGTCTGAAAATTTAACTGGTCCAAGTAAAGTATCTCTTTGTGTGTTCTTTTTTATTTCACTAGAGAATTCTTTCTGCTCAAAGTTGGACTGACTTAATTGGCCAGCGAAAAGAGTAGATAATGTAAGTATTAAAAAACTAAGACTTAGTTTTTTGTTTCTAACTTCTTTGTTCTTGAGTGATTTCATAATTTTCTCCCCAATTTGTTTCAACAACCTACCTTTTACAAAAGCAATTTAGGGCCCTTTTTCAAGAAAACATAACTTACTGATATAATTACTTTTTATTGAAATGAGACATTTGTTTTTTAAGTAAGTATCAGGCAACTGACAAAAAAGTGGACGATTATTGATTAAGAAGCTTAACTCCGTAAAAAGCTAGAAAATGATAAAATTGTCTTATTGTGAAACATAAAACCAACCAAAATTTTTATTTATCACTTCATTTTTAATGAGCAAATTTCTTCTAATGCCTAATATTAAGAGGGCCGATAAGCCTGTGACCGACATCTTAGAAAAAAGGACTAAATTTTTTGAAGCTTATATTTTTAAGCCTGCTATTTTTGTTAACGACTTATTTATCAAGTTCTTGGTATGTTTGTCATATTAGAAATCAATGTGTGTTTAAAAGTGGTTCTAGTTTACTCGCACATGAAAGTTTTCATAATAAAAAAACGGTTAAAGAAAATAAGCTTAACCTTGTAAATGAGTATCAAGAAAAGTTTCATATCTTAAATGGCAGAATTCATTTCAAGCTCGGAGCTCGGGAGCCACTTAAGTCCAAAGCTGTCTTAAGCTACCTAAAAGAAGTGAGTGAAAAGTGGAAGGAAAACCCTGAGGCAACGATCCAAGTGGTTGGACACACTGATAACAAAGGGGCCCGAAAATCCAATTATCAATTAGGCCTTTTTCGGGCAAAAATTATCACTCGGGGCTTAGTGGCTCAGGGGGTCAGTCAAAAGAAAATTAAAACACGATCATTGGGTGAGGACCAGCCTTTAAGTTCCAATAGAACAAGTCGAGGAAGGTTTAATAACCGTAGAGTTGAGATTAATATTCAGTAAGAGGTGAATTATGTTTATAGATATTTTTTCCAGTTCTCCAGCTTTGGCACAAATTCTTTGTATGCTATTAGTGGCTGCGATCATTGGCTATTTTTTGGGTCACTTAATAACCAATAAGCGCATGAGCAAAAAATTAGAAGTTTATGAAAAAAAAATGTATAAAGTTGAATCTCGACTGGAAGAAATGGAGCTGATTAAAGATAAACAAGCACTGTTGTTTGACAGTAAAAAAGAACTCACTGAAAAACTCAATGAATATGATTCTCTTTTAAGCTTAACAACTGAAGGAGAGTCCATTAAGAAATCATTGAATGCACTTAATTTTGTTCCATATAAAGAGTTTTCACAAACCGTCGATGCGCAAAATAAAATCATTGAAAAGCAAAAGAAAGAGAATACCCAAGTTTTTAATAATTACTTAGAAAAAAGTGTGAATGATATGGAAATCCTAAAGGAAAGCATTTCTAAAAAAATGAGTCAATTTATGGATACTTTTGATTGGGCTCATAAGCTACAAAGTTTAGGCTTAGAGGTTAGTAGGCAAGTACAGAGCTCCAAGGCAGAAGATAATGAAAGTGAGGGCTCTGTTGACAGTAGCTCAGAAGACCAAGCGAGTTAAAAATATTTTACCGTCTAATAGGTAATAAGGTGCAGTTTTTTAAAAGAAGTCGGCTATGTCCTTGGTCGCCATAAATTCTATCGGGTTCTCCATGCACGGCCACCCAGTCTCCCACAAGAAGTTTTTTTAAAAGATTAAAGTTTTGATCTGTGGGGTGGCTATGGCATGAAATTCTCTGGCTTCCAATATCAACGATTGATTCGACACCACTATAAGCAAAATCAACGCTAAGTACCTTTCCTTGAAAAACATGATTTTCATACTTTTTTAGGCAGTGAAGGGCGACATTATTGTAGCGAGAGCGAGAGCATTCTCCCATTTTAAATAAAACTTTATCATCTTTAGAGAGATTTATTCCTTTTTTATTTTTGGGTTTGGAAGAGCAAGCAGTAAAAGCCAAAGCTAAACTGAAAACATAGATAATTATTTTTTTTGTCATAAGTTTTTGCTCCCGATTTCAAGGCACTCTTTAGGAAAATAGATACTTCCTTGGCTATTGATGAGTTGATAAAAAACATAGTTTCTCATAACAAGTTTTATATAATTTCTAGTTTCTTCGTATGGAATGTCTTCGATAAAACTTAAAGTATCATTTTTGTAACGAGTTTTTAACCAAGATCGAATGGCTTTTTCGTTGGCATTATAAGAAGCTGTCGCTAATATAAAGCTTTGGTTATATTTTTTCCATAAACTTTTTAAGTAAAAAGACCCAAGTCGAATATTAACTTCAGGTAAAAATAAATCATCAACACTATTATAATTCACAATAATTTCTTTTTGAGCTGTTTTGGCAACCTTAGGAATTAGCTGTAATAAGCCAAAGGCGTCAGCAAAGCTGCGTGCTTTGGGGTTAAATGCAGACTCTTGGCGCATGATAGAGTATATAATATTGGGGTCAAAACTAAACTCTTTAGCGTTTGCATAAACCTTATCTTTAAAGGGCTGTGGAAATAAAAATTCTGGCCTTTTAGAAAGCAGGCTAATCTGTCGTTCTGGGCTTTGAATAGAGACAAGGTAAAAGAATTCAAGATAAAGTTCAGTTTTTGCGTAATAATGAAATATGGTACTAAAGTCATTTTCTTTTAATGAGCTTCTAATTTTTTTGACTCGATTTTTTAAAAGTTCTTTGGCGGCACCAAGTTCATCTAATAGTAAAAGCCAGTCTACGGTGTCGAGTTGTAACTTCTCTTTTAAGGCCTGATGAGTTTGGTAAGTTTGTTGCGTGCTTTTATGATAAGATATTTTTTTATTAAGAAAGTGGTGAGCTAAGAGGGAGTAAATACTCATTGGGTGTTCTTTAATAAGCTTTAAAAAAAGAGGTCGTGCTTTCTTTTTTTTGTTTAAATCATAGTTTATTTTAGCTTGCCAAAAAATATACTTAGCTTTTGAAAAAACATTTTCTGTAGATAGAGTCAGCTTTTTAAGGCTTGTTAGGGCCTCAGAATAACGTTTTAGTTTCTTCTCGTTCCACGCAAGATGCCATGAAATTTTATCTTTAAGGTCAGAATTTTTTGCCCGTTCTTTTTGTGCTTTTTGGAGCCACCATATAGAACTTTTGTAGTGCAGCTTTTCTTCTGCTATCCGAGCAAGAACCCAGTAAACTTCAGCTAGAGTGTACTTTTTGTTGAGTAACTGAATGGCCTTTTTTAAAGTTTTTTCTGCAACAGTTCTTGAGGTGTAAGTCCAGCTAGCTCTAGCAAAATCAAGGCTTGAATCGTGTATAAGCTTAAGGCTGACACTTTTTTTATTTAATCTTCTTACTTTTAAAATGAGCTTATAAAGCCTCTCCAGTTCTTTCACATACTGGGGGTACATTCGCTGTAGCTTATAAGATTTACTTAAGCCCTTGTAGGCTTTGAACTTCACTGTACTCGAAAAGTGTCCATTTATGATTTTATCATAATATTTTTTTGCCGAAGGAAAATCACGATTTTTTCGGTAATCATTAGCCACCTTAAGATAGTCCGATTTTTTTTTCATTTTTAAAAAACGAGGGGCTATTTTTACTAGGCGTTGTTGGCTTTGAAGGATCCACTTTTTTTGTCGAGTTTTCTTTGCTTTTTCTAATGCTTTTTGAGTCCATTGTACTTTTTCAAAATAAGGGAGGTATTCTTTAGATTTTTTTAAAAAAACCTCAATGCAATGAGTGCTTACAAGATCTTTACAAGTTTTTAGGTTTATAGATCGCGCCTCTTTATTTAACCAAAATGGAATTTCAGAAGGCGGCGAAATTTTTTGGTCAGAGCAGTACTCGGAAGCTCTGAGTTGAGCGAGCTTATTAAAGTAAAAATTTTTATCAACGCTTAATAGCGAATAGATTTGGCAGGCTTCTTTCTTATTTTTAGTTTTTATTGAGTTGGCAAATGCGTATTGAGCTAATTGTTGCCAGTGGGGGTTCTTTGCATTGCTAAGTAAAAGGTTGAAGTTTTCTCGAGAGGGTGTTTCTTTAAAAGCTTTAAGTTGATTGATAAATACAGAATTTGGTAGGGCCGGTGTTTTATTGGCTAAAACTATACATGGAATAAATATAAGTAGGAAAAAAAATTTAATCACAATGATATGGTAGGTAAAAAAAAATCAAAGCACAAGGGAGAAGCTTAAATCCAATGCTACTTTTTAAATACAGCCACTCCCACTCCTGCAACAACAAGGAGAGCGCCGCCAAGGCTAGAGAGAGTCATTACTTCCGGCGAAACAAAGCTCATGTCAAAATAGCTCATAATTTGAAATAAAGAGATGGTGATTAAAGGGTTTATAATAATAATTAAACTCACCTGACTTGCAGGTGCTCTTTTGAAGGCTTCTCCGAGAAATCCATAGGCAACGACCGTGTTAAAACCTAAAAAAAGTAAAACTAAAAACTGACCAAGGCTTAGTCCTAGTAGGGGGGAGATTTGAGCTCCTGGAAGAAGAATAAAAGCTGCGACAGTATAAACAAAAAAGTTAAACAGATGAAGGTTGGCTTGGCCCGCCACTTTTTGTAAAGAGCTAAAAATAGCCCATGATATAGCAGCCGCAAAAATCCATAAATTACCAATGAGATATGAATTTTGATTTCCAAATGAGTTTTCGAGTTGGTTTTTATAAAATAGAAAAAAACCAAGGGCAGCTATAGCCATACCTAATAGCTGGCTACGGCTAGGGGTTTCTTTAAAGTAGAAGATTCCAATTAGAATTAGAAAGGTCGGGGCCAGCTGAATCATGACTTGAGCATGACTGGCGTTAGTCATTTCAATGCCTTTCATATAGCCATAGTAATTGATGGCTAAAAAAAGACCGGCAAGAAAGCCTTTTAGGTTCCACTTAAAAATAGCAGCTAGTCCGTATTTTTTTACAAATTTAAAAAAAATAAAAAGTAGTGAAGAGGCCACAATCATACGTGCCCACACAATAGTAGGGGTATCAGTAAAGCTCAGCGCGTATTTTAAAAATATGGCGAGCACTGACCAAAAAACAGAGGTGATCAGTGCGAAGAGTAGGCCTGTTTTTTTTAAGGGATAGTGATCAATAAGACTTATCTCGATTTTGTTCTAGTACACGAATACGCTCTTCAATAGGAGGGTGTGTTGATAGTAAGGCCGCCAGTTTTGACCGTTTCACTCCAGATATCTTAAGGGCTGCAATAGGGTCTTGTTTTTTACTATCAACCACAGGGTGGTTCGACGCTAAAGCTCTTAGGGCTGAAATCATTTTTGCACGTCCAGCATACTTTGCGCCACCGGCATCGGCTCTATATTCTCTTTTTCTTGAAAAGTAGCTAACAACGATAGAGCCTAGAATACTTAAAGCCACCTGTAAGGCCATATAAATTCCAAAACGTAAAAAGGGGTTCGGTCGGCGGTTTTCACCAGCAAGCTGTCCTGCAATCATATCTGATAGAATACGGGCCAAGAATAAGACCATCGTGTTCATCATGCCAGTAATTAAAGTCATAGTGACCATGTCACCATTGGCAATATGAGCTATTTCATGACCAATAACCCCTTCCACTTGATCTTTATCCATATTTTGTAAAAGGCCAGTAGACACTGCGACTAAGGCGTTATTTTTACTTGGACCAGTCGCAAAAGCATTTACATCAGGAGAGTTATAAATGCCAAATTCAGGCATTTTTGTGATGCGTGCGGCACGAGACATATTATAGACCATATCAAGAAGCTCTTTTTCTTGGCCGGTTGCTGTTTTTGGGTCGACCATTTGAACTTTCATTTTCCATTTTACTAGTTTTTTTGAGGCAAACAATGAGAATAAAGCTGAACCCATGCCGAAAATGGAGTAGAAAATTAGATAATAGGCGTAATTACTGAGCTCGATACCCAAGTAGGCACAAACAAAATTTATGCCCAGAGAAACAGTGGTTAAAACCAAAAAGTTAACAATTAAAAACATTCCTATTCGTTTAATCCAGGCCATGAAATTGCTCCTTAAAATTGATTTAAATTAATATAGTTTTACAATTGCTGAAGTTAATAAGCAAGGTGTTTACCAATAAGTTGAACAAGCCTTGAGACATTCTATGGCCGTCTCAGGCAATTTTGATGTTGGAAAAAATACCATAGTCTTCCATATTTGCTGTAAAATTTGAGTTAAGTTTTGGTTAAAGTTTAACTTGGCTCAGGAATTTTATTACCTTTTTTATGATCTAAAAGCTTCACTTCCGTGGCGCTCAGTTGCATATTGGTGTCAAATAATAGCTGGTGGCCAATCATTTTAACAAGCACATTCCCGCCTTTTTTTAACTGGCCAAATAGTATTTCATCAACCAAAGGTTTTTTTAGTTCTTCGTTGATAGTTCTTTCAAATGGCCGAGCTCCATATTCAGGTTTAAAGCCTTTTTCAAACAGCCAATCAAGAACTTGGGCTTCAAGATGTAAATGAATATTCTTTTCTTTGAGTTGGGATTTTAATTGATCAACAAATTTTGAAATAACATTTAACAATTGAGTTTTTGCCAGTGGTTTGAACTCAACAATAGAGTCTAGTCGGTTGATGAACTCTGGCTTAAAGTGCTTTTTAATGGCGTCGATAGACAAGGTGGAGCTATCCACTTTGCCAATGCCAACAACTCCTTTTGAGGCCGCCTGAGCTCCAGCATTACTAGTCATAATTATAATGCAGTTTTCAAAGTGAGCCACTTTTCCATTTGAGTCTGTGAGTTGTCCATTGTCCATCACCTGTAAAAGTATATTAATTAAGTCGGGATGAGCTTTTTCAATTTCATCAAAAAGTAAAACTGAATAAGGTGACTTGGTCACAGTTTCAGTGAGTAGACCGCCTTCATCAAAACCAACATAGCCGGGAGGAGCACCGACAAGACGAGACACTGAATGTTTCTCCATGTACTCACTCATATCAAAGCGTAAAAACTGAACTCCCATATGGTGGGCAAGCTGTTTGGCAAGTTCAGTTTTGCCAACACCAGTTGGGCCGGCAAACAAGAATGATCCAATCGGCTTATTCGTCTTGCCAATTCCTAGGCGGGCCATTTTAATATTTAAAACCACTTGTTCTATAGCAGGGTCTTGGCCAAAAATTTTACCTTTTAAGTGGGTCTCTAAATGTTTTAGTTTTTCAGTTTCAGAAGAGGAAACAGTTTTGGGTGGCAGTTGAGTCATTGTTGAAATAATGTACTCAATATCTTTGACTTGAACCACTTTCGATCGCTTACTTTTTGTGTTTTGGTTGAGTAAAGCGCCTGCTTCATCAATGACGTCAATGGCTTTGTCGGGAAGAGCCCGGTCATGTAGGTGCTTTGCAGAAAGCTCAACGGCAGCTTTAATAGAGGGCTTTGAGTAAGAAACTTTATGAAACTCTTCGTACTTTGTTTTCAACCCTTCAATAATGTTTATACTGTCTTTAATTGAAGTCGGGGCGACATCAACTTTTTGAAAACGACGAAGTAAAGCTTGGTCTTTCGAAAAATGGTTTTTAAACTCCTTGTAAGTGGTTGAGCCCATGCAGCTGAGTTCACCACTAGCTAGCGCCGGCTTAAGAAGGTTAGAGGCGTCCATGGTACCTCCCTGGGTACTGCCAGCTCCAATGATTGTATGAATTTCATCAATAAATAAAATAGCCTTGGGTTTTTTCTTAATTTCACCGAGTAGTTTTTTGAGTCTTTCTTCAAACTCTCCTCTAAATTTTGTGCCGGCAATGAGGCTTCCCATATCTAAAGAAAAAATTTCGGCATTTTTTAACCCCTGGGGGACTTTTCCGTTGATGATCATTTTAGCTAAACCTTGAGCGATCGCAGTTTTTCCTACCCCCGGTTCTCCAACTAAAATGGGGTTATTCTTTGATCTTCGAGATAATATTTGTAAGCAACGGCTAAGAACTTTGTCTCGTCCAATGAGTGGATCAAACTTGTTGTCTTTGGCCATTTGGGTGAGGTTTGAGGTGTAAGCCTCAATGGCAGAAACTGTTTTTGCCGGGGGTTTTTTTGTTCCGCTCATAGGACCGGAAGACGGAGCATGTATTTCGATTTGTATACTGTTGCCATTGGGCTCTGAGCCGTGAGAGACAACATTCACTAAATCAAAACGACGTAAGCCTTGTTTTCTTAACAAATAAAGAGCCTGAGATTCTTTTTCCTCAAATAAAGAAATAAGAAGGTGACCTATGTTGACTTGGGTTTTTCCGGCGCTTTGTACCTGGGCAGCAGCTCTTTGTACTAGGCGATGAAACGCCACCGTCGGCTCAGGTTTTTGCTTTAAATTTTCATTGTGACTAAGCTCTGCTTTGTTTCGATCTAAAAACTGTATAATTTCTGATTTAAGAGAATCAACATCAACTTGGCATTGGTTCAAAATATTTTGGGCAGTTAAGTCTTGGCAGAGGGATAATAAAACATGCTCAAGGTTTACCAATTCGTGCTTATAGTTTTCTGCAATAGAAATGGCATGGTTAAGAACTTTTTGTACACTCTGATCTAACATAAACTACTCCTTTTCCATGGTGCATTTTAATGGGAATTGAAATTTTTTAGCTTGGGCATGAACAATATAAATTTTAGTTTCAGCCACTTCATAGGTAAATACCCCAGCCACTCCATGTCCTTTTTCATGAACATCTAGCATAATGGCGTTGGCAGAGGCATCATCATATCTAAAAACATTTTTAAGAACGTCAACCACAAAGTCCATCGGGGTAAAGTCGTCGTTAAGCAATATAACTTTATAAAGACTGGGTTCTTTAATAGTGGCTTTAGTTTCGGTGAGGGTGTCACCTTCGGACTCTTGGTTAAGTTTAATTCTTAAAGTGTTCACTTGTTTATTATAACCTTTGTTGAAAAGTTTCTAAACTGGTTCTTAGGCGTAAAAAAACAAGACCTACGTTCACACAGCTTTAGTAAAACAAAGGCCTAAAAAAGGCCTCTGATCTCGTACTTTTAAAGTGTTAATCTTTTGAGGAATGTCAATCTGAGGTCTTTTTATAAGGAATTCAGCCTTATAAGCTTGACGTTTAAGAGAAGAAACACATATTTATCTTATGGATTATTATGATATACTCGGTGTGTCAAAAGACGCAGACCAAACGACAATAAAGAAAGCCTACAGAAAGTTAGCCATGAAGTATCACCCAGATCAAAACCCTGGAGATGCTGCCGCGGAGGCAAAATTTAAAGAAGCGGCCGAAGCTTACGATGTACTAAGTAACGATGAAAAAAGAGGTCGTTATGATCGCTTCGGTAAAGCTGGTGTTGGGGGCCCTGGTGGCGGTGGACCTCAAGGCTTTGGTGATGTTAACGATATTTTTGGGGCCTTTGGTGATATTTTTGGTGATTTCTTTGGCGGCGGAGGCGGCGGTGCTCGTCGTGGAGGACGGCAAAAGTCTCCTCGTCGACAGGGTTCTGACCTTAGATATTTTCTTGATGTTTCTCTTAAAGATGTAATTTCTGGTGTGCAAAAAAAGATTTCTTTCGAAGGCGAGTCTGATTGCGACCCTTGCTCGGGAACTGGAGCCGAGAAAGGAACTCACCCCGAAACATGTCCGACTTGTGGTGGTGCCGGTCAGGTGGTGCGACAACAAGGCTTCTTCCAAATGGCAACCACCTGTACAAGTTGCTCTGGCAAAGGCCAGGTGATCAAGTCACCTTGTAAGGTTTGTCGCGGGCAAGGAAGAGCGGTTGATAAAAAACAAATTGAAGTGAATGTACCAGCAGGTGTAGATAATGGAACTCGACTGCGCCTAACCGGTGAAGGAGAAGGCGGTTACCGAGGGGCTCCTGCAGGAGACCTCTATGTCGAAATTAGGGTAAAAACTGACCAAAACTTCGAAAGACAAGGTACGAGTCTTTTTGCTGGCCTCGAAATTTCCTACTTACAGGCTCTTTTGGGAGGCAAAATTGAATTTAAAACATTGGATGGAGACGTTGAAATCGATGTTCCTCGTGGTACGCAAAATGAATCTACTTTGAGAGTGTCAGGCAAAGGTGTTCCCAGCTTGAAAAATAAGCAGCGCGGAGACCTCATGTTGGTGGTGCGAGTAGATATTCCTAAAAAACTAACTTCAAAAGAAGAGTCTTTATTGCGAGAGATTGCCCAGGCAAAAAAAGAGAAAGTGTCTGAAAAGAAAGGGTTTTTTAGCTAATTATTTTTTGGACCTTGACGAAATAAGAATCGTCTACATATTGAATTTGATTTTAAAAATGTGATTGAAAAAGGAGTGATTGATATGGGTAAAATTATTGGAATTGATTTAGGAACAACAAATTCTTGTGTCGCCGTAATGGAAGGGGGCGAGTCAAAAGTTCTTGTAAATGAAGAAGGCGCTCGCACAACACCATCTATTGTAGCTTACACTAAAGATAACGAAGTGTTAGTTGGACAAGTGGCTAAAAGACAAGCTGTCACAAACCCTGAAAATACCATTTATTCGGCCAAGAGATTCATTGGTCGTCGACATGATGAAATGAAAGACGAATTAGGTTTGATTCCTTATAAAGTAATACCTAAAAACGACGATTGTGCTTTCGAAGTTTTAGGGAAAACCTTAACCCCTGAAGAAATTTCTGCAGCTATTTTAGGTAAACTTAAAAGAGTGGCCGAAGACTATTTAGGCCAAGAAGTTTCAGAAGCTGTTATTACTGTTCCGGCTTATTTTAACGATGCTCAAAGACAAGCCACAAAAGATGCTGGAAAAATTGCTGGCTTTGATGTGAAAAGAATTATCAACGAGCCCACAGCTGCAGCCCTAGCTTACGGCTTAGATAAAAAAGAAGATCAAAAAATTGCCATCTATGATTTTGGTGGAGGTACTTTTGATATTTCTATCCTCGAAGTGGGTGATAACGTGGTCGAAGTAAAATCGACAAATGGTGACACTCATTTGGGAGGAGATAACTTTGATAAGGCTATTTTAGAGTGGCTAATTGCTGAGTTTAAAAAAGATCAAGGTATAGACTTGATGGGCGATAAAATGGCCCTACAAAGGTTAAGAGAAGCTGCTGAAAAAGCAAAAATTGAACTTAGTTCTCGTCAAGAAACTGAAGTTAATCTGCCATTTATTACAGCGGACTCTTCAGGGCCAAAACATTTAAACTTAAAACTTTCCAAGTCTAATTTCGAAAAAATGACGGACGAGCTTGTGCAGAGATCACTACTGCCTTGTGAAAAAGCTCTTAAAGATGCAGGTTTAAGTAAAGACGAAATTGACGAAGTAGTTTTGGTGGGTGGTTCTACTCGAATTCCTGCCATCCAAGAAGCTGTTAAAAAATTCTTTGGAAAAGAGCCAAACAAATCTGTAAATCCTGATGAAGTGGTGGCTCTTGGTGCCGCGATTCAAGGTGGAGTTCTCGCTGGTGACGTGAAAGATGTATTACTATTAGATGTAACACCTTTATCACTAGGAATTGAAACTCTTGGTGGGATTATGACCAAGTTGATTGATCGCAACACAACGATTCCAACAAAAAAATCTCAGGTTTTCTCAACGGCTGCTGACAACCAGCCATCTGTGGATGTGAATGTTGTTCAAGGTGAGCGTGAGATGTGTGCGGATAACAAGTCTTTAGGTCGTTTTGAGTTAGTTGGAATTCCACCAGCACCAAGAGGAGTACCTCAGGTAGAAGTGACTTTTGATATTGATGCCAACGGAATACTCAATGTCTCGGCAAAAGACCTTGGCACAGGAAAGGAGCAGGCCATTAAGATTACGGCTAAGTCAGGCCTTTCTGAAGAAGAGATCGATAAAATGGTGAAAGAAGCAGAGGCTAATGCCGATGAGGATAAAATCAAAAAAGAGGCTGTTTCTACAAGAAACGAGCTTGATAGCATGGTTTATCAAACAAATAAGCTTTTAAAAGAAAATGAAAAAGACATTTCTGCTGAAGATAAAAGTAAGGTAGATGTCGCGGTTGAAAGTGCGCAAAAAGTTCTTGATGATGCGGCCAGTGAAGTGAGTGCTTTAAAAGAAGCTTTGGCTGAATTGACAACTGCTAGCCACACTTTAAGCAGCGCTTTGTATGAAAAGCAAAAAGCGAGTGGCTCAGCTGACGGAGCTACTGCTGGAGACTCACAAGAGCCTCCAAAAAAAGAGGCAGGAGACGACGTTATAGATGCCGACTATAAAGATGTAAATTCTTAATCATAAAACTTAGCTCACTTAAAAAAAAAGGGGGCTTAGCTTTTGATAATAAACGCCTTTGCTGATTCAGCAAAGGCGTTTTTTTTACATGCGGTTGTAGTTATAGGTAAGGCCTAGGCTAAAAAAGGTAAAACTTTCATTTATATTAAGGCCAATTTCGGCAAAAAAACTATAGTTTTTGAGTTGTTTTATTTCTAGTTCCGTACCGATTTGAAACTGTAGCGGGACCTCTGTTTCACTATCAATAATACTAATTGCAATGGGTAAACTTATGTAAGGCGCTAACTGGCCAACACTTAGGGATACTTTTTTGCTGAGGTAAGGGGTAAGTCTTAAGGCAAACTCATCAACAGAACCAAGCTTTGCATATTGAAAGCCAGTTAAGAGCCCGATGGCTGGTTGCCTTTCGTAGTCGGGAATAGGCATCCATTTAATAAGCCCACCCACATGAAAATCAGTTTCGCCAAATCCAAGAAGGGCTCTAAGGTTTATATCTTGGTTGAAAGGTAAATCAAATCGCCCATTAAAATTGAGGCCTGAGCCTTTTTTCTGATCAATGTATTGGGTTTCAAAATTAAAATTATAACTGTTTTTTTCTAAAATATCTCCGTCCATTAAAGTGGAGGTGTAGGCCCAACTTGCATTTGTGGTGACCACTAAAAGTAGAGGTAAGATTAGTGTTTTAACGATCATGATTGATTGCTCCTGGCTGTTTTTATTGTTCTTGAACTAGGTTAGCGCAGAAATTCCTGAGGGTGTAGTTTTAATTCTTAGCTAATAAAATTGGGTCGCTGACTTAAGATAATCAATGAGGCTCTATCAATTTTGTTGAGTTAATTTCCAGGCAATGTTTTCTAGAACTTCAGTTTCTTCGGCCCAGTAAATGTAATCTTGAAATTGCGGAAAGTATTTGGGAAATATTGGGTCATTCCACCTTTTGGCAATCCAGCTTGCGTAATGAATAATTCTAAGCCCTCGAAGAGCCTCTATCCATTCGACTTGGTAGTTAGGGAAAGTTCGAAACTCTTCGTAGCCTTTAATTAAATGTTCAAGCTCTGGCTTTGATTCACTTAATGGGCCTGAAAGTAGCATCCAGAAGTCTTGTACGGCCGGGCCATTGCAAAAGTCATCAAAATCAACCAGTAAAAAAGGGGGGTAGTGCTGTTTTTGATCAACAATATCGTTCATAATGATATTTCCTCGATGGCAATCACCATGAATCCTTAAAAAATCACTAGGTTCAAGGTGGTCATCGAGGAAGTTTAGTATAGTTTCAGCGCTGGAAAAGTACCTTCGTGATACTTCTGGGGCGACCCACTCTTCCATTCGTTCGAGGTGTTTCCACCCGTAGTCTTCAGCACACAGAGTAGGTCTGAAATCAGAGCATCTAGTTTCACCAATGTTATGGGTATGGGCGAGTATGCGACCTAGGCTCTGTAAATTTTGCAAGGAAAGCTCCTGTGGTAGCCGGCCGATTCCTTTTTTAAAAAGTGCAAAATACAAGCCTTTGTATTGGTGTAAGGTGTTTCCTTGCCATAGGTAAGGTTGAATGACAGGAACCCCATTTGTCGCCAAATCGTTTAAAAAAATTTGCTCTTCTTTAAGAGCGTCAACCGACCATCTTTGCGGTCTATAAATTTTTATAATGATATGTTGTTGGAGTTCTTTGGGGCTTTCTTCTTTTTCCAAAAATATATCATAAACTCTGTTTTCATAAGAATTTAATTTAAAGTACTCTCCGGTAGGTACAAGTCCAACACTTTCAACGGCAGACATGGCCCAGTGGGCAGTCAGTTCAAAAAAGTTATGCTGTGACATTGGCTGAGTCCTTATTTTTAAGTTTTGATAGGGGGTTTTTGTCCATATACTAAATGCCAATAGTGCCTTTTGCTATATTGATATTCAAGCTTGATGTTTTGTTATTCGAGCTTTTATTCCTTCCTGTTTATAAGGGTGTAAGTCCGCTTTATGTTTTTGTCCACTTGCGCCAAAAAAATGGTGTGAAGGGTCTCTATTCTGTTTAAAACAGTTCTGAAGGTAAAAGTTGGTAGTAGTTGAGGGAATTCTTTTAAGTAGTATTATATTAGGAATTCAGATAAAAGGTCGTGTATACTATTACGAACCTGGCAGGAAAGCTGGTTTAAGTGCATCACCTATTTAAGGGGTACCAAGGAGAGGTTTTACATGTCTAATTCTACAAGTCCCAAGCTCAATTGGGGAAACACAATTTTTTTAACAATACTTCATATTATCGGCCCATTTCTTATTGGTATTTACTTATATCATTTTGGTTTAAGTTTTTCGCTTGTAACTCTCGGTCTAATTTTTTATTTCTTAACAGGTTTGTCCATTACAGCTGGGTACCACCGTTTGTTTGCTCATAAGTCATATGTGGCTCATCCAGCTCTAGAGTACTTTTATCTTATCTTCGGGGCGGCTGCCTATCAAAATTCGGCCTTAAACTGGTGTTTTGATCATAGAATTCACCATAGATATGTCGATCAAGAAGATGACCCCTATACAATTAAAAAAGGTTTTTGGTATGCTCATATTGGCTGGATTATAGAGGCCAGTAAAGAAAAAAACTTCCCACAATACAAGCGCGATCTTGTTCGTAACCCTAGGGTTGTTTGGCAAGATAAATATTATCTTCTTATTTCTACTTTGTCCTCTCTTGTTCTGCCGGCTTTAATCGCAGGCATTTGGGGAGAGTTTTTAGGGGGATTTATTATTGCTGGTGTGGCGCGATTAATTATTGTTCATCATGCTACATTTTTTATAAACTCTTTATGTCATATGTGGGGTAAGCAAACTTATACAGATACAAATACTGCTAAGGATAATTTTATACTTGCTCTTTTCACTTATGGGGAGGGCTTTCATAATTTTCATCATTTATTTCACAATGATTATCGTAATGGCATTCGTTGGTTTCATTTTGATCCAACAAAATGGCTTATTAAGTTTACCTCTTACTTCGGCTTGGCTCAGAAGTTATATAAGACTCCCTCTCGTAAGATTTTTCTTGCTAAGCTAGAAATGAGAAAAAAGAAAATTGCTCAAAAAGAGAGTTTATCTAAGTTAAAATCAAATTGGTCAGACTATATTGATTCCGTCATAGAAAAACTTGATAGTACATACGGTGAATGGTTTGACTTGAAAGAGCAATACAAAGTGGCTTACTCTGAATTTAAAAAAAGTAAAACAAAACTAGCTAAAGCCAATATGCAAAAGTTAAAAATCGAAGCTAATGAGGCAAAGCTCAGGTACAAGCACACTTACAGGTATTGGCGTTCTTACTCGAGGCTACTTCTTAGGTCTCAATGTGTTTAGTGGCTATTGTGCAAAAAAATATGTTCTATTTAAACAAATTTAGCAGTTTAAAGGTTTTAGGCCTTTTAACTTGAATTGTATGTATCTTTTTGTCTGGGTGCTTTTGACTAAACTCTTCACTAACTAAGTAGTAAAGTTGAGTGCTCAGTGTGGCTGTGTAAATTCCATTTTGGTGAGTTAAGTTTTCAATGCTAAAGCTATTAGAGTCTGTAAAAGAATTATGACAATAGGCAAAGTAAACATCTTTGTCGTTGGTCAGCTCGATTTGTTTTTTTAAGCATAAGTCGTTTATTTCTTGAATGGCTAGGGCGTACTTAAGGTTGGTGTCAATCATTGGAGAGTAGGAGAGTGTAGCTTCCACTTTTTCGATAACGTACTTGGTGTTTTTAGAGATTTTTAGAAGGAGGGGAGTTGTGCTCGTAAAAAAGTAATCTTCGGGCTCTCTGAAATTATTATAGTCTTTCATAAAATTTTGATAATCACTACAACGATTGCTGGGGTCTTCGAAAGAAAAATTTTTATTTGTTTTATTTAAAAAAGTATTTTTGTAAAATTGGGACTTCTCTAAGCAGTCATTATTTGTAGAGCTCATCGCAATGATTTTTGCGCTTTGATTTAAGTTTTTGCCAAGGCAGCTGTAACCCTCTAGAGTGTGGTTTTCAGATCCTGACTGTGAACAAAACTGTCCAGTAATTAAATCATAGGCTTTAAAGGAACAAAGCTTATCATTATCTTCAGCAAGGCACTCAAGCACTGATGTGGAGGCTTTCTCTGTGTTAGAGTTGGCCGCTATCACAGAGTTAAGCGTAGAAATAAAAGTGAAAAGAAAAAATAAAAGTTTCAAGGGGTCCTCTTTTTGAAAGCTGCTTATGACCGACAAGTTTATTAGTGGCTGTATCATAAACAATATACGCACATACTCGTTATTCTTTGAATAATTACGGAGACTTTCTTTTTTTATTAACTCTGTTATTAAAGCAAACGCTATGCCATAAAAGGTCGGCTCATCTATATTTTATAAGGGGAAGGCTATCGTCTCTGCTTATAAGTTAGCAAAAATAGTCACCAGTCACTTTTTACGTCGTTTAACATATTTGAATATATTAATAGGGTTTTTCCTTCAAATTTGTTTTCAATGTATAAATTAACTTTTGCTCGTTGAAATTTTTTAGTATTGAGCTAGGAATAACTTTTGTGACTTAGGGTAAGTTGGGTAGCAAAAAACAAATTACATGGCCTTTTAATTTGAAGAACTCTAGCGACTGTGTTTTTTTTAATGTTTAATGTTTAATGTTTAATGTTTAATGTTTAATGTTTAATGTTTAATGTTTGGCTAAATTTTTTATCGAAGGATATATCAATTACGCTCTTGTGCCGTTTTCATTGGAAAAGCCTGTCGCAAGAACAGTTTGTCTTAAGCTATATAACTTAAAGGCTTATTGAAAATAATTTTAAAAAATAGGAATTCACTGGCAATTAAAGTTTTTCAGCGTTTACTTAGTTTTTAAGTTTTCTATGAAAGAGGTTCTCATCATTATTTGTTTTGTCCGAAGTGCTTGTTTCGACTCAATACAAATAAATTTTCCATAACAAATTGTTTTTTGACCTATGATCTTAAAGAGGAAAAAGTATTAAGTATTAAGTATGGGTAGTGTTAAAAGTTAATAACCATCTATGTTTA
>JAHDIR010000077.1 GCA_020630675.1 Bdellovibrionales bacterium
CAAAGTTTTTTGGTAGTTGAGTGAGCGAGACCAAAGTATTTAGTGTCAAACTAAGCTTTGAACATTATTTAAACTTAATATTCCCTGCAAAAAGACAATTTTTTTTGGTAAAAATAACTTTGAAGAGTTGGCGAAATTTATAAACTCAGAAACAAAAAATATGAGTTTCCTTCATAAGGGCAAAAAGTTCTTTTATGAACTGTTTGTTAATTGATAAAGTACGGAATTAATCAACTTAATAAACGTCCACCACTGCAACCAGTGGCTGTCGATATTTTTGTACCTCCCATACCAGATCCGTCACAAACAACGGTATGTAATCCACCAAGTGGAACTTTTTGACTGGAGATAGCAGGTTTTTTATAGGGCTTTTTTTTAGAATTGTTTTCATTAGGTTTTTTCATTTAAATTTATCCTACTTAAGGTGAACATTAATTCTTTTTTAGAAAATCTAGCATATTTTTATTTTTTGGGTAACTAACTTCTGCAAATTTTAAGCTAGAAAGATTGAGAATATGAGCAGCCAATTGGAAATGCAATGAGTAATCGATAAATTCGGGTTGAAAACAAAGAGTTTGCTCTAGAAAATCCTTGCAAATATTTTCTGGACTTAAGGCTTTGTAATGGAATTGATTTAACTGCTTAAGTAAAAAGATCTCTTCTATGGGATACTTTGTGTAGGTTCTTCTTGAATCTCCGGTTTCAAAACCGTGAATGTGCACCGTGCTAGGGTAGGCCCAAAGTGTATTTTCCTCTCTTCTTATGTAGAGGCGATCACCACTAATTATAGGCAGTCCGTTATCAGCAAGTTGGTTGCATAAGGTGGATTTTCCAACTCCCGAAGGCCCCATGAAAAGAAGTGCTTTTCCTTGATGAACAGCTGCAGAAGCATGAAGTAGAAGAGCTTCTTTTTCTAAAAAAGCTTGTGCTAAACATAAGCTCAAAAAATTATCAATGGTGACTGAATTCATGGTACCAAATTGGGGGCCCCATCCCCAAATTTCATGAGTTTCCCTATTATGAATGGCTGCAAAGTCTCGTTGTATTAAGTAGAAAGTGTCGTCGGATTTATTTTGAATATAAGTTCGTGGGATAGTTTGGTTCCACAAAGAGTGCTGAATTGAAGATTCTTGGCCTTGAGAAAAAACAAAATGCAAAGATAGGTCTGGAAAGGTACTTTCTTGAGAAATAAAAGGCTTTAAATATTTTTTTAAAAAATCTGCCGCTTTTTCTCTATAATTATCATAAATAAAAAAGTGGATTTTAAGGCCGGCAATATTGAGCCATAAACAAGTACTTTCTTTTTGATCTAGAGGTAAACGCTTATATAGTTCATCTAATCGATTTATTTTTATTTCTTTTGCAACTTCTGAATTAACCATAAGGCTCCATATTTAAAACTTTCTATAGGTTGATCTTTTAATTTATGTTTTAAAAAATAATATCTCCATTTTACAGAGTTTGGTTTTAAAAGCTGATTCCAGGCTAATAAAAAGGAAAACAATTGAGATTCAAACCAACCCATTCTTACTTTTTTAAATAAACTGGAATTTCCTCCATAATTTTTTTCAAGAATAGAAACAGCCTTGAGGCTATTAAAAATTTTCCACTTTTTGGCTAGGGATAACACTTTGTCATAATTTAAAATTTTAAGATCTAGGTAGGCAAGTAGATCTAGAAGCCAAAATAATTTTACAAAAGTATGCTGAAAACCAACGTGACCACAGAGATAAGTGAACTCTACTTCGGGAAGAAGAGTTCGAAAAAAAGAATTTTTCTTAATCATTGTGCTTTCGTAAAAAGAAAAATTCACATGGTAAAATAGGCGAGTGTGAACTTCAAAGACGACTTCATTAAGGCCAAGTTTTTTTTTAAAAGTTCTTTTAAAATTGTTGCCTCGCCATTTTTTTTCTTTGAGTAAATAATAACCCATTTTTTCAAATATAGGATTGAATAAATCCATATGTTCTGGCTCTATAAGTAAGTCACAATCACTGAGGGGACGTAAACCATAATCCTTATAAAGGAAATCAATCAAAGAAATACCTTTGAGTAATATTGGAGAAGGAGCTGATTTAGACCATAGGTTTTGAATTTGATTTAACTCGCTTTTTATCAGGTGGTTTCTATAAGTAGTTTTAAGCCATTCGTTTTGGTAAGCTACAGATATTGGGTTTTTCTGCTTTTGAAAATTATAAAGCCACCCACCCATACCATGGTTGATGAGTTCTTGAGAGCTTGACTGTGCGAGAAAATTTTTAGTAAAAAACTCTGTTCTTATCAAAAATGTTTCCTTTAAATGAGTAAAGATTTTTTTCTATGGATCACTCGTTTAAAAGAAAGTTCCATGATTAAATAACCAACTATAAATAGAATTATGCCGCTAAAAAACATTTGGCTCAAGTCTTGAATCAATAAAATGAAATTGTAGTCGGGTGTGTTGAGCTTACGTATGGACTTGAGAAGATTGTTAAAAGGAGACACCCAGTCAATGATAAGAGTGAAGCTTTTAGGAAAAACATCTGTAGGAAAATAAACTCCAGCTAAGATGTAAGCGGAGTTAGAAATCATAATAATAACTCTTTCTCCTCGACCCCAACGTAGAATGATTGCCGAGGCGATAAGTCCTAAGCCAATAAAGGCAGGAAGAGAAGTAATGATTGCAATAATTAGAATAGGTATTTGTGTTAGGGGGAATTTAAAGTTAAAAAATAGGTAAAGTAATATAAGAGTGACTGTCATTTGCACCCCTTTAAGGAGGGTGACAGGGAAAACGGACTCCAAGAGAAATAATGTTTTATTGTAAGGTTGAGTATTTAAGTAATCAAGAACATCGTCACGAAATAAGGTTTTAATAGTTTTTGTATAGTGGTAAAGAAGTGTTGCTGGAATCAAGAGAGTTAATTCTCCTAACATAACATAAGAAAAATAATCGTTTCCCATTTTTTCTGTAAATTCCAACTTAGGTGAGATAGCTTTTGCCGTAAACCAATAAAGAAGAATGGTTCCCATTTCACCAAGGATTTGAGTGAAAATAGCGGAGCGAGTGGGATAGAGCTCTCGAAATTCTTTTAAAAATAAGAGTTTATATTTTTTCAAGAAGTTGGGCATCTTTAAGTTCTCGCCTTTGTGTTGTTACATTTTTTAGAAAAACGGCATCGTGAGAGGTGATAATTTGTAGTTTGTCAGCTTGATGCAGTAAAGTACTTAAGAAGTCTTTAGAGTTTTGATCTAAAAAACGGGTGGGTTCATCGATCAAGTAAATATCAGCTTTTGTTTGTAGGCACCTAAAAAGAGCAAGAGCTTGTTTCATGCCCGAAGAACAAATATAAAAAGGGCGAGTATAAGCTTCTCGAAAACTTTTTATCTCCATCCATTGATCTCTTTTTCTTTTCCAATCGTTAAGAGGAGTACGGTAACTAAAGAAAAGTTCGAGATTTTCTTTACCATTTAAACGGCTGTAAAAGCCAGATCCCTCTCCAGGTAACCAGCTAACTAAGCTGCGATATTGTTTTAAGTTGGAAAAGCAATTAGTGCTATTATAGTTTAATTCACCTTGGTCGGGAAAAAGTCCCGTGGCAATAAGTTGTAGAAGTGTAGACTTGCCTGCTCCATTCTCTCCAAGAATCCCTAGGGACTCTCCTTTAAAAATTTTAAAATTAAGATGAGTTAAGATAGGAGCATTAACTGTATAGGAAAAACTAATATTTTTACCACAAAGGTAGGTCGACATCACTTGCATCCTTGATTACCCAACCTCGGCGAAATTGCCAGCCCATAAGACCTGCTCCTTGTAATTCTTGAATAACTTCAAAATGAGAGGTGTAATAATGAAAAAATAAAGGAGTTTTATTACTGCAGTGGGTTCCAAGAAATGATCTAGCGGTGTCACCTTTTTGCCATTTATTTTTTCCGAGCCAACGTAAGCGCAGTAAAATTGAGGCAATATGGTAACGTAAATTATTAGTCATTGGGAACTCATCACAGTGCATGACTATATATCCATTATCTTTCATTAGAGATTTGGCATGCTTAAGAAAATCAATACGATTTTCTTTACCCTGAATATGATTTAATAGGGCATAGGTCATAAAAACCACATCATATTTTTTTGGGGGACAAAAAGTTAAAAAATCACAAGTTTTAAAAGTTGCAAGGCTAGATAATTCAGCTTTAAGTAGCTCAGCATTAGTAATCATAGGCTGGCAATTATCAACTCCAGTGGTTTGGAAGCCAAGCTTTTCGACACCAAAAACTTCGCGCCCGGTACCGCAACCGACAACCAAGCAAGACTTATCTTCAGGAAGCTTTGTCGCTAAGCTTTTAAGTATAAGCATTTCTTCATCAAGAAGTCCAATTTTGCCAAATTTTTTGTAAAATTCTATTTCTTCAATAGAGGAATAGCGCTTTTTTGTAGTTTCAACGACGGCTTCATAATTAGAAAAAGTATCGGAAAATAAAATATTATTGAATTGCTTGATGCGTCGAAAGAACATCTTTAACCCCCTATCTTTGGGGGCTACTTTATATTTAAAATTAGGGATAATTTCAATTTCTTGATTGTCATAATTTTTCATTTTCATTCCTGACTAACCTAAGGCATTTCGTTTGTTGCACCACATCTTAAGGAATGTTAACTTAATTCTATGAATGTATCAAAACAAGTTAGTGACATAGCATGGAATTCTGTAGGGGAAAATGTGGTTGTTCTAGAATTACGTACTGAAAGGAAGTTCCATGAGCTTAACGAGACAGCAAGTTTTCTTTGGAAGAAGATGCAAGGTGATTTAAATGAAAAAGAGCTAGTTGAAAGTCTAGCTCTTGAGTACGATGTGACTCAGCAACAAGCTAAGCTAGATGTGCAAGATTTCATTTCTGAATTAGAGCGGTTGAATTTAATCGGAAGTGAGTCTTAGTCAATTGTTAGATTTTGAATGTCATTCTAAAAAAATAAAAATGATGACTCTCCATGGTCACAGTATGTGGCCTTACTTAAAACCCAATGACATTTTACTCTGGCAAAAAACGGAAAGTTTAGAGCTTGGTGATATAGCTGTTTTAAAAACACCAACTTTAGATAACTATATCGTTCATCGCCTAATTAAAGGTAATAATACAAAAGGGGACTGTGAAAAGTGGATAGACCAAAAAGTTCATGATGAAGTTCTGGTATTAGGAAAAGCTTACTCAAGACTTATTCCCAACCGGAAGAAACAAAACTACAGGATAGTACCTCTGCAAGAAGGTAAGGGATTGAGTTCCATTCAAACAGTTCTAAATACTTATAACTGCTATGATTATTGGGCTATTCATCGTTTTGCGAGTGTATTATTAAAAGCGGTTAATTACTTTGTGAGAGGGAAAGAGATTTTTTTTAGTTCTTCAGTTCTTGGTATAAAGGAGTCCAAAAGTGAGTGATGAAATCAGCCCTATTGAGAGGTATATTCGACAAAGTGAGCAAGCTTTTGTTCCTATGAATGTGACCTTAGAAGTAAGTTTAATTTGCAACTTGAAGTGTACACACTGTTATAATTTTGATCGTTCTCTTCCTCAGCAAAAGGTTTTAAAAAATTACAAAACTTTATCTAACGAAGAAATACTACGAGTAATTAAAGAAATCTCTCAATTAGGTAGTTTATTTTTAATTATAACGGGAGGAGAGCCTTTTGCTCATCCAGATATTTTTACATTTATTGCTGAGGCTAGAAAAAATAACTTAGCTATTCGTTTAAAAACTAATGCCACTCACTTGACAGAGCCTGTAGTTAAGCGTTTGGCAAGTTATCAAGTACAAGACTATGATGTAAGTGTTTATGGCCATACGGCAGAAACACATGATGCTTTTACTAAAAAACCAGGATCTTTTGTAAAAACTATGGAAGGTTTAAAAAATTTAAAGAAGCATGGAATGTTTGCGAATATTTCATTTATTGTGAATAAGCTTAACTATAAACATATAGAAGATATGAGAGAAATATCATTAGTCTTAGGTTTTCGATCGGTTTTCTCTTTTGAGTTAACCTCTCGAAACGATGGTAGCTCTTCTTCCACAGACTATAGATTAGATAAAGAAGACATGGCATATATTTTTAAACATGATAAGAAAGGGGAATACAAAGGTCATTTTAATGAATCTAATTCAATGAGTTGTGCTTGTGCAAAAACTAATATGGCAGTAGCTTCTAATGGAAATGTTTATCCTTGTATTGGGGCTCCAATAAGAAGTGGAAATATTAGGGAAGAAAGTTTGCTATCCATTTGGGAAAATTCAAAAGAGTTTAAAAGGATCAGGGGATTAGGTTTAAAAGATTATAAGGTTTGTAGTGAATGTAACATTAGAAAATTCTGTCAAAGAAGCTCAGGGTCAGCTTTTTTAAACACAGGAGATTACACTGCGGCCGACCCTTGGTCTTGCGAACAAGCTGAATTACTCAAAAAGCACAACGAAGGTGTTTTAATTTAAGTGAGCATGAGAGTAAAATTCCTAAAGTTGTTTTTAAAATTGAGAATTTACCTGTGTAAACCACATAAAAATTACAACCACAAAATGGTGAGTGGGGTACGTATTTGATTTGAAGAGTATAGGAAATTACTTTTACTTTGTCAGTTCACTTCATCAAGTTTAGTTATGAGTATAGTAATTTTTATATTGTGATTGATTGAGTTGTCAGCGAGGGTGGTCCATTCATAATTTTTTTGTTGCTAAATATGATAGAGCTGTTTGTTTTTGTAACTCCTCCATGTTCGGTTGAGGGTAGAATGGCCCATCCAGATTGAAATATTATTTAGACTTTGATTTTTTGAAAGCATTAGGTCGACAAAGCCTTTTCTACCACCGTAAAGGTTGTGTCCTTTTCCAAGGTATTTGTTTACGGTTTTAACAAGAGGTCTTTTAAATTTTCCACCATTAATGATTTGTAAAATAAAAGACTGTTCGTCGAAAAGAAGTGGTATTGGTTTCCATCTCTCCTCTGGTGGTAAAGCAATAATTTTAGTCTGATAGACCCAAAGTACTTCTCTTCCAGTAGGTAGTTTCTCGGTTCTCCACAGTTCTGAGTTTTTTAGATTATCAATTTCTTGTGGCCTGAGACCGAGCCAAACACTTAGGTAGAGCCAGTTGAAGTTGAGTTGATTAATTTGATTCTTAATTTTTATAAGTTGCTCAGGAGTAACTGGTTTTGAAGGAAAGCTCCGGTTAGATTTTTTTTCATAAGATGCTTCAATAATTCTTTTGCGCTCGTACCCATATGGACTCGGTATTTCCAAAAATGGTGTATCAATTTTTCTAGATATAAAATATCCCCAAAGATTTGCCATTTTTAAAATACTTCTCGAATAACCAATGCTATATTTTTTTTGAAAAAAGAAATCATAAAAATCTTTTGTGTGGTAAAACCAATGAAGAGGGTCTTTCCCGATGAACACGATAAGCTTTTGTGCCGCTTTCCAGTGAGTGTATCGTTGCTTTTTTCTCCGTTTATAGTTTGTTTCATCGGAATGACTGCGGGGAATAACAAAACGTCTTTCAAATTCTAAAACAAACTCCTCTGGCAGAACCGATGAATGTTTAATTCTTATTTCTTCATTTTTAATTTTTGTTTTAAGCAAAAAAGCTTCTTGCCTTTTCATTTCTAGTTGCAGGTTAAGTTGCCGAGCTCGTTCCTTAGCCTCATCTAAAGTCATAAGTTTGTGAAACCCTAGAGTCTTCCAACGATCTTTAGAGATATCCCAAGTTGTCGTAGGGTTTTTGGCTTTAGAAGTAGGCTTTTGGTCTACTTTTTTACAAGAAACAAATTGTAATTTCCAGTGTGGCAGGCTTTTCTTATTTTTGATTTTGCGAATATAGTATCCCATTGAAACACTCCTTGTGTGCTTCTTACTTATCGGAACTTTTGAGAAGTATTTTGTTTTCTAGACCTGCGACTGCTGCGTCTGAATCAGACGCCGATTTTCTTTGTAAGTTGCTGAAATCATTGAAGGGAATGGTCGGGGAGACAGGATTCGAACCTGCGACCCTCTGGTCCCAAACCAGATGC
>JAHDIR010000078.1 GCA_020630675.1 Bdellovibrionales bacterium
ATTGAAGAAGCAACTAGTTCAGCCATTTCAACGGCAATAATAGTTGCTGTTATTATCAGTGCAAACTCCTCAAGTAACTAATTTTAAACTGGTGGAGGCGTGTTATAAGGTGTCGAACCTCGTTATTTAGCTCTTAGTTATTATAAGGCCAAGTGGGTGACAAATAGTTTCTGTAACGTTAATATTGGCTTAAATCGAGGGGGGAATATGAGGCTACTTTTTATCTACATTCTGTTTTCTAGTTCAATAGTGTTTGCGAGCAACAAGTTAAACCACAGTTGCTTTGTCGCTGAGGTTATTCAAGAGTTTAATTTTAAAACAGGTGAGTCTATATTCCTAAAAGGGCGTAGTGAATTATTTCCAGTAACGAAGCTAGAGCATCAAGAAGCTTTCTTTGTTGAGATCAAGTCTGATGACGGAAAGGGCATGGCGAGTGCTAAAGTTAGCACAGGTACTTTATTAGGAACAGTTGAGGGGGACGTGATCCAAGCTGCGGCATATCTCACAATTTTTGGTAATGAAGAATACCTTGGGCTAGTAACTTCTACTGAAAGTCCTATGGCAAGAAGTCATCGAGTTTTTGAAAATAATTCGGAAGAAAAAATTACTTTAATTAATGTTGATCTAAAGTGTGAAATTAACCGCCAGTGACTTTTAGATTCAAATTTGAAGCATAAGTAGTTAAGAGGTAACACGCTATCTTATTTTTTCTTGGGAAGATTGTGTCCATCCTACCTTCCAAAATAAAGCATCTATATGGTAGCAGGGGAGTTTGAGTTTTTTTGGATAGCCCAATAGCTATTTCTCAAGACCTAAATGAATGGAGTTACAAACAAATTCATAGCCTATATTCATATAGATTTTATTTGAAGTTGGGTTAGAAATATCAGTAAATAAATTCGTTTCGTTTTTACCAGATTTTAGTAAATAGTCAGTGAGTTGAGCTGTTACCACACTTGCATAACCATTGCGTCTATGAGGGCTGGGTGTAAATACAAAGCTAACAGCACAGGAAGAGTTAATATCTCGACTCCACATGGCCATTGATACAGGTTGATTTTCTCGCTCTAGAATATAGATCATTTTATTTTTAATTTTTGGTCTTACAAATTCAACACCATTAACAGGTGGATCATGTGGAACCACTTCATCACGAAACCGTTCAGACCATTCACCTAATATGTTTTCATCATTTGGGGTAGCTAACCTAAAGTTTAAACTACCTAAGAGGGGTGGCATTTTTACGTTTGTACATCTATAAACGCCTTGCTTCAAGTGTACTTTAGTGCCTTGGCCCGACTTCTCATAAAGTTTTTGATACAAAGATGCTGTTTCAACTTCACCAATAATACCATTTACTTTAATATTACTAGAAGTTAGCTCTTTAAATAATAAATCTATAACCTTTGGGTTGCTAACCGGTGAAAGCAATAGGTTTTTATTTGTTCTATACTGGCTAACAACAACTGCTCCTAATAATTTTGCATCATCAAATACAGCAGCCTGAAAAACACAATTTTTAGAATCAGTTCTAAATAAATATGAAAGTCCAAGTAGTAAGCAATTTTTAGCCTCTTCTTTTTTTAGGCTGGGGGATACTTCGTTCCAAAATTTTATTGAATTTTTATAAACGTAAACTCTCATAACAACCTTTTTTAATTTACCAACTTACACTTAATGTGCAATCGAGTTTTCCAAAATTTCAAAGGAACCTAGCTGCTCATATCCAAAGTGACGATTAAATTCACTACAAGCTGTCTCTTCATTGTTTGAACCTGGTTTCAAAACAATCGAAAATAATGATTCCGGGTCACTAATGCAGTCTTTAAACAATTGTTCAGGTGAAATGGAGCCAATCGTTACCTTGGGCACACAACGTCTTGCCACACTATTTAAGACGCATAATTTTCTTTTACTTTTATATAAATTAAAAAAATCGCATAGTTCCTCGACGCATTTAGATGCATCTTCAGCCTGAAGTATTGGAAATAGAGTCGTCACTGTTTCGCTATTACATTCACTAGAAAATGCCGGATAAACATTGAAGGTAAGGATAAAGAGAGTAATGATGAATGTTCTGATCATGAGAGCACCTCGGCATAAGCCAATTAATATTTCTAAAATAGCAAATTGTTGTTTGTCACAAACATGTCTCTAGCTATGCAAAAGCCTAACCTTCTGGGGCTAATATATTCGGTTTCATAACCAGATTAGTGAGCAACTGACAAAAATTGTGACTTAGCCCGTCCGAAAAATGACACTCGTCAATTCTTATGGCCAGGTTATGACCCTAGGTATCCCTGCTCGTTTATTTTTACTGATTGTTTCCCTGTTAGCGGACCCCAGATTGTGTTGGACTAGTGTTGGTGTTTCCTGACATTTTTTTCTGTAAAAGCTGTGTGAGAGAATCTTTTGATTTTTGTTGTAGGATTTGGCAAATTCTCTTTTGATATTCGACTTTGCGAGCTTCGTGCTGGGCACTACGATTTTGTCTTTCTATTTTGGGCAGCTGAGAGAGTTTTTCGTTTTCACTGCCTGGCTCAAATGTAGATGATCTTTTAAAAACCCTGATCATGTTAACTTCGTTTTCATATTCGTCAAAAATCTTTATCTCGTTTGGTTTTAAGTCAGGTAAACCAGTACCCAAGCCTTTTAAAAGTGACCTTAGGTTTTGGCCCTTACGACGTTCATAAGAGGTTGAGTAATCATACCAAGAAATTCCTAACTGGTCGGAGACGAATAGATCCATAAAATAATTTCTACTATCAATAGATTCCATGAGAAGATTTTGTATGTATGGTGTATGTCGTTTGAAGTTTATTTGAAAGTCTTGCTGTCCAGCATCGGCAGAGGGCCAGATTTTAGAATCAAAGTCTGGTCTTTGTGTTAAGCAGGGCCTTTCTAGGCTAAACAGTTCTAGCTTACGAGCTAAATCTGGGTTTTCTAACTCAGCTTCTGTTTTTGTGCTAAGAAGTGTTTCCGCCTTAACTAATTTGGCCTCGGTAATTTGATTGTTTGTGTTTAAGTGCTTTATGTATTTCTTCAGACTAAAATTTTGTTGAAGAGTAAGGGGGTGTAAACCTTGATTTTTAACAATTTCTGCTGGTAGCCAATTGTACAGGTTTTTAAAATACAAAATATTTTTTGGATTTGGTTTGCTTTGTGAAAAAGATATACAGCCGTATTTGAAACCACGATCGAGAGGCACGAAGTGCCGAAGTTCTTGTTCTTTGCTTTTAAGCTCTCTCTCGAGTATTTTTAAAGTGGGCAGCTCAGCCATTCTATCATCTGCAAGTGACAAAGATCCGTTCAAAAGTTTCTCTTGATCGATACAACGAAAGCGAACTTGGTTAAAGTCATTGAGAAACTTTTGACGCAATTTTTTTCCGGAAATTTTAAGATAATTGACAATATTAGGGCAGCGACGACTTGGCAAACCAGATGAACTCGCAAACAAAGAACTGTTAGAAAAAAACCAAGGGGCACTATTAACAACCGATCGACGCAAATGTCGGTTATTTGGGTTTAAACTTCCGTGGCAAGCAAGGCAAGAATCGGGGTTAGAGTTTAGATGATAAGTTGGTTTTAGACCATTAGAAGAAGACATAATGTCAATTTCAACGGTTTGATTAGTTGTTTCACCTTGCACTAAAAACTCAATGTTATCTTTGGCTAGCGCTTGTGGATCATTTTCGGCGCTGACCGAAAACATAAAATTAAAATTTTCATAGTTCCCAAAAAAAACTCTCAAACCTTGTTGTAAAGATGCACTGCGCGTGACGACCAGAGGCCTTTTTTTGAGTTCATCAGGAAGACAACAAAGGAGATCACCAACGGTGTTCATCTTAGGGTTTTCTTTAAAAGTTTTTGTAATCTCTGTCGGGTTTACTTGCTCTTTGGTAAAAGGTTGGCCGATGGGACAGTCTTTGGCGACAGAAAAAGGTAATAGAAAAAAGTATATAAAGATGGTAGTTGTAACTGTTGAAGTCGTTGTTTTGTCAGACATTTTATTATTTTAGCATTGATATGAGGTTTTTCAAGGAGTGGCTAGGCTATTGTTGGGATTGAAAACTAAAAGACAAGTATATACGACATTTTTAAATCGAGAAACAAAACAACTCTTTCTGATTGAACTTGTAAAAAACGATATTAATAAATTACAATGACATTGAGAGGGACATCAAAAAATGCTAACAGAAGGTGTTTCGAAGAAATTACCATCAAGCTTTATTGAAGCGATTACAACGATTAATAAGTGGTTAGAAACAGCTGGTGTCCACGACTCATCTTTGTCTTTTGATTAAGCCCATTTATTTTCATTTATATACTTTTCCCAGTTAAGGATAGTAGAGTAAGTTTTAAGTCTTCTATTGTCGTACAGATTGTTTTCGGATTTTCAGTCTTTAACTCATCTAAGCTTCCGTAGCCCCAAGTTACACCAACACTAGCCACCTCATTCAGATTCGCACCAATTAGATCATGTTTGCGATCACCAATCATTATACAGTCGGATGATTCAAGCTCTTCTTTCTCTAGGATATATTTAATAAGATTACCTTTTTCTTTTCGAGTCCCACCAAGCTCAGAGCCATATATTTTTTTAAAATATGGTGTTAGTTCAAAGTGTTCAATAATCCTTTTTGCATACACATTAGGCTTTGAAGTTGCAACAAATAGCATTTTGCCATTAGCAGTAAGAGTCTTTAAACAATTTTCTATTCCTAGATAAATTTCGTTTTCAAAGATTCCTTTATTTGAGAAATATTCACGGTAGAGGTCTATGGCGTCATCAACAGACTTTGCTTTTTTACTTTCATGAAGAATTTTAGCAAACGAGTCTTGTAAGGGTGGGCCAATGCACCATTTTAAATCAGCTGGAACTGTGACCTCAAGTTTCTGTAAGGCGTAAGCAATTGAATTTGTAATTCCTAAAAAAGGGTCTGTGAGAGTTCCATCTAAGTCAAATAAAATATTATTCAATCTGTTTCTCCAGTACTGTATTTCCCTTGCAAGCCTATGGTGTTTCCAAAAGGGTCTTTAATTTGGCAAATACCGAGATTACTATTTGGTATTTGCAAGGGGCCTCGTTTTATGAGTTCGATTTTATCACCGGCATTTAAGTTGAGTGGGTTGGGGTAACAGATTTCATATTTTTCAATGACTTTCATAAATTATTTCCTATGCCAACTTACTTCAATTTTGAAACCATCAGGATCAAGCGCAAAAAAAGCTGCTGCATCTTCACCATACTCTTGATATTCTTTAGGAAATGTAACCCCTTGAGTAACCATTTTGTCATAGATTGATTTAACTTGCTCTTTGTTGTCCAAGCAAAAGCCTAAATGAAACCAACTAGGAAATTCAGGAAGCTCCTCCACAGGATCAATTGCAATCAAAAAACCTTTGTCATCTTCTAAAAAAACTCCATCATCGTGGTCAAACTTCTTTTTAAACCCAAAAAATGATTCGTAAAATTCTTTGGATCGACCTAAGTTCTTAGTACCTATATGAATGTGGTTGAGTGTCATGTTATTCCCTCCTTAAAGATCTTGTTCCAGTCACTAATTGTTTTAACTGTTATAACTTTATTTGTCATTGCAGATTTATTGAAAAGCTCTATAAGCTTAGGCCTAATTTGACTATGAACTCGCCACAAAATATTAAAAAGTTGGAAGGTATGTGAGAATGTTGCTTCATTACAGTTATCAGGAAGTTCAGTTCTTGGGCTCCACAGTGACTTTATCTGCCGTTTGGTACACCACCAGTAGTGGCGCCAGATAGGTAAGTCAACAAATACAACCCTATCAGCCTTTAAAAAGCGACTTACCATTACATCCATCGGACCAAATCCGTCGATGATCCACTGTTCTTGATCAGCGAGGTCATTCAATACTTTGCGAGTCTCAGTTTCAGCTCTATTTTTCATACCGGTTAGATATTGAATAGAATCAACATGGGTGAGTGGAAGACTGTAGAGGTCTTTGAGCCGTCGGCTTAAAGTAGTTTTTCCTCCACCACCGTTCCCAATGATTGCAATACGGTTCATTAAAAATATTTTGGAGTTTGAAAGCCGACTCCGGTCCAAATTTGCTTGGTAGAAAAAACACTCATCCCACAAGTAGAAAAATTATTACTTTGAAATTTATTTGGCAAGATATAAAGATAATTTTTCATTTATAAACGACCTCATAAAACTCAGTGACAACATCTTCTTTGTTTAACTCTTTAACGCCCCAACCTTTTAAAAATGGTGTGAAGAACTCTATATGTGCTTTTCTCCAATAGTCTAAAGAAAGATCACCTTCTCCTTCTGCAACAGCAACTTCTTTAGGTACCTTGTCGAATTGATAAATTTCCACTCGGACAGTTTTAACTATACAACGTGGTTTTTTCTGACTGTCTAAAATTATCCAATGATTACCGACTTGTGGCAAGTGATCTCCCGATATTTTGTAATCCACAACTAAACCGCTGCCGGCATACTTTTTACCTGACAAATAAAGCTCAAGAAGCTGATCTGCAATCTCATTATTCCCTGCAATGGACGCTTCAGCAGTTAAACCCTTTGGTGGATTTGGAAGGGTAGACAAATATAAATTCCAAAAATCTTGTTCAATTTTATTTAATTTAGAAGGCCCAGGTTTTTTATTAGCTTTTTCTATCTCCATTAACTCATTCTCATCGACAGAATATTCTTTTAAAACAGAAAGAATAAACTGCGTTTTTCCCTCAACATATGAATTTATATCATTAGGAAACTTTTCAGCTAAGTATTTTTTTAAATGACTATAAGTATCTTTGTCTTTTGAGTTAGATCTCAAGTGATTTCGTAAATTAATATGATTTCTAAGAGCCAAACAATTATCGATACAGACATACAAATTGTGCCTAAATTCAGGCTTAGAGTGTTTGAACATCTCACGCCCTTTGATACCAAGGTCTCCAAGGTGCTCATAACCAATAGTTTTTAAAGACGTGGTGATTGCCGGTAATTGATCTTTAGATTTAATAACAATATCGATATCAATGACAGGTTTGGCTGATAGGCCGACGACAGAAGTGCTTCCCACATGTTCGATACGATCAGCAATATCAGATATAACCGGCCAAATCTTAGCTTTTAGAGACAGGTAATGGCTTGTCCAATCGGGGTTGTAATTATGAACTTCAATCATCTTAGGTCCTTAAGCTTTAATTTGTAGCAATCAATTTTCGGTTACTACAGCCAATTACCACAAGTGTATGCAAATGCCATTATCTGCTGTGATTTAACGTGATATGACGGATTGGGGGTTATGGAACCCCTTCTCGTTAAGCTATTAACTTTACTTTTAAAAATAAAATCCTAGCCAAAATTGACTAGGTCTTTCACTGATTGCTGGAGGCGGCGCCAAGGCGGGCGAACAACTTTTGCCTTTAAAAAGGGCTTGGCCAACGCTCATGAAAGCAAGGTCAAACATATTACAACTGTGATTTAAGTTTTTTAACTTATCAAGCAAATTAGGATTATTTAGAAACTTCTGGTAACTGCAGTAAAATTCTGCGGTCACTAATTTTTCAGAAAGGATTATTTTTTATGACGGACCGAACAGCCTCTTTTTGTAAATGATTGTTAAAATGACTTAAATTATTTTTAAAGTTTTTAAAAAAACTAGAAATATCATTGAGATTAGTTTTTGCATTAAGGTTTAATTTTCTTTGTTCTTCAAGCTTTACAAATTTAATTTCAACTTCGCCTAACTCGTTCGTATTTTTTTTATTATTGTTACTTTTCATTTTTTATTAACTCCTTATTTATTTTTTATAACTGCAGGACTTTAGTCTTTAAAAATGTCTAAAAATAGAGCTAATAGAAGATCTAACTGTCTAATTTTTGGTACGAAAAAGGTTCAAGATGACTGTAGAAACTGACGATAAGTACATGAGAAAGGATCGTGACTTTGACTGTAAGA
>JAHDIR010000002.1:0-75486 GCA_020630675.1 Bdellovibrionales bacterium
TTGTTCTTCTTCCCCTGAATTTATTTGTTAATTTTCTCACAATTTTGTACTTATTTCTAAAAAAAATAAGTTATAAATGAACTCTAATGTTGATCGTTTGGAGAGCTCCGTGAAATCTATAAAAGATAAACTTAAAAAATTAAAAAATGAAATTAATGAACATAATTACCTTTATCACACCCTTGATACTCCTCAAATTAGTGACTATCAATATGATCAACTTTTTCAAGAGCTCTTAGACCTAGAAAACTCGCACCCTGAACTCATTACTAAAGACTCCCCCTCGCAAAGAACTGGTAGTGCTCCTTTAGATAAATTTGAAAAGGTCGAACACAAAATTCCGATGCTATCCTTACAAAACAGTTACTCTCCGGAAGATATTTTCGCCTTTGATGAACGTGTTAAAAAAGTTTTAGGAAGTGATAAAAATATAGATTATATGTGTGAGCCAAAATTAGATGGACTGGCCATAGAACTCATTTATGAAAAGGGCCACTTCACCCGCGCTCTTACACGTGGAGATGGACTGGTCGGTGAAGATGTCACATTAAATGTTAAAACCATAAAAAGCATACCCCTCGTCTTACCCATGAAGAACCCACCTGCTGTTTTTGAAGTTCGTGGGGAAATTGTTATTCATAAAAAGGATTTTTTAAACTTAAATGAAGAGCAAAAAAACCAAGAGCTCGAACCTTTCGCTAACCCCAGAAATGCTGCTGCCGGAACTTTACGTCAGTTAGACTCAAAAGTTGCCGCCAGTCGACCTTTACGGGTCTATGCATATGCCCCTGGCTTTACAGAAGGTCTTTCCCTAGAAAGCCATGTTAAATTCTTTGAATTTTTAAAATCTAATACAGTGCCTAACTTATTAGATTTTAAAGTGAGGAAAAATAATTTATTAAAAATTTGCAAAGGCCCTGAGGATGTCGTTGAACATTATCACTTTATTGAAAAAGTACGTGATAGCCTAGATTTTGAAATTGATGGAATGGTTATTAAGGTGAATGACTATCAACTTCAAAGCGAACTTGGGTTCATCGCAAGAAGCCCGCGCTGGGCTTCGGCCGCCAAGTTTAAACCCGAACAAGTCACAACAACTGTTGAATCAATTGTTATTCAAGTTGGTAGAACTGGCGCACTAACTCCTGTGGCTATCATGAAGCCTGTTAAAGTTGGAGGAGTGACTATTACCCACGCCACCCTTCACAACCAAAGTGAAATTGAACGAAAAGATGTTCGCGTTGGTGATAGCGTAATTGTACAAAGAGCTGGTGATGTTATTCCTGAGGTCGTTGAGGTGGTTATTAAAAAAAGACCCAAAAACACCAAAGCTTTTCAATTTCCCACTCACTGCCCCACCTGCAAAGAAAAAGCCGTTAAGGAGGACGGAGAAGCTGTACTTCGTTGCGTAAATATTTTGTGTCCTGACATTGTACAGGAATCGCTCAAGCATTTTGTTTCGAAAAAGGCGATGAATATTGATAAACTTGGTGAAAAAATTGTTCAATCTTTGTGGGACGCTAAACTCGTTCGCAAATTTTCTGATATCTATAAACTTAAAAAAACAGATCTTATTGATCTAGAGAGACTGGGTGAGAAATCAGCTCAAAATATAATAACAAGTATAAATCAAAGCAAAGAACCAACTTTAGCAAAGTTTATTTTTTCCTTAGGTATACGCTTTGTTGGAGAACAAACCGCAAAAGCTCTTGCCAAGTACTACGGAAATATTGATGATTTCTTAAAAGCCCAAAGCGATGATCTTTTAAAAATTAATGATGTTGGGCCAAAGGTTGTTGAATCTATCACCAAGGTGTTACAAGACCCGGACTTTATCACTGAGGTGAAGCAAATTATAAAAAATGGCGTAACATTAAAAGAAGTTGAAATGACTAGCCATACAAAAATGCTTGATGGCCTCAAGATTGTTGTGACTGGTAGTTTTGAAAAAATTGATCGAAATCAAATTAAAGAAATTATTGAAAGTCATGGTGGAAGCTCGCCTTCTTCTGTTAGTAAAAAAACTGATTATGTTTTAGCAGGTGAAGCGGCAGGCTCAAAATTAGAGAAAGCAGAAAGCCTTGGTGTTAAAGTTATTAATTGGGATGAGTTCCAGGGCTTGATTCAATAAAAGATTTTTTTAAAAAACTTTCGCCATAAAAAAAGCAAGCTGACAAAGAGTCAGCTTGCTTATGAAGTATTTAAAAAAAGTATAGGCAGGATCTAGCAAGCAAGAACTCTGCCTAATGACTTTAGATGTGGTCTATGATTATGTCTCTAGCCATAACAGTTTTACGGCCGTCAGACTTAGCACTTTCCATGCCTTTTTCACATAATCTTTGAACTGCTTTGCTTAAAACGTCTACAGTTTCAGAAGATGTATTACATCCACCACTTTCTTTAATGTATTTTTTAACTTTACTAGTTACTACTAAAACATCAGCCATATAAGCCTCCTCATCGAATGTATAAAGACTCTAACCTAATTTATTTGATTCTCAAATAAAAAATAACAGCATTATAAGCTCTGCGTTGGCTATGAGTTGAGTGGTGTATCTATAATATTAATAAATTTCAACAACTTATGCGTAGCTCTTTAGGTTTGTTGATTTTTTTAAAAATTTTGTAAGTTTTTCTCTTGAAACAGGCAAAATATATTCATGTCATTGGGATCAGTAAGGTTTTAAGGAATGGTCCTTAAAATAGAGCAATTCAGCATCTCGCCCGTCTTCTTGGTTAGGAGCAATCCAAACCAATGTCATTTTTCCATGTCTTTGAGTACATTCCACATCTTTAAACGAAGGAGACCAAGTCCCACTATTTAAATGCTCAATGGGTCCAATCATTTGATGTAAGGCTAAATGTGTATGTCCATAAACTACCCGGCTCACCCCAGCAATGAGTCCTTGAGCACTTAGTGTTCTTTCATAGGGCTCTTTAAATTCACTAACATTTGATACAACCGACTTTGAATAAAACATAAAAAAGGGAGCAAAAATTAATATAGGTATAAAAGTCCAAAATAAAGATGTGTCATACACTGTTTCCACAAATAAAAATATTTGAAAAATCACCACTAATGATAATAACAAAATAAAAGCTCTATCTAACCAAAGTTCTCGAGCGATAAGCACTGGATTACTAGAAGCAGGATCAACAAACAATTGTTTCAGCTCTCGCACGATACGAGGGGTCGCATTTGCTTTTCTAGCAATATAACTATAATTGTCCTCGACATTAAAGGGGTCTTTAACGCTCGGTCGTAATCTGTTAATAAAAGATTTTATTAAAATAGTGACCGAACCCCAGAACCAGGAAAATACTAAAAAGGGTTGAGCTCGTAACATATACTTTAAAAAGAATTTTACGTAATCACCTGCTGACATGACATAGTTTGCATCATCATGGGGGTTAAAAAAACCCATACCATTAATCATATAACGAGTGGCCATATTGCCAAAGGGGACTTTAACTTCAATTAAGTTAAACCTGCGTATAAAGGGAGCCGTAGGATCTTCAATAACACAATAAGGGTCGTACTGGTTACCGTGCTCAACGAGAGTGTCTTGATTGCTTATATAAAACCAATCATTAAAGCGAAGATTATCTAGATACTCCACGGGCAAGGCTAAGTGTTTTAACAAAGTTCTTTTTACATCAGGAAAATGCATTTCTAAGTCATGGTTGCCAATGATAATAACCACACGATTTCCACGCAAGATGAATTCACGCAAGCTCTTCACCCAAATGGGGTGAAAACTTAATATGTGATCCATTTTAAAAACAGATTTCGCCTCCTGTGGATTTAAGCCTCTTTTCTTTTCAAGCCATGATATTCTGAAGATGGGCTTTTCGGGCAAAGCTGTCACACTATCAAAGTCAAAAATATCACCATTTAAAATAAGCTCAACACAATCACCTTGTGCTTTTTTTTCTATAGCCAATAAAAAATCTGCAAACTCTTTATCAAAAAAGAACTCTTTAGTTTTATATTTTTTCCAGAGAGGGTGTTTTAAATTAGGGGGCTCAGCTTCACATAAGTGAAGATCACTAATAATAGCTGTATAAGTGGCCCTAGAAAAATCCTTCATGGGATCCAGTCTAATCTGTTTTATGACTGAAGTAAACATGCCTCAATATGAGAAAGTTAAATAGTTTTTAAACATTAATACAGTCTTTATACAATCAAACCCAGGTCAGTCGCTATAATCTGGCATTATTGTTGCTCACTTTATAGTATGGTTAAAACGGGTTATTTGGTTATTTTGCTGGCTATTATGTTGGGAAGCTTCACTGTTGAGGCCAAAAAACCTCATTGGAGATCTCGCAAAAGCCAAATCAATATCACTCATCAAGTGCCCAAGCCAGCCAAAATCAGTTATAGACATTTTTTAAAAGACCCCAAAAACAAAGTTAGCAGCCAGTTTAATATACATCCTGAGTTAAAGCCCAGAGTAAGCTTTTGGTATGATATTTACACAAAGTACTCTTCTAAAGATCATGTTATCCATCATACTCTTCACCCATGGATTGTTTATGAGGTTCTAGATACAAGCTGGATATATAAAAAGTATAATAACAAAATGGTTGCTCACCAAAAAGCTGAAGCTTTTGCTAAAGCTCGAAAACTTAAATTTCGCAAAATACTCAAAAAATTATTAAGATTAAAAAACTATAATTCTTTAACGAGAGAAGAACTAAATGTTTTTAAAAAAATTAGTTACCTGGGTAAGAACTATAAAAAAATATTAAAAGTAGCTGTGAAGAATATTCGCTCACAAACGGGCCAAAGTGATTTTTTTGGGACTGGGTTGGTCGAGCAGCGTAAATACCTTGCTCATATTGAGCCTATTCTAGAAAGTAAAAATGTTCCTATTGAGTTAGCTTCTCTACCTCTGGTTGAGAGTAGCTTTAATATTCATGCTAAAAGTAAAGTTGGTGCTAGCGGTATTTGGCAAATAATGCCACCCACAGGACGTCAATACGGAATTGTTAATCGATTAATTGATGAACGAAACTCACCATTAAAAGCCACCTTAATGGCAGCAAAGCTTCTTAAGTTTAACAACAAAATGCTCAAAAACTGGCCACTTGCCATTACAGCTTATAATCATGGTTTTGGTAATATTCGTAAATCTTTAAGGCGATCAAAATTTAAAAACCCTTACAAATTTTTAAATCGTTACAGGGGCGGAGCCTTTGGTTTTGCCTCTGCCAATTTTTACGCCAGTTTCCTTGGAGCATTATATGCCAGTAAGTATTCAAAAGAAATTTTTTCTATCCAAAACCAAAAAAACTTAGCTTTTGATATTATTGAACTAAAAAGTGGAATGACCCTTCGTACACTAACAAAAAAGACTGGACTTTCTTTGGCCCATATAAAAAATTTAAATTTAGATTTAAAAAAGACCGTTCACCTCGGAACACGCCTACCTAAAAATTTTCAAATATTTTTACCTTATGGTGCCGGACGAAAAATCTCTTCGAATAAAATTATACTCTTAAGCTCAGTAAAAAAATCACCTTTGCAACCTAAGTGGAGTCAAAGTCCGAGCTCATAACACTTATAAAGTCTGATTCAATGATTGTTAATTGAGTAAATATTTTTTCAGACTTTTTTGGCAAAATTGATATTGGCATAATTCCAGGTGTAACATTGTACATTATGAATCCACCACCAGCAGCACCCATTTTTTTTGGCAAAATTCGTCCTTGATTATCAAAATATAAAATATCTGATCGATTCCAATCTGGATATTCCGGAGATACATAAACTTCAAAATCTTGATTTTCAACAAAGGCTACAACAATTCCTTTATAACTTTCTTTGTTTATACGGTTTTGCCTAAAAATATTTTTCAACCAAGATTTTGATATCACTGGAACTTCTATTTTTTTATTTTTTCGAGAAATCAAATGTCGCGTGAGTTCATACTTAGGGCCTGGGTCAGATTCAAGTATATCTAAGCCTTCTTTTCCTGGCCATTCTTGTAAGTTCTTTTCACCGTTAAAAATATCATATATTTTGTCCGAGCCCAGAAGCTGAAGTGATGTTTCTACCTGGTAGCCTGTCAGGGGATTATAACTAGATAAGCTCATCGTACGTTGACCTGAATGAATAATTTCTAAATAAGATACTTTTTCAGAATCCGATATTGTCAACTCAACCGGTAACTCGGCCCCATTCACCTTAGCTTTTAAAGCATGCAGCCCTGGCAACACTTTTATAAATGCAAACAAACCATCAGCTCGTGTTTCTTCTAAGGAGTAGTCTGGTAAATAAGCGCTATTAAAATAAATGGGTCCAACAGCTATATTATTTTCACCGGCCAATTCAACCTTAGCCCCTCTAACTGGCAAACCATCTTTACCTAATACTCTTCCCCAAATAACACCATATCCGTCATGAGTTTCTTTATAGTTACCAAGTAGTGCATTAACTAAGCTATTCTTATAAACACGTAACTTTTTATTAACCTCACCCAAACCTATGGCAAGTGTTCCCCAGTGATTCTTTGCCTCTAATTGAACCAACATATTCGAGTTCGCTGTAAACATATCACTTGTTATTTGATTTTTTGAATCCATTTCTAAAGACTGACTTAGCCCTTCGATGGAAATATCAACTCGTCCTTCATTAACAATTTGCTCGCCATTTTTTTCAATAAGATCCAACGGAATATCCTGATCAATAAAACTTAATCCAGAAATGGCTTTTATGTTAAAACCCTCTTTGAACGGACGAATTTCAATATCTTTTTCTATAAGAAAGTCATTATCTTTTATGTTCAATAAGTTAATTTGATATAAATCTAACTCAGAGTACCCCCTGACATCCCCGGCATCTGTGACAAGCTCGGCAATTAAATAGCCATGAAGATTTTTTACATTAATCTCATAATAACCTTCATGAATGTTTATAAAGCCCTCATCTAATACAAAACCATCATCTACGCGATAGAGTTTTAATTGCTCTGAAACACCGGTAAAGGCAAGCCCACCTTTCATTGAAATATTTCCAGAAATTCGATAGCTGCGATTATATTTTTCTTTTGAATTTTTACTTTGTCTAGAATTAGCGGAACTTTGAACTGGTGATGAAGAGGGTTGATTTATGGAAATGCCATTTTTTATCACCACAGGCTGCATCGGTGGGTCATAAACATTCTTTTTTTCTTGTCCTATAATGGCGTTAAGCTTTTGCTCAAGTAAACTAGAGTTTGGCTCAGACCAACTTTTATCTTTTAATAAATTTTGCGCAACTCTGACCCTTTCTGGATGAGTGCCTGAAACATCAATTCCCGGGCTAGCATTGATTGTTTCCACCTCTAAAGCTTCTGGCGGTGCCACCATTTTTACATTAATACCTTCTTCCAACTCAGCCTTGACGACCATTGGTGAAGATGAGCTTAAGTATCGAGTATATTTCCTAAGACCACTGAACTCTAAAACCCAAAGGTTTTTATTTTCACCCCAAGTTAAACGACTTTCTTTATATTGACCTGATGGGCGCCCTAAATAATTACTAGTCCACTCATTTCTAATATCTTCAAGAGCCGCATAAGCTGGTGACTCTGTATTAAGATAAATTTTTAAGGACGTTCGAGACACATAAATATTTTCGTGAGAGGTAAAGCTTGCACTTAAAACTATAAATACAGGAATAAAATAAACCAAAAGGTTTAAATTTTTCATCACTGCATTTCGAAAAGCTGCTTTAGTCAAAAGATCCCATCCATAGAATACTCAGTTGTATATAACTATTCTATTTAGAAGACTCTGAAATCGTCAATGACGTTACCATTCTTAAGACTTTTGGATAGTCGGTCTTGGATAACCTTGGATAGGAACTGGGCAATAGTGTGGTCACTGCTGACTTTAATGAAGTTCTTACCCTTTCGTCTAGTTTTGACAACCTCAATGAATACAGAATAAGGCCTTCGGTCTCCTAAAATTTCAACGATAGCCACAAACCTCTGACGACTATTAGAGGCTGGAACAAATTTTTCTCCCTTAAACAGAAAGGGCCTTGACGTGAATTTTCTTTTTGTTTTGTCTATTTTTGCCTGACCCAAAGGCATAGACTTAAGGACAGCTTTTTGTACACTGGCAATTGGCCTAGCCACATTATCAATGCGAACATCATTACTGGCACAGCCTACAACAAGTAAGCTGGCACAATAAAAAATGATAATGAGATTATTTATTTTACTTGGCAAACTTCTCACCATCTTTCATAAATTGAGCTATACCTTTGTCTGTAAGAGGGTGATGAGTTAAACCTTTTAAAACCTTATAAGGAACAGTCACTACATCGGCACCAATCAGAGCTGATTCTAAAATATGAATAGGGTGACGAATACTCGCCACTAAAACTTTGGTATCCATGTCATAATTTTGGTAAATCTGCATAGTCTGACTAATCAAATCCATACCATCATGACTAATGTCATCAAGGCGACCAACAAAAGGAGAGCAAAGAGTGGCTCCAGCCTTACCAACCATAAGCGCTTGCAATGGTGAAAAAACTAAAGTTACATTTGTTTTAATTCCATCAGAGGCTAGCCTTTTAACTGCTATCAATCCTTCTTCGCACATTGGAATTTTTACTACCACATTTTCTTTAATTTTTGCTAATTCATGACCTTCTTTAACCATACCTTCAGCGTCCATACTGAGCACTTCCGCTGAAACATACCCATCAACTTCCGCACAAATATCAGTAATGACTTCATGATGAGGACGTCCAGACTTTGCGACTAAAGTTGGGTTTGTTGTAACACCATCAACCCACCCTCTTTTATTTGCTTCTTTGATTTCGTTAATGTCGGCACTATCTATATAAAATTGCATTTTGTCTCCAGTCCTAGCTTTTTTGTTAATAATTAAATTTTTAATTTATTAGTTCTAACTACTACTTCATTTCACTTTAAAAAAACTCAAGCATCAATAACCATATCAATACTATATTTACCTACTGGTTTTCCCTGTATCCACTGTGCACAGCGAAGGGCTCCTCTCGAAAAGACATCTCTATTTAAAGCGTTGTGCTCTAAGAGAATCGTTTCATCTTCAGACATAGCCCAAACTTTATGGTTTCCAAAAATTCCACCACCTCGAACGGCTAAAACCTCTGGAATATTTTTTTGTACAGCTTTTTCTAATGTGTCTTGTAAAAAAATCGCAGTTCCGCTGGGCTTATCTCTTTTATGTTTATGATGAAATTCCTCAACTTGAAAATCAAACTGTTCAGAAAGTTGACCGTAATGTTTTAGTAACTTATTTATAAAGGCCACACCAATACTCATATTTGGGGCCCACAACACAGGAATTTTATTAGAAGCTTGGTCTAAATCAGAAAATTGACTCTCACTTAAACCTGTCGTTCCGCTCACAAATGGAACTTTATTTTCCACACACCAAGAGAGTATATCGCTAAAGAAGTCTAAAGAGCTAAAGTCTACAACTACGCTTTTAGAAGGCGGAGTCAGAGTAGAAAGTTTTGTTTCTTTGTTAACTTCAATAATCGATGCATTGGCCTCTGTGAGAATACGAACAAGAGACTGCCCCATTCTACCCCTTGAGCCAGTTATAATATAATTCATATTAACTCCAAGTTAACCATTTCTTCATATAAAAGGTCGGCATTGTTCTGGCTCATTTCAATGAGCGGCAGTCGCATCACACTGTGTTTAATGATTCCCATAAATTTTAGGGCTGCCTTAACAGGTATAGGGTTAGGCTCTATAGATATCAACTTCATAAGTTTTTCATATTTTTTAAATTTGTTAAGTACTTCTTGCTTTTGATCAATAGCAGCACCTACAGAGTCTGTTAATTCTTTGGGAATAATATGCGAAACAACAGAAATAACACCATGGCCCCCGGCTAAACATAAAGACAAACAAGTGTCATCGTCTCCACTATAAATCAACCAATCATTTTTTACTTTTTCTTTCAATGAACTCATTAAAGATAGATCCCCGGAGGCTTCTTTAATGCCAATAATATTTTTATGCTCACTTAGCGCCGCTGAGGTTTCCGCAGCCATAGACACCACCGTTCGCCCTGGAACATTATACATAACCAGAGGAATATCCGCCGCTTTAGCAATTTGAGAAAAATGTTGCTTCATTCCCTCCTGCGGTGGCTTATTATAGTAAGGAACAACCACCAAAGCGGCATCAACACCAAGGCTTGCGCCCCAATTAGTCATATCAATAGTTTTTTTGGTAGAGTTACTTCCCGTTCCTAAAATTATTTTCGCTTCCTTAGAAAAAGACTTCACACATGCTACCAGTTTTTCAACTTCACTTTTTTCTAAGTTTGGACTCTCAGCTGTTGTGCCATTTACAACAAACTGCTTAACTCCATTTTCCCACTGATGAGAAAGCAGGTTTTCGAAAGATGAGTAATCAATTTCTCCGCTTGGTAAAAAGGGAGTCACAAGAGCTGTTATCACACCATTTTCAATTTTCATTTTTTACCTTTTTTTTAACATCTTTATCATTTAAATCTGTTTTTTTCTTTTTAATATTTTGTGGAGCTAACGGGTTAGACTCAAAAATAACCCAAGAACTAGTGGGTGGTATGACGTCACTTTTTACACCACATCCGCAGGCAAATAGTATAACTACCAATGCTATTATTTGATGTATTTTCATGCCCGTTTTATACCTAATCCTTGCCTCAAAGACCAGAAAATTGTTTTTTACAAACAAAGGGGTAAATATCAATTAAGCGATGATACGAAGGCTGTGTTATTAAGTTTTCACAATCTTTATTATACCTTTCTTTTGACGGAATAGCCCCTAAATTTTTTTCATTAGAACACCAAAGTTTAAGCTCTGGAAGCTCAGGCACTGTTGCTTGCAAAGACTTACAAATACTTGCTTTTTGGACGAGATGCTCTTTACTTTCATCATCCTTACAAGCTAATAACTGATACACTTTATGCTTAAGGCCCTTGTTTATATCTAGTTTTTCAGGACACTCTTTTATTGTCTTTTTTTCACAAATACTGAGATAAAACTGAAGCCTATTTAGCGGCGGGTAATAGGGGTTGAGCTGACTGATTTTTCTAATATCTTTACCGGCAGGATTACATTTAAACTGACGTATTAAAAACCAAGCTCTTTGCTCAAGAATAAGAAGATTTTGTGGCTCCAGTTTTTGGGCCTGAAAAAGTTTATCTAATTTTCCTTTTTCATCCTTGTAAAACTGTGTACGGCCTTGTTCGTAGAGTTTTTGCGAGTCTTCGGTTAAAAAAATAACAGATAGTCTATTAAGCTCTTTAATTAGGTCTATGTTTTTTGGGTCAGTCACAGAGCCGGTCACTTTGTTTACAAGGTGTTCATAAGCTTTCGAGCGCTTGCCGTCTAATAAAAGTTGGCGGGCAGTTTGAATTAGCCCTTCTTCTGACCCTGTAAGAACTACACAATATATCTGAAAAAAAAATAGGGTAAGTATGCGCATACCTACCCTACTTATCTAATTTTGATTTTATTTCAAGAACTACTTAAAGGTCTTTGAAAGAAACTAGCTCAATCACTACTTTCCCAAACGGTCCTGGGGCAGTTTGTTTAAGCATTCCAGCGATAGGAATATCACGTGGGTTCACCCAAACTTCAGACTCTTCATTTTTTTCATTTCTTGCTTTGATATAAATTGCATCAAAAGTTCCTGCAGGAACAGTTACACTTTCTTCTCTTTGCTCAACAACTTCAGTTTCGCCAGCTTCTTCAGGAATGTCAGCTGGTTCGCCGTTTTGTCTCATTTCTAAAACTTCACCAGTGTTTTTGTCTATTAAAACTTCAATCAATTGCTTTTGACCAAAAATTTCTACATTTTGACTCATCCAAAAACCACGATCATTTTCAGAATCAACAGACATTACCATTGTTCCGCTTAAAGGACCCATATTCAATTTATAGTTTGCTGTTTCACCAACAATCCAACCTAAACCGAATGTTCCTACTTGAGTTTTTACTTGTTTACTTAACTGTTTCACATTGAATATAGAATCAATACTGACTGAAGCATTGGCCTGTAAACCTAATGATAAAACTAGTGTTAGAAATATCCCTTTAAACATGTTTTTCTCCTCGATCACTCAAAAAGTCGTAAAGCGATCTTTTGTTAGTTTGGTCTCTATTCCTTAGAAACTCTTAAATGAATTTGTGCTTCTTATTCAATCACACCAGACCAAAGATGAGGTAATTTAAATATCATTCTGGACTATGGTCTAGGGGCAGGCAGTGGATACAGTGATCCTAGCTGCACTACACACTAGATGTAGTTGCTTGCTGTTCAAAATGACCCTCCTCGTAAAAATTTTAGAGTATTTAAGGTCCTGTCTTTTATATATGAGCAATTCTTTACTTGAGTAAAAGTGCGATGTTATGAAGTTTTAAACATACTACTAGGGGGGAATTTATGAAGCTATTGATCTTGGCGATCACGTTATTTTCAACGATAACTTGGGCTCAAAGTTTAAACACACAAGAAATGGAAAGAACCATTGATAATATTGGTTATACTTTTCAGTTAGGATACGCACCAACCGATTGGAAGTTCGAACACATTCAGTGGGATTTAACTAACCAAGTAAACACCGCTAAAAACTTAGTAAGCAACAAATCAGAACCTAATGCTTACGATTTTCATAAAGTTGTTTCTGCTTTGTTTCGAAGCACAGAAGATTACCATGTGGGTGTATCTTTTCTTTCTACAAAATCTTCGACCCTTCCTTTTGTCGTAAAAGCGGCAGAAGATGAAGACAGATACTTTATTGCTCATATTGATCGAAATAAATTATCAGCAAAAAGTCTTTCAATGAACGTTGGTGATGAATTAATTGAGTTTAATGGTAAACCGGTTCAAGAAGAAATAGATTTTATTCTTTCTGAAACTTCAAATGGAGTACCATTAACTGATAAAACCTACGCCGCTCTTTTACTTACTCGACGTAGAGCCTCAAGAGCAATGACTGTGCCCTCTGGCCCAGTTAACTTAACTTTGCGCCCTAAGGGAGCTAAAAAGAATGCTACCAAAACTTTTCAAATGGTTTGGGAACATACACCAGAGTCTATAAATTTAAACCCTGGAAAGCATGCTCCAGCCGGACCTTCACTTAACTTATTTTCATCCCACTCAAAAGTTCAGTCTATTAAAGAGGTCATGGAAAGTAAGGTTATGGCTCTTCCTTTTTGGCAAGATCAAAACCTTGATGATAACAAAGATTCTGCTGATGAAAAAGCTGTTAACCTGCACCAAATTGGTGGACGTCAAAGTTTTATCCCCAATCTAGGGGAACATATTTGGACCTCTGAAAAAGAAAATCATTTTTATGCCTATATTTATAAAAACAAAAAGGGCAAACTTATCGGCTATGTCAGAGTTCCCCACTACTCTTCTTCTACAAAAGAGTTCTTGGCCTTCAAAAAAATAATTAAAAAATTCAGCACCATCACTGATGGCCTAGTTATTGACCAAGTCAACAACCCGGGTGGAAGTGTTTTTTATCTTTATGCTCTTACTTCTGTTCTTACTGACAAGCCATTATACGCCCCTAAGCATTATATTAATTTGAGACCTGAAAACATTAAAGAGGCCCTGGATAACATCAAACAGCTTAAAGATGTAAAAGATGATAAAACTGCAAAAAAAGTTTTAGGAGAAGACTGGGGCGGATATCCTGTAAGCTACCAAACTGCTCGTTATGTTTTAGATTACTCGCAATTTCTATTAAGTGAATGGAATTTGGGTAAAAAACTATCTGATCCGACTTACCTTTATTCTGCTGAAAATATTAACCCTGATGTTTCCGTCAACTACACTCAGCCTATTCTTGTTTTAGTAAATAGCTTAGACTTTTCTGGCGGCGATTTTTTCCCGGCTATTTTACAAGACAACAATAGAGTCACTGTTATGGGAACTCGTACAGCTGGGGCCGGTGGTTATGTTGAGCAGTATAAGGTTCCTAATGGCTTAGGAGTTGATAGCTTTTCTATGACTGGCTCTTTAGCCCTAAGGATTAACAATAAACCTATTGAAAACTTAGGCGTTACTCCTGATGTTATTTATGAAATCACAGCCAAAGATCTTGAAAGTAACTACATTGAATATGTAAAAGCTATTCAATCCCAAGTGAATAAAATTTTAAAATAAATACTTTTATAAAAAAAGCAGGAAAATAAATCCTGCTTTTTTTTACTTTAATTCGTTGATTAATACTTTTCGTGGTTTACTTCCTTGCGGAGGACCAACCACTCCTTCTGATTCAAAAACCTCTATCATTCGAGCCGCTCTTGGGTAACCTAATTTAAATTTTCGCTGTAACAAAGAGGCACTGACTGTTTTACTTGTAGAAACCCAAGCTAGAATTTCATCATACCTTTCATCATACTCTTCTTCACCGCCGCCAGGGCTGCCACCAAAGTCATAACCGCCACCAGTGCCTTCAAGAACCTTCATCGCCTTTTCATCATATTCAGGCTCTCCCTGGTTTCTCCAGTAATTGGTCACATCATTAATTTCATCATCAGATAACCAAGGGCCGTGATGCCTTGCCGGTTTTGGCAAGCCTGGAGCAAGAAAAAGCATATCCCCTCGGGTTAATAAACGCTCAGCACCACTTTCATCTAAAATAATTCGTGAATCCATTTTACTGGCCACCTTAAAACTAATTCTGCCCGGAATGTTTGTTTTAATTAACCCAGTGACAACATCTTTTCTTGGACTCTGCATGGCTAAAACTAGATGTATTCCGCAGGCTCTTGCCATTTGAGCTAAACGTACAACAGCTTGCTCCACATTTGATTTATCTACGGCCATTAAATCACCAAACTCTTCAACAACTATAACGATATAAGGTTGTGGAGTGTAATAGTAAGACTCAAAGGCTTCTTTTTCCTCTAAAGATTCGTTAAATAATTCATGTTCTTCTAATTGTTTTTTTTCTAAAATTTCTACTTTTTCATTAAACGATTCTAATCCACGAGCCCCAAATTTTGACATTGACCTATATCTTTTTTCCATTTCTTTAATGGCCCACCTCAAAGCACTAATGGCCTTTTTGGCTTCTCGTATCGGTGGCATTACTAAATGTGGAATTTCATTAAATGTCGCTAAATCCACCTGTTTTGGATCTACCAAAATCAACTTTAATGTTTTCGGTGAATGCCTAAATATAAGCCCTGTTAAAAAAGATACGGTAAACACCGACTTACCAGAGCCCGTAGAACCCGCCACCAGTAAATGAGGCATTTTACGTAAATCAACAATTTTATCCAAACCATCAGCCTGCTTACCTAGGGCTACAGGTAGCTTAATATCTTCATCCCAAAACTCTTCCTGTGCGAGGATGTCTTTTAAATAAACAGTTTCTCTCACTGAATTACTCGTTTCAATTCCAACAACATCACGGCCAGGAATAGGGGCAATGATTCGAACAGACTCCGAGCTTAGAGCCAAAGATAAATCATCGGCAAGCTCTGTAATTTTACTGATTTTCACGTTCACATTAGGCTTAAATTCAAACATAGTCACAGCAGGGCCCGTTTTTGCGCCCTCAATCTTTCCTTTAACTGAAAATTGCTCCATCTTATTAATTAATAAATTTGATTTTCTTTTGATTTCTTTTTCATCTACTTTCTGTCTCACCGCTGGCGGGTCATTCAAAATAGACAATTGTGGCAACTCCCAATTTTCAATACTTCTCTGAATTTTTCTTTTTAAAAAGACCTTTCTTTTTTTAGGTCTTTTCATTTGAAATTTTTTAGGAGCCTCTTCTGGTTCATCAATTTCAAAATCTTCTTCTGATTCATAATCGCTGCTTGAACTTTCTGAGGACTCAATGGGAAAAAACTTACCGGCAGTTAAAGACCCTGTGTTTTTTCTAAAAAATGAACCTTGCCCTAGCCATTGCAATCCTTTTGAAAAGCTTCTAGGAAGAGCTCCCCAAGGAATACTATAAAAAAGATGTAATATAAAATCGATAGCTACAGAAACACGATGTCCAAAAGACTTTGGAAGAGAGAAAATATCCTTAATATTTTTTTCAGTATAAAATAAAACCAAACACGCAAGTAATGACCAAAGAAGCACGGAAACGCCAGCAAAATTAAGCGCTGACATTAATGTTTTTGTGAGAGCTAGGCCAACGACTCCGCCCACCATAATTTGATTATTAAAAAATCGTTTCTCTGGCCAATAAAGAGCAAACAATCCAGAAATCACAGCCAACAAAAGAACAGCCCAAAAAGCCTTTAAAAAATGCGAATAAGTTTCTGATTTAAAAAATGAAATCATACTGCTTTTGATTGATACAAAAACAAAGGCCCAGGAACTTAAACCAAGTGCTTGATAGAATATATCTGCAATAATGGCCCCTAAGAAGCCACAGTAGTTGGCCACATGGGCAGTTTTTACCAGTGAGTTAATGGATGGATCCCCTGGTTTATAGCTAATTAGGGCTAAACCAGTAAATATTCCAATAGACAACCAGGCAATTCCAATGATATCACTTCTAAACTTCTTAAGAAAATTCTCCATACATATAGTTTAATGAACTCTTGCCTAAAGCGATATTGAGGAAAGTCTAGTTTTCATGGAAACAATTAAAATTAATGAGATATTTTACAGTATTCAAGGCGAGTCTAGCTACGTTGGTCAACCAACAGTCTTCATAAGAACTTCAGGTTGCCACCTTCGTTGCACTTACTGCGACACCACTTACGCTTACAACGACGGAAAACTTCTGTCTGTTGACGAAATTATAAAAAGCGTAGCTCAACATAAAACTCGATATGTTTGTGTAACAGGAGGAGAACCTCTTTTACAAAAACATATTTATATTCTTATGAAAAAACTATGTGATGAAGACTACATTGTTTCCCTAGAAACCAGTGGGGATATTGACTGCGCAAAAGTCGACCCTCGTGTGAAAAAAATCATTGATGTTAAAACACCTGACAGTGGTGAAGCGGGTAAGTTTTCGGAAAAAAACTTACCGGTAAATTTAAAAAATGATGTCAAGACGGAATATAAATTTGTGATCTGCTCCAAAGAAGATTTTTCTTGGGCCGAAGAGTTCTCGACAAGACATGATTTATTTCGATTTAACACTGTTTTATACAGTCCATCATTCAGTAAAATAAATGAAAAATGGCTTGCCGAAACAATTCTTTCAAAAAATTCAAAAGCAAGGTTGCAATTACAGCTACATAAGTATATTTGGAATCCTCACACAACTGGAGTGTAAAACCTTAAGTATTATTTGGGGGAAACTTGGATCTTAATTACAATCAATCAGATAACCTTTTTGTTGCAAATTTAAATTCTGTAAGTTTAGAAAAGCTTGTTAAAAGTAAGTTAGAAATTTTATTTAAACAAAGAGAAGAAGCCGAAGTTCAAATCAACGGCCTATATTCGATTGTAATGGAACAAGTAGAAAAACCTCTCATCGAGCTTTCTTTACATGCCTTCAAGGGCAATCAAGTGAAAACCGCGCAAATGCTGGGTATTAACCGTAACACTCTGAAAAAAAAGATTGATACTTACCAAATTAAAGCTAAGAATAAATAACAGCTAGATACTCAACAGCGGGACATCTCAAGATTTTTCAGCCATGGTTCGGCCTGCACTATTTATTTTTGATTATTTTTTACTGAGCACTCAAGCCCGGTAACTGTTTGTTCGAGGTTAAATGGAACTCAAAAAGGTCCCACCACAAAATATTGATGCTGAGCGCTCTGTGCTTGGCGGGTTATTACTTGATCAAGAAGCTTGGGACGAAATTTCTGATCTTATCGGCGAGGCCGACTTTTACAAACCTTCTCATAAAAAAATTTTTGCGGCCATCAAAGACCTCAATCAAAAAAGTGAACCCACAGACTTAATTACTGTTTCCAATCACCTTATGTCGACCAACGAAATTGATAGTGTTGGCGGGCCCGCGTATTTAGCTGAACTTATGGAACAAACTCCTTCAGCGGCTAACATTGGTAATTATGCCAAAATTGTTCATGAAAAGTATTTGCTTAGGCGCCTCATCAAGTTAAACCTAAATATGTCTGAAAAAGCATATAGCCAAGATTTTGCCGACATCAATTCATTTATGGATGAGTGTGAGGCCGGAATTTTTGCTTTGGCTGAACAAAAAAAAATGCAGGGACTTGTGGCTTCAAGTGATTTAATTAAAGCCAGCATTGAAAAACTAGAAAAACTTTATGCCGAAAAAGGCGAACTGACCGGAGTGCCAAGTGGCTTTACGGTCATGGATGGAATGACTGCAGGGTTCCAGCCTGGCGAGATGTCTATTTTAGCCGCAAGGCCTTCAATGGGTAAAACGGCATTTAGTCTTAATATTGCCCTACACGCTGCTCTTCGCGAAAAAAAGAGCGTTGCCTACTTCTCTGTTGAGATGGCCAAAGAGGCCGTTATGATGAGAATGCTCGCCATTGAAGCGAAAATTAAACTCTCTGATATGCGAGTTGGTTCATTAGATAACAAATCTTGGTCGCGTTTAATAAATACTGCTGCCACTATTAGTGAAGCTCCTATTTTTATTGATGACACCTCTGGTATTAGTCCTTTTGAAATTCGAGCCAAAGCTCGTCGATTAAAAGCTAAACATGGCTTAGACATGATCATGATTGATTACTTACAGCTTATGAGTTTAAAGCAAAAAGTAGAGAGTCGTGAAAGAGAGGTTTCGGAAATTTCTAAAACCCTTAAGGCCGTTGCAAAGGAACTCTCAGTTCCTGTCATTGCTCTTGCCCAGTTAAACCGTGGAGTTGAAGGGCGATCTGACCGCAGACCGATGTTATCTGACTTACGTGAGTCTGGATCTATTGAGCAAGACGCCGATATTATCATGATGCTTTACCGAGAGGATTACTACGACCGAGATAACCCAGATATTAAAGGACAATCGGAAGTTATTATTGGCAAACAAAGAAACGGACCCACAGGAGCAGTAAAGCTCCGCTGGATTTCTGAGTACGGAATTTTTGCCAACTTTGTTGAACAAAATGCCGGACCAGGTGGCCCTCCTCCGGGAGCACCTCCTTCGCCAAACCAAGCAAAGCCACGTAATAACGGGGGCGGTGGGCCTCCCCAAAACTTTGCCCCCAATGTAAAGCCTATTAATAAAAATTTTGCTCCTGGTTAAACCGCCTGTCTTAAACAAACTAAAGCCAATTCAAGCTTAAAAATTGATGTCCCTAAAATATTTCAGCACTTTGACTGTCTATGTTTTTGACATATAGCTTTTACATGCAGACCTAACTTTTTTGATTTTTTTACTTAAAACATTTATTGTGTGATTACCAATTTTGCAGATTTATTCTCCCTAAAAAATCATTTAATTTCTTAAATCTTATTATTGGTCAGTAATTTAATCTTAAACCCAACAATGACTTTAGGGAGCGTATGAAGTTTATATTTGTTCTTTTTTTACTTTCTCTGAGCTATTTAGGTTATAGTTATGCAGCACATACTGATGTTAATACAAACCCTAGGGTTATAACTCCTTATCAAAAACTCCTTCTCAGTGAATTAAGTGAATCTGGTTTTTTCCAACCCACCAGAAAGGATGTATTTCCAGACGGCGGAGGAAATCACAGTGGAAAAAGCTACGAAGAATGTAGACATGATACATGCGCCCATATTAGTGATATTCTAGAAGTTGAACTTGCTGAGTGCATACTAAGATGCATGAAAGGATTGTGATTAATTTTTCTAATTTATTTTCATGTAATTACTTATAGGAATATGAATATTTTTACATGAAGTGTACTTAAATTGACTAATAATTAATTTATTATATTTTTTAATCTAATTTTTTGGAGGCCATCGTGAAACCAACTCAACTGCTTCTTAAGCTTTTAATTTTATTTTCAACAACTTTGATTGGAGTAAATAGCTTTTCCTTTCAAGTAAATCAAGATTCAAACTCGTCTGAGCTTAGCTCTTATCAGTTAGAGCTTTTAAATGAACTTGAATCAACAGGCTTTGATGTTACAACTTTTTTTGAACCTGATTTTGCAAAACCTCAGGACGGAAATAAAAGCTCTATTCGATGCCAAAAAAGATGTAAGTTTAAAAGAAATTTCAATCAATGCATGAGATCTTGTTTGGGCCAGAAAAGATATTAGCTACTATTAGTAGCCATACAAACCTGCGGCTTTTTCACTTAAATATTCATCGTTTGACAGGCCAAAACAGTTTCAAACATTGATGAAAACACCGTTTCAAGTTACCAAGCCTGGTTAATCAATGAGCTGGAGCAAACTGGTTATTTTTCATTTCAAGACTCTGGGCTCAGGGGCAATGACGGACCAGACCATGATAAGGCAAATGAGTGCCACAAACGTTGCGGACACTTAAAAGCAGACCTAAAATTAGAGTGCTTTTATGCGTGCCTTCTCGAATAAGGCCTAGTACCTTAGTCGAGGTTTTTTTTTATTGTTGAACCAAATACTAAGCTATTGTGAGATGTGATTATCCACACCTTGATTGAGCAATAATGAACGACTTTTTTTCCATGGAGGGAATAAAATGAAAGGCGCAGATTTATTAGATTTATTAATTGAGTCGACTGAGCTTCCGCAATTTCTTATACGTAAAGAGTTGCAAAAGCTATTAAGTCATAATGGTATTCATGTAGAAGATTTGAACCTTCATATATTAAGAGAACTTATGACAGACTATCTACAAGATAATCTGCCAATGATAAAAAATTCTATTTCGTAATTAAGCCTTATCAACAACGACAGTCACTTCACCTTTAAGATCTTCAGCAAACTGAACAACGGCTTTGTACTGACCTAGCATTTTAATAGGCTCAAGAATAATATCACGCTTATCAACTTCAAAGCCTTTCAATGAAAGTTCTTTTGAAATTTCTAATGAAGTGATAGACCCAAAAAGTTTGTCACCTTCACCAGCTTGCGCTTGGAAAGTCACTGTTTGGCCGTTTAATTCGCCAATCACTTTTTCTCTGTCAGACCTAGCTTTTTTCTTTTTTACTTCAGCTAGTTTTTGCAAATGTGTCCACTCTTTAACTTTCCCTTCGGTCGCCATTAAAGCTAAACGCCTTGGAAATAAAAAGTTTCTTGCATAGCCTTGAGAAACACTAACAACGTCTCCCACTTTTCCAAGATCTTTTACATCTTTTTGTAACATTACTTTCATAAACCGCTCCTCTCCTTAAACTGAGTTGCTTTTTTGATAAACCTTCCGCGAAAGTTAAACCAATAATCTAAAACACCAATAACCACCGTCACTAATGACAGTTGAATTACAAAACAAAGAATCATTATAATTTTTGTGAATAAGCCTACTCGGAAGACTTCAAAGAAGTTAAATAATACGGCAAATCCTTGGAAGAAATAACACACAACACTAATATTGAGAAGATTTAAAGCAATAATTTTAATAATTTCATTGTTAAAATCAATATACCCAAAAGCTAAGCTAGTGATTAAAAGCCAAATCATAGGTTCCGGAAGCTTAAAGTAGCTAAGTCGACCCCTGAGGTGACTAGATAACCTAAGCCACCGTAAAGAGGACTTTTCATAAATAACTGTTACAAATAAAACCAGCATCATCATCACAATGACAAGAGAGGGTAACTGGTAAGCCAAAACATTAAGCTGTAATTCAGAGGCCTTTAGCCCCTCTTTAAAAACACCAGCTTGCACTAACTGCTCAATGGGCTCTTTCATAGAGTTTTGAATGAGAGCCCAAGATAAGTCGGAAGACTGAAAAAAATACGCACATAGTGCAAAAAAAACAAAACTAAGGGTGCCTACAGCTATACAGCCGCTACCAAACAAACTTAAACCCTTAGAGCTTGATAAGTTAAAAATGATGATCAATACACTCACTGCCAAGTAAATCATTGATAGTTGCGGGCTAACGAAAAACAATAACCCACCACCGGTCAAAACAAAGACATACTTATAAAAAGACGGCATATGTAAGTGGTATAAGTTGATGAAAATTCCAGAAAATATAAGAAATGGAGTTAACAACAAAGAAACCACCCAAGCCATGGAAAGCTTGGGAAAAAGACTTTGTAATTTTTCACTCATTTTTTAGTCCCTAGACTCTCTGGGTTCCCTAGGTTCACGAGGTGGTCTTGACTGCCTACTCGCATTTTTCTTAGCAATTTTAGCTTCTTTCTCTTTTTCTTTTTCAATTGAGTTATTGATAATTGCTCTGAAGTTTTCAACATGCTTAGGTAAAGGAATACGATCGTCTAGCTTTTTGTGAAAAAACCTTAAAACTTTGTCGTTAATTCTCATAGTTCTTTCTAGTTCAGCAATGCATTCTGCTTTAGCTTCAAAAGTTGCGTGAAAATACTGACCCATTCTAACCTTATCAATATGGTTAGCTAAACGACGCTTACCCCAAGTGTCGACATGATGAAATTCACCCTCGTAACTACCTAAAATATCTTTATTTTTTTTGAAGAATGCCTTTTGGTCTTCTTCTGTTGTATCGGGATGTAAAATAATGATTGTTTCGTATTTACGCTTAGGTCTAGGTATATTGAGTTCCATGATATCCTTTTGGTTACTGCCTTAAAAACCATTTTTAAAGCAAGGAATAAGGCGTAGAATTAACATGACTAGACAAAGATAACAACCCACTTTTAGTCTGTATTAAAATATTTTTAATATACAAAATTTCATACTATTTCTGTATACTTAGCCTATGATCACCTACCTATATATTATCAAAGGACCACTTGAGGGGTTTCGCTTCAAGGTCAAACATGGTCTCACTTTAGGCAGAGAAGAAAGCCACGTTAACCTTAAAGATATGAGCATATCTAAACAGCATGCTATTTTAGGAAAAGCCCCCGATGGACCTTATTTTATTCAAGATCAAAATTCTGGGCTTGGTACTTATCGCAACGGTGTCCGTGTAAAACAAGCCAGCATCAATGAAGGCGATAAAATAAGGTTAGGAAAAACCACTTTACTTGTTAAAGAAATGCAGCCTGAAGTTTCTGAAGTTCCTTCAACAGATAACGCCCCCACTGACCAATGGTTAGATGTCATTAAAGAAAAATATAAAATTTTATCAATGAAAGGCGAAGACAAGCCGATAAACTTAGTGCCTATGTTTCCGATAGTAAAACTTACTTTTATTAAAGGCTTGCAACTAGGTACAGAATGGATAATAGGTTATGGGCCAAGGATAATTGGTCGAGCTAGCTTAGACTTGAGAGTTTTAGAGCCTGAAGCATTTAATCATTGCTTTGAGCTTATTCCTACTGAGGATGGCCCGCTTTACCAAACTGATCATAGTAAAGAAGTTTTATTAAACGGCGAAAGTATTAAAAACAAAATTTTAAAGGATAGCGATATTATTTCTTTTTTAGATACAAAAATTAAAATCGGACTTATGCAATGAAAGATATCATTTCTCATAAGAACTCTTTTAAAAGTTTTGATGGGACCTCCATATATTACGAAATTAGAGGCGAAGGTGAGCCCCTTGTATTTGCCTATGGAATTGGTTGCTTAATTAATCATTGGCAACATCAAATTAAGTACTTCTCTCAAAATTACAAAACTATTGTTTTTGACTACAGGGGGCATCACAAGTCAGACACTCCCGAAAATCAAGACAATCTATCTATGGACCACTTAGCTCAAGATATTATCTGTTTACTTGAACACCTGAATTTACCTTCTGCCCATTTATGTGGGCATAGCTTTGGCGTTCCTGTTTTACTTAACACTTACAAACTTAATCCAGAAATATTCAAAAGCCTTATTTTACTTAACGGTTTTTCTACGAATCCATTTGCAGGAATGTTTGGCACTGATGTCACTCAATATATTTTCAATGCTCTTAAAACCTTACAATTATACGTTCCTGATACGACAAGTTTTTTATGGAGAAAACTTCTTGATAGCCAAGTGGCTGCGGTTTTACTCAGTCTAGCTGGAGGGTTTAACTTAAATTTAACTGAATTTAAAGATATTGAAACTTATGTTAAAGGCCTGTCTACCTTACCATTAGACCCTCTCATTAAAATGTTTGAACATATGACAGAATATAATGGAGACGATGTCTTAAAAGCTATTGATAAACCTTGCCTTGTGGTTGGTGGTGCAAAAGATTTAGTGACTCCCATCAAATTACAACGAGCCATGCATAAATCTATTAAAGGCAGTCAATTTGTTAAAATTCCTTATGGCACCCACTGTAGCCAGTTAGACCTTCCTGATTTAGTAAATTTAAAAATAGAAAAATTTATTAAGAGCTTGTAGATGGCATTAAGCACATTCTTGATCAAACAAACTTAACTGCACTGGTTCTTGAGGTTTTTTATCTAAAGAAAGGCTTCTTTCTTTTTGTTTAATATCAGCCTGTTTAAAAAGATATTTTAAAAAAGCCTTTTTAGCTTCAAAGGAAGCTTCTTTGTTAAAGCCTAATTCTTTCATTAACTCACTCATTGATTGCATACTCTACCACATCCTTTCATTAGTAAGGCCCTATCGACGGCAGGTGTTTCTAGCTAAAGCTTCAAGTGATGAAATCAATGATGAGGAATCAAATTAGTTAATTTGTGGTCAAAAGTTGCACATTCTTTTTAAGAAAAAGCTGATGTCGCTCATTAATAAAGATCAAAAATGAGATGGGATCGGTTAAATCTCGTTGAAGGTTTATAAGAACAAAAAACTAGATTTAGGCGAACTTGGCCGCGTTAAACCCTAGGTCTAGATATTTATATACACTTTCACCAGAGTTATCCACATTTCAGGTGAATTTCCACTCACTTATCCACAAATTTATTTAAGAATTTTAGAAAAAGCCCAATTAATAAATCTTACAAATACTTACCATAAGTTTTGTTTAAACGCTCATTTGTTGGGCATATATATATTAGCTGCGGTTTTTTGCAGAACCTTTTGCAAAGTCACGATTCATTAGTGCTATGTTCTCAAGACTAATTTCTTTTGGACAAGCTGCTGAGCAGGCCCCTGTATTTGTACAAGCCCCAAAAGCTTCTTCGTCCATTTGTGCTACCATATTTCTAGCACGTTTTTCACGCTCAGCGGCTCCTTGAGGCAGTAAAGCAAGGTGAGAAATTTTTGCAGAAACAAATAAACTAGCAGACGCATTTTTACAAGCAGCTACACATGCACCACAACCAATACAAGCTGCTGCATTAAAGGCCTCATCAGCCACTTCTTTTCCTATAAGAATAGAGTTTGCGTCTGGAGCATTACCTGCGTTTGTTGAAACGTATCCGCCGGATTGAATAACGCGATCAAAGGCAGAGCGATCAACCACAAGGTCTTTAATGACCGGAAAAGCTTTCGCTCTAAAAGGTTCAATAGCAATCGTGTCACCATCTTTAAATCGCCTCATATGAAGCTGACAAGTTGTGGTGCCGCGGTCTGGGCCATGAGCTTGGCCATTGATAACAAGAGAACAAGTCCCGCAAATTCCTTCGCGACAGTCGTGATCAAACTCAACCGGGTTTTCCCCTTGATTGATAAGATCTTCGTTCATTACGTCTAACATTTCTAAAAAAGACATTTCAGTAGATATATTTTTAGCTTCATAGTTTAGAAATTGACCCTTATCATTTGGTCCGTTTTGCTTCCAAACTTTTAACTTTAAATTTATATTTTTTCCGCCAGTTCCTGCCATAATGTTTACCTTTGTTTTATTTATAACTTCGGTTAGCTAATTTTACATATTCAAATTCTAAAGGTTCTTTATTTTCAACCCAAGTTGGCTTATCGCCTTCATTTCTTTCCCAAGCTGAAACATAACAATACTCTTCATCATTTCTTTTTGCTTCATTTTCATCGGTTTGATGCTCTTCACGGAAATGCCCACCACAAGACTCCTCTCGATTAAGGGCATCTTTAGCCATAAGTTCACCAAGCTCTAAAAAGTCAGCAACGCGACCAGCTTTTTCAAGCTCAGCGTTTTTAAAGTTATTTTCACCTGTCACACGAACGTCATTCCAAAACTCTTCACGAAGCTTTGGAATTTCATCCAAAGCCTTATTTAAACCATCTTTATCTCGAGACATTCCCACTTGTTCCCACATAATGTGACCAAGTTTTTTATGAAAACTATCTACGGACTGCTTACCTTTGATGTTCAACATTTTTGTTAGGTGATCAGAGCATTCTAATTTACTCGCTTTGAAGGCATCATGGTTAGTGTCGACTTTAGCCAGTTTATTAGAAGCTAAATAATGACCCAAAGTGAATGGGATTACAAAATAACCATCAGCAAGTCCTTGCATAAGAGCAGATGCTCCTAACCTGTTAGCACCATGATCAGAAAAGTTTGCTTCACCTAATACATGTAAACCAGGAATAGAACTTTCAAGGTTATAATCTACCCACAAACCGCCCATTGTATAATGAACAGCAGGGAAAATTCTCATCGGAGTTTTATATGGGTTTTCATTGGTAATTTTTTCGTACATAGCAAAAAGGTTACCGTATTTATCTTTAATGGCAGCTTCACCCTTTTTGGCAATTGCCGAAGCAAAATCTAAATAAACCGCGCGTCCAGTAGCGCCTACGCCCCTACCTTCATCAACTCTAAATTTAGCTTGTCGTGACGACACATCCCTTGGCGCCAAGTTACCAAAGCTTGGGTAAACTCTTTCTAAGTAATAATCTCTTTCATCCTCAGGAATATCTACAGGCGCTCTTTTATCACCTACTTTTTTAGGAACCCAGACACGGCCATCGTTTCGTAAAGACTCTGACATAAGAGTTAGTTTTGATTGGTAATCTCCAGAAACAGGAATACAAGTGGGATGAATTTGTGTGTAACAAGGGTTAGCAAAGTAAGCTCCCTTTTTGTGACAACGCCAAGAGGCCGTAACATTAGAGTTCATCGCATTTGTCGATAAGTAAAATACATTTCCGTAACCACCGGTACATAACAGTACCGCATCAGCAGCGTGAGACTCAATTTCACCAGTCACTAAATTACGAACAGTGATTCCTCGGGCAGCTCCATCTACTTTAACTAAATCTAACATTTCTCTTCGCTCAAAAAGCTCGATACGCTTAAGAGCCACTTGCCTCATCATACTTGAGTAGGCTCCTAAAAGAAGCTGTTGACCCGTTTGGCCTTTGGCATAAAAAGTTCGTGAAACCTGAGCCCCTCCAAAGGAACGGTTAGCTAATGTTCCACCGTACTCTCTGGCAAAAGGAACACCTTGAGAAACACACTGATCAATAATGTTATTGGAAACTTCTGCTAAACGATAAACATTGGATTCTCTTGAGCGAAAATCACCACCTTTAACTGTGTCGTAAAACAATCGATATGTTGAGTCCCCATCGTTAGGATAATTTTTTGCAGCATTAATTCCACCTTGTGCCGCAATTGAGTGGGCTCGTCTTGGAGTGTCTTGAATACAAAAACTTTTTACGTTGTAACCTAACTCAGCCAATGTAGAAGCCGCAGAGGCCCCTGCCAAACCAGTTCCAACAACAATAATATTAAACTTAGTTTTGTTGGCGGGGTTAACTAGCTTCATCTGAAACTTGTAATTTTTCCAACGATCTTCGATCGGCCCACTAGGTGCTTTTGAATTTAAAACTTTAGACATAAAATACCCTTTATTGATTACTCAAAAATACATAAATTGGTTGAGACGCAAAACCTAATGTGACAAGAGCTGAATAAAGCCAACCGAGCTTAGTCAGCTTATCATCGTACTTAGGGTGAGAAAACCCTAATGTCTTAATGGCCGAACTAAAGCCATGGCTAAGGTGATAACCCAAAATAAAAACTGCAAATACATACCAGGCGACATACATTGGGTTAGCAAAGACCTCGACCATTAGTCTGTAAAGGTCGCGCATAACAACATCACCATATTGAACTTCAAATTGTTCTGGAGCAAAGCTGCCAAATTTAAATGTGTATAAATGCCATACTACGAAAACAAGAATAACTATTCCTTGGTGCTTCATAGTTTTTGTTACAAAGCTTGTGCTTTTCTCTCCTTCGGCATTAACAGCATACTTTACGGGCCGAGCGGCTTTGTTTTTCATTGAAAGACACAGTGCTAAAATAATATGGCCAAGAAAAATGGCTATTAAGCCGGCCTCAGCAATGTAAATCAAAGGATTACTAGTTAGTGCATGACCGTACTCATTGTAAGCCTGGGGGCTTACAAATACTAATAAATTTCCTAACATATGGGTGAGAACAAACAAACATAAGCCTAAACCAGCAATACCGACGACTTGCTTACGACCAATTGTTGACGATAAATAAGACATAAAAAACCCTATAAAATATAAAAATTTTAACAATGTATTTAGACACCTAAATTAACCTCATTTATCCTCTGTGTCACACGCCTTAAGCTCGTGATGTAGCGCGATATATATTGTTTTTTTGTCTAGGTGACAGACTCCTCCTTCAGGCATATAAAACATACAATTTTTATTTTAATTAACGATTAATCCTGGGGGCCTTATGAAGATTTTTGTTTGTATCAAGCAAGTTCCTAACACCGAAGCCAAAATAGTACTGAACGATAATAAAAGTGCGATCAATACAGATAATATTAAATGGATCGTCAACCCATACGATGAGTACGCCATAGAGGAAGCTTTGCTTCTAAAAGCCAAAGTTACAGGATCTACCGTCACTGTTGTAAGTATGGGCCCTAAAAAAAGAGTCACTGATGCTGTGAGAACTGCTCTTGCCATGGGTGCAGATGATGGAATCATTATCGACAGTCCTGAAGATCAAGATATGTTTACCACTGCTCTGGCTTTAGCAAAAACGATTCAAAGTGAAGACGACTCTTCAGTTATTTTTGCCGGCAAACTAGCCATTGATGATAACGGAGCTGGGCTTCCTCAAGCCTTGGCAGAGTACCTTAACATTCCTCATGTCACAGTCATTTCTGAATTTAGCCAAGATGGCGATAAGTTTATTGTTCAAAGAGAAACTGAATCTGGTTCTACCAAAACTTATGAAGTAAACGGACCCTGCGTACTATCCACAAATAAAGGTTTAAATACCCCTCGCTATGCAAGCCTTCCAGGTATTATGAAAGCTAAGAAAAAGCCAATTAAAGAGGTTGAATTTTCTTCTTTAGGTATTGAGGCCAGCTCCAGCAAACTGACTTACAGCAATTTTTCTTTACCGCCAGAAAAGCCTGCTACCAAGCTCATTGACGGCGAACCTGAATCACAGGTGCAACAACTTGTAGATCTTTTAAAAAATGAAGCCAAAGTGCTTTAATAGAGGGAGAATAAATTATGTCTAAAATTTTAGTATTTATCGAAGGAAACACCGACCAATTAAAAAACAGTGTAAAAGAACTTTTATCTGCCGCTCATAATTCTGGCCAGAATGTAGAAGCTTTTGCCTTTGGGTCTCAGGCCAAAACGTTAGCCAATCAAGCCGGTCATTTTGGAGCCAAAAAAGTCTATATTTGTTCAAGTGATTCACTAAACGACTACAACCCACAAGCTTTTTTGACCGCTTGTAAAGATATTGTTGCTAAATCACAAGCAAACACTCTACTCGCTTCATCTAGTTCACTTGGAAAAGATCTTTTTCCACGCCTAGCTGCCAGCCTTAATACAGGGATGGTCAGTGATTGCACAGAAATTTCTTTTGAAGGAGATGATGTCAAAGTTAAAAAACCACTCTATGCTGGTAAGTGTTCTGCTGAAGTTTCCTTTGAAAACAGCCCAATAAAAATGGTTTTAATGAGGCCTAACCAACTACCAATTAACGAGGCCGACACAAGCCAGGAAGCTACCATTGAAGAAATAAATGTAGAAAATACTGACTTAAAAGTTTTAATTAAAGAAATTGTTAAAAGTACGTCTGAAAAACTTGATCTTACTGAAGCAAATATTGTTGTTTCTGGTGGACGTGGTTTAAAAGAAGCTGGAAATTTTAAACTTCTTGAAGACCTTGCTGACGCCCTGGGTGCGACAGTCGGGGCTTCTCGCGCCGTTTGTGATGATGGCTGGGTTCCACACAGCATGCAGGTTGGGCAGACTGGAAAAACCGTGGCACCTAATTTATACATAGCTTGCGGTATTTCTGGCGCAATCCAACATTTAGCAGGCATGAGTGGAAGCAAAGTGATCGTTGCCATCAACAATGATCCTGAAGCTCCCATTTTTCAAAAAGCAACCTACGGCATTGTTGGTGATCTTTTTGACGTTGTTCCTAAACTCACTGCTGAGTTTAGTAAAGTTTTACAGTCTTAGATGTTCAAGGAATATGTTTTACCTTGGGTGATTTACTTTGTTTATCGCCTTCTTATGACAACTTGGAGAATTCAGCTTTTCGAATGTGAAGAGCTGCTTCAAGATAAAAAAAACAATCAACCCATAATTTTTGCCCACTGGCATGGCGATGAAATGGCTCTTACCCATTTAGTGTCCTACTTTGGTTTAAGTACAATGACCTCAACCAGCAAAGATGGAAACTTAATAGATTTTGCTATTAATAAATTGGGTGGCAAAACAACAAAAGGCTCAAGCACCAGAGGAGGCGTCAACGCCTTAAAAGGTCTCGTTCGCCTTTGCAAAAATGGTAACCCATCATCAATGGCCGTGGACGCTCCCACCGGACCAATTTACAAAGTTAAGCCTGGTGTTTTTCAATTATCTGCCTTGGCAAAAGCTCAAATTTATCCTGTAGGAGTCCACTGTGACCGAAAAATTATTTTTCATAAATCTTGGGATAAAGTTTATTTACCCAAGCCCTTTGCTAAAATAAATATTCGCTTTGAAAAGCCTCTACCAATCATTCAAAAATCAGACCGAGAAAATTACGCTAAATTATCTAAAACTCTAGAAAATATGATAAATGATGCTGGGCGCCGAGCTGCCAAAGCCGTTGCTAAGCCAAAAAACGAAATGCTACCCTAATAAAGACTAAAAAACCTCGGAGTCAGAATGTCTAGAATTGCTTTATTCCTGGTCTTTACAACTTTTGTTTTTGCTCAAGTATCTCAAGCTCAAGTTCTTGCTACTGTTGGCAGAAAAACTATCACAAAAAAATTCTTTGATAAAAAGTATTCTGAGGTCAAAAGAAATGTCCTCAATCCGCCACCTCCCTCTCTTTTTCTTCAAGACCTCATAAAATTTGAAGTTGGCCTTCAAGAAGCTAAAAAAAGAAAGCTTCAAAATGATCCTATTGTTATAGACCGATATAACCAAGAACTCTATAAAGCTCTTGTCGAAAAATCTATTGGCAGTAAGGTTCAAAAAATTAAAGTCAGTGAAAAGGATATGCGAAAGCATTACCGCAACCAGCCTGAAGTTAAAACTAGTCACATACTCATTCAGTTCAAAACAAACTCTACTGCTAAAGAAATTGCCATTGCTGAAAAAAGGGCCAACGAAATTTATAAAGAAGTTAAATCAAGCAAAAGAAAGTTCCCTGAACTTGTTAAGCTGTATTCTGATGATTTTGTCAGTAAAAAGTCGCAAGGAGATATTGGTTATCAGTCCAGCCTGTCATTAGCTCCTAGCTATTATCAAGCAGCAAGAAAACTTAAAGTAGGACAAATTTCAAAGCCTGTACGCACACGTTTTGGTTTTCACATTATAAAACTCACAGGTGTGCAAAAATTTGAAAAAGCCAACCGCCGCCAACTCAGGGCTGCCGTATTTGATGAGAAAAGAAAAGTTGAGTTTGATAATTTCTTTGGAAAACTCATGAAAAAGTATAAAATCAAAATGAATACCAAAGAGATTAAAAAGCTTAAAAACTAAATGAAATTATCTTTTTGTTTTCTTGTAGCGATATCATCTCTTTTTTTTATATCCTGCCAAAAAAAAAATATTTCTGAACAACCGGTTGCTGAAGTCGGAAGCTATACTCTTACATTTAAAGAATTTTCACAAAACTTAAATAATCAACTCAAACGGTACAAACCTATTGAAGTGAGCAAAAAAAACTTTGTTAATAAAGTGAAAACAAAAATTATTGATGATTTTCTTTATGCCAGCCTTATCAAAAAATGGGCTCAAGAAAATTCTATTTTTATTCACCCAAAAGAAGTAGAGCAAGAGTTTATTAATAGAAAAAACCAATACCCAAGTGATGATAAGTTTAAAAAATCATTATCAATAAACGGTCATGATTATAGTGCTTGGAAAAAAAAAGTTGCCTTTCAATTACTTGAAAGCAAAGTGGTGAATGAGCTTAAGAAAAAATTACCTGTACCTGACATCAAAGAACAAAAAATTTTCTATAAAAATAACCCTGAACTGTTTAGGCAACCTAAGGCCATTCTGCTTAGACAACTTGTTTTTAGACAAAAAGAAGACGCCAAAAAAGCTTTTGCCGCACTGCAAAAAGGAGTTTCGTTCAGTCAGGTTCTCTTAGAGCAAAAAAAGCTAGATAAACTGATTATCGGAAGTGAAGGCTTTTGGTTAACTAAAAGTGAGGACTTTTTATATAAAAATGGAAGCCTACTAAACAAAAAGGCCTATGGTCCAATAATTGAAAGTAGTTATGGGTTCCATATTGTTCAATTACTTGATAAAAAAGAAGCGAAACTGGTGCCGTTTAAAGAGTCGCAAAATAAAGTTATTGATCAACTCACTGGCCCCAAGAATAAGAGTCTCTATAGTCAATGGCTAAGGTCTCAACTAAAAGACAAAACTATTTTTGTTAACCAAAAATTGATTGATGGACTTAATGTTCAGTATGGGAACTTGTAATGAATAAAATAATTTTAACTACAATAATTACTCTTATTGCTGTTACCTCAAAAGCTGTTGTTGTTGACCAAATTGTGGCCATTGTAAACAGTGAAGTGATTACACAATCTGATGTTTTTAATTTCAAAAAAAAGCTGACTAAAAAAAATAGCCTAATAGATGATGCCTTACTTCAATTCAGAGACCCTAAAAAATTGGCCAATGACTCAAAGTATTTAGTGAGTCACCTTATTGATGAAAAAATCCTGGATTCTGCTGTTAAGAAAAACAATATGCAATCCACCATTGAAAAAGTTGAGCAAGAAATTCGTAATATTACTAAAAGAAATGGAATTTCTAGAGAGAACTTAATATCTTCTTTAAAAGCCCAAGGGGTTGTTTTCTCCGACTATCAAGCTTTTATTGGCAAGTCTCTCGAAAGAAAAGCAATGATTGAAAGATTAATCACATCAAACATTAAAATTTCTGAAGAAGAGGTTGTCGCCTTTTATGCTAAAAATAATAAGAGTAACTCTGGCCAAGTTTATGAATATAAAATATCTCATATATTGTTCTTACCTAAGTCTAAGACCGACACAGGTTTACTAAAAAGAGCCCAAAACGTTTTAGCTAAGGTTAATAAAACTCCAAAAAACTATGAAAAGCTAGCGCGCCAATACAGTGAAGACCCAAATTTTACTGAAGGTGGTTTATTAGGCAGTTTTAAGGCCGGAGAAATGAATCCTGATATTGAAAAGGGCGTTAGTGCTTTATCTGAAGGGCAAACTTCTAATATCGTTAAATCAAGATTTGGTTACCATATATTTAAACTAAATAAAAAAACATTGGTTAAAGACCCTAATCTAGATAAGCAAAGAAACCAAATTCGAGCTAAATTATTTGCAAAAACCTTTAGAAAGTATTTTCAAAACTGGTTAGAACGAAAAAAATCTGAAGCTTTTATTAAAATTAACTAGGCCCATAATCTTATGAGTTCTCAGAGTAAAAAAATAATAATCACTACCGGTGACAGTGATGGTATTGGTACTGAAGTTACTTCTAAAGCTCTGAACAAAATAAAGCCACAAAAAAACATACAATTTATAATTTACAGAAATAATAAATGCCCCAAAAAGTATTTAAAACTTATTGATAAAAAATTTCAACGCATTACATTTAACTCTTTTAATGACTATTGTATCAAAAACCCTACTGTTTCTCGTAATAGCATTATTGATATTAATTCTGACCAGCCTCCTACTGAGTGGGTCTTTGAAGCTACACGCTTAGGTCTAAAAAATAATATAGACGCCTTAGTGACAGCACCATTATCTAAAGTAGAAAGTTTTAATACCCATAAAGTCCTTGGTCACACAGAAGTTTTTCGTAAGTTGACTCAGAAAAAATTATTTATGTATTTCATTGGTAAGCACTTTAAGACCCTTTTAATGACAGATCATATTCCTTTGAAAGAGGTGTCCTCTTCAATAAACAAGCGACTTATTACGAAAGTGCTTTCCTACGCACAAGAGCTTGCTAAAATGGACAATAACAAAAAACCAATTGGTCTAATTGGATTAAACCCTCATGCAGGAGAAGAGGGCTTACTTGGAAAAGAGGAGCTTCGTCACTATATCCCTATTATTGAAAAATTTAATCTAAATAAAGGGCCCAAGACGAAAGGCCCACTTGTTCCTGATGTCGCTTTTTGTAAACAAAATTGGAATAAATATTCTTTATTTATCAGCCCCTTTCACGATCAAGGCTTAACAGCTTTTAAGCTTGTTCATGGCCAAAATGAGGGAATTCAATACACTGTTGGCTTGCCCTTTGTTCGCACAAGTGTTGACCATGGTACAGCTAAAGAATTATTTAAAAAAGATCTGGCAGATTGCGGCTCAATGGAAATGGCGCTAAAATATGCCATTAAATATATTCAATAGGGGAAATAATGATTAATAATCCAGTAATTTTTAGAGAGTATGATATTCGAGGTGTTGTAGGCACAGATTTTGACGCTGACTTTGCCTTCCATTTAGGAAAAGCCTTAGCGACACAAGTTCATAAAAAATTTAATGCAAAACCTTCTATGGCCGTTGGCTTTGATGCCCGTCACTCAAGCCCTGAATTAGCTCAAGCCATGTGTGAAGGAATTATGAGTGTCGGAGGTGACGTTTACAAACTAGGTCTTGTTACAACTCCTATGAATTACTTTTCTACTTTTTTCTATGACCATATCAATGGTGCCGTCATGATAACAGGAAGTCATAACCCACCAGAGTATAATGGCTTTAAAATGTCGGTTGGTAAAAACACTATACATGGCGATGAAATACAAGAGTTAAAAAATATCATTTCTAACTCTAGTTATTTAAATTTAGAAAAAGGCTCAGAGCATGATTTAGATATTTTTCCTGAATACATTAACAAATACAGAGAAGAATTTAAAAACCTCACTAAAGTTCCTGTCATTGTTGATTGTGGAAATGGAACCGCTGGTTGTGTTGTTAAAGACTTATATGAAGCCGTTGGACTAGAGCCCACTATTTTATTTGAAGAACCTGATGGCAGTTTCCCTAACCATCACCCTGACCCAACGGTAGAAAAAAACCTTAAAGACTTAAAAGCTAAAGTGATTGAAACAGGCGCACTCGTTGGAATTGGTTTTGATGGTGATTCTGATCGAATCGGAGTTGTCGATGAAAAAGGCCAAATGATTTACGGAGATGAGTTAATGGCTCTGATTAGTAAACATATCCTTTCTAAAACTCCTGGTGAAAAAATAATTGGTGACGTTAAATGTTCTGATCGTATTTATAACTATATTGAAAAAAATGGTGGCCAACCTATTATGTGGAAAACTGGCCATAGTTTAATTAAAGATAAAATTAGAAATGAAAAATCACCTTTTGGTGGCGAGCTTAGTGGTCATATTTTCTTTGCTGATCGTAATTATGGTTATGATGATGCCTTATATGCTGGTCTAAGAATTATTGAAATAATGTCTGAAACAGGTAAAACAATTTCTGAGCTCTTATCTGATTTACCTAAGGGCTATAATACTCCTGAAATTCGTATAGATACAACAGAAGAAAAAAAGCATAGTATTGTGAAGGCCATAAAAGATAAATACAGTTCTAACACTGATGAGTACAAAATTAATAATATTGATGGAGTTCGCGTTAGCTTTGAAAATGGTTGGGCATTAGCAAGAGCCTCAAACACTCAACCCGTTTTAGTTTTGAGATTTGAAGCCAACTCTCAAGAAAATTTAAAAGACATTCAGGGTAAATTTGAAAGTATTGTGAACCCTTTACTTTAAAGTCATACCTGCTCTGGAGGGACTCTTGTGTGAGCCCTCTAATATTTTAGGTCAGAGCGCGGAAAATTTAAAGCACCAGGGTTTGTGGGCTTTCTAGTCTTACCAACGTTTGGATGTCTTATATGCCAATCTTTTACTATTTTAGCCCAATAAGCTCTTCCCTCATCTCCTTTTAAAATTTTAATACAATTTGGAAATTTCTTGCTCTGTAAATATCCTGGATAATCTCCTTCTCCAAGGTATATGACGGTCACATTTTCACATCTTATTATATTTTTTTCGTTCGGAAAGTCAGATAGCCCATCTTTAAATTGTTTAACAGGTATTAAGAAAACGCTATCTACAAATGAAAAGCTAGGGTTTCTATCTATATCATCGAGCTTAAATAAGTTACCTGTACCATAAATATTTTTATTTATATCACAGCCCCCATGTTTAGAAGCTTTAAATGGTGTTTTATCTACACCAAAATAATAATGCGATTTATCACATTGTTTATGAGGTCCAGGCATCAATTCCATTCTCAATAGAACTTTATTAAACTCAACCGTATTATCTTTACCATTTGATTGGCTATCTGTTGATGAAGCTCGATTACTATATCCAGAAAAACAACCATCAAACAAACTGTCATATATAATGCCTGATTCAATCTTATCATTTTCAAGACAGTCATCGCGGGTATACTCACCCCAAGAGTGTTCTAGTCGCCAAAACCCCGTTGCCCCATTAAACCTAGGCCCATCATGAATATTAACCCAATGACTTCCTGATATAACAGGGTTTTTTCCTTCTATTTCAATTATTGAATTATTTCTATTTGTTCCTAGTCTGAAACCTTTTCCCAAACCTAAAGTATCGTAAGCTTCTTCCCAAGATGTGTCCCAAGGGTTTGGATTAAAAAATTGCCCTCCCAAAACACAAATATTGTCTCCTTGCTTAACACGCATTAACCCATATTTAGAATCAATATAAGGCTCACCTTTAATTATTTTATCATCTTTTTTATCATGAACAAAAAATTGGCTTCCTCTTAAATCAAGAATTGTTTGATTTAATAATTTAATAGACTGACTACCAATAGAAGTTCTTCCCTGTAAATTGCCGTTTACATGATTATAAGTTTTTGTGTCACCGATACAACCTTAAGAAATAACACTTAAGTTTTCTTGGTTTTTAGGAGTTGATGTCGAGTTGTCCTGGTTTGTTTCATCAGATCCATCAATCCCATCAAGCTCATTTGAGTCTTCATTTTTTTCATCAACATTATCGTTAACTAAATCAGATTCACTATATTCATTTAATAACTCTTTATTTTGTGGAACTCTAACGTTTGAATCTAATAGTTCATTCTGAATTTTTGAGGAGAAACTGCCATTTTCGGAATTAAATGCTCCACCACAGTTTTGATAAAATAACATAAGAGCAAATAAACTAAAAATAATAGCTAAAAATTTCACCAAAACATCCCCCTAACGTATTAATATTTTATGCTATTTTTTTGGAATACCCTACTTTTGTAACTCAGGCGTCTCTAACTAATACAATTAATTTTATAATTATTGATGAGTCCGGAATTTTTTTATTTTTTGTAGATAATAATGTTAAATTTTTATTCACTCGTATTACTTTTTTGTAAGCTTTGTAGATGAATAAAAGAAAGCAATTTATCTTTATCTTCTTCATTGATGACTAAATTTCTATTACCATTTTTTAATTTATTTAACTGCTCTTCTGAAAAAGAATTGCCACTAGATAGATATTGAAAATGTTTTTTATTTTTTTCAAAGTATAAGTATAAATCAAATTTTATTTTTTCTTCGCTTTTAAAATGTTGAGCACTCACTGATATTTTATCATCTTTCTTTTTAATTTTAACATCTGGTACTTTTGCAGATATAAAGTAAAAATTAAAAGCCCTACCTTTATAGCTTTTAGAGCCAATAAACTTAGGATTTAAATTATTAAAATAATCTTTATCTATTTCAAATACACTTTTCGCATCTATTTTTTTTCCTTGTCTTTTTTCCAAGTAACTTTTTATCTCAATAATTTTTCCATCAACAATTATATAGCCAGATTGATCCTCTAATTGAAATGGTAAAATGTTATAGTTCTCGCAATATTGATCAACTTCTTTAGAGCTAAGCCCTAACTTTTCCATTAACTTTTGATTTTCTGATAAATAATTATTTTTATTTTCAGTGTGATTCGATACGTTCAGGTTTTCATTCAATTTAATATTGCTAGAATCATTAGATAGGTCTCGACCCTTAAGATGTATAATACGACCACTTTCATCTCTTTCTTTTCTTTTTTTCGAGGCATTCACTATACCGTCTTTTTTTAATATTAATACGTGCCCCTTTCTTTTCTTCTTTTTTGGATTGGAAGGTATTATTAACGAGCTCTTACCTTTCTCGATTTGAAAATAATGAAAATCTTTCTCTTGTCCTTTTAACGTAGACAAGCTTGCCCCAACTTCTTCAAAAGGGTGAACATCTAAATTATGTTGTTCCGATAAATTAGTAAAAAGTAGTTTTGAATAATTTTTTTCAATCTTGTCACTTATTAAAATCATCGCAGGCTTCTGTTTTTTTAAAAACAAATATAAATTTTTAACTGAAGAAAAGACCTTTACCTTCGTATTATTTTTTTTAAAATTTTTAATCGTTTCTAGAACAGAATGAGTATTTTTATTGGAAACAAATAAGGCTACTAAGTTGGCATTATCTGGGTTTGTTTTTCTAGCAGCATCCATATAGGTTCATCTTATTTTTTACAAGTTATGGTATACTTTAATTAAACCATAGCTAAATAATGCCAACAACTGGACCAGCTTAACAAAGGCCTTCTTAGCTATTTAAACTCTGAGAACTCGACTAAAGATGATTGTAAACTTTGCTAACAATAAGAGTTAAAAACTAAAGGCTAGTTACTTTATTTTAATGAGTCTCTTTATTGATGTTACGAACAAAAGTACTTTAGCTTATAGCACAAACCAAAAAGGCCTTCTTTTTAAAGAAAGCCTTAACGGAATTTATTTTTTGAAAACTTTTAAGGCTTAAATTTTACCTAAAAGTAAGAATGCAATAACGAATGCATAAATAACTAATGACTCAATAAGAACTAAACCAATGATCATTGGTACAAACATTTCTTTTTGAGCTTTAGGGTTTCTAGCAATACCTTCCATCGCTGATCCACCAATTTTAGCTTGAGCAAGAGCTCCACCAAGAGCTGCTAAACCAATAGCAATGGCAGCTGCAATAGCCACTAAACCCATGCTACCGTCTCCAGAAGCCATAGCTTCTCCTTGAGCAAAAGCCTGTGTACTGATTAAAGTTAATACCGATAAAATTGACGCCTTTCTCATTTGCATCTCCTCTTAGTGATCGTGCGATATAGCCATTGAAACATATATCATGGTTAAAATTGTAAAAACAAAAGCCTGCATTAAGCAGACAAAAAGTCCTAAAAAATAAAATATAACAGGAACTCCATATGGAGCGAGCTCTAGAAAAATTCCCAAAACTGTGTGATCTCCCATCATATTACCCTGTAAACGTAAACCCAAACTTATAGGCCTTACGATATGACTGATAACTTCGATAATAACCATTAGTGGAGCTAAAAATATTACAGGCCCCAAAAATTGCTTGAAGTAAGAAACGCCATGCTCTTTTAATCCATACAAGTTGTAAACCAAGAATGAAAATACACCAAAAGCTAATGTTGAGTTTAGGTTGTCAGTCGCCGGAGTCATACCTGGTAAAAGTCCAACTAGGTTGTTAACTAGAATAAAGAAAAAAGTTGCAGCAAATAAAGGAACAAAATGACGGCCCTTTTCTCCAACCACCATATCAGATAATGAAACTACTAACTCGGTAAATACTTCAAAGATACCTTTAACAGAAAACTTACCTGAAGGCCTGACAGCAGCCTCACCGGTCCCAAGTGACAACTTGGCTGTAATACCAAGAACAAGAATAAAAGTAGATGCAAGCACGGCTGTGGCGACATGTACATAGTCATGGCCAACACCAGGAATCAATTGTGTCCAATTAAAATGAACCATAATTTTTAACTTGCTCCTATTTTTTTATTCAATGAGAGGTCTAATGCTATTAAAATTACTAAAGTAAGAACAGCTGATAACCCTAACATTAAAGAGACATTGTTATATAAATCACTATTAACTGCTCTATATATAATTAACCCTAAAATTGCGTACTTGAATACAATGACACTTAAAGCTAAGGCAATTGTTTTTTTCAGAAAAATGCGACTCCATGCCCAAAGAATGACATAAAAATTACACATTGAAATAGTCACACCTAAAGCTAAAGATTTAAAATCCAAGGATTCCACTACTTGTGGAATTAAAAAATAAACAGCTGACACACAAGCGCCTAATATTATTAGCTTTTTAACATTTAAAGAGTTCATGCTGTTCCTTGTTATTTATCTTCATCAGCTTGGAACTTTCTCAATAGAATAATTAAATGATAAAGCCAACCTAATAATGTAAGAAAGCTCAAACCAGCAATAATCAGTCCTTTTGAGTCATATTTGCTTTCTAAGGCTTGCCCAATAAATACAGAAGCCAACATCATGGCCACAAGTTCAAAACCCATAGCCATAAATACAATACCTTTTTTTGATTTCATCGCCTTAAACCCTTTGCACCTGGTCGATTTTCTTCAATTTTTTGTAAACTCATTATTTTACTCTCTATAAATTCTTTATCATTTACAGAACTTTTTTTAAGTACTTTTAGGTAGTCTATAGCTTTAGTTAATTGACCCAAACTCTCATAAGCCGCTATTAAATTTACATACAACCGTTGTTGAATAGATTTTGTGGGATATTCTTTAGTTAGTCGCTCAAATAATTTTACGGCTCGATTATATTGCTTATCACTTTGGTAAGAGTTTGCTTGCATTAATAGTAATATAAATTTTTCTTCTGAATTAATATCAGGTAATTGAAGGATACTGTCGACTTCAATGGCTACTTGGTAGTAATTTCCTAGTTTTTGATAACTACGGGCAATGATTTTTATAGTTTCTACTTTAAAGTTGGTGTCTTCTTTTTCTAAATCAATCAACTTAGCCTCACCAATTGCTGACTTATAATTGTTAAAGTTTTCTAAGTAAAGTCTTGCTATAAGCAATTGATATTTGTTTTTTTCTTGTTGGCTTTCTACGGAAATGGCTAATTTTTTGTAGGCCTTAATTGCTTCGATTGGTGAGTTTAAATAAATTAAATATATATTGGCTTGCTCCACTAAAGAAAAATGAAGATCTTGTTTTAATTTGGAAGAACTTTCTATTTTTTCCAGGCTTTTTAATGCTAATTTATATTTCTTTTTTATTTTAAGATCTTTATAAATTCTCATTTCATTTTTTATAGAATCTAAGTCACAGCTATTTAACTGTAGTAAACAGATCATATAAAAAAATATCTTCAATAACTTTAGTTGTTTCAAATCTATCCAATATATTTAAAAATTCTAGCCATAAAATGTCTAAACTTGTTAAACTTTAGTTGTTTCTAAGAGGGTTTGTTAATTTCTAATATTGTGAAGTAGGAATCTTCTTTAGGTTTTTTGACTACCACCTCGTCACCTACCTTTTTACCAAATAAAGCTTTTGCTAAAGGAGATTGCCAAGAGATTTTATTTTCTCTAGGGTTAAACTCATCTTTACCAACAATTTGAAATTCCTTCACATTACCGTCATCATCTTCTAACGAAACAAGACTACTAAAAACAACTTTTGAAGTATCAATTTCTGAAGGCTTAACGACCAAAGCAGACTCAATTTTATCTCGTAAACGTTTTAGGCGAGCATCTATTTGTCGAAGTCTTTTTTTTCCATAAATGTAATCGCCATTTTCACTTCGATCACCATTGCCAGCTGCCCATGTGATCGTTTCGACGAGTTTAGGCCTCTCCTGGTAGTAAAGTTCTTTAAACTCTTCTTGAAGTTTTTTAAAACCACCAGGAGTAATGTAATTCTTAGACATACTATTCGTTATCAGGGTTATCTTCGTTAATTACAGCTATACCTGTTACATATTCATCAGGCTTTAAGTTAATCAGTCTAACTCCTTGTGTATTTCTACCAAATGTGGAAATTCCACTACAAGCCATTCTTATAGCTTGTCCTTCATTTGTTGTAATTATAATTTCATCTGACTCTTTCACTCGACGAGCTGTCACAACTTCACCAACCTTATCAGTGATTTTTTGAGTGATAATACCTACTCCGCCTCGACTTTGAGCTCTATATTCATCTAAAACAGTTCTTTTACCGTAACCACCTTTTGTCACGATAAGTAAAGTATCAGTACAACCTTTAGGAACTAAAGCCATTCCTATCACTTGATCTTCTTTACCTAAAGTTATGCCTTTTACTCCTCGAGCTGAACGCCCCATTCCACGAACAGCGCTTTCATCAAATCGAATAGACATACCTTCTCTAGTAACAATCAAAACGTCATCAGAAGACGAGCTAACTTTCGCATCAATTAAATTATCTTCTAAGTCTGTTGATAACGCAATAATTCCTGATGGTCTTGGTTTAGAGAACAACTCTAAAGAAGTTTTTTTAATAATTCCTTTTTCTGTCAACATCACAATGTAGTTTTCTTTCTTAAACTCTTCTACTGCTAGGACAGCTTTAACGCCTTCGCCTTGGTTTAATTGAACTACGTTTTTAATAGATCTTCCTTTAGAGGTTCTTGAACCTTGAGGTAGTCTATGAACTTTTTGCCAATATAATTTTCCACGATCAGAAAAAACTAAAAGACTACTATGTGTATTTGCAGAAAATATTTTCCATACAAAATCTTCTTCTTTAGAACCAGATCCTTTTACACCCTTTCCGCCTCTTTTTTGTAACTTATATTGTTCTACTGGAATTCTTTTAATGTTTCCAGCATAGGTCATAGATACAATTACTTCTTCTTTGGAGATCAAATCTTCAATTTGAACTTCACCTTCAGCTTCTTCTAATTTAGTCTTACGAGGGTCAGAGTATTTTTCTTTAATTTCTGTAAGCTCTTCAACAATGATTTTAAATATTTCATTTACATCACTTAAAATGAAACGAAGTCTTTCAACTTCTTTAATAATCGCGGCCAACTCATCTAAGATTTTTTGTCTTTCTAAACCAGTAAGTCTCTGTAAACGCATTTCAAGAATAGCTTTTGCTTGTTTTTCAGAAAAACTAAATTCAGATATTAGACTTGCCATCGCTACGGATGTTTCTTTACTTGCACGAATAATGGAAATAACTTTGTCAATTTCGTCTAAAGCAATTTTAAGACCTTCTAAAATATGTGCTCTAGCTTCTGCTTTTTTCAACTCAAATATACATCTATGAGTAACCACTTCTTTTCTGTGATCAACAAAAGCTTCCAACATATTTTTTAAATTAAAAACAACTGGCTTACTTTGACTATTTAAAGCCAACATAATTATACCAAAACTTGTTTGTAGCTGAGTGAATTTATAAAGTCGGTTTAGAATAACCTGAGCATTTTCATTTCTTTTTATAGAAATAACAATTCTCATTCCTTCTCGGGAAGATTCATCTCTTATATCTGAAATGCCCTCTACCTTTTTATCCTTAACTAAATTTGCGATACTTTCAATTAACTTAGCTTTATTCACCTGGTAAGGAATTTCAGTCACAATAATTTGTTCTCTGTCTTTTTTCTCAACAATTTCTGTGACCGCTTTAAGGTGAATAATTCCTCGCCCTTTTTTATAGGCCGAAAGAATTCCTTGGCGACCAGATATTGTAGCTGCTGTTGGAAAATCAGGACCAGGAATAAATTTTATTAATTCATCAATAGTTAGATCAGGGTTTTTAATTAACTCTATACAACCCGTTACAACTTCACCTAAATTATGAGGAGGAATATTGGTTGCCATTCCTACGGCAATACCTGCAGAACCATTTACTAATAAATTGGGAAATTTTGCCGGCAAAACATGTGGAATTAAAAGAGAATCATCGTAGTTAAAATCCCAAGCCACAGTTTCTTTATCAATATCTTCCAAAAGCTCTTCGGCCAATTTAGTCATACGAATTTCAGTATAACGTTGAGCTGCTGGAGAATCGCCATCGATAGAGCCAAAGTTTCCTTGACCATCAACAAGTGTGTACCTTAGTGAAAAGTCTTGCGCCATTCTAACAATAGTATCATAAACCGCAGTATCACCATGTGGGTGATACTTACCAATTACATCACCAACGATACGCGCTGATTTTTTATAAGGTTTATTGTGTTGGTTACTGAGCTTTTCCATTGCAAACAATACACGTCTATGAACAGGTTTTAAACCATCACGAACGTCAGGCAGTGCTCTACCAACGATAACACTCATCGAGTACTGTAAATAAGCATCTCGCATTTCTTTATTGATATCAATATTTGTAATTTGACCTTGATTCATATCCATTTTTTTACCTTTAAAAAGTATTTTATAAAATTCTTAAGTAACGAAAATTATACGTCGAGCTCTTTTACCAACAATGCATTGTCATTAATAAATTTTCTTCTTGGTTCAACTTGATCACCCATAAGAATCGAAAAGGTTTCATCTGCTGTCATTGCATCATCAATAGTTACACGCAGTAAATTTCTATTTTCAGGGTTTAAAGTTGTGTCCCATAATTGATCAGGGTTCATTTCTCCTAATCCTTTATATCTTTGAATGTATAAACCTTTTTTACTTTGTTCGATAATATCTTTTTTAAATTCAATATAGTTATCGTATTCTTTCTCTTCTGTTGCTTCTTGAGTTTTAATGGGCAAGGAAACAGTTTCGTTAATTTTACCCCAAAGCTCTTTTAACTCTTCCCACTCAGATGATTCAATGAAGCTACGACTAATCATCGTACTTCTTTTTAGTCCAAATTTAGTGGTAAAAAGCTCCATAGAGTGTGATGAATATTCAGGTACATGAGTTATTTCTACGTCAATTTGATTAATTCCAATAAGTGGTCTTTCTTTTGTCCAAGCTCTAAACTTTTCCATAAGAACACTAATTTTTTCTTTATTTTTTAGAACTTCTACTAAAGACACTTGTTGGCTCAATAAAAATAACAAGAAAGTTCTTTCCATTCTTTTTTCAAGAGTTGTTAGTAGCAAATCTAATCGATCAATATTTAATAAAAACTGTTTAAGGCTCTTTTCAGATGTTCCCTCTTTAAGGTTTAATATATTAACTTTATCTAAACTGGAATCGACCAAAAACTCAGTTAACTGCTTTTCATCTTTTAAATATTTTTCTGACTTTCCTTTTTTTACTTTATAAAGTGGAGGCTGAGCAATATAGATATAGCCATTTTCTACTAATTGCGGAAGTTGTCTGTAGAAAAATGTTAATAGTAAAGTTCTAATATGTGATCCATCTACATCGGCATCGGTCATGATAATAATTTTATGATAACGTACTTTATCTACATTCGTATTATCTTTTCCTATTCCAGATCCAAGTGCAGAAATCATAGTTTTGATCTCTTCATTAGAAATCATTTTATCAAATCGCGCTTTTTCAACATTTAAAATTTTACCCTTTAAAGGTAACACCGCTTGGTATTTTCTTTCTCGAGCTTGTTTGGCAGATCCTCCGGCAGAGTCTCCCTCCACCAGGTAAAGTTCACAAAGAGCAGGGTCACGTTCTTGGCAATCAGCCATTTTTCCAGGTAAGGCACCACTGTCCAAAGCTGTTTTTCTTCTTGCAAGGTCTCTTGCTTTTCTGGCAGCTAATCTAGCTCTCGCAGAATCCACACATTTAGTCACTATCGTTTTTGCAGGCCCTGGGTTTCTATCAAACCAATCTGCTAATTTATCATTCACTAAACTTTCGACAATACCTTTTACTTCACTATTTCCTAGTTTTGTTTTTGTTTGCCCTTCAAACTGAGGGTCGAGAACTTTTACACTTACAACTGTTGCTAAACCTTCTCGAATATCAGAACCATCAAGAGTTCCTTTTAAATCTTTTAATAAGTTTTTTCGTGTCGCATAAGAATTTGTTGCTCTAGTCAAAGCTCCTTTAAAACCAGCTAAGTGAGTTCCACCTTCAATGGTATTAATGTTATTACAGTAAGTATAAACAGATTCACTAAAAGAATCGTTCCACTGCATAGCAATCTCAACTTCAACTTCATCCCTGCTACCTTTAATGTAAATAACATCGTTATTAATTTTCTTTTTTGTATCGTTAATACTTCTTACAAAGGCAACAATACCATCATCATATTTAAAATCTTCTTTTTTATCATTACGTTCGTCAGTTAAAGTTATATGTAAACCTGCATTTAAAAAAGCGAGCTCTTTAAATCTTGCCGCTAAAACATCAAAATCAAACTCAATGGTTTCATCTTTAAAAATTTCGCGATCAGGCTTGAAGGTTGTTTTAGTTCCAGTTTTATCTGTTTCACCAATTTTTTGAAGTTCACCTTGTGGAATCCCTTTAAGGTAGGCTTGTTTCCAAACAACACCATCTCTTTTTACTTCAACGGCACATCTGCTTGAAAGCGCATTAACCACTGAAGCCCCAACGCCATGTAGACCACCTGATACTTTGTAGGAGTCGCTGTCAAATTTTCCACCAGCATGTAAGACCGTCATAACAACTTCTAACGCTGATTTTCCATTTTTGTGTTTTGAAACGGGAATCCCTCGACCGTTATCCTCAATGGATGTTGATCCATCAGCATGTATTGTGACTTGAACATGGCTACAATGACCAGCTAAAGCTTCATCGACAGAGTTATCAACAATTTCAGAGACAAGGTGATGATATCCTCTTGCTGTTGTGTCACCTATGTACATTCCCGGCCTTTTTCTAACAGCCTCTAAACCTTCTAAGACCTGAATAGATCCGGCATCATAGTTAGCATTGTTTTTTTCAACACTTATTTGTTCATTTGTCACAGGTGCACCTCTGTAGAATCATCGGTTAAAACTCTTCCTTTTACTATTTTGTAAACGGATAGATTAGATTGTTCTATTTGATTTTGCAAATCATACTCTGTTGTCGTGATAAATATCTGAGCTTTTATATTTTTCAAAAATGTTAGCAGGTTGTGTCGCTTCGTTTCATCAAGCTCTGACATTACGTCATCTAGCAGTAATATCGGGTATTTGGCGAAAACACTATGATGATAAATGATTTGAGCCATTTTGAAAGCTAAAATAAGAGCTCTTTGTTGTCCTTGAGAACAAAAATAACGTGAGTCTTTTTTATTAAAAAGGAATTGAATATCATGTTTGTGTGGTCCTACTAAACTTGTTCCTGTGGCTAATTCTGTGGATAATCGTTGTTCTCTTTTCATCTGATATTTGTTGTAAATTTTTGATGGCTGTAAATCATTAATAACCTCTGAGGACATAATATAATCCACAGATATATCCACATTTTTGTCACCTGTAATGAATTGAAAGGCATCTTTAACAAAAGGAGTTATTTTATTTATAACTTTAATTCGTTGAGTTGTTAAAGAAGTTGCATATTTTAAATAAAGTTCATCTAAACTGTTTAAAAGTCTGTGGGTTTCGTGGATAGGTGTTAATTCTTTTTTATGATCCCTCAAAATTTTATTTCTAGTTTTTAAAGCTTTCTTAAAATTAGAAATAATTTCTACATTTTCTTTAGAAAAAGAAACTAAAACACTATCAATTAAATTTCTACGCTCTTCAGGCCCTTCTTTAATTACAGACAAGCTTTCTGGTGAAAATAAAATATAATGATTTTTCTTTTGTAAATGAGCCAAACTTGTTTTCTTTGAATTATAAAAAATCTCTTTTTTGGTTTCAAAAAAATTAAGTTGTGAATCTTCATCTAAATATCCATCAAAAAAAAATGTTTTAATTTGAGAGACCGATTCATTAAATTTTATATAAGTATCATATTTTCCTGGTCGAAAGCTATTACCACTAACACATAAAGAAATGGCTTCAAGAATACTTGTTTTCCCTTCACCATTCTTTCCGAGTATTAAATTTACACCTTCGTTAAACTCTAAATTTAAAAATTCAAAGTTTCTAAAGTTTTTTAAAATTACTTTTTTTATATGCGACATTAAATTTTCATCGGCATGATGACACAAGTATATCCATTATCTTTATTTGGTTTCATTAGCCCAGGAGACAAATGATCTTTAAAAGATAAATCTATGTCTACTTCATCTATGCTTGTTAACACATCCAAAATATAACGAGCATTAAATCCAATTTTAAAATCTTTGCCTTTATAATCAACATCTAGTTCTTCTTTAGCATCACCTAGATCAGGGTTATTGGATGTTATTTCCATTTTACCACCTGAAAAGTTTAAAGTAACACCTTTTGATTTTTGATTTGATAATAATGAAACTCTTTTTAACGAAGATAAAAGTTCTTCTCTGTTGATAGAGATATTCTCTTTTAAGTTTTGTGGAATAAGCTGTTTATAATTTGGATACTTACCTTCAATTAGTCTAATCATTAAAACTGTGGCGTCAGTTTTAAATAAAAGTTGAGCTCCTTCAATAGCCATTTCTATTTCATCGTAATCACAACTATCAATTAATTTTTTAATTTCGTATAACCCTTTTCGAGGAATAATAACTCCATTTTGCATTGGAACTTTTAAATCATTATTTTTTTCAAAGGTTCTTTGAATAAGACTAAGACGGTGACCATCTGTGGCCACCATTTTAAACTTCCACGATGAACCTTCTAAAAAATTTTCAAAATAAACTCCATTTAGGTGATATCTAGTTTCATCGTTGGAAACGCTGTAAATTGTTTTCTCAATCATTTCTTTTAACAGGCTTGATTGAATTTTAGTGAATTCATTTGTTTCAAATGTGGGAAACACTGGGTATTCATCTGGATTAATACCAACAATGTTATATCTAGATTTGTTTTGTTGAATTTTTAACCAATTATTTTTTTGTTTCTCAAAAAAGAGAGTTCCTTCAGAAAGTTCTTTTGTGAGTTCATAAAGGTTTTTTGCTGAGATAGCGACCTTACCTTCTGTTTTAATCACTGCCGGACACTTATCGGTTAAACTGACTTCTAGGTTGGTTGCAAAAATTTTAATATGATTATCTTTTGCCTCAAGCAATACATTTACAAGAACAGGCATAGTGTTTCTTTTCTCAACAATATTTTGTGCCCTTGTTATCATTTTTAAAAAGTCTTCTTTCTCGACTTCAAAGATCATATTTCATCTCCTCTTTAATTCATTATTTTAATTTAAATATTTTATCTTGCCCTAATATACTATTAATGTATTTATATTTAAGTAGTAGTAGTAGGGGCGTTAGTAACTCATTTAACCACTTAACCTATTGTTTTTACTTCATTTTTGCTGTGGATAAAACAGCTGATTTTTCCACAGAATTCCCCATATTTTTGTGGGTAAGTACTATCCACTTTTTGTAGACAGACTTAAGAACAGGATTATCCACAACCCTTATTCACAGCCCTGTGATATTGTGTATTCTAGTCTCTAACTCCTCAAGATCACTCTTTAAATCAGAATTTATAGCCAGTTGACTCTCTACTCGACGCAATGCATTTATCACTGTTGAGTGATCCTTTCCACCAAAGGCTCTTCCTATATCAACCAATGATTTATCCAAGTGTTTTTTGACCAAATACATGGCCACTTGTCGTCCAACAACGAGTGGTTTTGTTCTTGATTTTGACTTTAAATCAGCCACTTTTACTTTAAAATGATCAGCCACGAGCTTTTGAATTTCAGCAATAGTCATACTGGTTGTATCATCATGAGTAGCTAGTACTTTTTTAGCCAAATCTAATGTTATATTAAGGCCTTGAAGCTCAGAAAACATCTTAACTTTATTTAAATTTCCTTCGAGCTCACGAATTGATCTTTTAGAGATACGTGCAATATATGTAATGACCTCTTGATTTATATTGAGGCGCTTTCTCTCTGCTTTATATTTTAAAATGGCCACTCTAGTTTCAATATCAGGCATCTGAATATCAGCAATCAACCCCCATTCTAATCGAGTACGGATACGATCCTCTAAGCCATTGATATCTTTAGGCATTCTGTCACTGGCAACGACCACTTGATGTTTTTTCTCGAAAAAATCATTTAATGTGTGGAAAAATTCCTCTTGTACAGCTTCACCACGCCCTAAAAATTGTATGTCATCCATTAATAAAACATCGCAATCTTGGCGGAATTTTTTTCTGAATTTATCCATTTCGCGGCGACGAATACTAGAAATACACTCGTTAAGAAAACGCTCTGCCGACATATAATTTACGCGAAAATGAGGACATTTTTCTTTAATATGGTTACCCACAGCATTAAGTAGATGGGTTTTACCCATACCTGTCGGACCACATATAAAAAGAGGGTTATAATTATTACCGCCTGGATTTTCCGAAATACTAAAAGAAGCCGCATGTGCAAACTCATTATTTCTACCAACAACAAAAGTCGAAAAGGTATAATCATAATTGAGCGTATCTTTATTTTTAGCTGTAGGTGTATGACCTAATGTGCCTGTTAAACTTACAGGAGGTTGGCTCAGTGCTAACATTGAAGCATCTGTTGAGGCATTCGGTGATTTTGGGCTTACCTCATTAACTACAAACTCTATTTGAAAAGGCTTGCCATATATGGCTGAGATTTCAAGAAAGATAGAATCTAATAAGTTTTGTGTTATCCAATATTTATGAAGTTCTGAAGGAACAGATAGTTTAAAACGACTACCGCCTGAATCCTCATCAATTGAAATAATCTCAGTGGGTTCAAACCACATTTGAACCAAGCTATTATTTGAATTTTTGAGTTTGAGCGAGTTTTTTATCTGTTTCCATAGGTTTTCTGTGCTCATTCTTACCCCTGTGGAAATGTGGATAACTGGATAGCATGATAGTAAAAAAGTTACAATAATCATAGGGCTGAGAAAGCTATTTTTAGTGGCTAGTTAAAGCTTTTGCTCATAAAAACAATTGCTTATAAAACTAACGGGGTCCATCAAATTGACCCGTGATGACGTAAAAATGCTTTTGTATTCTTTTCATATTGCTTGCTCAAAAATTATACTTTTATCAGTAAAAAATAATCTATAGAGCTTGCTAATATCTTTATATTTAGGTATTTAATTTCCTTCTGAAAATGAGAATTTTATAAATTCAGTATTCTCAATATATATAAAGAGGGTTTTACTATGAAAAGAACTTATCAGCCGAGTAAAAGAAGAAGAAAATCAGTTCATGGCTTTAGAGCACGAATGGCTACAAAAGATGGTCGTCAGGTTTTATCAAGAAGAAGAGCTAAAGGTAGAAAAAGACTAACGGTTACAGTGGGTGGAAAGTAAGAAATCACCACTTTTAACGTTAAAGTCTAGAAACGATTATTTAGCATTAAAAAAGTCCGGAAAAAAAATATACACAAAAGTAGGTTTAATTTTTAGCTTTAAACCAAACTGTCTTGGATACTCTCGTTTGGGTTGGACGGTGCCGAAGTACGCCGGAAATGCCGTTGTTAGGAACAAACTAAAACGTTACTGCCGAGAATCTGCAAGATCCTCCATAGACAAATTAAATGCTCTGAAACTAGATGTGAATATTGTTTTCTTAAATAAAGGCAAAGATCACTACAAGAACTTAAGGTTTAATGAAATTGAAAACGCAATGGATGAATTTTTATATAAATATAAAAGAAAGTTTTAACTTAAAGCTTACTTTTTTATTTATTATCAAATGTTATCAATATGGAATTTCACCCTTAAAACCCGCAACCTGTAAATTTTATCCCACGTGTTCTTGTTATGGTTTTGAAAGCATACAAAAATTTGGACCATTAAAAGGATTTTTTTTAACTCTTAAAAGATTTTTTAAATGTCACCCGTTTTCTAAAGGTGGCTTTGACCCCGTTCCGCAAACATTTTCAAATGATAATGTTGTGCCAAAGTTGTTAGCCAGACCTGTTCAGAGGAGAAGTAATGAGTGGTAAACAAGAAGGATCTTTTTTAGATTCTAAAAGTATTTTAGCTGTTGTTTTAGTCGGTGTGAGTTGGTTCTTCTGGGATGCCCATATGAAAAAAAAATATCCTCACCTGAATAAGCCGGCTGTCAAAACTGAGTCGACTGTATCCAATGAAGCAACATCTAAAACAGTGACTAAATCGTCTACAAACTCTACCGAAACATCAAAATTAACAAATAACAATCAGTCGTCAGCTAAGCTTGTTCAAGAACAGTCTTTTTCTTTTAAGAGTGGTAATATAAATTTTGAAATAAGTAACTACGGTATGGGTATTAAAAATATTTATTTAAATAAGTACCTGGACAGAAATAAAGAAATAAAACAGATAAAAACAGATTTTTCTGTATTACCTTTTGAAACACGAATTTTAGGTGAAAATGTTCCCTTAGTATTTAATATTGAACAAGTGACTGATTTTCGCTTTAAAGGTGTTGCCACCTACAATGGTGTAACAATTGTTAAAACGTTAGAAGTTCAACCGGACAATTATAGCTTAAAAATGAAAGTGAATTCGAATAATATTAGTTCTAGCTTTAAAGGCCTGAAGTTTTATTTAAGCACTGAAATAGATGAAAACTCTGGAAGTAGTTTACTTATGCCTACTTTAGGAGGACAAGAGCTATTTGTTAAATACGAAAATACTTCTGATCGCTTAATTGGCCCAGATATGGGAGAAAAAGTTTTAAATGTTAAAAATGCAAGCCTTGTTAATTTAGGAGAAACTTATTTTTCCTTAGCCCTTCTCAATGAGTCGAGCACTATCCCCTCTTTTAATAATGAATTCAACGGTAAGGAAGTATTAGCTCAGTTAAGTTTTCCAGTTCTTAATGCCGATAATAATTCTCAAGAACTAATACTTGATGGCTTTTTAGGTCCAAAAGATGTTGATGTTTTAGCTTCAATACATCCAGGTTTATCCGAAGTTATTGATTATGGATGGTTTGATGTCATTGCTCGTGGTCTTTTAAAGCTATTAAAATTTTTAAATAGTTTTATCGGAAACTGGGGCTTTTCTATTGTTCTTATGACCTTACTTATTAAAGCCCTATTGTTACCGTTAAATATTGTTTCTTTCAGATCAATGAAGCGCATGCAAAAAATCCAACCTAAAATTAAAGAAATCCGCGCACAATATAAAGACAAACCTCAAGAAATGAACCTTAAAGTAATGGCATTAATGAAAGAACAAAAAGCAAATCCTTTAAGCGGTTGTTTACCAACAGTCTTACAGTTTCCTATTTTCTTTGCCCTTTACCGCGTATTAGGCCAGAGCATTGATTTATATCAGGCCCCTTTTATTTTTTGGATTCAAGATCTCTCTCTTAAAGATCCCTTTTATATTCTTCCTGTTTTGATGGGAGTTGCTATGTTTTTTCAAATGAAAATTTCTCCATCAACAATGGATCCTATGCAGAAAAAAATTATGATGTTTATGCCAATTATGTTTAGTTTATTTATGTTGGCTCTACCTAGTGGTTTAACCTTGTATATTTTTGTAAGTACGCTTTTTGGTATTATTCAACACTTTATTTTTATGCGCGAGCCTTCGCCAAGTGCTGTTTTAAGTAAGGCTTAATGAGTTAGAAATTTATATTATTTTATAATCGCCCAATTTGCTTTGTTTGGGCTAAGGAGAAAAAAATGAAAGGGTTTTTAGGTAAACTATTTGGTGGCAAAGAAGAAGAAAGTAAAGAAAACTCACCTGCGGCTTTATTGGCAGATGTTTTAGAGACAATTATTAATATAGCAAATCTAGAACTATCTTTTGACGTTCTTGTTAATGAAGAAACCAATGGCATTAAAATTGATCTTTATGGCACGGATGAGGGCTTGCTTTTAAATAGAGATGGTCAGTTGTTAGACGGTTTACAATTATTTTTAAAACGGGTGTTACAGCACCAACTTCCTGAAGAAAAAGTAGGTTTAGTTTTAGACTGTGACAGCTATAGAGAAAGATCTGATGAGTCTTTACTTAAGCTTGCAAATAAACTTAAAGGTATCGTTATACAAAAAGGTAAACCTGTTTATGTTAAAGCTTTACCTCCTGGAAAACGCAAAATTGTTCACCAATTTCTTGCTGATGATGAACGAGTTAAAAGTAGATCTATCGGTGACGGTCACTTTAAAAAAGTAAAAATATTTTTAACGAAAGAAAATGGCTCTAATGAGAGCACAGCTAATGTAAATTAAATATGATTAATTTTGACTCTGACAGTGTTATTTGTGCCGTTGCCACTCCTCCTGGAGTGGGGGGAATTGCTGTCATTAGAGTTTGTGGCGATGACTCTGAAAAGGTTGTAAAAAAACTTTGTCCTTTTTTACCTGATCAACTGGAATCTCACCGTGTTTATTACGGATTTCTTTCATCTTTATCATCTCAAAGCAAGGTGGACGAAGTTCTTGTTACATATTTTGAGCAGGGTCGATCTTTTACTGGCAATCATGTTTTTGAAATTTCATGTCATGGTGGATCGTTTTTAGCCAAAGAAATTTTACAAAATTTATTAGATGCCGGAGCCAGGTTATCTGAAAAAGGTGAGTTTTCCTATCGTGCTTTTGAAAATGGACGAATTGACCTTATTCAGGCTGAAAGTATTCTTTCTTTAATTCACAGTGGTTCAAAAAAGCAGGCTCAATTATCATTATCTCAATTAGAAGGTCACTTATCTAAAGGAGTTAATAAAATTTGTGATGACCTGACTCTAATATTAGCCAATCTTGAGGCTAATATTGATTTTGCTCAAGAAGATATAGAGTTGGTTTCTCCTAAGGAATTTGTTCAGCAAGTAGCGCAAGTGAGCTATGAAGTTGGTCAATATATTGAAAGTTATTCCATGGGAAAAAAAATGAGTGAAGGTATTAACATCACTTTAGTAGGTTTACCCAATGCAGGTAAGTCGAGTTTTCTTAACCAAATTTTAGGTTTTGATAAAGCTATAGTAACAGACACCCCTGGCACAACTCGCGACATTGTTGATGCTTCTTTTTTTCATAACGGATTGCAGTTTAACTTTTACGATACTGCGGGTATTCATGATACCGTCGATAAGGTTGAACAACTTGGTATTACAAAGTCACTAGAGTCTATTGATAAATCTGATTATGTGTTCTATCTCCACGATCAAACTGAAGGCCCTGAATACAATACTCAAGTTGCTAATATTTTTACTCAATTAAAAAACAAGAAAGTTATTTTTTTAAATACAAAATCTGATCTATGTCCTTCAAGTAAAAATCAGTTTCTTGATGAAAATAAACTAGCTGATATTTATTTAGAATCTAAAGATATAAATTTGTTAAGCTTTATTGAAATTAGCAACAAAACAGGAATAGGCTTTGATAAAGTTAAACTTTGGTTAAATGAAATCTCTGAAGTTAATTTTAATGAAAACTCAGAGGTGATCACTCAAGCTCGACATTACGAGCTCTTGGTTAGTTGTTTTGAAAACCTTAATAAATCTAAAGAGCTTATGGGCCTTGGTGAAAGTCCTGAGTTTATAGCCTCATCCCTTCAATTCGCCTTGAGATCTTTATATGAAATTTTAGGTAAAACATATGATGACCAAGTGATGGACAAAGTCTTTCAACAGTTTTGTATTGGTAAGTGATTTATGGAAAATAAAGCAAAAGTTATTGTCGTTGGTGGTGGTCATGCAGGAATTGAAGCCTGTTTAGCTGTTTCTCGTTTAGGTGTTGATTGTTTGTTAATTACAAATAACCGTGAACGAATTGGTTATATGAGTTGTAACCCATCTATTGGTGGCCTAGCCAAAGGTCATATGGTTCGAGAAATGGATATCTTAGGCGGTGAGATGGCCTCTGCAGCTGATAAGACTTGCATTCAATTCAAGCGTTTGAACTCTAAAAAAGGTCCTGCTGTACGTGGGTCTAGGTCACAGTGTGATAAAGATTTATATTGTAATTATATGAATCAACTCACAGCGAAAACCCCTCTTTTAAAAGTATTAGAGGCAGAAGTTTCTAAATTGTTAATTGAAAAAAGTGCGGTTAAAGGTGTTTATCTCACTGATGGGTCTTTAGTGCGTAGTGAATCAGTAATTATAACTACTGGTACATTTATGAATGCAGTTATGCATATAGGTGATGAAAAAATATCTGGTGGTCGTGTTGGTGATAAAGCCACTACCGGTATATCTGACCAATTGGAGCAATTTGATTTTAAAGTTACTCGTTTAAAAACGGGCACACCTCCAAGGTTATATAAAGATAGTATTGATTGGAGTAAAACAACTCCTCAATCTGGTGATAAAGAGTTTTATCCCTTTAGTTTGAAAAGTGATAATCAATTAGAGTTACCTCAAATTGATTGTTATATGACCCATACCAACGACCAAACACATGAAATTATTAGACAAAACCTTAACAAATCACCAATGTTTTCTGGTGCTATAACTGGTCATGGACCTCGGTATTGCCCTAGTATAGAAGATAAAATTACTCGCTTTAGCGAAAAGAGTAACCACCTTACTTTTTTAGAACCTGAAGGTTTGAATAGTCAGAGTATCTATTTGCAAGGGGTATCCACCAGTTTACCAGAAGCTATACAATATCAATTTCTTAGAACTATTCCAGGCCTTGAGCAGGTTAAAATGATTAGGCCTGGATATGCAGTTGAGTATGATTTTATTGAGCCTACTCAGATTAGTCATACTCTTGAAACTAAAAATTTGGCTAGTCTTTTTTTAGCTGGTCAAATTAATGGATCAAGTGGGTATGAAGAAGCTGCTGCGCAAGGGCTGATTGCTGGAACTAATGCTGCTTTGAAAATTTTAAATAAAAACTCTTTTACACTCCATAGACATGAGGCTTATATGGGGGTTTTAATTGATGACTTAGTGATCAAAGGCACTAAAGAGCCTTATCGTATGATGACATCTCGTGCAGAACATCGTTTAGTTTTAAGAGAAGATAATGTTATTGAAAGGTTATTTAATCTTTCTCGTGATACCGGTTTAGTTAGTGGTGAATATGCTGATAAACTTCAGTTGGTTTTACAGCAAAGAAAATCTTTTTATAATCTCTTAGAGAATACAAGAATTACCCCAAATCAAAGGACTCAAGATATTTTTACTGAGTTAGGAACTCCAGTTTTGCAAAAACCTATTAATCTCGAGACTTTTCTCCGTAGAAATGAAATCAATTGTTTAGATTTAAAAAAGTTTGATATTGATATTCCAAGTCGTGATGTTTTTGAGGCTGTGGAAATAAACATCAAGTACAAAGGCTATATAAAATTAGAAGAAGAAAAAATTAATCAGACAAAAAAGCTTGAGATGTTGAGCATTCCTTCCGATCTACAGTATGAATCTTTAGCTGGTTTATCCACTGAAGAAATTGAAAAATTAAATTTAATAAAGCCTAAAACGTTAGGGCAAATTACAAGAATCAGTGGGGTTAATCCCTCAGCAGTTCATGCGATTATGCTTTACATTAAGGCTAAGAAAAAAAGGCCTAAGAAATATGTCGCAAACAAAAGGTAAATATGTTTTTCTTGATGCCAGTGAAGAAGACACTGAGCAAGTTGTTGTTCCTGAAAAAGTAGAGTGGCGTCTTGAAAAGTACTTCCCGGGTCATAGGTTATTAAGTCAGTTTTATAACTTTCATATGCATGTGGTTAAGTTTAATGATAAAATTAATCTTGTTTCAAAAAAAGCTATATATAACAATGACTTACTTAATTTTTATGACTCTATTGTTTCTTCAGATTATATTTTAAAGGATACTTCTGCTGAGGAAATTTATGATATTGGTTCAGGTAATGGCTTTCCTGGTATGATTATGGCCATGTTAGCCCCCGATCGTAAGATTGTTCTTTTAGATCGCGACCGGAGAAAAATTGAATTTCTTAAGTATATGGCTACTAAACTCTCTTTAAAAAATGTTTCAGTTAAATGTGTTGATCTTAATCAACTTGAGCCTGCCACAATGTCTTGTGCTATCACTAGAGGCTTTGCTTCTATTTCAAAGGCTTTACTACTTGCAAAGAAAACTTTTAATCCTCAATCTAGCTTCTACCATCTTAAAGGGCCTTTATGGTCTAACGAAGTTGGTGAAATGTCTCCTCAGTTAATGAGTGTGTGGATGCCATCATTAATTCATGAGTATGTACTTCCTGATAAAATGGGTGAGAGATTTGTTGTTAAGACTGTTTATAAATAAGTTTACTTATACTTGTACGGCGATAACAAGAATACATATATTTTAAATCATTATTTTTTTTTACTTTCTTTTTGTTTAAAGCAAAGAAACTATTCACTATTCACTATTCACTATTCACTATTCACTATTCACTATTCACATGGGCTTTTTAATTGGTGGGTTTATATATATCTATTTAGGTTTAGTAACTTCACTTAAAACTACTGACTATTCACTTATAGTTAGAAGATATTAGTCATGAAGCCTGTTTTTTGAAGACTAATCACAAATAATTATAGTTTCTTAGATATTGAATAGTCATTTTTTATATTTTGAGTAGGCAATATGTTCCACGTGGAACAATTATGCTTTGACTAGGTAATATTACTTGTCAGAATCGAGTATTTCCTGAACATCCTTTTTATGAGTACTTGATCGACTATTGTCAGACTTGTTTATAGTGTAAATAGGCGAGTTATTAAGTTTTTTGGCAACCATGTACTTCTGGAATACTTCCTTATCTGGCCACTCTTTTTTATTTTTTAATGCTATTTCATACTCCATTCGAGCCAATACGGCTCTTTTCTTTCTTTTAATTTCAAAAAACAACTTGAGTTGTTCAAGTCTTTTAATATCTTCACTAAGAACTCTTATACGTTCATTTTTTACAGGTACTTTTGCAGATCTAACAGGCAATGCTTCAATATCATTCTTAATTTTATTTATTTCATCCTGTCGAATAATAATAGTTTTAGAGGCTCTATCTATATCTTTGCCAAGATCAATGTATATGAGGTCGCTTAATTCAGGTGATTTATCTCGAAACTCATAACATGACGTCATAAATATAGGAAAAAATACGAATATTGCGACTATTTGATATAAATTCAATACAATTCCCTAGACAGTGAATGTTCCACGTGGAACAATCGGTTGGTAGAAATAAAATCTTTAGGATTTGATTCAACAAAATACAACTCAGTTAAAGAGGGGAATTATGTTAAAAACAATATGTATCGCTAATCAAAAAGGTGGAGTAGGTAAAACAACTACTTCCGTAAACTTAGCAGCAGCTCTTTCTGAGCTTGGCCGACGTACACTAGTCATAGATATGGATCCACAGGGTAATGCCTCTAGTGGAATTGGTATCAAAAGATACGAAAGTCAGGATAATAATGTATATCATGTACTCATTGGTGAGAAAATGATTAGTCAGACTATTCAGAATACTCAACATGACAACTTAAAAATTGTATGTGCAACACCAGACCTAGTTGGTGCTGAGATTGAATTAGTTGATATGCCAAATAGAGAGTACAGGTTAAAAGAAGCAATTGCTTCTGTTGCCGATGATTTTGATTATGTAATAATTGATTGCCCACCATCGTTAGGTTTACTTACAGTTAACGCTCTGTGTTCTGCTGATTCTTTTTTGGTTCCACTACAGTGTGAGTACTATGCCTTGGAAGGTTTAAGTCAGCTGTTAAATACAGCAGGAATTATCAAGAAAAATTTAAATCAAAATTTAAAAATAGAAGGTATTGTTCTAACAATGTTTGATAAACGAAATAACCTGAGTCACCAGGTTGTTTCTGAAATTCAATCACATTTTGGTGATAAAGTTTTTAAGTCAATCATTCCAAGGAATGTTCGCCTTAGTGAAGCCCCCAGCCATGGTATCTCAATCCTTCAATATGATATTAAGTCCATTGGTGCAAAGCGCTATTTAGAGCTAGCAGAAGAACTTGATCAAAGAGTTAAGAGTGCTCAAACTCAACCAAAGGTAGATCAAAGTCCTGCTACAAATCCCGCCCAGCCGACAACTTCTCCACAATTGTAATTTGAGGTATAAATGAAAACACCAGTAACTAATAAAAATAAAAAAACAGGCCTAGGAAGAGGTCTAGGAAGCTTATTAGGAGCCGACCCAGGTGCTGAAATCAAGAAAACACCAACTCCAGCTCAGATACGTCAAGCTCCTGATAATACAAGTAAAAGTACAAACAATTTAAGTGAAAAACATCAACAAAAGCCTGAGAACGCCAAGATCATATCAAGACCAAATGAACCTGTGGTTCAAACTGATCAAGCTCAAAAAACAGCCAGTGTAAAAATTGAGGCACCAAGGCAAACAATATCAATACCACCCGTTGAAACAACCCCTGAAAAAAAAGAATCATTAGAGGGTAAAGTATTAAACATTGATATTGAAAAAATATTTGCTAATGAAGACCAGCCAAGAAAAGTTTTTGATAAAGAAGCTCTGCAAACCTTAGCTAACTCTATTAAAGAACAAGGCTTGTTGCAGCCAATTACTGTAAAGCCAGCGCCTGGCAATCGTTTCGAAATCATTGCCGGTGAAAGACGATGGCGAGCAACACAACTTGCTGGTCTGTTTAGAGTTCCTGCCATAGTTAAGCTGGTAAATGAACAGAAAACCTTAGAATTAGCACTGATTGAAAACATACAAAGAGAAGATTTAAACGCCATTGAAGAGGCCATGGCTTATAAACATTTAATGGATAAATACGATCTCACTCAATCTGAGCTGGCAAAAAAAATGGGCAAGGAAAGAGCTACAATAGCTAACTTATTGAGATTATTAAACTTAGGGCCTGAAGTCAGGGAAATGGTCAGTCGCAATGAAATATCAATGGGCCAAGCAAAGCTACTTCTGACTTTGAGTGACTTCAGATTACAGTTTAAAATAGCTAGAAAAATTGTAAAAAATAAAATGACGGTAAGACAGGTGGAAAAACTAATTAAACGCCTGCAGTCGCCGAATGAAACAAATGACAAAGCAATAAATACTGTTTCTGTTTCACATATCAATAGCTTAAAAGCAGAAATGCAAAAAATAATTGGAACAAAGGTAGACCTTAATTATAAAGATGGTAAATCAAAACTACAAATTCAATTTTACTCAGATGAGGAGTTGAACGGATTTATCGATAAAATGAGGAAAACTTGGAATCAAATTTAAATCAACAACAAGATCTAGAGAACAACTCAGTTACTGGGTTATTGAATCAAGGGACTAAATTTGAAGGATCGTTGAGTTTTGAAGGCACCGTCAGAATTGGCGGTGAATTTTTAGGCGAAATTTATACAAAAGATACTTTAATTATTTCGCCAGAAGCGAACGTCAGAGCGGATATAGATGCAAATACAGTCATTGTCTCAGGCCACTTAGAAGGCAATATATACGCTAAAAAACAAGTTGTGATGCACCCGCCGGCTGTTTTTAAAGGTTCTGTCACCACCCCAAGTCTAAAAATATCTGAAGGAGTCGTATTTGAAGGGGCTTCTTATATGGAAAAAAGTGAAAAATAAGTAAATAAATAAAAAGTGTTAAAACCTACTGTTTTAAGGCGATTTTGAGCTTGACCAAATTTCAGGCCCAGGTTAACCCTAACCTCAAAATTCACGTAGGAAGATTTATGGATTTGATCAAAACATTAGGTCTCAATTTAACAATTGTTGTTCAGTTTTTTGTCTTTGTTTTTACTTATTTGGTATTAACAAGGCTTATTTTTAGACCCTATTACAATGCATTCTGTGAACGATATAACCGCACTGTTGGTAGCGAAGATCAGGCGTTTAAGCTTTTAGCTGAAACTGAACAGTTACAAAGTGAATACGAAGAAAACGCGAAGGCTTTAAACTTCAAAATCAAAAATATTTATGACGAAGAAAAAAAAGTTGCAGTAGAGCAACAAACCAAAAAAATGGCTGAAGCTGCAGTCAAGACCGAAGAATATAGAAACTCCGCAGAATTAAGACTACAACATTCAAGAAACCAAATAAAGACAGAACTTGCCCAAGAAGTAGGACCACTAGCCGATCTGATCCAAAATAAAGTTTTGGGTAAAGGAGTGACCTCTCAATGAGATTACTTGTTATTTTAAGTTTTTTACTTACAAGCGATATAACATTAGCTGCAGGTGGTGGACATGGAATTCCTTGGCCAACAATAACTGCTCAAGTTGTTAATGTAATTATAGCTATTGCACTTTTAATTTATTTTCTAAGAAAACCAGTTGCCGAACTTTTTGTTGGTCGTGTTGAGACCTTTGATGCTGAATTCAAAAAAGCGCAAGCTCAAAAAGAAGAAGCTGAAAATAAAAGAAATGAAATTAATTCTAAACTAAAACAACTTAAAGTTAGCGCTGATCAATCAATTTTAGAGGCCAAAGAGCAAGCCAAATTAAATAGAGAAAAATTACTACAAGAAACAGAACTAGCTGCTAATAAAATGATTTCTGATAGTGAAGCTAAAGTACAAACTCAATTAAACAAAATTGTAGGGGACTTAAAAATTGAAATTTTAGGTCAGGCATTTGATAGAGCCAGAGATGGCTTGTCTGATAACATAAGCCAACCTGAACTCAATAGACTAAAACAAGAATTTATTAAAAATATTCAGGTGGTTCAATAAATGCAGGTCTCTAATATTGCAAAAAGATACTCACAGGCAATCTTTGAAATAAGTCAAAATAAGTCAAACACAGAACAAGTTTTCAAAGAATTAAAAGCTTTAAAAGAAGCTTTCTCAGGTGAAGAAATAAATAGTTTTTTCACAAACCCAACAGTGGGTCGCCAAGACAAGATGGATTGTGCACAAAAAATTGTAAAAGAATTTCAGTTCTCAGAAGAAGTAAAAAGTTTTTTATTAATGTTAGCCGAAAATAATCGTTTATCAATTTTAGAAAATATTGTTGAAGAGTTTCAGTTTTTTAATGATCAAGCCCACTCTGTTACAAGAGGCGAAGTGACCTCTTCTCATGTATTAACTCCAGAAGAAAGAGAGCAAATTGAAACTATCGTCTCAAAAAAAACAAATAAAAGAGTAATATTAACATATAAAGAAGACCCAAAACTAATTGGTGGATTAATAGCTAAAGTAGATGGGTACACTTTCGATGACACAATAACCATGCACCTTAACCGTCTCAATGAAGACCTCAAAAGGAGAGTTCATTAAAATGGAATTATCTATACGCGCCGATGAAATTAGTCGAGTTCTAAAAGATCAAATCAATAACTACAACAAAAACATAGAAGTGAGCGAAGTTGGAAATGTTCTTTCTGTGGGTGATGGTGTGGCAAAAATATATGGCTTAGATAACGTTATGGCTGGAGAGCTAGTTGAGTTTCCAGGTGAAATGTTTGGTATGGTATTAAACTTAGAGCAAGATAGTGTTGGTGCGGTTGTTCTTGGAGAAGATAGAGCAATTAAAGAGGGTGACACTGTTAAAAGAACAAAAAAGATTGTTCAAGTTCCAGTGGGAGAAGCTCTTTTAGGTCGAGTGGTTGATGTACTTGGTAATCCGATAGATGGAAAAGGTCCTATTAAATCTGATAAGTTTCGTGCGGTAGAATTAAAAGCTCCAGGTATCATTAAAAGACAACCTGTTGAAGAGTCTTTGGCTACAGGTATTAAATCAATTGATGCTATGATCCCAATTGGTCGTGGACAACGTGAGTTAATCATCGGTGATAGGCAAACAGGAAAAACAGCAATTGCGATTGATACAATTATTAATCAAAAAGGCCAAAATGTTCAGTGTTTTTATGTAGCTATTGGTCAAAAAGCATCAACCGTTGCGCAAGTGGTTGAAAAACTAAATAAAGCCGGTGCTTTAGACTACACAACAATTATTTCTGCTCCAGCTTCATCGCCAGCACCGTTACAATTCTTAGCACCATTCTCTGGTTGTGCTATGGCTGAACACTTTCGTGATAATGGTGGACATGCGCTAATTATTTATGATGACTTAACAAAGCAAGCTCAAGCTTACCGTCAATTATCTTTACTATTAAGAAGACCACCAGGACGTGAAGCTTACCCTGGTGATGTGTTTTATATTCACTCAAGACTTCTAGAAAGGGCTGCAAAAGTGAGTGATGATATGGGGGGCGGTTCTTTAACAGCCTTACCAATTATTGAAACACAGGCGGGTGATATCTCTGCCTATATCCCAACTAACGTAATTTCAATTACTGACGGACAAATATTTCTTGAATCAGAATTATTTTATAAGGGAATACGTCCAGCTATCAGTGTTGGTAAGTCGGTGTCTCGAGTTGGTGGAGCCGCACAAATTAAAGCCATGAAGCAAGTGGCAGGTACACTAAAACTTGATTTGGCAACTTTCCGTGAGTTAGAAGCTTTCTCTGCATTTGCTTCTGACTTAGATAAAGCTACGCAAGCTCAATTAGAAAGAGGTAAGCGTTTGGTAGAAATATTAAAACAAGATCAATACGCTCCTTTAAAAGTGGAAGAGCAAATTTTAATTATCTATGCTGCTACAAATGGCTACTTAGATGACTTTGATACTCCTAAAGCAAAGGCTTTTGAAAAAGATCTTCTGGAGTTTATGAAAAATAAATATTCAGCAACTGTCGATAAAATTAGATCAGAAAAGAAAATGACAGATGAAATTAAATCCGATTTAAAGGCAGCACTAGAAGAGTTTAAGGCTGTATTTAAATAATTACTTAAAGGCTGTGTACGAGTGGCAAGTTTAAAAGATATTAAAACTAGAATTGGTAGTGTTAAAAACACGCAGCAGATCACCAAAGCCATGAAAATGGTTTCTGCTGCTAAACTTAACAGAGCCCAAGATAATATTGTGAATTTAAGACCTTATGCTAAAGGCTTACTGGGTGTTATTGCTGATATAGCAAAAACAAACCGTATCCAACATCCATTGCTTGACCAAAATGATAACCCTAAAAGAGTTCTAATGGTTGTTGTTACGAGTGATAGAGGTTTATGTGGAGGTTTTAATAATAGCATAAACAAATATGCCGAAGACTATTACAAAGATAATAAAAATAAATATGAAGCTTTAGATTTATTTATTATTGGGCGTAGAGCTTTAGATTATTTCAACAGAAGAGATATTGAAAGCAACGACAGTATATTAAACTTAGCTAAAGATATATCCTACGAGTTCGCAGCAGAGATTGCTGAAAAACTAATTAAAGGATTTACTGAAGGTAGTTATGATGAAATTCGATTTATTTATAACGAATTTAAGTCAGTACTTTCTCAAGAGCTAAATGCAGAAACTATTTTACCTATTGATCTTGAGCAATCTATGTTTAATCAAAATAGTGAAGAAAAGTTTTCTGAAGACTTAATTTTTGAACCGGCTCCAGAACAAATAATAGATGTTTTATTGCAAAAACACTTTGCAGTTCAGGTTTATAGAATTTTATCTGAAAGTATAGCCGCTGAACATGCCGCTCGTATGACGGCTATGGATAATGCAACAACTAATGCAAAAGAAATGATTAATACACTAACACTAACATTTAATAAATTGAGACAAGCAGCAATTACTACAGAATTAACAGAAATATGTAGTGGTGCTGAAGCTTTAAAATAAATTTTACATTTTAAAAATGATTGAGGAGTAGAAAATGGAAATGGGAAAAATTAAACAAGTATTGGGACCTGTTGTTGATGTCGAATTCAAAAATGAATTGCCGCCAATTTATTATGCCCTACGTACAACAAACTCAACAATTGATGACCAAAAAAACAACTTAGTTTTAGAGGTTGCTCAACACTTAGGTGACAATGTTGTAAGAGCCATTGCCATGGATTCTACAGAAGGTCTTGTTCGAGGGGCCGATGTTGAAAATACTGGAAACACAATTTCTACACCTGTAGGTAAAGAAGTTTTAGGGCGTATCATGAATGTTGTTGGTGAGCCTATTGATGAAAAAGGCCCGATCCCATCAAAAGAGCAATGGTCTATTCATAGAGCTGCACCTAAATTTGATGAGTTAACAACTGAAGCCGAAATGCTAATGACAGGAATTAAAGTTGTTGATCTTTTAGCTCCCTATGCAAAGGGTGGTAAAATTGGTCTTTTTGGTGGAGCCGGTGTTGGTAAAACAGTTTTAATTCAAGAGTTAATTAGAAACATTGCAACTGAGCATGGTGGATACTCAGTATTTGCCGGTGTTGGAGAAAGAACAAGAGAAGGAAATGACCTTTATCGTGAAATGACTGAGTCAGGTGTTATTGATAAAACAGCATTAGTGTTTGGACAAATGAACGAGCCTCCTGGAGCAAGAGCACGAGTGGCTTTAACAGGTTTAACTCAGGCTGAGTACTTCAGAGACAGAGAAGGGCAAGATGTTTTATTATTCGTTGATAATATTTTCCGATTTACACAAGCTGGTGCTGAGGTTTCCGCCCTATTAGGTCGTATTCCATCAGCTGTGGGTTATCAGCCAACACTAGCCACTGAAATGGGAACTCTTCAGGAACGTATTACATCAACTAAAAAAGGATCAATCACCTCCGTTCAAGCTGTTTATGTTCCTGCTGATGATTATACTGATCCAGCCCCAGCTACAACATTTACTCACCTTGATGCTACAACCAACTTAGATCGTGATATTGCTGCTAAAGGAATTTACCCAGCTGTGCATCCATTAACATCGACTTCAAGACTTCTTGACCCTGCAGTTGTTGGACAAGAGCATTATGATGTAGCTCGAGCCGTTCAAAATATCTTACAAAGATATCGTGAGTTACAAGATATCATTGCTATCTTAGGTATGGATGAATTGAGTGAAGACGATAAATTAGTGGTTGGAAGAGCACGTCGTGTTGAAAAATTCTTAAGTCAGCCTTTCTTTGTGGCCGAACAGTTTACGGGATTAAAAGGAAAGTATGTTGATATTAAAGATACCGTAAAAGGTTTTAAACAAATCGTTGAAGGTATGCATGATGACTTACCAGAGCAAGCTTTCTACCTAGTAGGTTCTATCGAAGAAGCGATTGAAAAAGCAAAAACTTTAGCCTAGGAACGAATATGTTATTAACTTTAGTAACCCCTAATAAAAAATTATTTGTAGATCTTGAGGTGGAAGAGGTTCAATTACCCGGCCACCGAGGGGAACTCACTATACTTGAGGGACATTCGCCATTGATAACAACTTTAGATGTTGGTGTTTTAAAGTTTAAGTCTAAAAGTGAAGCTGTTATAAAACAGTATGCAATTAGTTGGGGTTACTGTGAAGTTGCTGGTGAGCAAATTAAAGTTTTAGCAGAAACAGCAGAAGACTTTGAAGCTATTGATAAAGCTCGAGCAGAAGCTAGCTTGAAAAAATCAGAAGATATTTTAGCCAATAGTAAAGACTTGTCTTTAGACGATAGTATGAAATATATGGCTAAAATCAAAAAAGCCCAAAATAGATTAAGCCATTAAATTTTATAAATTACTCTGAGGCCAGCCCACGAATATCATCGTTGCTGGTAATTAACTCAGAAAATAATTTTCCAGAATATATATAAGGCGAATTCACATTTATTATGTTTTTATAACGATTTGTTTGTGTAAGGGCTCCAGGATGTGTGGAGTTAATAACGATCGTATTCTTCTTAATGCTATTAGGTAATCTTTTTAACATTCTTAATGTACCCATGCCTGTTACATAAAAAATATTTAAAGACTGAGTTTGAGCCATTGATGCTTTGCTATTAAGTCGATTTTTTTTTCGTAATTTATGAAGTTTAAATGATTTATTTGGAAATGATTTTTTCACCTGACTGTAAAAACTAGTATTAGCTGAAAAAATCTTAATTTTATTAATATCCTCCAATTCTTTTAAAAGAAGGCCACGAATATTTTTAAGAGAGATATTAATATTATTTTGAATAATAGAATCACTATTAATTTTTAAGTTAGAAATACTTTTTCTAATTTGAGGTAAAACTTTAGCGTAGGTTAAGTCTTTAGTTGAAATATTTTGTTTAATTTTTAGTTTAGATTTAATAATTCTAAGTACTGACTCGTTTAAACGCTTTTCAGTAATAAGATTATTTTTAACCGCTTTTTTTATTCCGTTAATAACTTTCTTTTGAGTTCGAAACCCGCCAGTTACCATTAATAAATCTGCACCGGCATTAAAAGCTAGCCTTGCACGTTGGCTTAGAGAGCCATAGTTTTTTAAGGCATGCATCTGAATGTCGTCAGTCATTATTAAACCTTGAAAACCCAATTCGTTACGTAAAATATCTGTCATAAGCACTTTAGAAAAAGTGGTCGGGTAACCAGAAGGGTCTATGTTTGGAAAGGCAATATGCCCTACCATGATAGCAGCTTCAGGGTACTGACGGATTAAAGTTTTGTAAGGTTTGAGGTCATGTTTTCGAAGTTCATCTAAAGTAATTAATTTTTTTGGAAGTTTTTTGTGACTATCTTGGGTTAAACCACCATGGCCAGGAAAATGTTTAAATGTAGGGATTATTGAATTCTCTTCAAAAGCCAAAGCTTGCGTACTAGCAAATTTAATCACTGTTTCTGGATCGTTTCCAAAAGATCTGTTACCTATAAAATTATTTTTGTGAGGATCGGATAAGTCAATCACAGGTGCGAGGTTTAAGTTTACACCCAAAAGATTTAAAATTTTTGATGTTTCAACACCAACCTTATAACTCAGCTTAGGGTCTCCGGAAGTACTTACAGAAAGAGGACTTGGTAAATTTGGTTTAGTTTTAATACGAGTGACATGACCACCCTCCTGGTCGATCATTATAAATGCAGGTAATTGGTTCCGAGATTTATAATCTGCTTGTAATTCACGAGTGAGTTTATGTAAGGCCTTTGCAGATTTAATGTCTTTTCCAAATAAAATATAAGATCCTGGTCGATGAGAATCGAGAATTTTTTTAAATTTATTATCAAATACTGGTTTAGGAATATTAAAAATAAAAAGTTGATGAATTTTATCTTCAATAGTCATATTAGCTAAGATTTCCTCAGCACTTTCATTAGAAAAAGACTGATAAGAAAAAAATAAAAAAGTAAAGAAGGTAAAAAAAGTAAGAAAGCATTTCATATAACGTCACAACCTCTTTAGAGTGGATTCTTGAATGTATAATTTTATGTACACTCTTAATGTTACATGAAAGGTGTTTACTTAGAGAATCTAGTAGAATAAGAAAGCCAATAAAATAGAGGAAAGTCTGACCTAGACTTGTCAAAAGTTATAGTGGCTAGAGAAACACCTAAGCTTAAAGTCCAAAAAGTGAATAGATGAAAGCTATTTAAACCCAATATAAATATGAGTATGACATAATAATCTTAATGTTAGAAAAACTCGTTCGTAAATATTTTATTTTACTAGTGATCGTACTCGCCTGTTGTCCAAAGCTATTTGCACAACAAGATGTAGATGAAGAATTTACTGATAATATCGCGAAATCTATAGAAGAAAACACTCAATCAAAGCCCGCCATTCTTTCTGGTGAAGGTTATGATGTAATGACCCGAATTGAAAATATTGGCAATGGACACCCAGAAGGGCTAGTGATAGTTGAACCAAGAAACTTAATACCTGTAAATGGTAGTAACAAACTTGAGATGGTTTCTTATAGTTCGAGAAGAAAAAAATGGGGACAATTATGGGGACTATCTTATGGCCTGTATAAACCTTCCAATTATGAACTAGATGGAATAGAAGCTGAGTATGATGAATACTACCCCTCGGGTTTAGGGTTAATTCAAGTTGAAGGAATTTATAAAAGAAATTTTGATACCTTTTCTATTGGTGGTTATTTATCAGTGGGATACTTTAATGTAAGCTCTGATGTAGAAAATTTTGAATCTGATCTATCAGTGATGCCTTTAAAATTAGGGTTTTATTTTTCACTAGATACTCTTTGGCGAGAACCTTGGGTTGTACCCTATGTACATGGTGGGATTTATACTATTTATTTTGATGAAACGAGTAATGGCTCGACATTAAATGGAACAACCTTAGTTTCATATTACGCTACGGGTGGTTTAATGATGCAATTGGATTGGGCCGATGATAGCACTGCAAGAGAAGCTTATATTGAAAATGGAATTGAAAATACGTTTTTGTTTGTGGAAGCAAACTATATGGCGGCCTCAATTGAAGAGCAAGATCCAGACTTTAACGCTATCTACGTGAGCGGTGGCCTTAAGCTGGAGTTCTAAATGACATTTACTAATTTAGCTAGATAAATCATTTCTTCAAAAACGCGATTCCATGATCGATCTTTCATTTTAATAAGTAATTTACTTTCAGGCGTTAACGAGTACTTTTTATCAGCTCGTGCAGTTAATTTTAAAACTTGCTCAGTACTAATTGGTGTATCGGGTGTAAAAATTAAAGTTATACCACTTTTGGCTTGAGACAAATCTTTGATAAATAATTTTTTACATAAAAACCTTATTAGCATGATGCCCATTAAATTTAGAACCTCATCAGGCAATTTGCCAAATTGATCTCGGAGGTCATCTTCAATGGCATCCATTTCTTCAAGGCTTTCGATGTCAGATAAACTTTTATAGTAAGATAGTCTAAGTCGAATATCAGAAATATATTTATCTGGAATTAAAGCAGGAATACGTAAATTAATTTCAGGTTCAAGTGCATTGTTTTTAAGTGGCTCACCTTTTTGCTCTTGAATTGCATTTTCTAAAAGCTCCATATAAAGCTCATAACCAACGGTGTTTACATGACCACTTTGATTTTCACCCAAAAGGTCGCCAGCTCCTCTTAGCTCTAAGTCATATTGAGCGATAGTAATACCACTGCCTAAGCTAGAGTTTTCTTGTATAACTTTTAATCTTTCTAAAGCCACTTTATCCATTAATTTATTCTGTGGAACCATGAGATAACAATAGGCTCTTTTAGAGCTGCGCCCAACACGGCCACGAAGTTGATACAATTGACTTAAACCTAAGTTTTGGGCGTTATTTATAATTATTGTGTTGGCATTTGGTATATCCATTCCTGATTCGATAATAGTTGTAGAAACAAGCACGTCGACTTCTTTATTGAAAAACTTAACCATGACTTTTTCAAGAGCCGTTTCGTTCATTTGACCATGCCCTACAGCAAACTTAACATCAGGTAAAAGCTCTCTTAGCTCGTGAACAATAGTTTCAATATTATTAACCTGATTATGAAGAAAAAAGACCTGTCCTCCACGGTCAACTTCATTTTGGATAGATTTTTTAATGGTGTGCTGTTCATATTTACAAATAAAAGTTCGGGTAGGAAGCCTATCGACGGGAGCTGTGTTTATTAAGCTAAGGTCTCTTAGCCCGAGAAAACTCATATTTAATGTTCTAGGAATGGGGGTGGCTGAAAGTGTAAGGGTGTCCACATTTGTTTTAATTGCTCTTATTTTTTCTTTGTGTTTAACACCGAACTTTTGCTCCTCGTCTATAATTAACAGACCAAGATCGTTAAATTCGACATCTTTACTAAAAAGTCTATGAGTGCCTATGACAATATTTGCTTTACCTGACTTTATATCAGCTAGGTGTTCTTTACTTTTGGCAGCAGAAACGAAACGATTTAAACAGCAAATAGAAGTTTCCCACTGTTGAAATCTTTTTTTAAAATTTTCAAAATGTTGAAAAGTTAAAATAGTTGTTGGGGCAATCAGTGCCACCTGCTTACCACTATTTACGGCATTGAATGCCGCTCGCATAGCGACTTCTGTTTTTCCAAAACCAACATCCCCGCAAATTAAGCGGTCCATCGGTTTTTCTAAAGTCATGTCGTTAATAACATGATTGATGGCATTAAGTTGATCATCAGTTTCTGTATAAGGAAAAAAGTTAACAAATTTATTAAAATTATCTGAAGGTGGTAAAAAACCAGGGCGTGTCACTTGCGCACGTGAAGCGTAAAGTTTTAAAAGCTCAGAGGCGATATCTTTTAGCTTACTTTTAACTTTTGTTTTTGCTTTTTGCCAAGATTGTCCGCCCAGCTTATCAATTAAACGTCCCGGACCGCCTCCGGTAAATTTTTGAATTTGCCCAATACGATAAATGGGTAAGTAAAGTTTATCACTTCCCTTGTACTCTAATTGTAAAAACTCAGCATCAACTCCAGCGATAGGCATTAATGTCAAACCTTTATAAATACCAACACCATGATCTTTATGAACAATATGATCACCAGGTTTTAAATCGGCAAAATGTAAAGCCTTTGCTTTTTTAAAACTCGTTTTTTGTTTAGAGCTTCTGGTTGCCTTTTTCTTACCTAATAAGTCTGCCAGGTTTAAAAGAACAATTTTTTCATCCTTGAAATGAATAGACTGAGGAATGTTCGTTTTTGTAATGATTATTTTTTTTTGTGCATCAAGATTATTTTCTGATGGCGGTATGCTAAACTCATCGAGCTCTTCATAATTAAAGTCGATATCGTCAAGAATAACTTGAAATTGATGAATAAGACTTTGTGAGTTAGCAGTGACTATAATATTATTGTTTGAAGTCTGCCATTGGCTAAACTTAGTGGCTAAATACTCGCGGAATTTTCCAGGCTGATCTTTTTGGAGTTCTGAGCAGTTTCTTTTAAATTCATTAATATGAGAGCAGGAAAATAAAACTGATTGCTCGTCTTGTTTATCGATAATATCTTCATTTATTTGCACAAGTGCAGTTTCGATAACTCTTTTGTTAACGATCTCCTCTTGAAATTGAGGAAGAGTAGCAAAGAAAAGTTCATGATTAGGTAGAAGTGGAGAGCTTTCTTTTGAGTATTTAAAGTGTTCTTGTAAGTCGGCTAGGAATTTATCGTACTGGTGAATTTGACTTTGTTTATTAAAAGACCAAAGGTTTACTTCGCCGTCAAAGTAGGAAAGTGGGCTTTCAAGATTGTCGTAAAAAGCATTTATAAAATAATCTGAACCATGAAAATATTTCCAATGAGAAATATCTTGTAAAAAATCCTTCACTTCAATGGGAGCAATACCACGCTCTTGAGCTGAAGTTTTAATAAGCCTTGCAATATTTTGTCGATTTTCATCAGAGAAGATGGCCTCTTTGGCCGGAATAACAACAAATTGTTCCACTTCGTTTAAGCTTCTTTGATTTTTAGGGCTAAAAGCCTTTATCGAATCAATGATATCTCCAAAAAGCTCTATACGAACTGGATTTGAACTAGCGGGGCTAAAAATATCGATAATACCACCACGAATAGCAAAACTACCGGGATCTTCAACAAGAGGCACTTGGGTGTAGCCCATTCTGGTTAAACTTTGGCTTATATTGGTTGGAAGCTCTTGGTTAAGGTTAAGCTCAAAGCAGTTATCAAGAAAGACCTCATATGGAAGAGTTTTTTGAAGCAGAGAAGGGAGGCTTGCTATAAAGAAGACATCCTGAAATTGAGTGTTTTGCTGCGCATTATAAATCCAATTCATGCGCTTATAGATTAAAGCTCCAGAAGGGATAATTTCAGAGTACATTTGCCCACTAAAATGAGGCAGTAAAAAAGTTTTGCAATTTTTATTAAAGAACTTAAGGGCCTTATCAAATTCAATAGCTTCGGCTTCTGAGCTGACAATGACAACATTAGCTTTATCTTGAGCTATTTGAGAGTGTGACAAAAGAAAGGCCAATGAAGTGGGATCATCAAACCCATTAATATTTAGGTCACCATTGTTTTGACCGGTAATATTTATGGTTTTATCGATTTGAAGAAGGGAACCTTGCAAGACAGCCTCTCAATAATAAGTTGAAGAAAAGAATTTACATTAAAAAAGACTTTAACTGACATATTGTTTTTGAGCATTAATAACCTCAGTGCCCAACCAATGTTTCTAGCCTAATTTAAGGTTGAGACACAAGGTATCATCACCAAAAAAGACCACTGATGTTGCGTAGCAATAAATAGTCGATATCATAGATCTTTAATATTGTAAGTTGTATAAGTTTCTCAATCTTTAAGAGGTGAAAAATGAACAGTTTAGTGCCAATAGTTGTGCTGATGATTTTTGTTATTTTGTTCGGTGCAGGGTTGCTTTTTTTAGTTTCTTTGGTCGGTCCAAAACCTAAAAATTCAGATGCAAAAAAATCAACTTATGAGTGTGGAATTGATGTTCAAACAACAGGGCATTCAAAAATTTCCATTCGTTATTATTTAACCGCCATTTTATTTATTTTATTCGATATTGAAATAATTTTTATGTACCCATGGGCTTTGGCTTACTCTGACTTCTTAGAAGAAGGGCATGGTTTATATATTTTGGGAGCCATGGGAGTATTCTTACTCATTTTTATCGTTGGCTTATTTTGGGAAATAAAATCTAAAGCACTGGAGTGGGATTAAGAATATGGGCGTTGATTTATTTGAAATAAGTGTAAACCTTATTAAGCTAATTATTATTTTCGTGATGATGGTTCAATTGGTGCCATTATTAGTTTGGGTAGAACGTAGGGGTTCTGCTTTTATTCAAAATCGACTTGGACCAAACCGAGTAGGTCCCCTTGGATTAACTCAGCTTTTAGCTGATGCAGTAAAGTTTATTTTTAAAGAAGAGTTTGTTCCAGAAAATACCAAAAAATTTATTTTTTACGCAGCTCCGGTTGTTTCTCTTATTCCTGGGGCCATTGCATTTGGTGCTATACCACTTTCCATTCCAATTAACATTGAAGCTTTTGAAATGTTTGGTGGGAGTTATGGCCCATATCGTTTTGCTTTTCAAAGTTTTGAAGTGGGTGTTGGTATTGTATTTGTTTTAGGAATTTCCTCTTTGGGTGCCTACTCAATGTTAATGGCGGGATGGGCATCTAATAATAAATATTCTCTTTTGGGTGCCTTAAGGTCTTGTGCACAAATGATCAGTTATGAGTTAGCGCTTGGCCTCTCTTTAGTGGGTGTTCTTTTGCTTTATGGTTCTTTTGATTTTGCAGATATGATTGCTGCTCAACAAGGCCCTATGACATTTATGTTTTTTGGTAAAGAAGTCACGTTAGGTTTTTTACCTAACTGGGGAATTTTTTATCAACCCCTTGGTGCTATTTTATTTTTTACCTCAGTGTTTGCAGAAACCAATAGAACTCCCTTTGACTTACCTGAAGCAGAGGCTGAGTTAGTGGCGGGTTACCATACAGAGTATGGTGGTTTAAAAATGAATATGTTTTACATTGGTGAGTATGGCCATATGATGGTGGCCTCTGCTTTGATGGCTGTATTTTATTTTGGTGGATATGACATTCCCTTTGTAACTACCGAGCAGGTTTCTGGCCTTATTGGTAGCTTAGGCCTATCCAATAATATGACAGCCGTTATGACCTCTTTTGTTTTTCATATTTCTTTACTAGTTAAAATTTTATTATTTCTGTGGGTTTTTATTTGGGTTCGTTGGACGATCCCGAGGTTTCGTTACGATCAGTTGATGGATCTTGGTTGGAAAACAATGCTGCCATGGGCTTTAGCGAATA
>JAHDIR010000002.1:75496-156517 GCA_020630675.1 Bdellovibrionales bacterium
ACAATTTTCACTGCAATTTTAATTTATGTTATGAGAACCACCTGGAGTTAAAATGGATTTATCAGTAATTTTATTTTATGGCTTATCACTCATTGTTTTGTTTTTTGCTCTTTCAGTTGTTGTTTCTGACAACCCTGTTTACTCAGCTCTTTATTTAGCAATCACAATGGTGAGTCTGTCCTTTGTGTACTTTTTACTTCAAGCCTATTTCATAGCTGGCGTACAGTTAATTGTTTACGCCGGGGCCGTCATGGTTCTTTTTGTAATGGTTCTTATGATGTTTGACCTAAAAAAAGAAAAAGATAGTTTTTCTAAGGGGCGCATTTCAAATTTACTGAAGGTATCTTCTGTGGGTTTATTATTGGGACTTATTGCTGGAGCCGTCAGAATGTCTACTGATTTGATGAGTCTCAGCGGAATGAGCCACGGCAAAGAAGGCCTGGGTAATACCACTAAAGACTTAGCAATTTTACTGTACACCGATTATGTTTTTGCTTTTGAGCTGTTGGGAGTTTTATTACTTTTAATTGCTGTTGGAGCTGTTGCAGTTTCTAGAATTAAAGGAGGCACTCATGCCTAATTTAGAATCTCTTTTAGATATAGGGCTCAACCATTACCTGATTGTCTCTGCGGCGTTGTTTTGTATTGGCATGGCTGGTGTGTTGGTTCGTCGTAATGTGCTCGTTATTTTAATGTGCATTGAATTGATGTTAAATGCAGTAAACCTCTCTTTTGTGGCGTTTAGCCACTATTCAGAAAATATCAACGGGCAAGTCATGGTGTTTTTTGTCATGACCATTGCAGCTGCTGAGGCTGGCGTGGGGTTAGCTCTTGCTGTAACAATTTTCAAAAAATTTAAAGAAGTAAACATCCGTTTCTTTGAACAATTAAAGGGTTAGTGAATGTCTGTTAAGTTATTATTCTCATTATTATTTATATTTCCGCTACTTGGTTTTCTTTTTAACGGTGTTCGTTTTAAGAGTAAAAATTATAAGTTGGCTGGTGGCCTGGCTACAGCGGCTGTTTTTGCTTCGTTCATGGTGGCAGTTACTTTAGTTGTTAAACTCATCGGAATGGAAGAGGGCTCGCGACAAATCACAGCTCATCTTTTTAGTTGGATTCATATAGGTGACTTTGTAGCTAACGCAAGTTTTCTATTAGACCCGATTAGTGCCGTCATGATTTTAATTATCACCGGTGTAGGTACTCTTATTCATTTATTCAGTATCGGCTATATGTCTCATGATGAAAGGCCATCTAAGTATTTTGCTTATTTAAATTTGTTCTTATTTAATATGATGCTTTTAGTGCTGGGAGATAACCTTTTGATTCTTTTTGTTGGCTGGGAGGGCGTTGGCTTATGCTCTTATTTGCTAATCGGCTTTTGGTTTAGTGACAGTGAAAAAGCTGCAGCTGGCATGAAAGCGTTTATCACTAATAGAATTGGTGACGCTGCTTTTTTAATAGGTCTTTTTATTATCTTTTTTCAATTTGGCTCTATTGAGTTCTTAACCATTAACTCACTTTTACCAACAACAGCTGAGGTTGGTTGGTTTGGCCCGATGACACTTGCTTGTTTATTTCTTTTTATAGGTGCTACGGGAAAATCAGCTCAAATTCCACTATATGTTTGGTTACCTGATGCTATGGCCGGCCCAACGCCTGTTTCGGCATTAATTCATGCCGCCACTATGGTGACAGCGGGTGTTTATCTAATAGTTCGACTGAGTGGTCTTTATTTATTGGCTCCAAATGTGATGATGCTTATTGCAATCATTGGGGGGTTAACAGCCTTTTTTGCCGCGACCATTGCAATCACTCAAAATGATATAAAAAAAATACTGGCTTATTCTACAGTTTCACAATTAGGTTATATGTTTTTAGCTGTAGGTGTAGGAGCTTTTGTTCCTGCTTTATTTCATCTAATGACCCACGCTTTTTTCAAGGCTTTGATGTTTTTAGGCTCTGGAAGCGTAATCCATGCCATGCATGAAGAACAAGATATTCGTAAAATGGGTGGCTTAAAAAAATATATGCCAATCACTCACTTCACTTTTTTGCTAGGCTGGCTGGCAATTATTGGCGTGCCTCCGTTAGCTGGTTTTTTTAGTAAAGACGAAATTCTTTGGTACACATATGCTTCCCCTCAAGGGAGCAAAATACTTTGGATACTCGGGGTTGTAACTGCGGCGATGACGGCCTTTTATATGACTCGACTAATGGCTCTTACATTTTGGGGAAAAAGTCGTGTTGCAAAAGATGTTCACCCTCATGAGTCTCCAGTGTCAATGTTAATACCTTTAGTGGTGCTTGGCGTGTTATCAGTGATCGGTGGATGGATAGGTATACCGCATGTTATTTCTGCTGTTCTACCTGGCCATATTCCAAATGTTCTCGAGCATTGGCTAGAGCCAGTGGTTAAGAATATTAATCTGGGTGAAATATCTGTAGCGGCTGAGTGGGGCGGTATGCTCTTGAGTATAACTGCGGTTGCCTTTAGTGCGACTCTAGCTTACCTATTTTATGGTTCTTCAAAGTCGGAAATGCCCAATAAAATTTCTACAGCCCTGGGGCCTATCTATAAGCTTATATCTGGTAAATATTTTATCGATGAACTTTACTTTGGAAAAATTATTAATCCACTCATAGATATGAGCAAGGGTTTATGGTTATACATCGACGTTAATTTTATTGATAAAATTACTTATTTAGCGGCCGATTTTGCTGCAGGTTGTGGCCGTGGTGTAAGAGATTTACAGAATGGAAACATTCAAAGATACGCGATGTATATGTCCATTGGTTTAATTATAGTTTTATCCATTATTTTGTTGGGGTCTTAAATGTTTCTTTTGTCTCTACTTATTTTCGTTCCTGTTGTTTATGGCTTAATGCTTTTATTTGTACCAAAATCACAAGTGAAGTTTACAGCCTTACTTTTTTCTTTATCCACGTTTATTTTAAGCACTCGATTATTTCGCGAGTTTGATCCATCAAGGGCTGATTTACAATTAGTAGAAAAATTTTCTTGGGTAAAAGCTTTTGGAATTAATTACTTTGTTGGCATAGATGGGATCTCATTTTGGTTAGTACTTCTAACAACTTTTTTAATGCCAATTACGATTTTAGGAAGTTGGAAGGCCGTAGAGAAAAACACAAGAGCTTTTCATGCTAACCTTATGTTTTTACAGTCAGCACTCATAGGAACTTTTTTAGCTTTTGATGCCATTTTATTTTATGTGTTTTTTGAAGCTTCATTAATTCCTATGTACTTTTTAATTGGCTTATGGGGTGGCCCAAGAAAAATCTATGCTTCTGTTAAGTTCTTTATTTATACAATGTTTGGGTCTGTATTTATGTTGTTAGCTATTATAACAATGATGATTATGACTCAAACCTTAGATGGTGGCGGTGGAATGAGCGCCAGCCTCTTGGATTTTTATAAATTAGATATTCCTTTTATTGGCGGAACACTTATTAACTCTCAAACTCTCTTGTTCTTTGCCTTTTGCTTGGCATTTGCCATCAAATGTCCAATGTTCCCTGTACACACTTGGTTGCCTGATGCTCACGTTGAGGCGCCAACAGCGGGTTCGGTTTTATTGGCTGGTGTAATGTTAAAGATGGGAACCTATGGTTTTTTAAGGTTTGTTTTACCGATGTTTCCTGAAGCCACGGCATATTGGTCTTGGTTGTTAATGCTTTTGGCCGTTATTGGAATTATTTATGGAGCCTTGGTGGCCATGGTTCAGCCCGATATTAAAAAATTGGTGGCATACTCTTCTGTGTCGCATATGGGTTATGTGATTTTAGGTTTATTCACTCTAAATGAGTTTGGTGTGACAGGAGGCCTTTATCAAATGCTTAACCATGGAGTAAGTACAGGAGCCTTATTTTTACTTGTTGGAATGGTTTACGAAAGAACGCATAACCGTGAAATTTCTAAGTATGGTGGCTTAGCAAAGGCCGCTCCTTGGTTTACGATTTGTTTTATGATTATTACATTATCAAGTATAGCTGTACCCATGACTAACGGTTTTATTGGAGAGTTTTTAATTTTATTAGGTGCTTTTCAGGCCAACAGTTATTTAGCTGGTGCTGCTGTATTAGGAGTTGTACTAGGAGCCACCTATATGTTGTGGATGGTAAAAAGAGTTTTCTTTGGTAGTACTGGTGAGCTAGTAGAAAAATATAATTCTAAATTAGAAATGAACTGGAGAGAGGGCGCTGTTATTGCACCTTTAATTATTCTTGTTTTTTGGATGGGTTTATTACCAAATCATTTTCTGAATTGGAGTAAAGCAAGCTTAGAGCACCTATTGCAAAACAAAAATAATTACACTCTTAGTTATGTGACAGAATCAACACCCTCGATCAATGGAAAAAAAATGATAGCTTTAAAAGATAAGGCGGTGAAGTAATGGATATTAATTTTGGCTTATCTGATTTATTTTTTATAACACCACTGTTAGCCTTATTTGTTGGAAGTTTACCTCCACTATTATTGAAGGTCGTTGGAGGCAATAAAGAGATTAACCCGGCTGCCTCTGTGTTATATGCTCTCACGGGAATAATGGTTTCTTTTGGTATGCTATTGGTTCTGGAGCGAAGCAACTCTTTAATATTTGCCCGAGCCTTGAAGGTAGACTCTGCAGCTGTTTTTACATCTTTTATTGTTTTAATCTCAGCTGCTGTTTCAATTATTTTTGCCAAAGAAAGTGCCTTTACAGATAAAAGTTTATTTTCTGAGCTGTTGTTTTTAATAATGAATTCAACTTTAGGAATGTTAGTGGTTGTTTGGTCCAATGACCTTATTGTTCTATTTATTGGAATAGAAATGATGTCTTTGTGTTTGTATATGGCCATAACCTTGACTTATGAAGAGCAACTTTCCAAAGAGTCGGCGCTAAAGTACTTTATTCTTGGAAGTTTAGCTTCTGCCATTTTTCTTTATGGTATTTCATTTATCTATGGTTCGGTAGGGTCTACATATCTAGAAGATATTACAGCTGTGGCTCCTGAGTTAATTTCTACAAGCCGAATTTTTCTTATTGGTTCGCTTATGTTAACCATGGGTTTTTTCTTTAAGATTGCCGCCTTTCCATTTTTCTCATGGACGCCAGATGTTTATCAGGGCTCGCCAACGGCTTTGACCAATTTTATGGCAACGGGTGTAAAAGTTGTGAGTTTTTACGCACTTTTACGTTGGTTTGGAACTCAGTTTTTAACCGGTGAACGTTCTTTACTTATTATTAATTGCTTAGAATGGTTAGCTGCCTTTACAATTTTATTTGGTAACTTTGCTGCTATTTTACAGACAAATATAAAAAGACTTTTAGCCTATTCAGGTGTGGCTCACACAGGATACGCACTTTTAGGTTTATTGGCCGCTGGTGTAGGAGGAGACTCTATGGCCGGTGGAAGTTCAATGATCTTTTATTTAGTTGCTTATACATTTATGACAATTGCCAGCTTTGGTATTGTGAACATTCTAGAGAAAAAACACAGCACAATATTATCAATTGATGATTTAAAAGGTATGGGTTACAGCCACCCGTGGTTGGCAGCAGCTTTAACGATCACTTTGTTGAGTTTAGCTGGGATACCTCCTCTTTTAGGTTTTTTCTCAAAGTTTTTTGTGATTTCTGCTGCTCTCAAGCAAGGATATATTTGGCTTAGTATTTGGGCCGTTATTGGATCAGTCGTGAGTGTATTCTTTTATTTACGCCCTATTGTTAAGATGTACTTTAGTGAAGAACCTGCCAATGCCTTAGCCGAAGTTTCACTCAATGAAAAAAGATTTTCAGCCATAGCTGTACTTTCTTTTGCGTCACTACTTTTGGTTTTTGGGATATTTGCCAATAAACTATTAATGTATGTTCTTAAATCAACGATGGTTTTGTTTTCATAACAAAACCTAAAAGTTAAATTTTATAAAAACGTAGGGTAGTCATCGCTGATCGAAAACCAGTTCTAACGATGGCATCTAATATTTCTGGGTTTAAACTAAAATGATCAGCAAAAAACATTTCATAGTCTTGAGGACTAGGGTGAATGTAAATGTATTCTACATCTTTTTTGAAATCTGTTTTCTTTAAAATAATATCAATTAATTTTGTTCTGTGTTTCTCGGGCAATTTAATTTCTTTAAGGTAGCCTTCAATAGAGCCTATAATTTCTTTGATCGATTTTTTTTGTTGAATATGAGATTCGATTTTCTGTTGGACCACTTGATAAAGAGCCTGGTTTAAAATAACAGGAATACCATATTCATGGAGTGACCCCATTTCATCATTGTAGTGGTAGGGTTGTATTGAATAGGAAGCAATAACAAGGTCTGAACCATTATCAGAGGCTACATGAGTAGACAAAGTGTCGCGAATTTCACCGTCAAAGAACTGAATTTCCTTACCTTTTTGGTTAACAATGCCATAAGGAGCAAAAACAGGAGGTAAGCTCGTTGAAGCTGCCACCGCCTGGCTAATTGTAGCAAAGTTAGCGTATTTTTCTGTTTTAGTTTTGGAGCTTTCAGCAAATGGGCCAAAAATCGCTTTACGAGAGTGGTTTAATTGTGTGGCGATGATAAAAAGCTTAATGCCTAACTCATTAAAATTATTAGAGTTTGGAAAAACATTTTCACGTAAATATTTTTCTAAGTTATCTGTAGAGAAAAAACCATTATATTTAAGGCTCTTTTTTAACATAACTTCAAAGCCACCCTTTATATTCACAGTTTTCCTAAAAAGATTGGCTAAAATTTTAACTGGAGAAGCATTTAAGTTAACAGAAAAAATATCTTTATATGATAGGGGTTTTAAACTGGACCCATTTCTATGCTCTTCAGACTGTTTAAAGCCTTCTATACCGTTTCCTTGGGTAAAGGCTTCAATGATCGATTCAATACTAAAACCAGCTGCCAGAAAACTGCATACAACCGATCCTGCACTTGAGCCAACATAGGTTTTGAAAGTAAGGGAGCTATCATCAGGGTCAAAGTTATTCTCAACAAATGACTTTGAACCGCCAGCAAAATTAAACCCCAATTGCTTTAACGCTAAGCATACACCAATGTGAAAAGCTGCGGCTTTTATACCGCCGCCACTTAATACTAAAGCTGGTGATTTGTATTCGCTAAGTTTCATTTATTAATAGTAACGAATATACCTGACGCAGTAAATGTTCATTTATAAAGATATTTTCATAACTTAACGAGTTGTTGGTAAACCTGTTGAAAGAAAAAAGTAAAAATAAACTATATATAAGGTTATCCACACAAATTAACACTAGGAGTTGAGTATTCAAAGTTGTCATTGCCTAGTCAAAATTTACTTGAGCTATTGTGGAAGGACTATATGGTGGGTTTATGAATAGGCATTATCGGTTAATTTGTTGCGAATTTAAAAAAATGGGAATTGGCTAGAATCAAACAGGTTAAAACTGGACGAACAGCCATAAAATAGGGGGAATTAACCGATTTGATTAGGCCTTGAGTCTAGAGTTTAGCCTGTTCACTTTACAATAATTGTGGCTATGCTAGTTTATGCTTAGTCATTTAAAGGGAGATTTAAGTGCAAAAACAAGAGTGGTTATCCTTATCTGAGTATTCAAGTAGTTATCGCGTAAGCATTTCTACTTTAAGACGAAGGATTAAAGCTAAAAAAGCAGAAAGTATTTATGAAGACGGTAAATATTTTCTAAGAAACCTCCCATTAAAAGACCACCAAGTAGTTAGTAATACGTTTGATGATTTGACTCATCATCAAAAAAATCCTGGCGAGACTGCGGTAGCCCCCCCACACATTTATCCTAGTCTAGAGCCAAATGAAAAAAATGATGTTGTTTTGGAGCAAGACTTAGGTCAAGATATTTCAGCAATGGAATGTAATGACAGAGTATCCGCCAATGTCGAGTATTTATTAAAAGAATTAAAAAATGCCTACACATTGATTTTAAAAGAAAAAGAAGAGCAAATCATTTTATTAAAAGATGAGATGACCGACTTAAGAATGTTAACCAAAGCTCTTGAGTCAAGATGTAAGGCTTTGGAGTCAAATCAAGAGGAAAAAGTTGAGCTTGTTCCTGAAGAAAGACAACCTCTTCAGGCTGAAGTGGCACAACCCCTTCTTCCTGAGCCGATTGAATTAGATTATATACCGGCTCCTCAATTGGAATTAGCTCATGATTGGTTGGATGATGAACTTTAAATTAAAAGCTATTATAAGCTGTTTATTATTAACCTCTTGCTCCTCTTTGCCGATTATTCCCGAAGGCTCTGATGTTAATGTGAGTCGCAAAGCTCCGAAAGGAAATTGTCAAAGCTTAGGAACACTTACAGGCAGTAGCTTGTCTGTGAAAGCAACTAAAGAAGAGGTTTTAGAGGACCTTAAAACCAATGCTGCCAATAAAGGGGCTACTCACCTAAAGGTAGAGCAATTTTCAGCTCTAGGCACCTCTGTCACAGGCACTGCATTTCGCTGTAAGTAAAAAGCATACATTTTATTTTTGCAACTATACTTTTGCATAAAAATTTAATGATCTCATATTTGATAAATCCTATTTATACGAAACCTAATTTCAATAAAGATTCAGATAAGTCTGTACTAAAATTAGCAACCCTTAATGAGTAAAATTTTTTGGGATGAAAATTTATGGACTTATAAAAGCTAAATCAAATAAAAATACAGGGCATCATAAAGTATTGGAAAAAATTGAGAGGGTTTTTGTTCAAAAAGAAAAGCCAATAAACAAGTTCATGACAGTATGGCAAAAATTGCAGCTTATGTTGGCAAAAGTTGCAGTTGAAATATGGCTGGGCTGAATTTTTAATGACCAAACAATCTTTAACAAGGAAAAAAATATGAAATATATAGCAGTAATTAGTTTGGTTTTATTTTCTATAGATGCATTCGCTTTTGGAGGCCCAGGAAATAGATCGAGAGAAAGGTCATGTTCTTGGTCAATATGTTATAACAAAACGCCGCAGCCAAGCTCTAACATAAAATCAATTCATACCGTTGGAAAATCAGAGACCGCATTGAACTCATTAAAAGAGGTCGAAGAGTTTTATAGTTTTTACTCAGGTTGGTTAAGTGGACGTTTAGAAAAAAATGAAAATAATTATAGAATCAAAGATATTCTTGCAGAAGGTCTTTACTATGTCTTACCAGATGGAACAGTGTTAGATAAAAAAATGACTTTAGCGGGTTCATTTGATGCCCATGGAAGCATAAATGATTTAGAGAGAGCCTTCCCAGAGGACTTAAAAGTTCAATATAGTAACCATGAGATTGCTCTTATAACTTATACAGAAGTTATGAAATTAACAAACGGTAAAACAATTAGAACACGAGTGGTATGTCTATTTGAACAAAATGATAGTGCGCCGAATAAAGTGGTTTGGTCAAAAATGCAAAACACAACTGTGGAACCCTAATGTGTTTAGTCTGTGGCAAGCTGTTAAGGGAAGAAAAAAAGAGCTGACAAAATATATACAATGAGATTGAAATAGTTTTTCGTTAAGGAGTTTTTTATGATGAAGAATATACGTTTTCCATTGAATAGTGAACAGTTAGAACTGTTGGCTGCTTTTGAGAACTCTAACAGCTTGAAACAGTTATCTGATGTTTTATGTAAAGAAAGTTCTGTTATTTCAAAAAGATTAAAAAAAATTTCAGAAGTGGCTCCTGTAATAGAAAAAGTATCAGGAAAATGGATAATTACTCCCATCGGAAGAAACTTGAATGAGATCACTCGAGATTTTGCCGTGAAGTTAAGTGAGGCTTTACCTTCTGAACCAAACCTTTGTCAGTCCATAAAAGAAAGTTTTCACAAGGAGACATCAGTTTTAATGTTGGTAAACACTCAAAAATCATTTCTTGATCCTTTTTGGGGCCTAAGTAGTACTCCAGAGGCCACAGAGAATATCAATCTCATTTTAAAAGAATGGAGAAAATCTAAAAACAGAGTGATTCATGTAAAGCATGTTTCTAGTGACCCCAATCATCCTTTTTATTTAGACAGTGAAGGCTCTCAAATTATGGAGGGGCTAGAGCCTTTACCCGGCGAAGAAGTGATAAATAAATCTTCAGCGAGTGCATTTACGAACACGAATTTAGGTTTTAATTTAAGCAAAAATGAAATTAGTTCCATTGTCTTAACTGGGTTTACTGCTAGCGAGTGTGTTGATGCGACAGCTAAGCAAGCTTCTGATTTAGGTTTTAAAAATTATGTCGTTAGTGATGCAACAGCGACATTTCAAATGCCTGGTGACCTAGAAAAGAAGTATACATCAAATGATATTCACAGTTTTACAATGGCGAGACTTAATAAAATTTTTGCAGAAGTTGTTAGTTCGAAATTTTTAATAAAAGCTATTTCCTAAATAATTGATAATAAAATAAATTAAGTTTTTAGTTAAACTAGATATAATTTCAATAAAAAAAGGCAGAATCATTAAACAGATTCTGCCTTATATAAAATGTCTAAAATATTTTTTAAGCTGCAGCGGTCACTGATTTTTTACTTTTCTTGCCTTTTTTGTTTCGATCATCGCTAGACTTACTTTCATTGCTTTTGTCAAAAGCCACAGAGATAACTTCATCTAAGTTTTCAGCAAAGATAAACTTCATATCTTTTTTAAAGTGCTTTGGAATGTCAGCAATATCTTTTTGGTTGGCAATAGGAAGTATAACAGTATTTAGTCCATGACTAAGGGCCGCCAGAACTTTTTCTTTTATTCCACCCACAGGTAGAACTCTTCCTGTTAGTGTAACCTCACCAGTCATTGCTAAATCTTTACGAATTGGAGTGTCAGTCATTAAGCTTATAAGAGAAGTAGACATTGTTACTCCGGCAGATGGACCGTCTTTAGGGATGGCTCCGGCTGGTAGATGTATATGTACTTCGTGGTTATCAAACCAATCAGAATCAATGCCAAGGTTTTTAGCATTTGCTTTGGCATAAGACATAGCGGCTCGTGCCGATTCTTTCATGACATCACCGAGTTGGCCGGTTAAAATCAAACCACCTTTACCCTTCATTTTAATAGCTTCGACATATAAAATTTGTCCGCCAGCCTGAGTCCAAGCAAGACCTGTTGTAATTCCGACTTGATTTTCCTTGAGAGCTTCTTCTTTTAGGAAGCGAGGAGCTCCTAGTAAATCAGTAACTATTTTAGGAGTCACAATTGTGGTTACATTTTGGCCAAGAACAACATTCTTTGCAACTTTTCTGCAGACAGAGCCAATTTCACGTTTTAGGTTTCTTAGTCCGGCTTCGCGAGTGTAATGAGAAATTAAATATTTCAGCCCATCATCTGTGAAAGAAATATTTTCTTCATTTAAACCGTTCATATTAATTTGTTCTTTAACAAGGTGTTTTTTAGCAATGATAACTTTATCATTTTCAGTGTAGCCAGAAATGTTTATAATTTCCATTCTATCTCTTAAGGCAGGGGGAATATTTTCCAAAACATTGGCTGTTGCTAAAAACAATACATTACTAAGGTCAAAATCTACATTTAAGTAGTTATCTCTAAAAGTTGCATTTTGTTCAGGGTCTAGAACCTCAAGCATCGCAGCACTGGGGTCACCTCTAAAGTCAGAACCAAGTTTATCAATTTCATCTAAAACAATAACAGCATTGTTTGAACCAACCTGTTTTAAGGCTTGTACAATTTTACCAGGCATAGCACCAACATATGTTCTTCTATGTCCTCTAATTTCAGCCTCATCTTTTACTCCACCTAGAGAAACTCGAAAGTATTTTCTTCCCATAGCACGGGCAATACTTTTTCCCAAAGAAGTTTTACCAACACCGGGAGGGCCTGCAAAACATAAAATAGGTCCGTTGGTTTTGTTTTTGTTTAGCATCCTTACCGCTAAAAACTCTAGAATTCTATCTTTAGCTTTCTCAAGATCATAGTGGTCTTCATCTAAAATTTCTTGAGAGCGTTTAAGGTCTAGTACGTCTTCAGTTCCTTTGTTCCAAGGTAGTGCAACCATCCAATCTAAGTAAGTGCGAACCATAGAAGCTTCACTAGCATCAGGGTGCATACGTTCTAGTCGATTTAATTGTTTAATGGCTTCTTCTTCAACGTCAGAAGGCATTCCACTGTTTTTAATATTATTTCTTAATTCATCATTTTCTTCAGATTTAGAATCATTTTCGCCAAGCTCATTTTTAATAGCTCTCATTTGTTCTCTTAAGAAATATTCTCTTTGAGTTTTTGACATTTCATCTTTAGCAGTGCTTTTAATTTTTGCTTGCATGCTTAGAACTTCAAGTTCGTTTTCAAGAATTTCGTTTACAAGTTGAAGTCTTTCTTTTGGATCTTCAGTTTCTAAAACTTTTTGTGAATCGTGAATTTTTAAATTTAAATTTCCAGTTACCAGGTCAGCTAGTCGACCAGGCTCTTTTACATCTTCAAGAACTAAAAGAATGTCGGGGGATATCATTCTTCCTAAGGCAATAATTTTTTCTAACTTTTCTTTAACGCCTTTGGTAAGTCCTTCGAGCTCTTCTTCTGGATACATTTTTTCGTCAGTCGTAATTTTATCTACTTTTGCTTCGAAATAAGGTTCTGTTTGCTTGAAATCAGAAATAGAAGCTTTGGTCATTCCTTGAATTAAAATTTTGATTCGACCGTCGGAGAGCTTTCGCATTCTCATAATCATAGCCACAGTTCCTGTTTTATAAATAGTATCAGGAGTCGGGTTTTCCTCGGTCACTTCTTTTTGAGAAGCTAAAAAAATCATTCGATCTTTTGCAAGAGCTGCTTCAACAGCTTTTATAGAGCTTTCACGGCCAACATATAAAGGTAATATCATGTATGGGAATACAACAATATCTCGTACGGGAAGCATTGGAACTATTTCAGGAATTTCATTGTTTTTGTTTTCATTTGTCATTAAGTATCCTCCGACATGACACAAATCTAAGTTGTACAAGATTCTTTTCGGAGGAATGATCGTTAGCTTTAATGGTTTTCTTAGTTTAAATGAAGATACAAACTTTAGAGAAGCTACTTACGACCAGTCTGTTTATATCTTTTACTTAATCTATCAGAAACTTCGGCGCCTTCAATACTAAGTCTAGTCCAGGGGATAGCCAATAATCTAGCTTCTTTTATGGGTTCTTCGGTTTGTTCACAAAAACCGTAACGGCCATTTTGAATTTTACTAAGAGCGACATCAATTTCAACTAACAAATTTTTTAGTCTTTGTTGTTGAGTAAGCATGCGCATTTCACTGAGCTGACTATTTGTTCGGTCAATCTCATCGCCATTAAAGTTACTCTCTCGAATGCTCACTTTAATACTAAAGAGTTGAGCCAGGGTTTCTTCTCTAGCTGCAAGAAGTTTTTCTTGGCACTTATTTATAGTAGTTGTTCGTAGGTAAACTGTCATTCGACTCTCCTTGTCTGTGTGTTACAGTCACTATCAAAAGGTCTAGTTAGTGGACCTAACTTCTCATTAAGACTCTAGAAGATAACAAAGAGGCTAATTAAAAAAATATATATAGAGTATAGCCAAGGCTTATGGTCAAGAGAGGTAGCTTAGGTATTGTTAATGAGGCCAATGAGGCTATCGACGCTACAAGAGCGTTCAATAGAGTGGCGAAGCTTTTTCTTGCCAGCAATTTTATACTGATTATTGCGCCCAACTTTACTAATCTTAACAAAACCATCTTTTTCAAGATCGCCAATAATTTTTTGGGTTGCTCTTTCAGTGATACCAACTTTTTGTGAAATTTCACGCAAGGTAAGGCCCGGGTCTCTACCAAGAAGTATGATAATATGCCCATGATTCGTAAAAAAGTTCCAATTTGACATAAAGCAAATAAAACTCAAATTAATTTAAAAGGCAATAAGTATGAATTTTAATTCATGTATTTATTTTCGTAACTCTTGGTTCATAATTAGTAAGCCAATGAAATTACTATGTATATTGAACATTCCGCGGAGCGCAGAGGTTAGCGGCTAAAATTTTTTTATTGAAAGCCTAAGTTCTTTATGTCAAATTTTAATCATAAATATCTAATGGGTTTTATAACTGTCCTTACCGATTGTCAGATATACAACCTTTCTCCATAAGGAATTATAAAAATGTTTAAAGAAATAAAACGAGATTTTCCAGCTAGTATTGTTGTTTTCTTCGTTGCTGTTCCTTTGTGTTTAGGAATAGCCCTTGCCTCTGGGGCCCCTTTATTTGCCGGTATTATATCTGGCATTATAGGAGGCATAGTTGTTGGCCTAGCCAGTGGCTCACCATTGGGAGTGAGTGGACCGGCCGCAGGTCTTGCAGTTATCGTATTAACGGCGATTGATGCCTTGGGTTCTTGGCCGACATTTCTCATGGCTGTTGTTTTGGCTGGTGTTATACAGCTGGCGATGGGGTTTGCAAGGGCAGGTTTTGTAGCTTTCTTTTTCCCCTCTTCTGTCATTAAAGGAATGTTAACGGGAATTGGATTGCTTATTTTTTTAAAGCAAATTCCTCACGCCTTAGGTTACGACAAAGATGCTGAGGGTGATTTTTCTTTTTTCCAAATGGACGGAGAGACAACGCTTTCTTCTATTGGAAGAGCATTTGAATTATTTACCCCTGGTGCAGTCTTAATCTCAGTTATTTCAATTTTGTTATTGATATTATGGGAAACAGTGCTGACTAAAAAGCACAAAATATTTCAACTCCTTCAAGGGCCCATTGTAGTTGTTGTATTTGGAATATTTATGAACATGCTTTATCAAAATGGCTTTTTAAATTTAACTCTTGCAGCAGATAATTTAGTTCGCCTCCCAGTTTCTAATACATTTACGGAGTTTTTGTCGCAATTCACAATGCCTGAATTTTCGGCGATCGCTAGATTTGATGTTTGGAAAACAGCTATGGTTTTAGCCATAGTTGCTAGTCTTGAAACTCTTTTATGTGTTGAGGCAACCGATAAGTTAGATCCAGATAAAAGAATAACTCCAACCAATCGTGAGTTAAAAGCACAGGGGCTAGGTAATTTGGTTTCAGGTTTAATCGGTGGGTTACCAGTGACTCAAGTGATTGTTAGAAGTTCTGCCAACATCGCCTTTGGTGGGCAAACAAAACTATCAGCAGTTTTACATGGTTTCTGGTTGCTTTTAAGTGCTATGACGATTGTCAGTGTTTTAAATATGATTCCTCTTGCCAGTTTGGCCGCGATTCTAATGATTGTTGGTTATAAGCTAGCTAAGCCAGTATTATTTAAACAAATGTATAACCTTGGCTGGGAACAATTTATCCCCTTCATTATGACGGTCGCTGGAATTCTCTTAACAGATTTACTAATGGGAATAACCATTGGTATGATTTTCGGTATTTTCTTTACTTTGCATCATAGTTATAAAAATTCTTACTCAATGAAAGACGTCGTAACCTCTGAAAATAATGTTGAAACTCATCATATCATTTTGGCTGAAAACGTATCTTTCTTTAATAAGGCCAGCATTATGAAAGCTGTAGACTCTATTCCAGAAAACTCTCGTGTTATCATTGATTGTTCAAAATCAAAGTCAATTGCCCATGATGTTGTTGAATACATTGAGGACTACAAGTCCAATGCGAAATCGAAAAATATAAAAGTTGAAACTATTGAACTAAAATCACCAACAGCTTAATTGTGTTGATTAATAAGGGAGAAATTATGAAAACATTTACACAAGAAATGCAAACGAACACAACACCTCAACAGGCATTAGAACTTCTTAAGGAAGGTAATGGCAGATTCGTTTCAGGCCAAGCACACAAAAGAGATCATATGCAACAAGCTAGTGAAACAGTCAGCGGCCAATATCCTTTTGCTGTTGTATTAAGTTGTATTGACTCAAGAGCATCGGCTGAAATTATTTTTGACCAAGGTATTGGTGATATTTTTAGTGTTAGAATTGCTGGAAATATTATTAATGAAGACATACTTGGCAGCATGGAGTTTGGTTGTAAGGTAGCAAAATCAAAAGTGATTCTTGTGTTAGGTCACTCTCATTGTGGTGCTGTTAAAGGAGCTTGCGACAATGTTGAGTTAGGGAACTTAACAACGTTGTTAGATAAAGTTCAACCAGCGATAGCAGCTGAAACTTCTGTTAAAGAAAATAGAACGGCCAGTAACTCGGAGTTTGTTGCCAAAGTAACAGACCTAAATGTTAAAAAAGCTATGAGCGACATTTTAGAGCAAAGTGCTGTTCTTAAAGAAATGGTTGATGCCGGTGAATGCATGATTGTTGGTGGTGTCCATGACCTTGCCACAGGAAAAGTTAACTTTTTACAATAATTGTTTTATAAAATCTTAATAGATTGAATTTTACATTGAGCAGTTTGGTTTTCATTAGAAGATAGAAAAGCTTTTAAAAATACAGAACCTGGGCCAAACTGTTCTGAAAACTTAATAATATTATTTTTTAAGTCCGAAGCAGATGTCCTGTCAAATTCTGTACTGACAGGCGTCCATGTCCCTTGTTGAACATAGTAATAATCATTCCCATTAGGGCTAAGTTGAAAACTTACACAGTCATCAGCTTTAACTGAAATTGAATTTATATTTTTATATTTAAAAGGGTGAATGGTTACAAGTTCTTGAATTTGTCCATAAAATAAATCACCCCTGTTAGGGTTTAAATCAATAGAAGTTAGCTCAGGTAGGCAAGGAGAACTATTGCAAGAAGAGTTTTCATCGGCTTCAAACAAAGCTTTGTATTTAAAGTAGCGATTATTGATAGGCCTTGCTTGTAAGGGTAGTAGGTTATAGTTGATAATAGGGCTTGTTGGTTTTGGTCCGGCATTTAAAGTGATTTCATCTCTAACACAAATGTTGCCATTACTGTCAGAGGTATTGTTTGCGCAGTTGAAAAGTGTGTCCGTACCTTTTCGGTTGAAGGCTTCTGAGTAATAGGTGGTGCCGTTTCCACCGGGGCCTAAATATTCAGCTTTATGTGGGTCATTAAAATCAAGGTCGTTTGTTAGACTATCGCCATCACAGTCGTTAGCATTTCCTTGAGGGTTAGTGTTATAGCTTTTACATTCACAAAGTGCATCGACACAAGACTTCACTTGAAACTTTATTCTGTTGGCTCCTCGGCGGTACAGTTGTTGAATTTCGTTGGCGTTTAAAGCTCGGTTCCATATTGCTATTTCGTCCAGCTGACCAAAAAACTGATTGCCACCAGAAAATCTACGGCCAAACCAAAGATCATTTGAATTGGTAATATCAAAATTGGAAGCTCCGGCTCCTGCGTTATTCAAAGTTCGGTTGGTGTCGAGAACGCCATCAATGTAAATTTCAATTTCATCAGTGTTACAGTTGGGGCCGCGCTTAAATACAAAGCTAAGGTAATGCCATTTGCCATCGTTAATTGGCAAAGAGGCATCGACGGTGCAAAATAATGAGCCATTACTTAGGAACGCTCTTGGTGTAGCTGGGGTGTTATGATTAGCAAATAAAGTAAAGTTAGCTCCAGCCAATGAATTACTTGTGGCAAAAATAGTACCTTGGGTTTCACTGGTGTTGACCCAACCGCTGACAGAAAAATTATCGGTACCAAAATCAAAACTAGAACTATGAGGGATAGAAATATAATCAGAAGAGCTACCTAAGCGAACGGAGTTTCCGGTGATACCCTGTTTTGCTATAGAAACACCACTAACCTCTGAGCCATGATTATTGTTACCAGAGATATCTGCGAAGTCTAACCCACCAGGAGCAGAGTTATAAACAGACTCATTGAAATTCCAATAACCAACGAGACCGTCACTTAAGTTTTGTACGATATAGGGGTAGTCAGTGGTACTCTCGTTATCAGGTGTACCATCATTATTAAAATCACCAATGAGGCTTTTACCAAAAGGAAAGTCAGTTAACCAACTGAGGTGTAGCCATTTAAAATCTAACCCTCCAGAGTCAAAAACTTTAGATTCATAGTGCCCAGCATATTTTTGTTTTTGACGATGGTAAATGGTGCTGACATCGCTTGGGCTTAATTCAACACTCCAGACGGCAGCCTCATCGATATCGCCATTATAGTCTCGACTTAAATCGGCTTCATCAATTCCAATTGAAAAATTTCCGCCAGATCTAAGATTACCTGACCCCAAAGAGACTAAGCTAATATTTGAAGACTCCCCATTAATATAAACAGAGGCCCCGTTTTCTTCAGACCAAGTTAATACGTAATGAAACCATTCGTTAGAGGGGGTTTCAGAAAGAGCAGAGCTATAAACCCACTGTCCTGTTGAACCTGCAATATAATGAACTAAACCTGCACTGAGGGCTACAGTACTAAATGTATATCTTTGCCCTTGAGCGGAGTCTTGGATGCCAAAAATATAATCTGAAGAAACGACTGTGGAAAAATCAATTTTCAACCATCCACTGAGGCTATACTCTGTATTGCCTGACTGTGAAAGGCTTCCCATTAAAACAGCGTCATCGACTCCATCAAATTCTCCGTAAGTTGTACCCACCATGCCTTGGGTGGCGCCAAAAGAAGGAGAACTATCACCTGTGCCCACTCTTGTTCCATCATGGGATTGTCCTGAAGAGTCTTGCCAGTTGCCATCCATTTTCCAGTATCCGACTAAGTTATTATAATTTGGAGTCCATGAGATATCAAATTCATTGAAATTTGCATATTGCATATAAAATAATTTTTTAACTTCATTGTCGGAAAGTTCTTTTTGCCAAATGCCAACTTCGTCAATTTTACCTTGTATTTGCCCTGGGTTGATACCACTTCGTCCAATAAAAATAGGAGTTGAAGTTTGTGCGACATAACTAGTGGCTGAACCAGTAGTACTAGTGTTGAGAAGTACACCATTAACATAAATTTTAAGATTGCCGTTTGCAAAGGTTCCAACGTAATGAACCCACTTGTTAGTAAACTGGTTTATAAAGTCAGCTTCAGAATAGGTTTTTGTAGTCGAGGCAAAATTTACTCCATCACCAATATTCCACTGAAAAGATATAAACCCTGAAGAGCTTGAAAAAACACCTAAATTAAATCCTTCTTGATTTCCTGGTGACCAAGAGTTCCAGTCTGCGATACATCCGTTTCTAGTTCCGAAGCCGGCTTCATCAAAAGTTGTGATATCATCAATATAAAACCAACAACTCACAGAAAGTTCAGAGCTGTTATTTATGATCGGATTAGAAATGGTAATGTAATTGGTTGCTCCATCAAATTGAGAAGCATTTCCAACTTGGCCATCACTAGTAAAACTGAACGTCCCTATGCGGTTAGCCCCATGATTATTCCCGCTAGAATCTTGGTAATCAGCTAATGGGCTTGTAGATAATGAATTTTCATTAAGGTTCCAATAAGCCAGTAAATCATTAGTTCTTTCAGGTAGAATATCTTGAATGGTATAGGACTCAGGATTCTGAGGCTGTAAAGAAATATGGTCGTTTTGAAGAAGAGTTCCAGAATATGTTCCTGAATTAAAATCGTTGCTAGACTGACTTAAGTCTTGCGGTTTTAACTGGGCAGAACCGTCTTTTATTTCAACATAATTTTCATTGTAATTGAACGTTTCGCTATTAGAGAAATCCCAGGTAGGGTTAAAAACTGAGCCTTTGTTTAGTTTGGTATTATTGTAACTGCAAGAAGTAAGAAGTAACGACAAAATAGAAATTGTTATTAAAAAATAAATGAACTTTTTAGAAAAAGACATATATAAAATTATAGCAATAGTATAGATGTCTGAATATTCTTTTTAAGAATCTTATATAAACTGAATGAAGAAAAACACTAAAGGCTTGGAGTGATTATTACTTACCTAGACTTTATAATTGCTTTATTCAACGGTAGAAATTTCACTGTCTTTTACAGTCAGGCTAATAAGAGGGCTGACCATCTCACGTCGTGAGTTAATTATAACTTTGCCTTTGGCCCCAGTGAAAGATTTTAAAGAGGCAAGACGCCGCCTTACATCTACGCGACGCTTTTCCCCTGACTTAATGATCATGGAAAGTAATTTAGCGATATCATAAGATTGGGCAGAAAATGTACTAGGCTCCTCCTCAAAAGTATCAATATATTTTTTGTAAAATTTTGTATTTTTGTAGGCTTGTTTAAAGACAGACCGGTCCTCAACAAACAAAGCCCCTTCGACATACTGTTGGCCACGAGTAATAAGGCTTGGCTGATTCCAAATATTAGTTCCCATAAGAGTAATATTTTGTACATCAAAATAATTTAGCATGGGAGCAATTTGTCCTAAGGCTTTTGTATTGTCAGGAATAAACAAAGCTTGAAAATTAACTATTGGAGGTAAAAGGTCATCTGGTGGATTATTTCGAGAGTAGCCTCTTTGTTTTTTGTGCCACTTATTTAAATGAAATTTATATTCTGCTTGGCGATCTTCCATATAATAAATACCAACTAATTTTTTTACATGATTGCGAAAGTCAGTTTCGTTGGGCTGGTAACTTTGTGCGGCCGTAATATTGCCTCCGCGAGCACGCACTTCATCCCAAAAAATATTAGCATATTCTGTGCCATAACGGTCATTGGGATACAAAACAGCAAAAGACTTAATGTTTCTTTTTTCCATAGCAGTTTTAACTAGCATACGAATTTGTAATTCACTGGTAATGGCATTTCTAAAAACAAAATCACCAATATTAGTTAGTTTAGATTTTTGCGATAAACTAATATTTGGAATACGGTATTTATTGCATAACTGAGCCACAACAATAGAGGTTTTACTTAGAAGCCCACCGACAATGGCTATGACATGGTCTTCTGTGACAAGCTTTTCAACTCCTTTAGCTGCTATCTCAGGGTTGGATTGACTGTCAAAAACAGCCACCTTGAAGGGAGTCTGGCCGTTTCCAAAAAGGCCAAGACCTAATTGAATACCTTTTAAAGCCTTTTGCCCAATATGTTTGTGTTTGCCAGTAAGAGGCAAGATAACACCAATGGCATAGGGGTCAGTGATCCCTTTTTCTTTAATTTGTACAAACAGTGCTCGAGCACGTTCGGCATAAGAAGAGGATGGGTCAGCGGCAATAACTTTTTTAAAGTAATCATAAGCTTTATCTGTTTCACCATTGTTGTACAAGTATTCACCATACTTGAAATTAGCACTGGCAATATACTCTGGTGGTAAAGACTGACTGCGCATAACTGATTGTAAGTTTTCTGTAGGAATTTTAGTTTCGATTAAATTTAAACCGCGCTCTAAATATTGCTTTCTTTTGTTTAAGTTAGGGTGGTTTTGAACAAGAAAAGCATAAGACTCTACAGCTTGCGGGTAGTCCCCTAAGGTTTGCTCCATAGAGCCCTTCAGTTCATGGGCCTCTACTTTAGTGGCATTGTCCATATTAGCATAGTTTAAACCACGTGAAATAAGTCCTAATGCCTCATCACTTTGACCATTATACTTTAGGCAATAAGCTGACTTCAAGTAAGCCTTTGCTTCTTTCGGGCTTTGAAACTCAGATTTAATAATAGGTAAGTAATTTCTGTAGGCTTGAGTGTAGTTTTTTCGTGAATAATAAAAGTTAGCCATAAGGAAATAAGCATCATCTGTAACATCATTGGTGGGTTGTTTTTGTGCCAATTTTTTTAAAATTGCTAATCCATTAGCACTTTGACCAGATTTAAGCAGGGCTTTGGCTTTTTTATAGGTCTGTACATCTACTGGGGGAGCATTTAATGGAGTTTTCTTTTTGGGCCCAGTTGTACAAGAGAGAAAAGCAGAAAAAGTGAGCGTGGCTATAAGCAAGCCTCTTAAAAGTAACGTCATTGAAATATCCTTTTGGGGAGCGCCCAACTTTTAAAAATGATAAAATTATTTTTCTTTATCGGCACTTTCATTAGAGGGTGCCTTAGAAATTACGACCTGACCATGACGAATAACTTTATCATGAAACTTATATGGTTTTTTAAAAACTTGGGTAATAAAACCAGGCTCTACTTCAGAGCTTTCCTCGCTTCCAATAGCTTCATGCAGGTTGGGATCAAAAGCTTGCTTGAGAGAGTCGACAGGTTTTACGCCAAATTTTTCAAGGGTTTTGTTAAGCTCAGTAGAAGTCATTTTAACCCCCTCGACAAAGCTTTCAAGATTATCAGAGTTGACATCGGAGCTAAGAGCTTTTTCAAAAATATCAACCACATCGAGAAGTGAACTCACCATTCTTTCAGGACCATACTTAATAAGTTCTGAACGTTCTTTTATGGAGTTTTTACGAAAGTTGTCAAACTCTGCTCGTAGGTAGAGGTATTCATTTTTAAGTTTAGTGTTGTGCTCTTGGAGCTCTTCTAGAGGGTCTAAAGCTTTTTGAGTTTCGGTTTCTGAAGCTTCAGCCTGATGACTATCGACTTCTGGATTTAACTCATTATTTTTTTCGGCCTCGGTTTTAACATCTTCTTTTTTCAAAGGAAGCTCTCCTCATTTTCAACTAGTAAATGATCATTAAATTTATAGTATAGGTATATAAAGAAATTTAGGAAATGTCATCCTTGGAAAAATGAAGCTTTTCAAATACAAGATTGGAAAGCAAAAGCCCTTTTCCAGTGAGAACCCAGTGACCCTTTTTGAGTTCGATGAGTTGTTCAGTAATGAGGTGATCTAATCGTCTTGAAATAACAGTCACTTGGGAGGGGCTGAATTTATCGCGCAGCGACACCCCTGATAAGCCCTGGGTTTTTCTGAGGTTAACATGACAAAAGTCGGTTATAACCTCGTGAGCCTCTAAAAACTCAAAATTTTTTGCAGGTAAGCATGTAGAAATAGCATTCAGATTTTCTAATTGAGACTCGGTGCTATCTATAAGTTTTTTGTATAACCCCATCGATTTAGGGTTCCAAAAACGTAGGTCATTGTCCGGAAAAAAGGAATGTGAGCTTAAGCCAATACCCCAATAAGGCTTATCTTCCCAATAGGTCTGATTGTGTTGGGAGCGAAACCCTTCTTTTGCAAAATTAGAAATTTCATATTGATAAATTTTATTGAGTTCAAGTTGGCTTTTAATCAAACTAAACATATCTGTTTGAGTTTGGTCTTTAGGCCTATTAAACGACATAGGGTGCCCCTCAGGCACAGTTAAGCAGTATGTACTTATGTGTTTAGGGTTGTAGCTTAACGCAATTTTTACATCCTTTTCTACTTGCTCAAAAGTTTGATGAGGCAGAGCAAATAAAATATCTAAGGAAAAGTTAAGGTTTAGTTTTTTTAATAGGGCCAAGGTCTGGGTGGTTTCTTGGCTGGAATGCTTTCGTCCGCAAGCCTTTAAATGTTCGTCACTAAAGCTTTGAGCCCCAACGCTAAAGCGATTTATGCCAGTGGCTAAAAATGAATTTAGGTTATTGTTAAACTCAATAGATGGGTTTATCTCCATGGTAATTTCAATATTTTTTTTCAATGTAAAACCTAAATTGGCAAGCTCTTTAATTAAAGATACAATATAAGTAGGTTTTAAAAGACTTGGAGTGCCGCCGCCAAAATATATAGAGTTAATTTCTTTTTGGGGAATAGCTGGCGCGCGAAATTGCATTTCTTTTTTTACTAGCTCAACATATTGATCAGGAGCTAAGACTGTATTTATTTCGTAAGTAGCAAAGTCGCAATAGGTGCATTTTTGCAGACAGTACGGAATATGAAAATAAACACCAAGACTCATATGAGGGTTCTATAAGATGTTAAAGAAAATGCAATTAAAAAATGGTCTGGATGTTTTTCTCTACAAGTCAACAAAGTCACCAGTTGTGTCTGTAAGAATGTGGGTGAAAACTGGTAGCGCTGATGAGCAAAAAGGGGAAGAAGGAATTTCTCATTTTATAGAACATTTAGTTTTTAAAGGAAGCCGAAATCTCGGAGTAGGAGACGCAGCTAAAAAAATTGAAGGAGCTGGTGGGCAGCTCAACGCTTATACTTCATTTGATGAGACTGTTTTTCATGTGACTCTTTACAAAGAGCAGTTTGAAGTGGGCTTAGAGGTTATCTCAGAAATGTTAGGGTACCCCTCTTTTGATAAAGAGGAAATAGATAATGAACGTGAAGTTGTCATTGAAGAAATAAAACGTTCAATGGACAACCCCGGCCGTCAGTCATCTCGACTTTTGTTTTCTTCAATGTATAAGAAACACCCTTACGGTGTGCCTGTCATCGGCTATGAAAAAAATATTGAAAACGTGAGTGTAGAAGAAATCAGAGATTATTTTGAGCGAAGATACGTTCCAGAAAATATGTTTTTGGTAGTTTCTGGTGACTTTGAGTTGGTTGAAGCTAAAAAATTAATTAAAAAATACTATGGTGATATTCCTGCCAATAAACTCGAAAAAGTTAAAAGAACTAAAGAACCTAAGCCAACAAAAGCCAAAGCAACCTCAGTACAGTCTACTTTTAAGCAAAATATTGTTCATTTTTCTTGGCCTATACCCAAAATTAGTCATAAAGATATCGCTGCTCTAGACATGTTGTCTATGGTTTTAGGTCAGAGTGAATCGTCGTTATTGAATCAAAAAATGAGGCTAGAAAAATCTTTAGTTAGGTATGCCTATTCTTCTATTTTCACAACGAGAGACAATGGTTTTTTTAATATATCTTTATCCGTAGATAAAGATAAAATTGAAGAAGCAATGACTGAGCTTTTAGGCTGCTTTCAAGCTTTTTTTGCAAAACCACTAGATCAAGATTTATTAGAAATTTCAAAATTAGGACTCGAAAGCGACGAAATTTACACCTATGAAACAGTAGACGGAATTTCTAAACAAATTGGTTATTATGAGTTTAATTTTTCAGACCCAGATTATAGTAAAAAATACCTAGAAAAAATAAGAGAGCTTACTCAAAAAGAAATTTTTAAATCGTTTAAAAAATACTTAAAACCAGAGCTGATTAATTTAACGATATTTAGTGAAGAAGACGAAAAAATTACAAAAAAAATTATGAGTTCTTGGCTTAGGAAATACAGAAAAAAATTTCCTGAACTTAAGGCACCTTCTTCTGAAAAAATTAAGACAAGAAAATCTCATAAAATGAAGGGTTTGAAAAAAAATGCTAAGACATCAGAAAAACTACATTTGTTACCTAGCGGAGTAAGAGTCTATATAAGGCAGTCTGATGAGGTTCCTATAGTTAATATTCGTACAGCATTTTTAGGTGGAATGAGAATTGAAAAAGAAGAAGATGGTGGGCTTTCAGAGCTAACGACACAATGTTGGACTAAAGAAACAGAGTTAATGTCTGAGAAAGAACTTTCTAAATTTGTTGAGCTGAGGTCCTCTGGCATATCTAGTTTTTGCGGCAAAAATACAAACGGCCTGTCAATGACTTCTTTATCTCCTTATTGGCAAGATATGTTTGATGTATATATGCAAAACCTTTCAACTCCAAAGTTTTCTCAAGCTTTGATTGACCGTGAAAAACACTTTTTGACGCAAGCCTTACGTCAACGTTGTGATAACCCTGCCCAAGAAGCTGTACTTGGCTTTATGGGTAAGATGTTCAAAAACCATCCTTACGGAAGAAGTAGCTTAGGAACGGAGCCAAGTTTAAAAAAATTAGGTGAAGAACAAGTTAATTATTTTTATAAAAATATTCTTAAGTCAAAAAAAGTGTCGATCTGTATTTCTGGAGATATAAAAAATATTGATGGCGTCTTAGATAAAATTGAAAGTTCATTTCAAGAAATAAAACGACCAGATGACCGCTTGAAAAAAATAAAGTTGGATAAAATAACAACAGATCAATTTTATTTTAAAAAGTCAGATAAAGAGCAAACTCATTTATTAGTAGGACAAAGAGGCCTTACAATTCAAGATCCTCAACGCTATATCTTAGATGTTATGCAGGCTATTTTGGCTGGACAAGGGGGGCGCTTGTTCATGGAACTCAGAGATAAGAACTCTATGGCATATTCATTATCTCCAATGAGAATTGACGGGCTAGATGGTGGTTTTTTTGGAGCGTATATTGCTTGCTCACCAGAGAAAGCAAGCAAAGCCTTGGAAATGTTAGATATAGAATTTGAAAAGTTATGTGAAAAAGAAGTTCCTTTATCTGAAATGGAAAGAGCAAAAAAATACATCATAGGAAAATATCATATTGATTTACAAAAAAACTCAGCAATGACATCATCTGTTTTATTTAATGATATTTATGGAATTGATTTAAAAGAAGTCTTTACTTATCACCAAAAAATTAATGCCGTTTCTACAAAAGATATTAAGAAACTAGCGCGAAAACTTTTTCATCAAAATAAGGTTTTTAGTGCTGTTGGACAAACACAACCTTGGTAGGTTTAATATAAACTCATTACAGTAAATAAGTTCAAATTCTTTTTTAAGAGAAGTTTTTATACTTTGGGCTTAAATAATATTTTTACGTCCCATAAGTATTTTTTTTACTAGTGTATTATTTTAATACATTTGTAAAAAAACCCTCACCTCTGTCTAGTCTTTTTTTTATATTCTGCCGATAGGTAGGTATAATAAAAAGGTAAGCTGAGGTCGTCTTGTAAAGGATTTTACGCCAGTGTGAATAATATTTTTTTATATTGTCGTAGTTATAGGAGATTTAAAAAAATGGGTATATCTGACGAAGTCATCCTAGATTCAAAATTATATTTTTCTGAACTCATTGATAAAGCATGTTTACAAAGAAATATAAAACCAAGGCCTCTTGTCCAAGAGTATTTGGTGAATTTATTGAACTCTTTTTTAAGGACCGAAAACCTTTATCAAGCCGAAAAAGAAAATGGCAAAAAAGAAAACTTAAGTTTAGCCGAGCTATATCTAAAAGCTGTCAATGCTGAGGATAGGGTTAAAATTAATTTATTAAAAAGACTTGGTGATACAAGCCTTTATATAAGTGGTTTTTTTGGTGATTCTTTCAAAAGAAAAATTATTGATGTTGATTATTATATGGAAATGGGCGAAACGGCCTATGGTGTTTTGTCTGAATCTATTGACCTAGATTTACAAGCCCGAGTGTATAAGGAAATTTCTTCACAGTTTACTCAGTACGTTGATGTTCTTACCGTGATAAGTCAGGACTGCTTTATACAAGACAACAAAGACATACTAAGGCTTTATGACCGCTATTCTTTAACACGCTCTGATCTTGCCAAAGAGCAGCTCATTGATCTCGGAGTCCTGAACATCCCTGAAGGAAAAATCAATAAGCAATAAATAGCTAGATTTATTGTCTTCATCAGGCTATTCTATTTTCATGTTTAACCTTGGATTTCCTGAACTTATCGCCTTAGGTGGCTTGGCTTTGTTAGTCATTGGCCCTAAGCAATTGCCTGAAGTTGCTAAAGCCGTAGCTCGTGTTTTAAACGAGGTTAAAAATGCTACCAAGGATATCACTGGAACCATTGCTAACGTTAAGTCCGAGGCCACTTCAACTGTCGATACTTTATTACATGATATCACTGATTCAGTGACCAATATAGACTCAAATGAAGAAGATGAGTTACTAGCCAAGAATGTCATAGAAGAAGCCAACGAAAATCAGCCGACGCCTCAAAACCAAGATGATGACAACCAACTTTCTTTACTAAGCCAAGAAGATTTAGAGGACGATAGGTCTTAATTATGAGCGAAGAAGTTAACCAGCAGCAAACTCTTGTTGAGCACTTAACCGATTTACGCAAAAGCCTTTTGCGATCTGTGATTGCCGTTCTTATTGGTTTTGCAGGAAGCTGGATATTTAGTGAATTCTTATTTGATTTAATTCGTCAGCCCATAGCTCCATTTTTAAAAGAGGGCGGACTTGTGTTCACAGCACCAATGGATAAGTTTCTAGCACATATTAAAGTCTCCTTGTTAGCAGGTATTATTGTGACTTGTCCTTTTTGGATTTACCAAATATGGCGTTTTATAGCTCCAGGCTTATATGACAATGAAAAAAAATATGGTGTTGGTTTTATTTTTAGTGGATCTTTTTTATTTCTGACGGGTGTATGTTTTGTTTACTATATAGTTTTCCCAATGGCTTTTGATTTTTTAATGAACTTTGGTGGGGGAACCGACTCCGCAATGATAACTATAGGTGAATATTTATCTTTTTTTACAACTACGACTTTAGTTTTTGGAGCCGCCTTTGAGATGCCTTTGATTTTAACAATATTAGGTATGATGGGCGTTATTGATCACCATTTTTTAGCTTCAAAACGTCGTTATGCCATAGTTATTCTAGCTGCGCTGTCGGCTTTTATTACCCCTCCTGATGTGATTAGTATGTTTGCTATGTTGATTCCATTGGCTTTATTGTATGAACTTTCTATTTTATTAGTGAAATTTTTTGGTACAAAAAATAAAGAAAACAGCCAAGAACTCACTGACTTTGAATCATAACAGTACCTGTATACAATGTAATTATTTCATTTAAGAACTTGTAATAAACAGCTAAATTCACATAAACAATTAATATTACTCAGTATTATTTTGTTATAAAAATTTCTTATCTATTTGAAAATAATACCTAAATTGCTTAGATCAGCTTTTTATAGCAACTTTTGGTCAGTCATTGATGACTCTGGCCTGGGGGGGTTCTTGTGAAAAGTATTGGAAGTACTTTATTAGTAGTGGGGTTGTGTTTAACGTCATTGGCTTGCTCTAAAAGGTTTAACCAAGCACCGACAAGTGTGGAAGAGTTAGGTGTAATTGTTAAGGGGCCAAGTTTAGAAGAGATGGAAAATGCCTCCATTCCCTACCGTGTTGTAAACCAGCAGGTTAATTTATACGAAGCAAAGTCTTCACTCAGCGAACTTAGAAAAATATTTCCTGAAGCTCAATTGGAGCCCAACAAAATAGATCATCAATTTATTCGTCCTTTGCAGTCACTCACCAAAAAAGAAATGGCTAAAAATGCAATTGATTCATTTACATCAAACTGTTCTCAACAAGGAAAATTACGTTTATTCGTACAAAGCACTGAAAACAGTGAGGTAGATGTTCGCTCGCAACTTTTAATTAAAGATATAGGAGACACTGTTAAGCTTCGTGGCTTTGCCATTGGTAATGATCGTCGCCCGGTTGAGTATCTATGGAGTTTTTCATTTATTGGTTTAGGAAATTATGAAAGCTATATTTCAAGTGGACAAAATTTAGATTTAACATTGAATGGAGTTGGAGAGTATAAAATTACTTTACTCGCTAAATCAGACACAAATATTTGTGGAGATACAACTTTTTCTCATTTAGTAACATCAAATGCTCCCTACAAAAATCTTAATTTTCCTGAGCTTTTCGGACTTGATAAAGAACCTTTTTATCACTTAAGACAGGCTAAAATTCCTGAACTTATTGCAAAAAGAGATAAAAAAACTATAGTGGCTGTTATTGATACTGGGGTGAACTACAATCACGCATTATTAAACTCAAAAATGGCTTTGAACGCAGGAGAAATTCCAGGCAATGGCATAGATGACGATGACAATGGATTTGTAGATGACTATGTTGGTTATGATTTGTATGCCAATGATCCTCACCCTATGGACGACGATGGCCATGGAACTCATGTAGCAGGTTTAGTGGCAGGTATAGAAATAGGTTCAGGTCAAAACGTTGAAATTTTAGCGATCAAAGCCGGCAATGCTCTTGGAATAGACACAGCAAGTATGATTGGTGCCATTTACTATGCCTTGTTCAGGGGTGCAAAAGTGATCAACCTTTCTTTAGGCTCAACAAATATTCCTTCAAAAATGGAATTACAAGCTTATATTACTGCCCGTGAAATGGGAGTTTTAGTGGTAGTGGCCGCAGGCAATGGCGATAAAAAAGGCAACGGTGTGAATTTAGATATAGGTGTTCCTGTGTATCCGGCATCCATTCCTTTAGATAATATTTTAACTGTCGGTGCAAGTAGCCTGACTCAAACACATTTAGCAAAGTACTCCAATTATGGATCTGTGGTAGATATTGTAGCTCCTGGTGGAGATCTTTTTTCTCCGCTTTATTCGGCAACAACAATAAATACTGTGAAAAAACAACTAGCCCCAAGTCATGGAACTTCAATGGCGGCACCGTTAGTGGCTGGCACGGCCGGAGAGGTTCTAAGTATGAATAATGAGTTATTGCCAGTCGAGGTCATTGATTTACTAATAAAACATGGACGTAAAGATGAAATATTAACTAGGTTTGTTAAAAACCCCATTCATCTTGATGTTGAGGCTTCAATAAATGCTGTTCGTAGCCAAAAACTTTTAGCTCAGCAATAGTCATTAGAAATCAGTTTGTTTAGAAAAATTTTGAGACTTCACGAATAAGAGAATTTTTATTTTGTTCAGACCTATAAGCAAAATAAACTTTTCCTTTAAAAAATGATGGGCTTACCTTTGAGGTAAGGCCCATTTTTTTTGCAAAGAACTGTGGAAGTAGAGCGGGATAGTTTAATTCACGAGAAAGAGAGCAGGCTAAATGATAATTTCTTATAGGAATTAACTGCTTAATTTTTTTAAGTTTATTTTTTATAGTATAAGAACTCACAAGGTCTGGGTTATAGATAACTTTTGATAAGTGGCTGATGTTTTTATGAGAAAACATACATACATCTTCTGTGTACAGGTGCTTTAAAACTAAATCATTATGTTGAGTGGGGTTAACAACCAGGCCTCCTTCTAATTCAAAATTTAAAATTTTACGAGTAACATCCGGTGACCTTAAAAACTCAAATTTTAAGTCTACATATGGAAAATGACTATAAATTTGCGAAAAAGATTTTGAACTTTGATTAAGAGTGATGGCATGACCCCCAAGCCGAAGTTGCCCCGAAAAATTAGGTTGATTGGATGAACTTATAAACTCGTCCCAAGACTTTTGTTGTGAGTGAATATATGAGTAAAGCCTTTGACCTTTTTCTGTCGCTATAAGACCTCGATTTGAGCGTATGAATAGTTTATCACCCAAAAGAGTTTCTAATCTTTTTAAAGTTTTTGAAAGGGCACCTTGATATAGGTCGAGTTTATCGGCGGCTTTAGACAGGCTGGATTCATTATAAATAGTTATAAATTTAATGAAATCTTCTTTTAAAAACATATATTCCTCCAGAGAATACCAGGTATTTCCATTATCATATTTTAGCCATCCGAGCAAAATGCTATAAGTATAAAAGGAGCGTTGCTAAAGCTTCATAACAGAGGGAGGGAGTCATGAAATTTTTTTTAAAAATAAGCTTAGTGCTGATTTTCTTTGGAACGGTACTAACTGCATGTGATTCTAAGCATGAAAATATAAACGACAATCAAGCCTCTAGTGAAGAAGAAATTATAGATAAAATAGAAAACAAAGAAAAAATTACTTTTAACGATGATATAAAGCCATTGTTTCAGGTGAAGTGTGCGATCTGCCATAATGGGTCTGGTTTGTTTGATACTCAAGACTTTCAAGCTGTCAGTAAAAAAATAGCCGAAATTAAAACAAGAGTGCTAGTTTTGCAAAATATGCCAGCAGGAGGTTTACCAGAGGCCGAAAGAGAGCTTATAAGTGTGTGGCTTGAAGAGGGGGCCTTAGAGAATAATTTATAAATAGGCCCGTGGCCCGGCAATTGCAATATCCAACTATAGAGACACCAGCTCAAAGCAGATTTTTCAAGCAATATAATTTCTGTCGAAATCTTAAACTAAGGCAAATTGATATGAGTTGTTTAGTTTTATAAGATAATTAAAATTTAACAGACTCTCTGTATTGTCCAAAAACTCGTCTTAAAGAGTCACTAATCTCGCCAAGAGTTACATTATTTTTTACGGCCTCGACAAATAGAGGCATTAAATTTTCTTTATTAGTGGCAGCTTGAGAAATTTGTTCACAGTACTTACTTACGAGTTGTGAGTTTCGTTTATTTTTGAAGGCAGTTAATCGCTTGATTTGCTCTGTGGCTACATCTTCAGAAATTTTTAAAACATCAACATCAGAATTTTTTTCATTTTGAATAAAGTCATTTACCCCAACAATAATATCTTCTTTAGATTCTAAATTGAGCTGTTGTTGGTAGGCAGAGTTTTGAATTTCGTTTTGAATCCAACCTTTCTCAATACAAGGAATAACTCCACCCAGCCCCTCAATCCGCTCGATATAGTCCCAAGCTAATTTTTCAACATTATCAGTTAAGTTTTCAACAAAATAAGAGCCAGCCAAGGGGTCAATAGTATCGGCAACACCTGTTTCGTGAGCAATGATTTGTTGTGTTCTCAGGGCAATTGTGGCTGCTTTTTCAGTAGGTAAGCCAAGGGCCTCATCCATGGAGTTAGTGTGTAAGCTTTGCGTACCACCTAAGACAGAAGCCATGGCTTGTAGACTGACACGAGCAATATTATTTTCAGGTTGTTGCGCAGTTAATGTAACCCCAGCTGTTTGTGAATGAAATCGAAGTGTCATAGCTTTGGGGTCGGTGACATTGAATCGTTCTTTCATTATCTTGGCCCACATTCTTCGGGCAGCTCTGAATTTAGCAATTTCTTCAAAAAAATTATTATGAACATTAAAAAAGAAACTTAACCTGCGAGCAAATTTGTTAACGTCTAAACCTTGGTCAACGGCTGATTGCACATAAGTGATGGCATTAGAAAGCGTAAAAGCTAACTCTTGAACGGCCGTGCTTCCGGCTTCACGAATATGATAACCAGAAATACTAATTGTGTTCCACAAAGGAACCTCATTGGTGCAGTATTCAAAAATATTAGTAATTATTTGCATAGAAGGTTTAGGTGGGTAAATATATGTGCCCCGGGCAATATACTCTTTGAGCAGATCGTTTTGAATCGTTCCACGCAATACTTTTTTATCAATGCCTCGTTTTTCAGCCACAGCAATATAAAAACTAAGCAATATTCCAGCAGTAGAGTTTATTGTCATAGACGTTGAAACTTTATCTAAAGGAATTTCATTGAGCAAAACTTCCATGTCCTCAATACTACTGATGGCTACGCCGACTTTACCAACCTCGCCGGTAGACATTAAATGGTCAGAGTCATAGCCCATTTGCGTGGGCAAATCAAAAGCCACACTTAGACCTGTGGTTCCTTTTTCTAATAAAAGTTTATAGCGGTGATTACTTTCAGCAGCGGAGCCAAAACCTGCATATTGGCGCATAGTCCATAGGCGGCCCTTGTACATGGTTTTTTGGACTCCTCGGGTGTAAGGGTATTCGCCGGGAGAGGAAAGATTTCCTTGCTGATTTTGGCTATCCCAATCTTCTTGGGTGTAGAAGTCTTTGAGAGGTATATGGCTAGAGGTGGTGAAGTTTTCTTTGCGGTACTTTTTTTTATCCATGATAAAACCTCTCAAAAGGAAAAATAGTTCGTATATTTATTTAAAGGAGATCAGATTTTCTCCAGACTCAACGGTATCACCGTCATTGACATGAATTTTGTCGATAACCACATCATGAGATGAGCGCATTTCATTTTCCATTTTCATGGCTTCCATGATAAGTAAAGGTTCACCTTCTGCCACTTCCTGACCTTCTTTCACAAAAACTTTAACAATTTTACCTGGCATACCAGCCGTGAGGTTGTTACCACCCTTAAGCTGTCCTCCAGATTTTAAACTTTCATGAAGAATCATTTCGTCGTTAAAAATATTGATTTTTCTGTAAGACCCACGAGTGTAAACAGTGTAGTCGGTGCCTTCGCCAACAACATCAATTAAATAAGAACTATTTTCAAAAATAAAACTGATTGCTTGATCCAGTCTTTGGTAGTCGTTTTTAGAAACGTTATGATAGTCCCAATCTGTTTGCTCTTGCTTTTTTATGCCTACTCTCCAAGACTCTCGGTCTTCGCGAATAGTTAAAGAATAATTTTGTCCGTTTGTTTCCGCTTCAAAATACATAAGAACCTCTTAGTTTCTCAATTGCTTAGCTCGCCCTTGAGCTTTCCACTGGCTGTTTTCATTAAATTTAAACTCATTATTGGATTTGGCATCTTGATAAGCCTCAATAGCAGCAGAGATTAAAAACACTCTATCATCAACAAACATAAACATATCTTCCTGCTTTTTCCCAGAAATTTCATTTTCTATAAATTGTGTGGTGTATTCTCCACTTAAAAAATGAGGGTGTTTGAGTATGTTCCTGTGTAAATTAATATTGGTTTTAACCCCAGTAATCATATACTCGCTTAGGGCTCCATTTAAACGTTTGATACATTCTTCACGAGTGTCTCCCCAGGAAATTACTTTTGATATCATTGGGTCATAGTAAATAGGAATCTCATAACCTTCATAGGCGCCACCATCGACACGAATAAACGGAGCTGATGGTTCACGATAGCGTCGAATAGCACCAGGACTTGGCACAAAGGTCAAAGGGTCTTCAGCGCAAATTCTTAACTCAATGGCATGCCCTTTTTGCTTGATGTCTTCTTGCTTGAAAGAAAGAGGCTGGCCATCGGCCACTAAAATTTGTTCGCGCACAAGATCGGTGCCTGTCACAAGCTCCGTGATGGGGTGTTCAACCTGAAGGCGAGTGTTCATTTCCATGAAGAAAAATTCTTTGGTGTTATTATCAAAAATAAATTCAATAGTTCCGGCACCAATATAATTGATAGATTTGGCGGCAGCAACGGCGACGGCTCCCATTTTTTCACGCACCTCGGGAGGAACAGAAATACTTGGAGATTCTTCAATCACTTTTTGATGTCGCCTTTGAACAGAACATTCCCGTTCAAATAGGTGAACAACATTGCCATGATTGTCTCCAAAAACTTGCATTTCAATATGTTTAGGGTTTTGAATAAAGCGCTCAATGAAAACACGATCATCACTGAAGTAATTTTTTCCTTCTGACTGACAGGCTCTAAAGTTACTTGCAAGTTCTTTTGGGTCTAGGACAACACGAATTCCTTTACCACCACCACCGGCAGAGGCTTTAATGATCACAGGAAAACCAATTTCTTGAGAAATTTTTTCGGCTTCTTCCACGCTAGTCACGGCACCGGGGCTACCGGGAACAGTAGGAACATTTGCTTTTTCCATGAGCTCTCTGGCAGCGAGTTTATCACCCATCGCCACGATATTATCTACAGTAGGGCCAATAAAAGCGATATTTTCTTGTTGTAACCGTTCAACAAACTTAGCATTTTCACTCAAGAAACCGTAACCCGGGTGTATGGCATCGACGCCAGCGCTTTTACAGACTTCGACAAGTTTATCAACATTTAAATAAGACTGAGCGCTGGGGGCCGGGCCAATATGATAGGCTTCATCGGCAAGCATAACATGCAAACTGTTGCGATCGGCTTCACTGTACACAGCCACTGAAGCTATTCCTAGGTTACGACAGGCTCTAATGACCCGAACAGCGATTTCTCCACGATTAGCTATTAATATTTTATTAAACATATAATTTCCTTTAAAAATTAAAGTGGAATGTTTCCATGTTTTTTAGGAGGGTTAGTGTCTTTTTTATTTTTAAGCATCTCTAGGGATTCAATAATTCTTTTTCGAGTTAAAGCTGGCTCAATCACTTCGTCAATATAGCCAAGTTCAGCGGCGACATAAGGGTTAGCAAATTGCTGCTCATAATTTTCTATGAGTTCTTTACGAGTGGCCTCCACATCTTTTGCTTCATTAATCTCTTTTCTGAAAATAATATTTACGGCCCCTTCAGCACCCATTACTGCAATTTCAGCAGTTGGGTAAGCCATATTGATATCTCCACGTAGGTGTTTTGAAGACATGACGTCATAAGCGCCACCATAGGCTTTTCGAGTAACAATGGTGACTTTAGGAACGGTGGCCTCAGCATAAGCGTAAAGAAGTTTAGCGCCGTGAGTGATCACTCCGGCCCACTCTTGGTCAGTCCCAGGCAAGAAGCCAGGAACATCAACAAAACTCACGATAGGAATGTTAAAAGCATCACAAAAACGAACAAAACGAGCCGCTTTTATGCTGGCTTGAATATTTAAGCAACCAGCTAGAATTTGTGGCTGGTTGGCAACAATTCCTACACTCTTGCCGTTGTAGCGAGCAAATCCAATAATAATATTTTGGGCATAATGTTGTTGAACTTCCAGGAAGTAACCTTCATCAACAGATTTTTTAATAATTTCTTTTATATCGTACGGTTTTTTAGGGTTACTAGGAACGACATGGTTTAAACTTTCATCTACACGATCAGGACTATCTTTGGTTTCTAAAGCCGGGCAATCATCAAGATTGTTCATTGGTAAAAAGTTAAGAAGTTCACGAATCATAAGTAAGCAATGCTTGTCACTGTCAGTTGCAAAGTGAGCCACGCCAGATTTTTGGTTATGAGTGAGAGCTCCACCAAGTTCTTCCTTGGTGACTTCTTCGTGGGTTACTGTTTTAATAACATCAGGGCCCGTTACAAACATATAGCTTGTGTCTTTGACCATAAAAATAAAGTCCGTCAAGCTTGGGCTATAAACAGCGCCACCGGCACAAGGCCCCATGATTGCACTAATCTGAGGAACCACTCCCGAGGCCAAAGTATTTTTAAGGAAAATATCAGCATAACCGGCAAGAGCTTCAACCCCTTCTTGAATTCGAGCTCCACCAGAGTCATTTAAACCAATGATTGGGCTGCCGTTTTTCATTGCCAGCTCCTGCACTTTCAAAATTTTGTTTGCTTGAGTGCGCGACATACTTCCGCCAAAAACTGTAAAGTCTTGGCTGTAAACATAAACCGTCTTTCCGTTAATACGACCGTAACCAGTAATGACTCCATCACCAGGAATTTTCTTTTCGTTCATTCCAAAGTTTTGGCAACGATGAGTTACAAAGCGATCCAACTCAACAAAGCTTCCCGGGTCAAGAAGAACATCAAGGCGCTCTCTAGCCGTTAAACGACCACCTGTGCGGTGTTTTGTTTGGCGAGCTTCGCCTCCTCCGGCATAGGCTTGCTGATTTTTATCATCAAGATTTTTTAATTTTAGTTCAACGTTTATTTCTGTTTCCATGAATATCTCCTATGGATGAAGTCTTCCGTAAAGTCTTGGGAAAGGTATGGTCTCTCTAATATGAGGAAGTCCACAAATCCAAGCCACTGTTCGTTCAATTCCTAATCCAAATCCAGAATGAGGAAAGCTACCATATCTTCTGATATCTAAGTACCATTGAAAGTCTTTCATGTCTAAATCATGCTCTTTAATTTTAGACTCAAGAACTTCAATGCTTTCCTCTCTTTGGCCACCACCAATAATTTCACCGTAACCATCAGTTCCCAACATATCGCAACTTAAACTATAGCCTTTTTCGTCGGCATCTTCTTTCATGTAAAAAGCCTTGATAGCAGACGGGAAGTGATGGACAAAAACGGGTTTTTCAAATTTAGAGCTAATGATAGTTTCATCAGTTCCACCAAAGTCATCACCATCGATAAAGTCAGGGTTTTCTTTTTTAATAATTTCAACGGCCTCTTTGTAGTGAAGCCTTGGGAAATCACCTTTAATTTTTTCAAGACCTGAGGTGTCACGCTCAAGCACCTTAAGTTCTTCCGCCTTATTTTTAATTGTTCGTTGAATAATATATTCAACAAATTGTTCTGCGAGATCCATATTGTCGTAAAGATCATTAAAAGCGACTTCAGGCTCAACCATCCAAAATTCAATTAAATGCCGTCTAGTTTTAGACTTTTCAGCTCGAAAGGTAGGGCCAAAGCAGTAAGCTTTACCGAACGCCGCGGCGGCAGCTTCCATGTACAATTGACCACTTTGAGAAAGGTAGGCCTTATCATCAAAGTATTGAGTTTCAAATAAGTTGGAAGTTCCTTCACAAGAACTGGGAGTAAAAATAGGGGCATCAACTAAAGTGAAACCATCACCATCGAAAAAGTCCCTGACAGCTTTAATAATTTCAGCTCGCACTCTTAAAGCCGCATGTTGTTTTTTAGAACGCAGCCAAAGGTGGCGATTGTTCATTAGAAAATCAGTACCATGTTCTTTAGGGGTAATAGGATAGTTTTCTGTTTTAGATAAAATTTTCAAGCGCGAAGCACCAAGTTCTACGCCGCCAGGGCTACGTTCTTCGAGCCGGGGAACTCCTGTGACTTCCACACAAGCTTCTTGAGTGATTTCAGAAAATAAATCTATGGCACTGTCATCACATTCACCTTTAAAGTAAACACACTGAAGTAATCCAGAGCCATCTCTTAAAATTAAAAATTTAATTTTTTTGCTAGAAGCTCTGTAGTTATAAACCCACCCTTTTAGAGTAACTTCTTGGCCGATATGTTTTTTTAAATCACTTATATAAATTCTCACTTAAGTACCTTTAAACCTTCAATTCTATCAATATATTGGACTATTTTCTTATAATAGAAAGTGCACAGAGTATAGCTGTATAGAGGCAAAAATAAGAGACAAAATAACGCCTTATATCAAAGCGTTCACGAGGCTTTAAACGCCTTTTGTTTATAGAGTTTTAAGTCGCAGGGACCGTGGTATGGCCTGGTAAGAAAATTTAAGAAACCGGTGGGGGTTTCTAGAGACTAATTTTTACAATCAGCAGATTTACTCAGGCAATAGTTCACTTAGCTGGAGAGAGCCTTGTGTTAAATTCAAGTAATCCACATCTTTTTCCACAGCTGACAGGAGTAACTCTTTAATTTCAAAAGCATTCAGCTGAGGGTAGGCCTCCATAAGTAAGGCCAGTGCTCCACTAACCATAGGGGCTGAAAAACTAGTTCCATCAGCACATGTGATTTGGTTTCCAGGGCGAACGGTTAAAATACCTGAGCCAGGAGCAAAAAGCTCAACGGAGTTTTCACCATAATTAGAAAAAATAGCTCTTTGTCCAAAACTACCAATGGCACCGACGGTGATTTGGTTTGCTAAATTCAAAGAGGCTGGGTAGATAGGCAGATTAAATCCAAGGTTATCGAGATCAATGTTTTCATTTCCAGAAGCAACAACAAATATAACATTCCTTTCACTCATTGAACGCATATAGTTTGGTAAGATATCAGAACAGTCGTTTCCTCCCCAACTGGCATTTATAATCTGAGCCCCTTGGTTAATCGCATAACGAATAGCTTCAATGGCATCAGCTGTTCCGCCAGAAATTTCATCGATAAATTTTAAAGGAAGAATTTTTGCACCCGGAGCAATTCCTTTTACATCGGCATCCACTTCAATGGAATTATCGTCTTCAGTTACAATGGTGTGACTAGCAGCAATCACGCCAGCAACAGACGTGCCATGGCCTACACTGTCAGTTGGAATGTTTCGATTATAAATAAAATCGTAGCCAGCAAAGTCATCAACATATCCATTTTGGTCATCATCAATTCCGTTACTATTTTTATCTTCTCCGTTATCATCTAACCCCATTTCACCTTGGTTGTAGGCTATGTTTTGCGCAAAGGAAGGGTGAGATAAATCTAAGCCAGTGTCAGTGACTGCAACAATTATGTTTTTGCCTGTAATATTTTTTTGCCAAAATTGATCAACATTAATGCGCTCTCGCCCCCAATTAATTCTGTTGCATTGTCCTGCTGGGCGAAATGTAGCTTTCTCTAATTGAATGCGGTAGCTCGGTTCAGCAGCAATAATTTTACCTTCGTTTTTATTATTTAAATATTTTTGTATAAAGCGATCACGAGAAATATTTTTATGGGTTGTGACTTTACCGTCGGCCCAACGAATAACAAACTCATTTTCAATAATGTTATTTTCGCACGCGCGAGTGGTTTTTCGATTATCTAGAGACTCGTTAAGAGGAGGGCTTTTTTCGCAGGAAGAAAGTAATAAAAACAAAAGAGAACAAAAAGCATACGTAAATTTACGTCCAACATCCATGTATTAAGCTCCGCCATCCGTGGCAAAAAATGAAGTTTAGAGAAGAAAATCTCTCCTATTCATTATCTAATACATTCAAAGTTATGGTAAAAAATAACTGACTATTTTTGACCTAGGCCCAGTCCGGTTTGTGCTGAAATCCAATACAGTTAGGTGTTCTGGGGCTTTGGTAGAGCTAAAGGCTAAGCACAAACGACTCAAGAACTTCATTGAAATTCTGTGCAGATAAGCTTGCCACCTCTTTGACTTCTTCATGAGTTAATGCTGTTTTGCTAATTCCAGAAGCCAAGTTAGTGATACAACTTAATCCGCAAACTTTCATACCCATATGATTGGCAGCAATGGCTTCAGGCACAGTACTCATTCCAACAGCTCCCCCCCCAATGCTTTTCATATAACGAATTTCGGCAGGGGTTTCATAACTGGGGCCGGTCACTCCGCAGTAAACCCCTTTATGGTAAGGTATACTTTTTGATTTAAAAACAGTTTCTAATTTTTCGGTGAGATCAGCATTATAGATATTACTCATGTCAGGAAAGCGGGGGCCAAGCTCGTGAAGGTTGGCCCCAATGAGAGGGTTTTGCCCCGTTAAATTAATATGATCTTCAATAATCATAAAGTCACCGGCTTTCATATTATCTAAAAAACCTCCTGACGAGTTAGTGAGTAAGAGTGTTTTCATTCCCAAAAATCCAACTAACCGAGTTGCATAAACCACTTCCTGTAAACCATGCCCTTCATAGAAATGGACACGCCCTTGCAAGGCACAGACATATTGATCTCCAAGCTCACCAAAAACCATTTGGCCAGGGTGCCCTTCAACAGTGGTTTTTGAAAAATGAGGAATATCCCCATATGAAATAGTTGTTTTGTTTTTAAGTTTATCAACAAAGTGGGCTAAGCCAGAGCCAAGAGTAACAGCCACTGTTGGTTGTTTTGAAAGTTGGCTTTCAATGTATTTTTTAGATTCATTTAATCGTTCAATCATATTTTCCTCACAGGGCTAAATAATTTTTTTTTGTATTAATGGTGTTACTTTTGGTTGTTCTTTTATTATTTGAATATATTTTTTAAGTTCTTCAGGAGTTCCTTTAACATCAACGGTCCCGTCATGATAAATTTTAGCAATAGTGTCTCCTGCATTGACAGGGTCTCCCATTTTTTTTAAAAATTCAAAGCCGGACAACATATTAATAGAATCACTGGATTGTTTTCTTCCTGCCTTCAATTGCACACCAAGGTAACCAATTTTTTCGTTTTGGAATTGACCAATAAAACCTGATTGATCAGCTTTAATATCTATAGAATTTTTTGGTAAGGGTATGTTTTCTAGTTCTTCGCTGGCTCCTTGTTGGCGACAAAGTTGACGGAATTTTTCAAGAGCACTGCCGTCATTTAGTTTTTGTTGGGCTATTTTGAGAGCGCTAGAAGTATCTTTGGCTATGCCTGCGAGTTGAATCATATGGGCAGCCAAGTGTAAGCTAATTTCTGTGGTGTCAGAATAAAGAGGGTCGTTTGAGCCAGACAATATATCAAAGCACTCTTTGATTTCTAGAGCGTTGCCAACAAATCTCCCCAAAGGTTGCTCCATATTGGTGATTAAAGCATGAACTTCAACGCCATTACTTTCGCCTGTAAACTTAAGAAGCTCAGCCAAAGCAGAGGCCTCTTCAACAGTTTTCATGAAAGCTCCTTGACCATACTTTACATCAAGAACGAGGCCATTGATGCCTTCGGATAATTTTTTTGACATAATGCTACCACAAATTAAAGGAAGAGATTCCACCGTAGCAGTGACATCCCTTAGGGCATAAAGTTTTTTATCAGCAGGGCAAATATCTTTGGTTTGTCCCATAATGGCAAAGCCAAGGTTATGTACCAAGCTTTCGAATTTATCTGTACTTAGTTGCGTGGAAAACCCAGGAATGCTTTCGAGTTTATCTAAGGTTCCACCGGTGTGGCCAAGGCCGCGACCAGCAATCATGGGTACATAAACACCAGCGGCGGCGGCAATTGGGGCCAAAATCATACTCGCCTTGTCGCCAACGCCCCCAGTACTATGCTTATCAATAACTTTTGGTTTTAAAGTATCAAAGTTAAAACTGCGCCCAGAGTTTTTCATAATTTTTGTCAGCCAAGCCGTTTCTTCTGGGCTCATGCCTTTAAAAAATACAGCCATCAAAAACGCAGACATTTGATACTCAGGGAGTTCATTTTTTGTATAGCTTTCAATTAAATATTTTAGCTCTTCTTCAGAAAGAGTCAGGCCATTTCTTTTCTTTTTAATAATCTGTGCTGGTAGCAGTTTCATGAATATCCTTTGGCGATATAATTTTAAGACTTGAGCTAGTTCCAAGGCGATCAGCACCAGCTAATATAAAATCCTGAGCCTTTTTTTGGGTTTTAATTCCACCACTGGCTTTTATTTTTACATGAGAAGATTTTAAGATTTCCTTCATATACCTGACGTCTTCAATTTGAGCGCCTGGGCCGTTAAAGCCTGTGGACGTTTTAATAAAGTCGGCCCCCGAGGGAATAAGCAAAAGGCAAATATTTAAAATTTCGTCTTTTGTTAAAAGGGAAGACTCAACAATGACTTTTAATGTACGGTTTCCCAAAAGCTTTTTTATGTCAGAGATTTCGTTTTGAATTTTTAACCATTGGTTACTTTTAACCCATGACAAGTTGGTAACCATATCAATCTCATCAGCACCAAGCTGTATGAGCTGCTGAGCTTCTTGCCATTTACTTTGGGTGGTACTTAAGCCAGAAGGAAAACCAACAACGGAAGTTATTTTTACACAAGATTGATTTAATGCTTTTACAGCCAAAGAAACATAACAGGGAGGCACACAAACAGAAAAGAAGTTATGGGCTTTTGCTTCTTCAAAAAGTTGTAAGTATTCATTCTCGCTGGCAGTTATTTTTAATAAGGTATGATCAATATATTGAGCCATATTTTTCATATTTTAATTATCCCCCGCTTCAGAAGGACATTTTAAAAATTATCGTTCTGAGTTCTCTTTTATTATTGCAAAAGTGGCAACTATTCAAGAGCTTCCTTGCTGCAGGAGCTTAGCTTTAAAGTGCAAACTTTAAAGCTATTTGATTTAGAGAGAACTTTTTCAAAAAATATAGCCGTTTAACCCGTTTTTTTCTTAAAACTTCCAAAGAGGTTTGAAACATCTGTTTTGCCTTCCTTAGACATACGAATGCCAGTTGAGGAATTAGTGTTCTTTGGGGTATTTATTTTTGGTTTGGCGTTCGCAGGTTTGGCATTCGTCTTCGCAGCTGGGGCAGTGTTTTTTGACGGTTTACCTAAGAAGTCGTCAGCCACTTCTTGAGTAATTTTCCCTTCATTGACAAGGTCGTTCATGGCCCTCTCGTAAGTTACCATTCCAACAGAGTGACCGGTTTGCATGGTGGAGGGAATTTGAAATGTTTTTCCCTCTCTAATTAGGTTGGCCACAGCAGGCGTATTGACTAAAATTTCAAGGCCCGCCACGCGGCCAGGTACGTCGGCTCTTTTAAAAAGAGACTGGGCGATGACCCCTCTTAGGCTTTCAGAAAGAAGGGATCTAATTTGTGCTTGGCCACCTTCAGGAAAAACATCAATAATACGATCCACTGTTTTAGCAGCACTATTGGTGTGAAGGGTTCCAAACACTAAGTGGCCAGTTTCGGCGGCGGTGAGTGCTAACTCGATGGTTTCTAAATCACGAAGCTCTCCCACTAAAATAATATCTGGATCTTCTCTCAAAGCTGCTTTTAATGCATTTTTAAAAGACTTGGTGTGGCCGCCCACCTCTCTTTGATTAATTAAAGATCGATGATTTTGATGAACAAACTCAATGGGATCTTCCACTGTTAAAATATGTTTTGATTTGGTTAAATTAATTGTGTGAATCATGGAAGCTAATGTTGTTGATTTTCCAGACCCTGTTGGACCTGTAACAAGTACAAGTCCTCGATGGAGGTTGGTGAAGCTAGCTACAACGTCAGGTAAATTAAGCTCTTCCATAGTTTTTATATCTGTGGGAATTGTTCTGAAAACAGCCCCAAGCCCACGCTGTTGCATAAACACGTTGCAACGAAAGCGAGAAACTCCCTTGAGTTCGTAACTGCAATCAAGCTCCCAGTTTTCAATAAATTTCTTTTTTTGTTTTTCAGTTAATATTTCAAAAACAAGGCTTTGAACATCATTGGTACTAAGTTCTGGAATTTCTAACGGAATCATATCTCCATGAAGTCTAAGTATGGGGGACGAGCCAGCACTTAAATGAAGATCTGAAGCTCCCTTTTCCACCATGATTGTAAATAGTTCGTCAATGCTTGCCATATGAAACCTTTCCTCATTTAAATTAATATTCTTACTTACATCTATCGGCAAAAATAATAAAAAAATGAAAATAAAAGGCCCTTAAAAGTATTGATTGAATTGAACTTTATGACAAAAAGCCAACTTTAGGCTAGCTAGAATGATTACGTAAAATAGATTATACTTTAATTTAGTATAGCGCCTCTGAATTGATTGTGAGATACCAATACATAAGTTGAGTTAAATGAGTTTATAAACGAGAAAAGGAAATAGGGATGTCTGAAATATTAATAAATGTTCGCCCAGGACAAACACGTGTCGCTTATCTCGATGAAAATGTTATTACTGATTTTAAAGTTCAAAGAAAAACAGTACCTACTTTTGTAGGCTCTATTTTTAAGGGAAAAGTTTTACGGGTTTTGCCGGGCATGCAAGCCGCCTTTGTTGATATTGGACTTGAGCGAGCTGCCTTTTTATATGTCGGAGATATTGTCACTCAAGGTTTAAACCAAGCCATGGTTAACCCTGACCTTTCATCTGAAGACAACGGCGAAGGCTCTGAAGAAATTGTATTACGAACCCTTGATGTTCAGCCCCATGAGAACGCCACTCTGCCTCCCATCCAAGATTTAATTAGTGCCGGACAAGAACTTATGGTTCAAGTGGCTAAAGATCCTTTGGGAACTAAAGGGGCCAGAATCACCACTCATATTACTTTGCCGGGTCGTAATTTAGTATTCATGCCCACCGTTAATCATTTGGGAGTTTCTAGAAAAATTGAAGATGAGTCAGAACGATCGCGTTTAGAAAATTTGGTGAAAGATCTTAAACCAGACGGAGGAGTGATTATAAGAACTGCTGGTGAGGGGGCGCAAAAAGAAAGCTTGTCTTCGGATCTAACTTATTTGAGTAAGTTATGGCGAGACGTACAAAAAACTTTTTCTTTACGAAAGGGGGTGAGTTTAGTTCATTCAGAAATTAGCATGGAATTAGTGGCCCTTCGAGATTTACTAAGTGAAGATGTTAGCCGTGTTTTAGTTGACGATGCCAAAACCTATAAAAAAGTAGTGCATTTTGTTGGTCAGTTTATGCCTAAGCTTAAATCTAAGGTAAGGCATTACCAAGAGTCCAAACCCCTTTTTGATTTATATGATATTGACTTAGAAATTTCTCGATCCTTGGGCCGAAAAGTTTGGTTAAAGTCAGGCGGCTATATTGTTATTGATGAAGCCGAGGCTCTTGTTGTTATCGATGTTAACACAGGTCGATTTGTTGGAAAAAAAGACTTAGAAGAAACCATTTTTAAAACGAACTTGGAGGCCACTAAAGAAATTGCTCATCAGTTAATGATCAGAAACTGTGGAGGAATTATTATTGTCGATTTTATTGATATGGAGCGAGAAACCCATAAAGAAAAAATTCTTCAGGCTCTTGAGCGGGAAATGTTAAAAGACAAAGCTAAGAATACGATTATGTCGATGTCGGAGTTAGGCCTAGTGGAGATGACTCGTAAAAGAACACGTCCAAGTTTACGATCAACTCTTTGCGAACCTTGTCCTTATTGTGAAGGTCGAGGCTATATAAAGCAGAAAATGACGGTGGCTCAAGAGATTTTAAGGGAAATTGAAAGAGAGCTCAGTATTCCAGCTAAAGATGCCTCTGCTCGCACAGTTCGTGTACGTTGCCATTCTGAGGTTGCCGATTGGCTTTATTCTGAAGAAACTGACGCCATTGAAGGCTTTGAAGCCAATAATCAAACTTCTGTAGCCGTAAAAATTGAGCCTAGTTATCACACTGAACAATACGAAATTAGCTGGTTGGCCGGCTAAAACTAATAATTTTGGCTTACATTCGTTAAATATAAGCCCTTAAAAGAAAACTTCGAGTCGTATTTTTGCTTGGAAAGTAAAAGCCCTTGATGGTTAAAGTGAGCCCATCAACTACAAGCACTTGGGCCCCAGAAAGGGTTGTATGGAAATTTATTGATTAAAAACAAATATTTATGTTTATTTTAGTTAAAAATAAAGGTAAGGTAACTTTTTCATAATTTGCCTTATTTTTAAGCTTTAATTTTTTTTTAAATTTTCTTAAAACCTGCTGTGTTATTGCTTAATTATCGCGCTGATAATTGGTTGACAGAGCTATTGCAGCGTGGCAGATATGACAGTTCTTATTGAGATTTTGGAGGTTGAAATGTACGCAATTGTACGAACTGGCGGCAAGCAATATAGAGTAAAAGCTGGTGATAAATTAAGAGTTGAAAAACTAGATAAAGACTTAGGCGATGAGTTTGAAATCCCTGAAGTTTTATGGGTTGGCGGAGCTGACAGTTTTTCAGGTAATCCAGTGCTTCCTGATGCTAAAGTGGTGGCCGTTGTGACTCACCAAACAAAGGCTGCAAAAGTTTTAGTTTTTAAAAAGAAAAGACGTCAAGGCTATCGTAAAATGCGTGGTCATCGTCAATGGTACACAGAGCTTTTCATTAAATCTATCACTAACCCTAAAGGGGAAGTGAGCAATGCAGAAGCTGCTGCCACTGTATTTAATCCTGAAAAGAAAAAAATGAAAGCCGAAGCTGCAGCGGCGGCAAAAAAAGAAGCTAAGCAGGCAAAAGTTAAAACAGGAAAAAAAGTGACCAAAAAGAAGGCGGCTGCCAAAAAAGCCACTTCTAAGAAAAAAACAGCCACTAAAAAGAAAGTCACTAAAAAGAAAACAGCGGCTAAGAAAAAGACAGCTAAGAAAAAAAGTTAATTTAAGGAGTAGTCATGGCATCGAAGAAAGCCGCGGGTAGTACGAAAAACGGAAGAGATAGTAAAAGTAAAAGACTAGGTGTTAAAAAATTTGGTGGTCAGCCAGTTAAACCTGGAATGATACTTGTTCGCCAAAGAGGAACTCGCTTCCATATTGGTCAAAATGTTCGTATGGGTAGAGATCATACTTTATTTTCTGTTATTGATGGTGTTGTAAAATTTGAACATGTTGATAAGAAAAGAATGAAGGTTAGCGTTTACCCAAGAACAGCTTAAGCTGTGTTTAAATTCCTTCTATTTTGAAATTTATTGACGAAGCTCATATTTTAGTTCGCTCCGGAAAAGGTGGGGCAGGGTGCGTGAGCTTTCGTCGTGAGTCCCATGTTCCACGCGGCGGTCCTGACGGTGGTGATGGTGGTAAAGGTGGCGACGTCATCATTCAAGTCAGCGACAAACTCTCTTCACTTCTTGATTTTAAATTCAAAAAAAAGTACTCAGCTCAAAATGGTCAGCCAGGTGGAAAACAAAACCAAACAGGTTTTAATGGCGAAGACTTAATATTATTGGTTCCTCCAGGAACCGTCGTTAAAGATAAACAATCAAAATTAATTGTAGATATGGCCGAAACGGAAAGTTTTACTCTTTTACAGGGCGGCATTGGCGGAAAGGGAAATACTTTTTATAAAACTAGTGTTCATCAAGCCCCAGAGATTGCTCAAAAAGGTATGCCTGAGCAAGAAATGAATATTAGCCTTGAGCTAAAAATTTTAGCCGACATCGGTATTATTGGTTTTCCTAATGTGGGTAAATCGACACTTATTTCTAGAATTTCTGCTGCCAAACCTAAAATTGCAGATTATCACTTCACAACTTTGGTGCCTAACCTTGGGGTTGTTAAAATTGAAGATGGAAAAAACTATGTTGTGGCGGACATACCCGGCCTTATCGAAGGTGCTCATGAAGGTTTAGGCTTAGGCATTCAATTTTTACGACATATAGAAAGAACGAAAGCTTTTGTTCATGTTGTCGATGCCTCTCCTTTAGCGACTCATCCTCCACTTAAAAGTTACGAGCTAATTATGAATGAGCTCAAAAAATATGATGAAAATAATGACCTGAAAGATCAGTTTGCCCCTTTGTCTTCAAGGGAACAAATTGTTGTTTTTAGCAAAATTGATGTTTTAGAACCAGAGAGTTTGAATGAGGCCATTAAAGAGTTCAAGCTAGCGACAGGAATAAGTCCTCTTTGTATATCTGCTGTGACAGGTAAGAATATTCAGGAATTAATATATAGAGCGGGTGAGATTGTTTACCCGGTAAAGGTAGAAGATGAGTAATATTTTAGTTTTTGGGGGTAGCTTTAACCCTCCACATATTGGTCATGTAAATGTCATTCAAACAGCCACTGAAAATTTTGAAGACTATCAGATGGTGGTTTTACCCTCCTATCAGAGTCCATTAAAATTTTTTGATTATGACCCAGGAATAGACCATCGCTTAAGTATGATGGAGTTAGCTACTCAGGGTTTGCCCGTTAAAGTGGATACATATGAAAAAGAGCAAGGTGAAAAATGCTTCACAATTGATGTTTTACCTTCTTTGAAAGAAAAATATAAGGCTGAAAATATTAAAGTTTTAATAGGGTTAGACCAGTTATACCAATTTGATAAATGGAAAAACTATAAAGCAATTTTAACAATGGCTGACTTAGTTGTTACAAGTCGACCTGGTTTTGCATTTCCGGAATTAGATGAGCTGCCTGTAAATATAAAAGAGATGGTATTAGATTATTCTGAAAATGAATATATTTTGTCTACAGGCAAAAAAATTGAATTTATGATTTTAACTGAAGACATAGATGTATCGTCGTCTTTTTTAAGAACAAACTTAAGAAAAGGAAAGCCTTTAAGCTCGCAAATTCCTGATAAGGTTCAAGACTATATCACCAAAGAAAATATTTATGAAAAAGTAGATAAAAAAGTCGCAGACTATCAAATTTTTTCTATACAATGCCGTGAAATTTTAAAAGAAAAAAATGCTTTAGGTGTTTTAGCTTATGATGTGCGAAACATCTCCCAGCCCTCTGAATTTAACTTAATTGCATCGGGTACAAACACTCGACACACCTCTGCTTTGGCAGAAAACTTAATTAAAACCATTCGCAAAACCCATGGTCTTGCCCCTATTGCTATAGAAGGTTTAAATGAAGGTCGCTGGGTAGTGATTGATTATGGATCTCTTATTGTTCATGTTTTTTATGATTATGTTAGAAATGAATATAAACTTGAGGAGCTTTGGTCGGAAGGAGAGCTTTTAGGAGACGCCTAAAAGACACTATTCCATGGAGTTAAAGTTTGTCCACATACAATCAGGAAAAGAGGATTGGGCGCAAAAGTCAGCTTCGCTGTATGAAAAGAAAATTGGACATCATTATCCGTTTCAAATAATAACGCTAAAGGGGCGGCCTTTGCCCCGCGAGAAAAAAAATATAAAAATTAAAAATGAATCTGAACTTGTTTTAAAAATGTTAGACCCCAAAGATTGGTTTATATTATTTGACGAGCAAGGAACAGAGCTTAAGAGTTCTATTGATTTTTCCAAAAAGTTAAGCCATTTTTTACAATCGGGAAAAAAAAGAATTGTTTTTTTAATTGGTGGAGCTTTTGGCGTGTCTGAAGATGTGAAAGAAAGAGCAGACATGAAAATCAGCCTAACCTCACTTACAATGAACCATCATATAGCCATGACTATGGCTTTGGAGCAAATTTATCGCTCTATTTGTATAGAAAAGAAAATTCCTTATCATAACGAGTGATAGTATTTAAATCTTCCGTCGCTTAAGTTCGAAAACCGAAAGGTGGGATACTTTATGTAGAACCTATAGTAAGTTAGGGTCAGGCTGAGATTTTGTATTTAGAGTTCTCCATGTATTCCTGGAAATGTTATTTTAGAGTTTGCTTGGTTTGTAGCGAGTTTTCTCCTCCTGTTGATATTTTTTGTAATAGTTGTTGGCTTAATTATTATGAATTAACTCAATCTAAAAGAAACTCGAGAAGTGAAAATTACAAGTTCCCACTTCATCGATTATGGGTATGGAATGAGTTGAGTGATCAATATGTTCGGCCGGTGGTATACAATTTAAAAAAAGGTCATGATCATGAGTTATTTGTTAAGTTAGCTCAGATGTTTCTTTCAAAGGTTTCATTTTCTCAATATAAAGATGAAAATTTAATTTTTATTCCTGCACCGGCAAAATACCCGAAATTAAATCATGCCCTTTATTTTGCTAGGGGTTTGTCGGAGGTCACTGGGCGTCCTTATTTTGATGTCCTTAAAGAATCTCTTCAAAAAAAAGTATCTCAAAAAAACTTAACAAGAATCAGAAGGCAAAATAGAAAAATGTTTCTAAAGCTTAGCTTAAAAAGGGGAAATAGAACCCGTTTCATATTTGTTGATGATGTTGTGACATCTGGCTCTACCGCAGAGGCAGCCTATAGGGCTTTGGGACAACCCAAAAAATTTGATGTATGGGTACTGGCTGAAAAAACACTGAAAAAAGTAGCCCTTGATTAGCTCTCATCTCAAGCCTATGCGACTTTGTAGGTCCTTATAGTTGTGGAGCTGAAAAGGCTTTAAATTCCCTATAAATAGAGCTGTTTGCAATAGACACGGCGAGTAAAAATTGCTAAATTAGGGCCTATGATACGTACTTTTATTTTCATTTTTTTGTTTCCCTTTTTTTTAATTCAGGCCGAAAAGTCGGTCGACTTAAATCAGCCCATTCATCAGGTGATTAATAAATATCGAAACTCACCGGCAGTAGATATGAAATTAAAAAAAACGATGGTTTCGACCTTGTTGGGAGGTGACCCTAAGATCAGTTTTGGCCAGTTATATCTTAGCCAGGGAAATATGAGGTATGAAATTACTGAACCTGAAAAACATTTAGTGGTAGTCAACGGTAAAAGTATTTGGGTGGAAAATAGGCTGTCCAAAGAAATGGGCGGAAAGATTCAAGCGATTCATTTAAAATCAAAAGCTGCTCAAAATAAGGTTAAGGGTTTTATGGCTGCATTTTTTGGAAACTCAAACATCAAAGAGGATATTGATTTTAAATTTGTATCTGATGGGCTTTATTCGGTTGAGTTTAAAAAGAAGGACTCTGCACCGGATATTAAGTCGGCCCATATTAGTTTAGATTCTTCTAAGGAAAAAATAAATTATATTGAGTACACCGACAGTATTGAAAATAAAACTCGACATGATTTTTCGAAAGTTAAGTTTAAAAAAAATAAAAATGATTCCAAATTTGAATACTCTATGCCAGCAAACGCAGAAAAAACGGTGATGTGATGTCTCAAAAAATAATAGAAAATAAAAAAAAGGTTCATATAATTAGCTTGGGCTGTCCAAAAAATTTAGTAGACAGCGAAATTATGTTTGGGACTTTAAAAAATCAAGGTTATGAATTGGTGCAGGATGAGTCTAAAGCCGATACCATTATTGTAAATACCTGCGGTTTTATAGAGCAGGCCAAAGAGGAGTCGATTAATACGGTTTTAGAGGCTGCTAAATATAAGCAAGAAGGGTCATTAAAAAAACTAGTGGTCGCCGGCTGCCTGACTCAACGTTATAAGGATGATTTGGTTGAGGGTTTACCTGAAGCTGATTTGTTTGTTGGCTCTGGACAATTTCAAAATATAGATGATATTTTGGCCAAAGCTTATCAAGGGGAAGAAAAAAAGACTTACTTTAATTTGCCCACCTATTTACAAGAAGAGGCCACTCCTCGCTTAAACTCTCAATTGAAGCATCGAGCGTACTTAAAAATTTCTGAGGGCTGTAAAAAGCGCTGTGCTTTTTGTGCCATACCTCTCATAAGAGGAAATTTGCAATCTAGAAAAGTGGAAAATGTCTTAAGCGAGGCAAAACTCTTAAAAGCCAGTGGAACCAAGGAACTTATTGTAATTTCACATGATTTTACAGACTATGGCTGGGATATTAAAAAGAAAGACCCTTCGAGAACAGATTCTCCCTATGAGCTTTTAAAAACGCTATCTGATGAAAGTGGAGCGGATTGGATTCGTGTTTTATATTTATATCCTGATGGTATTGATGAAAAAATGGTTCAGCTCATCAAAGAACGAGACAATTTGGTAAAATATTTTGATATGCCTTTACAGCATATAAATAACCAAATGCTAAAGCTTATGAATCGCAGAATGACAAAAGAAAAAATTGTCGAGTGTTTAAACTTAATCAGAAAAGAGATACCTGAGGCGATAATAAGAACACAGTTCATTGTTGGTTTTCCTGGAGAAACAGAAGAGCAGTTTAATGAGCTTTTGGACTTTGTTAAAGAGCAAAAATTTGATCGTGTTGGTGCTTTTCAATACTCTACAGAAGAAAACACCAAAGCGGCGACTCTTCCAAACCCTGTCGATGAAGAAACAAAACAAAAACGCTATGATCAAATTATGTCTTTACAGCTTCCGATTAGTCGTCAAAAACATAAGGACCTCGTTGGAAAGGTTATACCTGTTATTGTTGAGGGCGTGAGCGAGGAATCGGAATTACTATTACAGGGGCGCACGGCTGGGCAGGCACCAGATATTGATGGTGTTGTATACATAAGTGATGGTAAAGCCAGCCAAGGAGACATCGTAAATGTCAAAATTACGGATAGTCATGACTATGATTTGGTTGGCGAAATTATTTAAAATTAAGGGAAAGTCTAAAAAAATATTCAATGCTTGACGGTCTATGTCAACTCTTGCTCTAATATAAGTGTATTTGAGGTAAAATTATTTACCAAAAAAAATATTTAAGAGGGGAGAGATTTTGTTAGGAAATCAGCTTACAATGCTTTTTGTGCTTTCAGTGATGGTTTTCTTCCTAGTTAACGTTTTAGTTAACTAGAAAGACACATAACTGTAAAAACTAGTTTCTGTAATTATATAAATCTTTATAATTACGACCCATTTCTTCAGAATCTAAACCATACCCAACAACAAAACGGTCATCAATAGTTCTTCCAGCATAATCGGGACGAATAGGCAGCTCTCTTCGAGCCGGCTTATCAAGAAGGGTAAGTATTTTCACCGAAGCAGGGTTAGAGGCAAGAATTCGATTTCTTAAAAAGCTCAGAGTTCTTCCGGCATCAATAATTTCTTCCACGATTAAAACATGTTTATTGGTAATATCACCTTGAAGATCTTTATGTATAACAACGCTTTGATTCTTTGGAGAAGTTAAATGAACAAACTCCATAATAATAGGAAGATCAATTTTTTTGACCAAATCAGTGGCAAAAAGAATAGACCCTTTTAGAGGGCAAACAATATGTAGTTCTTTGCCGGCATAGTCTTTTTCAATAGTTTTGGCCAATTGCAAGACTACTTCTTGTATTTCTTCTTCTGTCATAAATGTCACTAATTCTTTTTTTAAGCTCATGAGATACCTTTTATAAGTTTTGGTTTAACTGGTTGTGATCGTTTAATAGTTGTCTTGCTTTTTTGTTTTCTGGTTCAATTTGGAGAACGCGGTTCCATTCTCTGTTGGCTTCAAACGGCGAGCCTTTTTTATGTAGAATTTCTCCGAGTAAAGTTCTGGCTTGAATGAATTTAGGGAATTGCTGGATGGTATCTCTGAGCCGAGTTTCGGCCTTAGAAAGCTCATCCATGGCAATAAGACATTGTACAACTTTTATATTAAGCTCGGCCTTTCTTCCTGAAAGCATCAGTGATTTAAGGTACTGCTCTAAAGCCTCTGTGTAACGTTGATGTTGAAAGTAAAGTTCACCCAATTCGTCGTGTTTAATAGATAGTTTTTCATTTACATAAGAATCTTGCTCTTTGTTTCTTGAAGCTAACATGACTTGAGCTTCTTCAAAAACTTTGCGGCCTTCTTCATATTTGCCTAAGTCATTCAGTATAATACTTAGCCCCACACTAGCGTCAGTAAAGGCTGGGTCAATCTCTAGGGCCCGCTTAAAAGCACGAATGGCCTTATTAAACTTTCCTCGGTCGTAGTAGATCGTTCCTAGTAGATGAAAAATAAGAGGTTTTTTTTGGTTTTTAAGTATGAGCTGGTTGAGAATAGACTCAGATTGATTGTATTTTCCTTCGTTAAAAAGGGCCTGGGCAGTTTCAAATAGCTCTTCGTAATCTTGCTCATTCATTTTTAATTTTTTCCTTAGCTTTTTTATACTCGTCTGAGTCTGGAAAATTTTTGGCTAAGCTTTCCAAGTACATTTTAGCTTTTTCCAGGTCATTAATTTTGTAGGCAGACACAGCAGCTCCATACAAAGCTCCTTGTTCCATACCTACCCCTTTAAAGCGGTTAAGAATTCCTTCATAACGGCCAAGGGCACTTAAATAATGTTCTCTTATAAAGTAAAAAGAAGCAATGTATTGCTCTTTTTCAGCCAGCATTTTAATGGTTTTATTTTTATATTTTTTAGCAGGCTGGACCCACTTACTATTAGGGTAAGTTAAAATAACATCATCGAAGTACCTAAGGGTTTGGTAGGCGTCGGCAAGGTCACGGTCAATGGTGGACGGCAGTTGATTGTATTGGCTAAGTGCCATTTGATAGCTGACGTAGTCAGAGCGCGGGTGCTTGGGGTGAAATTCTTTGAAAAGTCGATAGGCGGTTTCAGCTTCAGGCCAGTATTCGCGGGCAAATTCAATATCTGCAATTTTAAGTTCAGAAAGAACGGCGTATTTACTGTAGGGGTATTTGTTTTTAATTGTTCTTAATCGGGCCAAAGACTCTTCATATCTTTTTTTGTTGCTGTAGAGTTCTGCCAGTTTATAAGCGCCCTCAGGAGTTTTTTCGTCCAAGGCTTCGTCGGTACCAAGGCTGCTACAAGACACGAGGTAATAAGAGGAAAGAAGCAGACTGATGGTAAGTAGTTTTTTAAACATGATTCATAGCCTTATAAGGAGGAAAGTTATCAGGGGTAAAAACTAGAACATCCTACTATAGGTCAGATTTGAAGTTAAGTGTTTAGGCTAAAAAATGAGAGGCCAAAAATGGCAAATAATTCTCCCAAAAGCTAGTAATATTAATGTCTTGGGCTATGCCCTGAAATTGATGAGGTGATGGTAGACATTTTGCCCCGTTACTTTCAGTACACTGGCGGCAGGAATAGAGACAAGCATTCCTAGGACGCCCATAAGTTGGGCTCCGATAATAATGGCAATGACAACAGAAACCGGGTGAAGGTTTACAATTTTAGCGACCACTAAAGGGATAATAAATAACATATCGATGAGCTGAGCAAAGGCGTAAATCCCAATCACTAAAATAACAGGAGCTCCATTAATAAAGGCAATGATGATGGCTGGAACGGCTCCGATAATGGGGCCAATATAGGGAATTAAATTGGTTAAAGCCGCAAACAAGGCCAGAATATAAGCAAACTTAAAATTTATGAGGCTCAGACCAAACCATACAATACTTCCAACAATGACAGCCTCAAGAAGTCTTGCTCGAATAAATTGCCCCATTTGCTCGTTAATTTGATGTTGCAAGCTAAGAACAAGTTCAAAAAAACTATTGGGTACAATATCAAGAAGAGCTCTTTGAACTTTACGACTATCCTTTAACAAAAAGTAAGCAAAAAAGGGAGCCAGTAAAATGGTAGTTAGGGATTTAGATAAAAACTGAGGAATATCTTCAAAAATAGACTTGGTCCAACTCACCATAAGAGTTTCTGTTTGCGCACTTAGGTTTAGCTCCATGGAGGTGTTAATGGTTTCTTCAATTTTAGACTCAATATCAAAAATAAGCTCTTTGGTTCCCTCAATGTATCGGGGAAGCTCATATTGAAAAGCAGTGATTTGTTCGCTAACGAAAGGGAGTGTCCAGTAGAAAAGGCCACCTATGGTTACAAAAAATAATGTAAAGACTGTTAATGTCGAAATAGAACGAGCTAGGCCCTGGCGTTCAGCCCAGTTAACAACGGGGGCTAACGTGTATTTGAGAACAAAAGCCAGTAAAAATGAGAGCAACATATTCTCGACACGTAACAAAACTGTGAGAGCAGCTGAAATGATGCCCAGGAAAATAATGAGCTTGAGAATTTCAATTCTTTTAAGCCGACTTTGTTGAATATGTACCATTAAGTTATGCCTTTAGCGAATCGATTTGTTTTTTTAGTTCAGAAATTTTCCTAGCCGTTTCTGCAAGACGTCGCCCAAGAATTTGTGAAAGTTTTAAAAGAATTTTCGAGCCAATTTCAGGGTTAGACTTTAACAAATTTTGTAAATCAGGCTGGAAAAAACCAATGAGTTGTACCTCGACAAGAGCTTTGGCTGAGGCGGTTCGGCGACTGTTTTCTTCGATGAGGGAGATCTCTCCCATAATGTCATTCTCTTCAAGGCGAGTAATAAATTCATCTTTAGGCTCTTTGCTGGTGTTATTGGCCTTTTCAATAAATATATCGACCTTTCCTTTTAAAATAATATACATGCCCACGCCAATTTCGTTTTGTCGAAAAATAAGTTCGCCATGGCGGTAGTGGCGAACATGGAGAAAATCCACAACCGTTTTTAGTTCCGAGCGACTTAGGCCTTCAAAAATAATATTATTTGAAATGGCCTTGAAGACAGCATCTTCACTCTTCTTAAAAAGGTTATCCCATAAATAGTTAATCATAAGTTGAGTTCTCCAGAGGTTGGCAGTAAATGCTTTGTTTCGACCCAACCACGATTGCCTTGGCGTGTTTGAATTTTAGCCCAAAGGTCTTTGGTGTGATCAATAATGATTTCACTACCTGGTAAAATTTCATGAATAACTATATCACTGCTATTAGGGCTGAGGTAAACGGGAGTTCCATTGCTGATAGTTGTGGCGCGTGGGTTTTTTATGTCGATAACTTTAGCGATCAACAAAAAAGAAAAAATAAAAAAACTGGCAGAGAGAAAAATAAAGCGACTAGAAACAGGCGGCATAGGAAAGTTATTTTTAAATGCAATATACCTTCGCGAAAAATACTTTATAGCTGTACTGGCGGCCCCAACAAGCACCAGGGTAAAAACAATGAGTATATGTTGTAGGGTAAAGTAACTGAGCACGAGACCTCTAAACTTTTCCCAAAAAGTGGTGCGACCAGACCGGGGCAAATTCTTTTCAATTGATTTAAGAGATCGTCGTGTTTGGCGGTGCCAAGGGTTAATGTGTAGAACCCTTCTCCAGTAACCAGCAGCGGCAGCAAAATTTCCATTTTTTAACTCTGCTAAACCTAGATTATAAAGGCTATTAACGCTACTAGGCGATTCTTTGATGGCTAAGGAAAATTTGTTGATGGCCTCTTTATAGTTTTGCTGCTTAAAGCTATTGATGCCTTCTTGGAATTTATCTTGAGGAGTGTCATTGGCGAACAATGAAAGTGAGCACAATATAATAAATGTGAAAAGTAAATTAATCATAGAGGCTTTTAGTTTAAGAACGAAAATTACATCTGTAAAGAAAGAAGAGAAAAGTGGCTCTTTTTTCTTTTTAGTGATAGATATTAACCCTTGTTCAAATCCTAGGGGGCTTATATGTCAAACGAACTATTGGGTGCAAAACTAGACCAATCCAAAGAAATTGATTCAAAAATAGATCAAATTGTAAATGAAGTCATGTCTGTCAATTCGCACATTAAGGGGCCATCGGCACCAAAGAGTTCGTTGATTGAATCAGCACAAGCCCATATTGATAAGGTCGGCACCAACCGTGGAAGACCTCTTTTTTACCCGTATATAGGGACAGGAGCTGGAAATGGCCCCTATGTAGAGCTCGAAGATGGAAGTGTTAAAATTGACTTAATCAACGGAATTGGAATTCATGTGCTTGGTCATTCTCATCCCAAAATTTTACAAGCAAGCTTGAAGGCGGCAACCTCAGATATTGTTATTCAAGGAAACTTACAGCCGAATAAAGAATACTCTCTTTTGGGACAAAAGCTTTTAGATCTTGCTGGTAAAAATAGTCGTCTTAAACATGTTTGGCTCACGACCTCGGGGTCTATGTCAGGAGAAAATGCTCTTAAAGCTTGTCGTCAGTACAAGAGCCCAGCCAAAATGATTATTTCGATGAAAAATGCTTTTGCTGGTCGCTCAACAATGATGGCCGAAATTACAGATAACCCGTCCCTAAAACAAGGCTTACCTTCTTATGGGGAGGTAACTCGGGTTCCTTTTTACGACAAAAATGATCCAAAAAGCACAGAAAAGTCCTTTGCAGCCTTTAAAGAGATTGTGGCCAAACATGAGGGAGATATTAGCTGTTTTTGTTTTGAACCTATGCAAGGAGAAGGCGGTTATAATTCAGCTCCTAGAGAGTTCTTTATACCCATGTTAGATTTTTGCAAAGAAAAGGGAATTCCTGTTTGGGCCGATGAAGTTCAAACTTTTTGTCGAACCGGAGAGTTTTTTGCTTATGAAACTTTAGGCTTTGGGGACTATGTAGATGTCTGCACTGTAGCAAAAACTTTACAAGTTGGTGCTACTTTATATACCGACGAATTAAACCCCAAGCCAGGTTTAGTGTCTGGAACATTTGCCGGAGCTTCTGTGGCTTTAGCTGCTGGCCATGCCGCGTTGTCTGAGTTAGAAGATGGTTATATGGGGGCGAATGGCAAAATTCAAAAAATCCATGATGATTTTGTTGGAATGCTAAATGAACTTAACCAAGGAAGTTGCCGCGGTCTTTTGCAAGATGCCGGTGGTTTAGGTTTGATGGTGGCTGTGACTCCACTGGATGGCTCTCGAGAAAAAATGATTGCCCTACTTAAAGTTTTATTCAAGAACGGTTTAATGACTTTTGGCTGTGGGAAAGGCCCATTTCGATTAAGGTTTCTATTGCCAGCTATTCTAAATTCAAAAGATATTCAAGTTTGCAAAGAAATAATAGAGAAGTCTGTTTTGGAGTTGGCTTGAATTTTTTAGAGGCAGCTCAAAAGCTAATCTCTATTGAAAGTAGTCCAGACATTGGTACTTCAGATGCTGTGAAGTACCTTGCCCATTTAGCCAAAAAAGAAACAAATTTTGAAGTAGAAATACTTCCTTCTCCCCATTTTGGTGAAGATCATTGCAATTTACTTATAAAGCTAAAAGCGCCAGAAAAAACAAATAAGCCCGGGTTGTTATTGCTTTCTCACCTAGACACTACAGACCCTGGCAGTTATGGGCAGTGGACAAAAACCCATGGCAACCCCTTTAGGGCTTCTATTTATGGGGATGAAATGTTTGGTTTGGGCGTGACGAATAAATTAGATTTTTTATCTAAGTTGAAGGCTTTAATGTCTGTTGATGTTAAAAATTTAAAAAAAGATATTTACTTACTGGGCACCCATGGACAAGAGCTAGGGCTTCTTGGTGTCAGAGAGTTTTTAACAGACAATAAAATTAGTTTTGATCAGGCTTTGGTTGGTCACCCCACAAATTTAAATTTGATTCATCAAGGTTTAGGTGTTTCGGTTGTTGAAATTGATGTTCCTTTCTCAAAAGAGGAGCTGGCCTTTCAAGAAACTCATAACTTGGCTGATAACAGCTTTACTCAAAGCAAAGTCTTTAGGGGAAAAGGGGCTCATTCTGCCAACCCACAGCAGGGAGAAAATGCGGTCGAAAAAATGTTTGAGTTTTTATCTCATATGCCAAGCGTGGTAACGATGGGAATGAATGGCGGAATTATGAACAACACCGTTCCTGAGTACGCAACGTTAGAGTTTGTTATGTCTGGAAGTGTGTCTAATAATATTGCTGATAAACTTTTGAGTATCTATGGTGAAGTTAAAAAGTTAAGAAACCACTTTAAAGAGCACCCTATGGAAGGCTTTGAATCCAAATATTCTCTTCTAAATATTGGAATGGTCAGAAGCTCTAATTTTGGTATTACCATGACAGGTAATTGCCGGTTACTTCCGTCTGTTCGTGAAAAAGAATACAGACATTGGTTAACCAGTTTAAAACAGTTTTGCGAGAGTAAGGGGTCTAAATTTCAATTAAAACGACATATACCTTCTTTTCATCAAGATCAAAATTCAAATTGGCTGCTTGAAATGAAAGAAGTGCTTAAAGAACTTCCTATAAGTTCAAAGAACGATGGTAATGGAGCGTCCTCCGTTTGCACAGAGGCCAACCTTATTGGTAAAAGGGGAGTGGATTGCCTTTTATTTGGGGCGGGAGTGGGGCCAGGAAATTCTCACCAGCCCAATGAGTCGGTTAGTATAAGCGACTTGAAGCAATCAACGGCTTTTTATACAAAAACTTTAAAACGGATGTGTTTATGAATTTTATAGTTAGACCAGTTCAAGAAAAAGACTTAGTACACCTAGAAAACTTAGCCAGTCAATTTTCGTTGCTGAATTTACCTCCGGATAAAAAAATTATTTCTGAAAAAATTCAACTGAGTAATGAGTCTTTTGCTGGTAGGGTTCCTGTGGAAAAAGCCACATATATGTTGGTGACTGAAGACCTTGAAAATAATTGGGTGGTTGGGAGTTCTCAGGTTAAGGCCCAGCATGGTAGTGAACAAAATCCTACGTATAGTTTTAAACTGAATAAAAAAGAAATGTTTAGTAAATCTTTGGGAGTGGGTTTTATTCACCAAGTTTTAAGTTTAAAAACAACAACGAATGGGCCCTCCGAATTTGGTGGCCTGGTGGTTCACAAAGGTTATCGCCGTCGTCCTGAAAAAGTTGGTAAGCTGACCAGTCTCTCACGCTTTGTTTTTGCCGGGATGAACTCGGAGTTATTTAAAGAAGAGTGGCATGCGGAGATGGCTCCTCCGTTGACAGATGAGGGCCGAAGTGAGTTCTGGGAGGCTTTAGGGCGTCGTTTTACTGGTATGCCTTATCAGGAAGCGGATCGTTTGAGCCATCAAAATAAAGAATTTATTGAAAGCCTTTTCCCAAAAGAAGATATACACCTAGCTCTTTTAGATTCTCAGGCAAGGCTGGTTATGGGGCGTGTGAGTGATCAAACCGCCGGGGCATTGCACCTACTGCAAAAAATAGGGTTTAAAGATAAAAATGAAATTGACCCCTTTGATGGTGGGCCTCACTTTGGTGTGAAAAAAGAAGATGTGACCTTGATTAAGAATAGTCAAACTCTGGAGCTAATGCTTAAGGGGCAGACCCACCAAGACTTTGACTCTTTTGGCTTGATAGGTGTAGGGAGCGGAGCCAATATTAGAGTGGCGCAATCTTCTTACGTTAAAAGAGAAAATAAAATCATTTTACCAGAGCCTATTTTACGAAACCTAGAGCTGAGTGCCGGTGAAAAAATATTTGTCACACATGAGTAGCACTTAGGTCTTAAAATTCTTTATAAAACGATAAGCGTTCTCTTTATTTTTGAACTTTAATGAAGTGATCTGATCTTGATCATTGACCCCCCTTGTTGATGGTTTTTCCTCATGGCCGTTTATTTTATTTTGCTTTATACTTTTGTTTTAAGAGAATATTTGCCGCGGAGGGAAAATGTCTGATCTTAAGCCAATGGATTATTTAGGGGACTATATTAATGGAGGGTTTGTTAAGCCTTCTAAGTCAGATGGAGAATGGGAAATTCAATCCCCAGCCGACCTTAAAGATAGGGTGTTTTCTGTTGAGTATAGTTATGACCATATTGAACAAGCGTGTCAGGCGGCAAAAAAAGCTTATAAAAGCTGGAGGTATACAAGCCTTGAAGAAAGAAAAAATTTATTATTAAGATTACAAGAAGTGTATTTAGCTCACAAAGAAGAGATGGCTCAAATTATATCTCGAGAGACAGGAAAACCTTCTTGGGAAGCAATGACTGAAGCTAATGCCTTGGCTGGAAAAATTAAAATCACTATTGAGCACTCTTTGAAGTTAGTTGAAACAGAAATTATCAAAGACGCATTACCTAAAACAGACGGCGTTGTTCGTTATAAATCAAGGGGTGTAATGGCTGTGATTGGCCCTTTTAATTTCCCTGCTCACCTGCCAAATGGACATATTGTTCCAGCTCTTTTGACGGGCAATACAATAGTTTTTAAGCCCTCCGATAAAACGCCAGCTGTCGGCCAATTTATGGCTAAAATGTTTGATGAGGCTGGCTTTCCAAAAGGTGTTTTTAACTTAGTGCAAGGCCTTGGTGAAAGTGGAAAGCGTTTGGTTGGACATGAAAGTGTTGATGGAATTTTATTTACGGGCTCATATGATGTGGGTTTAAAAATCAAACAAGAAACCATGACCCATCATTGGAAAATTTTAGCTTTAGAGATGGGAGGTAAAAATACCTCCATAATTTGGGACGACGCAGATCTTGAAAAATCAATTTATGATAGTCTGCTAGGTTGTTTTTTGACCGCAGGGCAAAGGTGCTCTTGCACGAGTAAGCTGGTTTTACATGCTTCAGTTTATGATGAGTTTGTTGAAAAATTTCACAACGCAGCGAAAAAAATTAAAGTGGGTCATTGGAGTGAAAAAAACTTTATGGGCCCACTTATAAGTAAAGACTCTGTGGATAAGTATATTCGCTTTCAAGAAATTGCTGGCCGTGAGGGAGCTGAAAGTTTAATGAGAGGAAAGGCTTTGTCTCCGGGTTACGATGGTTTTTATGTTTCTCCTAGCATTAACTTGGTGGGAGAGTTTGATGAAAGTTCCGTTTATCAAAAAAGTGAAATTTTCGGACCGAATGTTGCCGTATATAAAGTAGACGACTTTGACCAAGCATTATCAATTACAAATGCTTCTGGCTTTGGTTTGGCAGCGTCTTTATTTACAAAAAATAAAAGTTTATATGAAAAAGCATTAGTGGAAGCTAAGGTTGGATTACTTAATTGGAATCGTACAACAAATGGTGCAAGTTCTCGTCTTCCTTTTGGTGGTATGGGAAAATCAGGAAATGGTCGACCATCGGCACATTTTGCTGTTCAATATTGCACATCTCCAGTTGCCTCTTTAGAGGATTATAATACTTTTAACCCTGAATCTGTTATGACAGGGTTAGACTACCCTTAAGTTTTGTGCCATTGAAAAGTGCCTTTTAGAGAAGGAATATTAAATATGAAATACTTTGTAAGTTTCTTGTTTGTGTCAGTCATTGCAGTGAGTGCTTATGTTTTAACAAGCCTCAATTCTTTGGAGCAAAGCACTGCCATTGAAAAAACAGAACAACTTTATGTTCTTGAGATGGGTTCAAACTTTCATCGAGTGCTATCAGAAGTTTCTCAGTTGGGTTATCTTGAAAGCAATTTATTTATTAAACTGTATGCTAAGGCGACAGGGTATAACGCCAAAATTAAAGCCGGTGAGTATTCACTAACTCCATCATTGTCTCAGCTTCAAGTTCTAGAGTTGCTCACCACCGGTAAGTCTAAAGACATGAAAGTCACGTTTCAAGAGGGTTTGAATATTCATGATATGGCAAAAATTTTGGAGTCTAAGGGCCTTTATAAATATTCTGATTTTTTAAACGTTGTTCGAGATAAAAAATTTGTGAAAGAGATTTTAGGGAAAGACCTGCCTAGTTTTGAGGGGTATTTATTTCCTGAAACATACTTTCTAAGTAAAAACACGACGGTTAAAGCATTGATAAAAAAAATGGTTCATAATTTTTTTAAAAATTATGAATTAAGTTTATCAGGGGCTCAGATGAAGCTAGACAGGACCACCCATGTAGTTTTAGCCAGTATGATAGAAAAAGAAACAGGAGCTCCTGAAGAAAGAAACTTAATATCTTCTGTTTTTCATAATCGAATTGGTTTGAAAATGAGGCTACAAAGTGATCCAACCATTTTATATGGAATTTTCGATAAAACAGGAATATACCCATCTAATATAAGAAAAAAAGATATATTAGAAAAAACGAGATACAACACTTACGCAGTGCCAGGCCTTCCTTATGGGCCTATAGCTAACCCAGGGCTGGCTTCCTTGAAGGCTGCAGTTAACCCAGTCCCTTCAAAAAAACTTTATTTTGTGAGCAGAAATGACGGAACTCATGTTTTTTCTGAAACTCTTAAGCAGCACAATACAGCCGTTAGAAAGTTTCAGATGGACCCGAGGGCAAGACAAGGAAAGTCTTGGCGTGACCGGACAAAAAGGAAATAAAGTTATTTTTTGAAATTGATTTCAAAAGATGCTATTGGTTGGCCATTCATTTTTAAGGAGTGGCGACTTTGAATGTTCAAAAAAAAAGGCGAGATAATAAAAATGAGCCTTCTGTTCGGTCTGTTGTTAGGGCCAAGCCCCAATCTGAAAAACTGCCAAAAGACATATTATTATTTCAGAAAAAAATACTTAAAATTGAAAAACTAGAAGCTTCAAATAAAATATTGAGTGAAGATTTAAATTATATTCAGGCTCATGTCGCCGAAATCACAGGGCCTTTAATTACTAAGTATTGTCAGGTTAAACTTGATAATTTATCTGCCCTTGAGTTTCATCTCGGAAAAAAGTTACTTTCTTCTAAAGAAACTGAAAAAGTTTTGTCATTAATTTTAGATGGAGCGAATCAACTGTACACTTTCTTTTCAGATGACCGAGGAAAAGCTCTATACAACAAATACGTAGGGGCTGATGAGTATAAAATTAAAGATGAGTTAGACTTAGCTTCCTCGCCAGAGGTAAGCCCCTTGAGTCAAGAAGGGGAGGACTGGAATGGTGAAGATTTACAAGGAACTCCTCAAGCTTCACAAGAGTCTGAGCCAATTCAGTTTTCTTTTTTTAAAGACTTAAAACCAAAAACTCATCAAGAAAAAATTGAGCTTGATTTTAAGCTAATTTATAGAAATTTGATGAAAGTTCTCCACCCAGATCTTGAATTAAATGAGAAAAAGAAAGATGAAAAAGGACAAGTCACGCAACAAGTTGTGGAGGCTTTTAAAACTAATAATGTTTATGAATTACTAAAGTTGCGATCCCAGTATTTAAACTCTTCTGTGAGTGATGAAGATATAATTTTATATTCAAAAGAGTTAAACAAACGCATTAAAGAACTTGAATACGAGCGCTATTCGATCAAGTGTCAGTTTAAGGGTTTTTATGATTGCTTTTATTCAAGAAGTAAAAAGAAGGCTCAAGAAAAAATTGAAGCGGAACGAGTTCGCTTATTGGCCAACATCCAAGACGAGATGAATTTACAAAAAATATACCTCAGTCGAGACAAGCTGAAGAGCTACCTTGCTAATATATCTTAACATTTTTGTTTTTCTAAACTTTATTTGCTTGATTCTTTTATAAATTAAATACTTTTTACACGCCTTCAAAAGAGGGAGAATCATATGTTGAGGTGACTTGGTCGATGTTTGGTGGGATAAATCTATTTATATAAGGGTGAAGTTTTTATGGAATCAAAAACCAAGAACCTCGGTGGCATTCGAGCAAAACACAAAACTTTTTGTGCATTACCGTGGATACATTTATCAACAAGACCGAATGGTCTTTTAAGAGTTTGTTGCACGGCCAACGCTTCTTCTGCTGGTATTAAAAATGATAAAAAATGGGACTCTAAGGTCGGAATACTTAAGAATGATGATGGGCGACCGGCCAACCTGAATAACTCTGATTTAGCCTCTGCTTGGAACAACTCTTATATGCGCGGCATTCGTAAAAAAATGCTCAAGGGTGAAGTTCCAGATTCTTGTACAAAGTGCTTTAAAGAAGAAGCTAGCGGACATTTGTCTAAGAGAATATGGGAAACAGAATACTGGAGTCGAAGAATTGATTTACAACAACTCATTGATGATACCTCACCAGAGGGAGAAGTTCCCCCCAAGCTTTATTATATTGATTTAAGGCTAGGCTCAAAATGTAATTTAAAATGCATTATGTGCAGCCCTCATGACAGTTCTTTGTGGGTCTCTGATCATAAAAAGCTATTTAACTCTGTGGAAAACAAGCAATTGAAACAACATCTTATATGGGACCAAAAAGGAACCATGGATGGTGGAAGTTACAATTGGCCTCAGAACAATCAACTTTTTTGGCAGCAACTTTTTGAGCAAATTCCACATATGAAGCAGCTTTATTTTGCCGGTGGCGAAAGTACAATCATTGAAGAGCATTACATGCTCCTCCAGGAGTGTATCGACCGCGGTTATGCCCCCAATATTGAGCTGAGATATAACAGCAATGGAATTGAGCTTCCAGATCGTTTATTTGAAATGTGGTCTCAATTTAAAAGAGTGAGATTTCACTTTAGTATTGATGCATATGGTGAGTTGAACGACTATATCCGCTACCCATCAAAATGGTCTCATATTGAGGCACAGCTGGACCGACTAGATCAAACCCCAGAAAGTATTGAGGTAACCATTGCCTGTGCCGTACAAGTCCTTAATATTTATTATATTCCTGAGTTTATTAAATGGAAATTGAGTAAAAAGTACAAAAAAATCAACCCTTGGCCCCTAGGCGCTGGGTTAATGAATTTTCACTTAGTATATTTACCGGCTTTCTTAAATATTAAGGTCCTACCCCACGAAACTAAGCTCAAAATTGCTGACAAATATCAAAAGTTTTACCAGTGGCTAGAGTGTCATCATAGCTCGGATAAGGATTTTCTGGAGCATGAGTATGGAATAAAGCGTTTAAAGGGCTTAATTAAGTTCATGCTCAGCGAGGACTGGTCTGAGCGAATGCCTCAGCTGCGGGAGTATTTGGAAAAAATGGACAATATTCGTGGGACAAATAGCCGAAGTTTTTTTGAAAGTTGGTAGGCACTTTAAAGATATCTATTGTTATATTAAACAGTTGTTCGATTAATTAAGCGAATACTTGTTTTCATCTTCATCTTATAAAAGTTGATTGAATAGGCCAGCTGTAGAGGTTATTGTCTCCTTATTATGACGAAATCTTCATTTTTGTTTCTAACTCAGCTACTTGCCCATTTGGGTTTAATTTATCTGATTTTTAGTGGAACCCTAATTGAGTGGTTTATATGTATAATTGTTTATTTTTTTACCGGTTGTTTTGGAATGAGCATGACCTTTCATCGACTTCTATCACATAAAAGCTGGAAAGCTCCCCAGTGGTTTCAAAAGTTAGGAGTAGTTCTGGGTACTTTAGGTTTAACTGGATCAGCATTAGCTTGGACAGCTATTCACAGGCAGCACCATGCCGGTCCAGATAAACGAAAAGACCCTCATAGCCCAAATATACAACCTTGGTGGAGAGTTCAATTTTTAAGTATGTATTACAAACCAAACTTGAGGTTTGTAAAAGATTTACTTCAGGATAATTTTATAGTGTTTTGTCATAGAAATTACTTTGTAATTCAACTCTGTTACATTGCTCTTTTATGTATAATTGATTGGCATGCTATTTTTTATGCCTATTTAGCACCGGCTGCAATTCTTTGGCATGGGGGCAGTTTAATCAATACTGTTGGACATAAGTGGGGCTATAGAAATTATCAAATTAATGATAAATCGGTAAACAATCCCGTTTTAGGCTTGTTAATGTGGGGCGAGGGTTGGCACAATAATCATCACGCAAAGCCCTTGAAGAAATCATTTAAAGTAAAGCCTTGGGAAGTAGATACATCAGCTTTTTTTATTTCTTTATTTGAAAAATAAATTTTAAATAGCATTTCATTATTGTCGCCTTTAACAAATATTGTTTTTTTCTTTGTTTTAAAACACTAAGGAAAAAGAAAAATAGTAAATAGTTTAGTTATTTTTGGTACTTATGATAGCTTGAATTTAGTTGGCCGGTTAAAACTTACATGAATAGGGTTTAATAATTATATCAATAAAATTTTCAGAACGACTTGAACTTACAAAGAGGGGCAAGCTTATCTTTTCTTGACTTAGATTTATTTACATTATGGTGAGATAGTTTAGTACTGACTGGATACGCTAGGTATTAATAATTATAAGTAAGAGGTATTGAGGTGTCTATGTTTTGGGCGGCTGTATATCGAAAATTGTCGACTTTTTTGCTTAGTCAATCATCAAGAGGCAAGCTCTTTTGTCAAATATTAATAATTTGGCCTTTAAATTGCTAGTAATTTACTTTATAAATCAAAAAGGAGTTTTCGTATGAAATCAACCAATTTAATATTCTTAACTGTTTATTCTCTGTCCTTATTTTTTGTAACTAATGTTAATGCTAAAACGATGTTGTCTGCGAACACAGACATAGTTAAAGTAAATAATGAACTACTTCTTATAGGAAGCAGTAAAGAAAGTCTTGCTGATGCTTGTAGCTACATCAAGAATTACTCACTATTTATGTCGCAAAGAAATTTATATACAGTACCTTTGTTAGATTGTTCTGAAACTTTTGAACTTAATTATAATGATCCTAAGTATAAAGAAATTGAGCACATTTCATATAAATCACGAGCAGCATATTACCGGTATGACTTTACTGATAGTTTAGAAAATAACAGTACGCTTCTTTATGCCTTGAACATTACGGATAGTTTCCCAGAAAGTATTTGGAAAAGAGGGGTAGAATATTATGCTTATGATAGCATTTGTTATAATACAGCATTGGTAGCCTCAGGAATACTTAGCTTTTATGACTACGGTAGAAGCCTTGATAATATTCAATACTTTCTGGAAAAGAGTTCTTTTAATATTGAATATAATGAAAAGTCTAAGGAGGTTGTTGGTAAAGTTATTAGTATGCCGCAAAGAAAATTTAACCTTGTGAAATCAAGAAGATCATGGGTTATGACAGCTTCAAATAAAGATGAAACTCTGGACAATATAAAGCTTCACATCTCTGAAAACTTTACGCCTGGAAGTATAATTTGTACGCCGAATCAAGAAATTATTGATGAAAGCTGGATTAATCGTGCATTAAATGAGTACCTTAGGCCTATGGCTCCGGATAACTTTAATGTGTATATAGACAATCATAATATAAATAAAAAGAAGGTATTGGAGGGAAATAATAATGTTGGTGGGCATTGTTTCACATTATTAACTCCTGAAATATCAGTTGAATCAAACACAAATACTTCCCATAATATTGTTTGGACATCAAAAATTTTAAATCGCCTAGCTATAGAAAATACTTCTGAAGTTAATGAGGCATATAGATTCGTTATCCATTATTATCAAACTAGCCAAGATAATATTCTAAGTTTTTCTAGATCAACAAATTTATTTAAAGAGGGTAGTAATCACTTTAAAATGATTAAAATATTTAGAGAAATCAGAGCGCAATATGAGGGAATTGGTAAAATTGATTCATGGGATGGGGGATATACAACTTTTAGTTTTCATGAAGGTAAAAAACAAAGTTTTATACACTATTTAAGTACTCAAGAGAAATTATTGAAGCAAGACCCTAGCTTCTATAAATATTTTCAATTAATTGAAGAGTACTCAATGGCTGAACAAAAAATGAAGAGTATTGGTGACAATACTACGTTTAACTCTGTTCAACTTAAATATTGGGCTCTATTATCCAAAGATCCAACATTCAGGCTTGTAGATGCTTTTAGAAGTATCATAACTAAGCCTTGGTATATCTATGCAAAAAGCTTGATGAACTAATTCTTCGAGTTAGATAGTATAGAGAGAGGGTTGGCACAGTATTATCATGCAAAGCCCTTGAAAGATAAAAATACTTGTAGCTTCATATGGCAGTATATAATCTTATAAGATGCAAAAAATTATTTATTTATTTTATGTATCTATTTTTTGATCTCTCATTTTGTTTTACCAAAGCTAAACGATGGAAAAGATTTTTTAATTTTTTCAAAGTGGGGAATGTTTACGGTGGGCAATAAATAACAAGTTTCTCGTCATTAAATTATTTAACACCAAATGAATTTAAATAAATACTAGTACCAAAAAACAGTTCTGTATAATTCACGGGTTCCCTGGTGCTTATTTCGTTTGTGCTGTGTAAGAACTTGGTCTGAAAGAACAATATCACCAGGCGCCCATCGATGGTGATAGATATAACGCTCAGAACTACACAAGTGCATAAATAGATCATGAAATAGGGTCAAATCTTGCTTACCAACATTTTCAAGTTTTGATACATAATACATAGGAAAATACACCCCTTGCCTGCCCGTAACTGGGTGGTCGATACATACGTTTTTTTTAATGCTAAGCAAGGGCCGATCTTTCCAATATTTAAAGTTCTTTTTATATTCATCAAGTTTAGTTGTTATTTGGCGTGTTCGATCTTTTTCTGGCTTTATCAATGCTTCAATATCCGAAATCTCATATACAGCCTGACCAAGAATGCTTATTTATTAGTAACTCATCAAAATAGATGTCTAATGGATAGAAAGCGCCTAGACAAGTCAGTTTTTGATATTAATATTCCATCTTCCATGATTCTTCAAACTCAAAACTCATATGTTAAATTCCAAGTAAAAGGTTAAGTAAAAAGTAAATATTATATTGAAAAGGTTTGGAGGAGATAATATCAACAATCACTATATGCACAACATTAATCAGCTATTTTATCAATATAAACTATCTCCTAACGATCCCCTCACATCTTTGTCTTTAAATCGATAGATAATACTATCCAATGCATAATGAGAAATTGTTAAAAATGGATACAAAGAAAGCAACAGAACTGAAATTATTGTTGGATTTTCATCCGTGTTATCAAACAAATCTTCAAGTTTGATATACTCAAAGAAAATTACAAAAGGTATAAAGATAATTACGCTCAGGTAGATTATTTTTGACTTTAGATTAGAGTTCTCTGTATTTCTGTTTAAAAGAGCATAATACTCCATACCATGTGAGAGTAGCATTGCCCAATTTGCAGCTGTCGAAAATAGCACAAACGGCCACAAAAAAAATCTTAAATAAAAAAATAATTTATTTGTTTTGATTAATTTAAAAATATCAATAAATTTGTACATTAAATAAATTGTGATTAGTAGTGAAAATATAATACTAGAGTAAACAATAGCTTTACTGAAAAATAGATCGTTAAATTTTGTAAAAATAAATATAAATACAATAGCAACAGTATAAAGATTCATGGTTATTTTTTCCCACTTAATAAACCCTGCAAAATTATACTCATTATTTTTTTTTGTTTTCAAAAGAGATCTAGTCATTAAAAATGAAATTCCCCAAGACTGTCTAATTGAATGGCATATAGGAACTAATAGCCAAAAAAAAATAAAAAATTTCTCATTCATAGTTTGCATTCGACTATTTAGAACTAATTTTTGGGTAGATAAAATTGACAATAAAATAATGACTAAAATTGATAACAATATACCAGTTTTTTGTTTAGCCCATTTTTTAACAAGCAAAGTCCTACCTGGGGGCCAAAAAAATAAAAAAATAAACGGACAAATTAAATGTATTCCGTTTAATAAGAAAATATTTTTAAATAGCTTATGACTATATTTATTATCAAATGGGTTTAGGTCTAGCTTTAAAAAGAGCTCAGGAATTAGAGCGGCAATAGCTATACAAGTAACTAAAAGAAGAATAAACCCGTCTGTTTTTTTGAAATAGTAGAAAAACGGTGTCGAATCCATTATTTACAAAAATAGTACACTTTTTTTTTTAGTTGTATTACTCATAATTAATAGCGCTTTGCGTAATTTTGGGCAAGAGGATCTATTTCAAAGTTACTCTAACTTGTAAGATATCTATTTGCTTACTTAAAGTTTTTTTTATTTAGACCCCATTTCATAAGTCATAGATATGTTCCGGCTTTATTAGTTAGAAACTACGGTTTAGAGTTGATTTAATGCTACTATATATGAGATGGCTAGTGTCAAATAGATTTAAAACCTTAAGTAACGTTATATGTATTCTCGCAGTAGTAAAGTGCCTTGGTTAAAACTAAATTGGGATGTCCCATACTCGCATATTTTTAGAGAGTTTAAGTCAATCCCAAAGTCAGAATTTGTCACTCAAAGAATGTGTGACAATCACGTCGGTTGGCATGCAACAACAATTTATGGCTATGGCTCCTCTTACACTAAAAGTCATTGGGAGTACCTACATTTAAAAATGAAAAAAAAAATTACATCATCTGGTCAATTTTGCCCGTTCTCAATTAATTGGATAAATAAATTACCTTACCAGAGAATCGATGATGTTCGTTTTTTAGTAGTTAACCCGGGAGGCCTGATTAAACCTCACATCGATGTTAAAGATCAAAATTGGCTAGAACCCGTTAGTATCGCAATTAACTGGCCCAATAATTGTGAGTTTAAATTTACGTCACATGGAACTATTCCTTTTTATAGCGGAATGGCTGTAATCTTGAACGTACATTATGAACACACCGTAATAAATAATAGTGACAGTCCAAGGGTTGTACTTGTTATACATGGAAAAAAAAATGAAAGGTTTTGGAAAGATGTACTTTAAAAAAACGCCAAATAGTCAACATAAGCCATTTGACATTTACACATTTCTGACACCAATAAATATTGTACTAAAAAATGAACTCAAAAAATTTATTTCTAATCAAAACTTCACACAAGAACGCCTTGCGTTTAACTACCGATGTTTGAACTTTGATGATTATATTGCTGTGTCTGTATTTTATTTAGAAAAGAAAATTGTAGGCTTTAGCACTGTTTGGAGCAGGGATTTCTACCCTGGTGATACGGTAAGGGTATTTAATCGGTGGTTTGAAAACAAACAAGTGAGAAAGACTTCAAAAATCATTGGTGATCACCACTTAATTGCAGTTGCAAATCATCAAATACAAATTGCTAAAGATAATGATTATGAATGGGCTTTTATCAGTCGAGAGAGAGGACCAAGATTTTTAAAAAAACTCTCTGATAAATTATCAGATAAAACTAAATATAGCTGGCAGGTTCACCCCAAAAAAATACCAGTATGCTATCCAAATGCTGAGAGTTGTTGGCAATGGGTCTCTTATGCTAACATCAAAAACAATAATCATCTTAAATGGGGCATGCTGAATGAGTAATTTTAAAAAACGAGGAGAACTTCCAAATTTTGTAAAACTCAATTACACCTTCAATATCAAGAAAATTCTTGAAGAAGTCTCGTTATTTGCAAAAAATGAAACTGACGACCTCAGGCCCAAAGGCTCCTATGGTGACTTAGTCGGAGGGCGATCAGAGGAATTACAAAAAACTTTTGGCTTAAAATTTAGATCTATCGAAGAGGCATATGAGTTTTTACAAAAAAATGATGTTAATGAATCTGAGCTGACATCTGGCTTACCTCAGGAAAGAAGAATGACCTGGGATTTTAGAAATTATGTAAAGCCATTTGAAAAATATATTCAAAAAGGTGCTGACGGAAAATATAAAATAACTGGCTCTCCCTACAAACAAATAGCAATAACCCAATACAACGAAAATAGTGCTAACCGCCATTATGAAGTATCAATCCCCAAATCAAGGCTAGACGAAAGACATTATAATAAAATAAAGAATTGGGCCAAAGGCTCTTACATAGAGGAGGTTCTTAATACCTTCAAGGGATCAGTTCATCGTGCTAGAATTGCAATCATGGAACCAGGGGCATTTGTTGGAGCTCACATAGACTATAATACAGACTACAGTGTTCGATACCATATTCCTTTAATAACTAACTCAGAGTGTGGCTTTTATGTAAAACGAAAAGGCTCTTCACCAGAATATATGCATATGCCAGCCGATGGTAGCGCTTGGTTCCTAAATCAAGGTTGGCTACATTCTGCCTGGAACAAAGGCGAAGAACCAAGGTCTCACCTCATTATATCAGTGTACGGTCAAGATGACTTAGTGGGTCTATATGAAAATTAAGAAGAGTATTTACTCCCCTTTTTTAATAAAAACAGACTACACCATCAACAAAGAGTATTTTACCGAAATTCTTAAAGATCCTGTATGGCATGACTCAAATGAACTCTATGCCAAATATGTAAAGCTAGCAACTGGTGGAAAAAGAATGAGGCTCTTCTTTGTAAAACCTCTGAGAAATCTGAACTTCCCAGTTCTTAGAGCTGTAAATCGCCTTTTCAAAGAATTTAATATTCGACCTAGAGAATTCCGATGTGATTTATTTAAGGTGCTACCTGGCGGAATGTTACCCTTACATATTGACCAAAAAAGTAAAATTTCTTTTTGCATGCCGTTGTCTGTGAACACTGGACATACTTTTTTTGAACAAGATGATATTCAACTAAAAGTAAACTACCAAACTATGATTATTCTAAATAATCAAGTTAGCCATGGAGTTTCTAGCCCTTTACAAGAAAGACTAATTTTTCGCATAGGAATTCATGATATCAGCTTTGAACAGCTCTGCTTAGCTCTTAAAAAAAATACTCTTTAATTCAAGGTGTTTAATTGAGTAACTTTAGCGCAATACAAATTGATAAAATTCTGTCTCAGACACAGGTTGATGAGATTATCAATTTTTTTTATTCTTCGTTTGAAAATAATGGGTTTAATTTCCTTAACAAATATAGTCAAATAAATGATCCGCTATCCAAAGTCAGCAGCTTAAGCATAAAACATGACATCATAAGGATTTTATCAAACTTTTTTGGTGATTTTTACTTTTACGAAAGCATCAAGAAAATTGCAAATTTAGATCATAATTGTGATTTTATACTTAAACAGTATAAAATATTTATGCCTCATACTGACAAAGTTACAAGTATACCTGGGTACACTCATTTTAAAGATGTGATCTTTCCTCTTGCTACGGACAAAAATAAACTGCCAAAGTTATATATATGTTCACAAACATATACAGGAAAAGCTATACATCTGAGGTTGGGAGATAAAAAAGATGCAGCTTATAAGCCAAAATACGCAACTGTTATATCGCAAAATCCATACGAACAGTATGGCATTAAAGGTATTTCATATAGTAACCAGGTTCCTGAATCATGGCTAAATAAATTTATTGGTCGCGACCTTCCAAAAAGCTACTTCAGTGGACTTTCTATAAAAAAGATTTTTGATTGGAAGCCGGGTTCAATGATTGCGCTAGACCCAGAAATAATACACGGACCCACCAATTACCGCTTAATAGGTGCCAACTGGAAAATGGGAATGACTATAAGACTTTTCAAAAAGAATTAACCCCATCTTATGTCAAAAAAATCGACAGTTGTTTTCTTAGTTTTTAAGCGTTTATATGCAAGACTATATAATCTTTGATGTAGCTTACTTCTGTATGTCTTATTTACAAGGACTGTTTGCTGGTCTTCCATAAGGTTAGATGAAGATGATACTTTGTTAGTTAACCAGCCAAGTTTATTAAAATAAGTGTTTATTTTATTTACTTCAGGGTCATCATGATCAATCCAAAACTCTGCAGCTGTTTCATACTTTTTATTAGGATATATTTTAGATCTGCACTTAAATTGTAACTTACATTTTAGGTTTGAAACCGAACTCCCTAGTGACTTTGGTGCCCCCCCAAACATTATAGAACTACTGACAATTTTAAGTATATTCCTGCGCTTCATAAAATTTAATATCCCAATTAAACAACAACTCGTCACTCTTTATCCTGCTCTGAGAGTGTTAAAGAGTCAATAGAGTAAAAATGATTTTTTTGTCTCTAATGATCAATGAGTAATCTACCCTTTTAAACATTATCCTAACTATGTTATGTTCTTTTCATATGAGAAAAAAATTACCCAAACACCTTGGAAGAACTGTTGATAATAACTATACTTGTATTGATTTTCCAGTATGCCAATATCTATTAAAAAATTTCAAAATCGCCAGCTTGCTTGATATAGGTTGCGCAAACGGTGATCTAGTTAAATATTTTCGAAATCAATCTATTGATGCCCACGGAATTGACGGCGACTATTTTGCAACCCAGATATACTCTGACATTAAGGTCAGGAGTTTTCTTCAAACCCATGATTATTGCCAAGGGCCTTCTGTTTTAAATAAAAACTTTGATTTAATTTTAAGCTATGATTTTCTAGAGCATGTACAAGAAAGATTTATACCTTATTTTATGAAAGACTTTAAGCTTGGTGAAAAACTTGTAGTTTCAACACCTAGTCCGGGGTGTCCTGGCTGGCATCATGTAAACTGCCAAAATGAAAAATATTGGATTGAGTTATTCCGGCGTCATGGCTTCACACACAATATAGTGATTTCTCATGACCTAAAAAACATCTCTAAAGTCACTGACCCTCACTTCGATCACACTCAATTTGATAAGTTCAAACAAGTATTTTTTTTCGAAAAAAATCCAAACTAGCTATATAAAAAGGGCTTATATGCAAGACCTCATTCACAACCCAAACGAAACTTTTTACAAAGAGTATTTACCCGCTTCTGAGCCAATTCAAAACCCTGGCTTCTTAAATAGCAGTGAACTTTCATTTTTTTTATCTTTCTTTAAAAAAAAATTTCCTAATCATGGGTTCGGCTTAGCTAATAAACTATTTTTTATACTTTGCCCATTTGATTTTCCTGAACTCAAAGAAATTTTAGCTCCAAAACTAAGTTCTATATTTGGTGAATTTTATATTTATAGCGATATCAACCTCGACCCAGTTCCACAAAGTAGCGATTTTTTTATTTACCAAACAAAAATATTCATGCCTCATACTGACTCCATTACTCATATACCCGGGTATTTACACTATAAGGATGTAATCTTACCACTTGCTGTAGATAAGGATAAACATACGAGTACGTACGTGTGTGACCAAAGATACTACGGACGCGCTTCTCACTTAATGCATGGGAAAAAATGTAATAAAACGACGAAATACTCTAATATTTTTCGCAAACACACATATGACTACTACGGTGTAGAGGGTGTTCAAAAAAATCATAAGAATCAGGTCAGTACTGATTGGCTCAACACAAATATTGGAAATGTAATTCCACATTCTTTTTTCAGGGGGCTATCAATCAAACGAATGTTCAAATGGATACCTGGTAGTATAATAATACAGGACCCCTCTCTTATTCATGGACCAACAAATTATAAGTTGCATGGGGCAAATTGGAAACTAGGAATATCTATACGAATTTTCAAAAAAAATATCAAATGGCAGCCAAACACTATCTTTAGTAGATATAAACCAAGTTGTAACCTTTTAAAGACGAAAATTCTTCCAAGTTTAGATAAATAATTTCAGTGGAATTTTACTGTTTTCTAAACTTTCAATAGCCATTTCTTTAAACGGCAAGGTATACCTACTAAACAAACTACTCTCATTACGCAAATATTCATCTTTTTTTATTAATGTATGAAGAGTAATCCCTAGCTTCCAACTAACACCTTTTAATTTAAAGTTTGTGGGACCATGTATAACAGACTGATCGTGTATTATCGCGGTACCTGGTAGCCAGGCAAATTCATTTTCAAGAGAAAGGCCACTAAAAACTGATAACGGCAAGCCTGAACCAACAATATTCTGGTGGTACCAATCTTCGCTTAAACCGCCATCAACACAATACTTAACACCATAATCTTTATATTTTTGGTTTTTAATGATGTTGGCATAGTTAGCAAAATAAGCAGTTTTCCAACCATACTTAAAATGAGTAGCCCTACCATAGTAGCGCTGAGAACAAGTATAATAACCAACCTCAGCATCTTTATCTAAGGCTATAGGTATTACAATGTCTTTGTAAGGCACAAAACCTGGTATATGTGTTATGGAGTCTGTATGTGGAGTATATGCATTGGTCATTAAATAGTAATGATCGCCAACCTGTATGTTATCACTTGAAACTGAAAAATAAAAAATTAAATCACTACCAAATAATTTCCTGATTTTTGGTTCCAAAATATTACGAACGACTTCGAACGTCATTGGGTTTGATATTTGGCAGTAAACTTTATTTATAATGTTTCCATATTTCTTAAAGTTATCAAAATAAAATTTTTTTAAAATACAAAGTTCATGGTCATCCAAAAAATTATCTATCTGTGTTGACTTTTCTTCGTCTAAATAACCTTCATAATTTTCATTTCCTAAGACGTGAATAAGGTCTGTCGACAAGAGTTCTTCTTTCGAAAGTATTGTTTGAGATTGAGATATTTGCATTTTTTTACTTTTTGATAAAAATAGAGTATGTTATTTTTTGTATGAAGTACCATTATAGAGTACTATTTTTTCAAAGGAAAGTCGTGTGATTTTTTTTATTTTAACCCTTATTCTATCAGCTTCACCTTCACTTTTAGCAGATAATATTAAACAAGACCACTTCCTCGAAAATATTAACAAAAAAATAAAAAAAAGAGAATATAAATTTGCTAAAAAATTTTTAAATAAAAGAATTAATTACGAGGTTAAGTCAAAAAATATTCCCTCAGATCAATTAGCAACTTACTTTTCAAAACTAATTGAAGTAAGTATTATGCTAAACGATTATTCAGCTTTAGATAAGGCTATTGAAAAACTTACCTCCCACCTTGAAGTGGTATCAAGTGAAGCTAGACCAATATATTTTCGAAAAATTAAAGGTTTGTACTCAGGTCTTGACATATTAAATAAACATCAGATGTATTATTATTTAATAATTAATTTTGCCAAAAAAATTTACAAAAAGTGGCCAGAAGAAATTTTTCTTTACGAAAATGTCCCCCGAATTATTATATTTCAATTACTAATACCTAGAAAAGCTATAAATTACTTATCAAACTTGCAGCCACCCAATAATAAACTACACACTGAAGTCACTATTCAATATTGTGCCGCTCTTAGAAAAGCTGGCGCTTATAAACTTTTATTAAAATTCTGCAAGAAAGATACCACGCTAAACTCAGTCCATCTGCGCAACATAAGACTAGAGTACCTAAGAGCCCTTGCTCGATTAAACTTAGCAAAAGAGTTCCGAAGCGAATATCAACATCTGAAGAATAAATTTGAAAAAATTGATAGCCAATATTTTGCACGTCTAGAAATCGAAAGGTTTATTTTCAACGCCGCCAATAAAAACATGACTATTCAATCATTTAAAAAAACTACTTTGTGGTGGCCTAAAAAACAAAAAGATAAAAAATTACGAAGATGGTATAGCTCAACCAAGGTTAGAGTTCTCATGATACTCGGAGAAAACTCTCTTGCCCTAAAAATTTTTGAAGAAAACCAAAAAATTAGCACATCATACAAGCTATCAAACGATGCGCTGTTGCAATTAGAGTTGATTAAAATCGCCCTATTATCAAAAAATTTAAAGAAAATTTCAGAGGCTAAAACTAAACTTAAACTAATTCAAAATAAATTATCACAAGTTCGAAACAAAAAATATAACTACTTTATTGAGTGCCTGAAAGCACTTATTGACAATAAGCCAATAAAATTTAAAGAAGCAAGTACCAAGTTAGAAAAAATGCTCGGAAAATTTGACCCAACCCTAATGGCTATTTCGGGATTAAAATGAAATGGACAGAAAGTCTACAAACAAATCGAAGCCTAATAATTTTTTATATATCTTCTTTTCTCTATTTTTCTGCTTATTTGCTAATTTTTTGGCCTGGATTATTTTCGGGCGATACCTTTTGTGACGTTCATCAAGCAGTTTATGGTCAGTATAAATCTTGGGGAAGCTATTTATACTATAAACTAACTTCTCTTCAATTTTCTATAAGTAAACATCCAGCCATTATGGGCTTAACTCAAATAACATTCATTTGTTTTTGCTTAACCAGAGTTTTTCAATTATGTCAGATATATAAAATAAAAAAAATTTTTATTTTATTAAATTTACTAGTATTTTTTTTACCATTAAATAGTCTTTTGACAATATTTTACAGTCGTGACTTTTGGGCAGGCTGGACAAACATACTTATTTTTATTGAACTTTTTAATATTACTTTTAAATATGTTTATCTTAAACAAGAACCAAGCGCTAAATATTTATTTCTCATATCTGCACTAATTGTAACCTCGGCACTACTTAGATTTGAAAACTATATATTTATCCCATTAACATTTATAATCTATAATTACCTAAACTTTTTCAAAACAAAAAAAAAATTATTGATGTTTTTTATTATTTTAATTTTATTTTCAGTCATATTTTACAAATTCATATACCCTATGTCTAGAAACAACGATAACTACGTGCTTGTGCCAACTAGGCTCTATATTGTATCCGCACTCATAAATCCATTATCATATATAATTAAAAATAATTATGATCTTGCCCCAGATCAGAAGAAAGCAATAGATAAAGTTGTCCCCGTAAAATTATTATATGAAAAATATTCAGCTTTTGAAATTGAACCTTTTCATGAACGTCTTCGCCAGGGAAATATTGAGTTTACAAACTCTTCTTTTAAAAATTTCTTATACACAACTTTTGAAATTTTTAGTGAAAATTTTTTACTCTTTCTTAGAAATAGGACAAGCATGTTCTTTTCAATTTTAGGATTAAAAAATACCTACTATTTTTCAAATCGATTCTATGAATTGAACCCCTCAAAGTATGCATCCGAGCTAAGAAAAAAATTTAAAGGAATTTGGCCTGAAAAAAATTATGAAATACTCGGTAATACTAAAAATTTTGTCTATAGTATGGGTAAATTTAATAAAAATTTTGGAATATTATTAAATAGCGCTATTGTTGGTTTTATACTTTCAATTTTTTTATTATTCAAAATCAAAAAATTTCCTGCCACTGGCTGGGCCTCCCTTTTTATATCAAGTAGACTTGTAATCATTTTTTTTACTGCACCAGCTAGTCATTTTAAATATATTTATAGTCTTTATATTTTTGGCTTTGTTGGCATATTAACACTATATATTGAAATGAGAGTTAAAAAAAACCTTAATGAATGATTAAAAAATTAAAATTAAACCCAAGTTTCTTATTTTTTTATCAAAAATAAGAATTGTTGTTTAGAGTCATATAATAGAATAACATTTATTATGATATTGGATAAAAAACTCAAAACTTTATTGTTAATATTTTTTGTGATGCAACTTAGCTTTAGTCTTACATATGAATACTTCACAGGACATCAAAACATTTTTCCACTTTATACTTGGAATATTTTTCATACCATTCCCTTTAAATTTCAGGAAGACTCTTATATGAACATTGTACAAATTAATGACTCAACCTATAACAAAAATATACTCAACATAATAAAAAAATTTCCTAAACTCAATAAATATTCTTTTACTCAAAAAATTCATAAACTAGGCATAGCCATCCCTAAAAAGGATTTAAAGAATGAAAGAAAACTTATTCGGGAAATTAATTCTATCTTGAAGTTAAACCATCAATACGTAAAATGGGAAATACATAAACGTACCTACAACCCTATAGACTTTATTGAAAGGAAAAATTTCAGAAAGTTGTGGATTGCCTCATATAGCAGCAGCCTCTTGGTTGGC
>JAHDIR010000079.1 GCA_020630675.1 Bdellovibrionales bacterium
GATGAGCTAAAGCTTTTACATTCACAGTTAGAGTCTATACAGCTTTTTACTTGAAATTTTATTCTGTTCGCTCCACGGCGGTAGAGCTGTTGGATTTCGCTGGATAAGATTTGACGATTCCAAATTAAAAATTCATCTATATACCCATTAAACCCTCGAACATGATCACCGGTATTGCCGATAAAGAGATCCAAGCCCGAGTCATCAATGGGGATACCAATTGAGTTAATTTCAGAACTATAGGACGAGGCTTCTATTCCATTAACATAAATCTTAACCCCAGAGTGAAGACCACTACCATCTATAGTCACGACAAGGTGATTCCATTCGTTGAACTTTATAAAGTCGATATTTGTTCTCTTTTGAAGATTTTGAGTGTCGTAATGTCTTGTTAAGGTGACGCTTCCGCTGGCCAAAATATAGAGTTTGAAAGCTTCATCTTTATTCCCCCGCTCGAAAACTCTTGGAGCACCACCACCTCCTCCAATTTTAGGTAGTATCCACGTTGAAATGGTCTGAGTTGTTAAATTACTGATATCAGAATTTACTGGAACTTGAATCGATGTCAGATTACCATCAAAAAGTGCAGCTTTTGAAGTTATACCATCTTGCTCATACAATAATGAGTCATTTTCAATGCCATTATTACTTTTTCCGGAATAATCTTGAAAGTCTTCTCCACCAGGTAAGACTGAATTGGCAGATGCCTCGTTCAAACGCCAGTAACCCACTAGTCCATCACTTAGGTTTCTATCTAAGCCAGCATAATCGGATGTACTCTCACTGTCTGGGTTACCATCGTTATCAAAATCACCAACTAGCTCTTTACCAAAAGGTAAGCTGGTAGACCAAGATAAGTCTGGCCAAGTTGAAGATGTACTTCCTAAATCTATAACTTCGGAGTCGTAGTGGCCTGCGTATTTTTGTTTTTGGCGGTTATAAATAAATTGTACCTCACTAGAGGTTAAAGCAATACCACCCCATATAGCAAGGTCATCTATCTGACCTTCAAATTCTCCACCACTTATACAATTATTTGAAATATCCCCATTACAACCAATTACTAAATCACCACCATGCACATACAAAGCTCCTGTTTGTGGTTCATTCGCAATAAGTTTGCCATCAATATACAATTTTGCCTCACTGCCATTATAAGTTCCAATAAGGTGAACCCATTTATCTGTCTGTGCGCTCTCTATACTATCTACTGTTACTGAAGTGCCTGAACTGTTTCTAACATTAAATCGATAAGTACCAGAGGCATTTTTTGATAAAAAGTATGTTCCACTAATTTTTTCAACAACAACAACAACATCTCCTGCCTGATAGCTGTCAGCATATATCCAAGTAGAAATTGAAAAAGTTGGGAAATCATCTAAAGTTGTTCCGGGTATATTTATTATATCCCCTGCCCCATCAAATTGCCCAGCTGATTCACCCACTTTACTGGAAAAACTAAATGTTGGGTCATCAGTAATAGTTCCGTGATAACCGTTTCCAGAAGAATCTAGCCAGTTACCATCCATTTTCCAATAGCCAACAATGTAGTCCCACTTGGGGGTCCAGGATGATGATAACTCCGAGAAATTTAAACTCTGCGTTTGGTATATCTTAATAATTTCGTCTTGAGTCAGGTCAGTATTCCATATGGAAAGTTCATCAATTTGTCCTGAAAAATCACTGTCAGCAAAAGTTAAATTAAAGTCAGGAGTATTTATAGCAACAGAACTACCTGTTAAAGTTGTAAGAACCTGGTCAACACCATCTACAAAAATTTTCACTTGATTTGAGTGAGTCGTGCCTGTTGGTACAACGTAAGTTACAAAACTCCACTTGTTTAGCGGAAGTGAATTTATGGGAGTTCTTATGATATGCCCAGCAAACCTCAAAGATGCTGCATTGTCTTCAATTCTAATAAAAAAATCCTCACCGCTAGAACTCCCAGTAGTTGTATCTATTAAGCCATCTGATGTACCCGTTGTATCTGTTGTCGGCTTTATCCAAAATGCAAAAGTTCTTTCGGAGTTACCCGTTGCAGCCCCGGTAATGCCTCCAAAACTTCCTGCACTTAAGTCTAATGTTGATAAGGCACCAGAGCCAACTTTTACGTCCGTGGTAGTGATAACTTCACTTCCGGTAAAACTAATTATTCCTCCTCGAATAGTTTCCGAAAAATTATTTTCAAAGCCAAAATGACCAACAAGGTGATCCCTGTATTTATTAGGGAGAATTGAATCTAACTCAAAATTTTCTGTTAGACGAATACCTAGACTGCCAGAGCTAGAGACAGTCCCCACATGACTACCACCATTAAAGTCATCTCCTTCGTGTTTTAAATCAATAGCTTTAAGTTGAACTTGCCCGTCTTTTACTTCTACAAAGTCTTCATCAAAAGTAAGCTCTGAATTTTTAGAAAAATCCCAAGTGGGATCAAAAAGAGAACCAATATCAAAAGTAGTTTTTTCATAGCTACAAGATGTTGCCACAAAAAAAATAATTAGATTTAAAAATGAAAATCTTAAGTTCAAAACAACGGTCCCCTGCTATTTATTTATCGTCATTTTAAAACTACATCTTGAACCTTAATTACACCAAAAATTAGATACTTAGGACTTTACGAAAGCTTTCTTAAGGCTAGTTTTTGCGAGACTAAAGTTAAAAAATAAAGCTTGATTTAAACGCTTAAAGTCTAAAAATTTTCCAATTAGCATTACCAAAAATTATGACGCACCTTTGCTAAGCAGCTTATGAGCGCCTTTTGGCTCCTATAATAAAAAATTATAATAACTTATCTATTGTTCACAACATAAACATTCATTTCCAATTTTTTTTAAACTTCAATATATCTTCCTAGACAGAATTTTTTCGGGGGGAACAAATTGAAACACTCTATCATTTTCATTTCATTACTATTTTGTTTAGTTACTAACTCACAAGAATATAAAGAATACCCAGAGTACACAGCTGAATTAAAAGATATAACTGTAAAAGAAGTTTTAGGTGTTAAAAGTAACACAAACAATAAAGCTTCCAAAGCCGCACACAATGCCTTAGCTTTTTTAAAAAAACTCGATCATAGTGTTTTTCAATTACATGAGGGTTGTGGTGCAGTTCTAACATCTAATACCGGCTATGCCATCACCGCACTACATTGTTTTAATGATCTTCCAAGGTCATTACCAAGCCCATTAAAAATAGAAACTATATTTACAACTGATAATGATGTAAATATCACGTCCTACCTCTCTGATAGCAACATGGAAGGATATGAATATAATAGGTGGGCTTTTAATCCAGTGAGGCTTTCTGACCATAAGGATTTATTACCACTTAAGCTTGTCACTTTTGGTAAAGGCTTCCCTAATCCGAATAAAAATTGGCTGAGTTCAAGAGATAGTATCACTGACAATGCTGAAATTATAAAACAGTACGTAGATGATTATGCAATCATCAAACTTAAGAAAATGCCTAAAAATTACAAATGTGTTAAATCAGCAAGCACTATGCCCGAGGACAATAAACTAACTTGGACTGCTGGTTATCCAGTTCATACGGCACATAAACAAACTTATTTAACTTTAAAAACACTTAAAGACTTAAAATTTAAGTCCGATTTTTTATTTCCTAGTATTTCTGAACACTTTAATCGTGCGATTGCAGCTATTAGTGAGCAAAAAAATGAATCTTGGTTCTCCTTTGAAGCTAATCAACACACAAGTCCCTTTTATGTAGCTATTGGGCGCAGCTTTAGTGATTACAAAGAATTAAAGCAAAAATTTTCTTTTCCTATGGTGGGTAAAGATAGTGAGCTTTTAGACCTTATTACTGATAAAAGTAAATACTTAGTAAGTACATCATTTAATAAACCGGGTTTTAGTGGTGGTGGGATCTTCAACACCAACCAAGAACTTATAGGTATAAACTCAATGGCACCAGCGGCTCCAATCTTTCTTGCAAATAAATTTAAACCATTGATGAGCCATGTTCGTATTGACTATATCAAAAACCAGGTTTTAGAAAAATTTGGGGAAGACATGCTCAATAAAATCTTTGATTGCGAATAGTTTATTATTTTACCTAAAATTCTAACTATCAACTAGCTCACTTACTGGTAAATATTACATCAATATCATTAAGGCTACAAGATGATGTTTGATTGGAGTTTGTTTGTAAAAATGCTTTTATGTGTAAAAACCCTGGGCCGTGGTCGTTTGAAAATTTAACGATATGACTTTCAAGATCAAACTTTGTTGTAAGGTGGCTCGCTTCTGTTGCCGGCCCCCAAGATTCACCACTCACATAAAAATAATTTATTCCGTCAGGACTTAGTTGAAAAGTCACACAATCATCAGCATTAACTTTAATAGACTCAATGCTTTTGTAGGCCAGCGGCTTTGTCGGTTTAACCTCCCTAGCACTACCGTAGTACTTGGTTAAACCGCCTGGGTTTAGGTTCACAGAAGTAAGTTCTGGTAAGCAAGGGCTACCATCACAAGCTGTGTTGTTATCTGCTTCCATATACACGCGGTATTGGAAATATGGGTTTGCTAAGGGCCTAGCTGCAAGAGGAAAATTAGAATAGTCTATAACTGGTCCTGTAGGCTTTACACCACCCAAAAATCTAATTTCATCATCAACACAAATATTGCCATCACTGTCAGAGGTGTTGTTGCCGCAGTTAAAAAGTGTGTCCGTACCTTTTCGGTTAAAGGCCTCTGAGTAATAAGTGGTTCCGTCCCCACCTGGGCCAATGAATTGCGCTTTATGAGGGTCATCGAAATCTAAAGCATTAACGATGGTGTCGCCATCGCAATCGGTGGCCGAACCTGCCGGTGATGAGCTAAAGCTTTTACATTCACAAGTTGAATCTATACAGCTTTTTACTTGAAATTTTATTCTGTTCGCTCCACGGCGGTAGAGTTGGGTGACTTCAGAGACAGTCAAAGCTCTATTCCACACCGCAACTTCATCAACGGCTCCTTTATGGTCATTGTTATGATCTAAATTAATACTTGTAAGGTTGTTTGTCGACATATCTTGGGATGTGCCCGTGTCGACAAGCACACCATCAACATATAATGATTGTACTGAACCGCTAACAGTTCCACAGATATGATACCATTTATCATCCTCAACAAATGATCCCGGCAATGCTGTCGTTGTTGTGCTTGATGGGTTACTATACATAAGAAAATGCAATGTTTTCATACCGTTGTCCATCAGCCAAACAGCGGCATAATAACCGTTACTACTTGCTAAATAAAATGGAATTGTATGACCAGGCCCAGGGTTGTCGTAATAAAAGTCTGGCTTAAGCCAAAAAGAAAAAGAAAATTCTTGATTATTTGACCAATTTATTTGACCAGAGGGATTAAGAAACACCCTTCCTCCATTCCCATCGAACTGGAGAGACTGATTAAACTTACCAGATCCAACACTTAAAGTACCACTTGGGGTACCATTAGAAAAACTACCTGATAAATCATCTATTGAACCAACACCACCGAGAACAATTTCATTTAATGGCCAATACCCAACGAGCCCATTGTTAAGGTCGCCACCTAAATCAGAATAATCAGAAGAGCTTTCACTATCGGCAGTACCATCATTATCAAAATCACCCACCAACTCCTTACCAAAAGGTAAACTAGTAGACCAACTTAAATCAGGCCAATTAGAAGCTTCATTGCCTAAGTTCATTACTTCTGAATCGTAATGGCCAGCGTATTTTTGTTTCTGGCGGTTGTAAATTAAGTTTATATCAGAACTAGAAAGTGGAATTCCCCATACGCTAACATCATCAATCATACCATCAAAACTAAATGAACTTCCTTGTGTACAAAATGAAGACTGTGCCTCTGCTCCAATGCAAAAAGGCTGAGTGCCTGCACCAAAATCAACTACCCCTGAAGCATCTGTACTATTAGCTACTTGCAAACCATCTATAAATAGTCTCATTGTGGTTTGGTCATAAGTAGCGACGATGTGATGCCAACCCGATAAAATTGAATTATTGGGGAAGTTTAAAGTTTGATCAGAAAAAGACCCATCTTTTAAAATGAATTGAAGATTAGATGATTGAACTCGTAGTATATACCCACCACCTTCGTATTTTGAAATTATAGTATCAAAATCAGGTGAGTTTTCCATTTTGATCCAAGCCATTAAACTCAAATTACTTAGATTTAAGTCAGTACTGTTCCCTACATTTATTGCTTCATTTGTTTGGTCAAATAATGTTGCATGACTTCCTATAGGGTTGTTAACTTCAAATGTTGGTGTTTGTTCCGCAGTTCCATGATGCCCATTACCCGAGGAGTCTACCCAGTTTCCATCCATTTTCCAGTAACCGATGATATGATCATATTTAGGTGTCCACGTCGGAGAAAGCTCTGTATAATTTAAATTTTGAGTTTCATATAAATGACGAATTTCAACGGCAGACAAGTTCGTATTCCATAAACCCACTTCATCAATAAAACCTGAAAAATTATAAATTGTTGATTGACCACCAATATCTAGAACATCTTGAGTTGATTGAATTTCTGTAATCGTCGAATTTGCTTGAGCGACTTGAACTCCATTAATAAAAATAAGAAGGTTATTTATTCCGGGAGCTCCTTCCCAAACAGCGACCACATGATTCCAATTTCCGTTTATGTATGAACTTACATCTAAATAAACTGAGTTCGTATTTACACCATCACTGATTTGAAAATAAAGTGTATTGTCTAATATGCCTAGTTCATAAACTTTTTGAGAATGTGTTCCAAAATATTTATTAACACTATCCAAGCTTTTACTAATAAGGCCCCCATCATTACCAATAAGTGAAGAGCTATTAAACCAGAGGCTAATCGTGATAGCGTTAGATATATTAAGACTAGAACTGTCGGCTATCGAGATATAATCATTATCTCCATCTAAAAGAAGTGCATTGTCACCCAACTTAGAACTTGAATTCAATACAGCCCCGCCTGAACTAATTCCATCATTAGAGTATGAACTAGAATCTTCAAAGCCATCATCAAATCGCCAATAACCAACAAGGTTAGGTGCTTTATCAGGAAAAATGGTGTTTAAATGAGTTTTTGAATCTATTGGCTCAGCTATCAGTGAAGTTTTTTGATTAGAGGAAGAAAAGTGAGTTCCAATGTGACTACCATCATTAAAATCATCGCCTTCATTTTTTAATTCAAGAGGTTTAAGCTGAACCTTACCATCTTTTACTTCCACAAAGTTTTCATCAAAAGTAAGCTCCGAACTTTTAGAAAAATCCCAAGTTGGATCAAGCAAAGAACCAATATCAAAAGTGGTTTTGTCGTAACTACATGAAGTTGCCAAAAAGATAATAACTAATTTAATAATCAAAAATTTTAAGGCCAAAGTCACAATCCTCTCTTATGGACTTATCGTCATTATTTGCCCATGCCTTTAAACTTACTTATGACAAAACTAGACCCCACAAAAAAACACAACCTATACACCCTAAGTTACTGAAATTAAATATAATTTTATACTTCACTCCTTATAAATAGATACTCACAACCTTTGAAGAAATTACCGCTGAAGTTATTGTAGTCATGTACTCTACCTGAATCACTTGTTAGTTATATTTTGTTCCAAATAAGCTGGGGA
>JAHDIR010000025.1 GCA_020630675.1 Bdellovibrionales bacterium
CGCTATTATTTTTAAAGGGATTCATCATATCAGTCTTAATAAAAAAAAGCGAGTAAACCTTCGCTTTTTTTTAATTTAACAAAAGGCTTTTGCTTATCCTTCGTCACTATCTTCTTCAGGGTAAACGATGTCTTTGTCAAATTTATCGCCGCCTTCTTCTCCGTCTTCACCAAGTGAAATTATTTTATAACTTCCGCCAGAATTTTCATAGACGAAATCATTTTTCCAAGGGTCTTTAACGTCTTTTGCGTAAGGAACAGGGCCCCAGTTAGAGCAATCAGAAGGAGCCGTCTGTAAGGCAGAAAGTTCTTCAGGGTAGCTACCACAGTCTGCGTAATAAGTATCAAGAGCTTTTGAAAGTTCAGCCATAGTAATTTTGGCTTGGCTAATTTTTGACTTTTTAAACTGAGTCATCACTTTACTTCCTAGGGTGGCCATTAGACCTCCAAGAATAACCATAACAATCATGATCTCAATGAGAGTCATACCTTTTTGATTATTGAGCTTGGGAATTTTAGTATGTAGTAATTTTTTGAACATTGTGTTTGCCTCCGTAGATTAAATATTAAGCTAATGTTTTGGGTTTTTGAACTATGTACCCATATTCATCATGTCGAACAACGGTACCATAATAGCAACAACGATGGACCCTATAACGCCACCCATTATGACTATCATCACGGGCTCCATAAGAGCGGTGAGGCCTTCCACTTCAGTGCTGACCTGAAAGTCATAGGCATCACTCACTTGCGTAAGCATATTTTCGAGTTCCCCTGTTTTTTCTCCAATAGTGATCATATGTAAAACCATGGGAGGAAATTGATTAGATCGCTTTAGTGGAACGGCAATAGATTCCCCCTCACTGATGTTTTCTCGAGCTTCATCAATGGCCTTTGCTAAAACATTATTGTTCACAACATTTCGAACAATATCCATGGCAGCAAGCATAGGCACGCCTCCATTTAAAAGAGTCGATAGAGTTCTGGCAAAGCGAGAAACAGCAATAAGGCGCGTGAGCTTTCCTACAACAGGAACTTTTAAAATGAAGTGATCCCAAACGGTCTGGCCGCGCGGAGTGCTTTTCCAGTTTTTAAAAATAAGAACGCTGACTATAGATCCAATAATGAGTGCATGCCAATACTCTCTAACGATATCACTAATATCAATAATAAGTAGAGTGAACCAAGGCAGGGCCAAGTCTGGGCTGGCTTCGAAAATTTCCACCATTTTAGGAACAACATAAGTAAAGACAACACCTAATATACCCAAGGTGACCACCACCATAATAATGGGGTACAGCATGGCTGATTTAATTTTACTACTTAATTCATTGGCGGCTTCGGTAAACTCAGCTAGGCGAATTAATATGGTATCGAGGGTTCCTGACATTTCGCCAGCTTCAGTCATTGAAATAAAAATGGTGTCGAAGACTTTAGGGTATTTAGTCATCGATTTATAGAGAGGTTGTCCTTCATTTACCATGTTTTTAATTTCGGCCATAGTTTCAGACAGAGCTTCATTTTCGACCTGTTCGCTCACAGCTGTGAGAGAGTCAACTAAGGGAATGTTGGCTTTTAACAAAGTGGCGAGCTGACGGGTCATCATGGCCAAGTCTTTAACGCTGGCTTTTCTTGAGTTATGACTTTTTTTGGTTTTTTTACTCGATTTACCTTTGGATTTGTCTTTTAGACTTTGAATATAAACGCCTTGTTTTTTTAAGCGCATTTTGGCCGTGCGAATATTGTCAGCATCGATCGTGCCCTTAGTTTTAAGGCCCTTCTTATTAAGGCCTTTGTATTCAAACATTGGCATATTTATTGATCCATTTGAGTGTTAGATAAAATTTCTTCAATAGAGGTCAGTCCACTTAAAATTTTACTGATTCCATGGTCTCGAAAGGGAATCATCCCTTCTTCCACCGCTAATTTTTTAATGGCGGCTCCATCTTTTCTTTGCATGATTAACGTTCTCATTGGCTCGGTCACCATAAGTAGCTCTTGAATAATAGTTCGTCCGGCGTATCCTTTTTGATTGCATTTGTCACAGCCCTTGGCGCGGTGAATATTTGTTTCCTTGATTTGCTCACGAGTCAGTTCAAGACTAGACAACTCAACATCTGTGGGCTCATGAGGAACTTTGCAGTGTGGGCAGAGGAGTCTTATTAAACGCTGGGCAACAATTCCTAGTAAAGATGTGGCTATTAAAAATGGCTCGCACCCCATATCAATTAACCTTGGAAAAACCCCTGCAGAATCATTGGTATGAATTGTGGATAAAACAAGGTGACCCGTAAGAGAAGCATTAATAGCAATTTCCGCTGTTTCTAAATCACGAATCTCTCCTAGCATTATTACATTAGGATCTTGACGTAAAATGGCTTTAAGGCCTTTGGCGAAGGTTAGGCCAATCTTAGCATTGGCTTGTATTTGTCCAATGCCATGAATTCTTTGCTCGACGGGGTCTTCGACGGTGATAATATTTTTATCAATGGTGTTAATTTTTGCAATGGAAGAATAAAGAGTGGTCGACTTACCGCTACCTGTTGGCCCTGTGACTAAAAAGATACCGTAGGTCTTTGCTAAGATGTCATCAATCAAGGTCAGGCTTTGCTGGGAAAACCCCAGTTGGTTAAGGTCTAAAATAACATTGGACCTATCCTGCAAACGCATAACGATACGTTCTCCATGAGAGGTGGGGACGGTACTTAAACGAACATCAATATCTTTACCGGCTAGTTTAAGAGGGATACGTCCATCTTGCGGCAATCGTTTTTCAGCAATGTTAAGGTTGGCCATAACTTTAATTCTTGAGGTAATAGCATTTTGTAATTTTTTAGGCGGTTTAAAAACATCAAACAAAACACCATCTGTTCTAAAGCGCACGACCATATCTTTTTCGTAGGGTTCAATATGTATATCAGAGGCCTTTTCTTTGACAGCTCGAAATAAAAGGCGGTTCACCAGTTTAATCACAGGGGCGTCATCATCACCGGCCTCTAAAAGGTCAATCACTGGGTCATCTAAGTCAATGTCGTCATCTTCGATATCATCAAGGCCTTCTAAGGCGGCCGTACTTCTTTCATAAACCTTATTAATGGTTTCATGCATTCTTAGGCTGGTTGTGACTAAGCTTTTTATGGGTTTGCCAAACATCACTCGTAAATCATCTAAGGCTTTATGATTAAGGGGATTACTTGTTAAAACTAATAAGCAGTCTTTCTCTTCTTTATAAGGAAGCACTTCATGATTTTTAGAGTAGTTAATAGGAATATCTCTCACAAGATCAGCTAATATATCATTGGAAGGAATATCTTGAATAAACTCAACATTCATTAAGCCGCAGAGCTCTTTCAAAGCATCGTCAATAGAGCTAAAACTTTTTTCAAAAAGAATATCTTTGAAAAGAGTGCCTTTGCGGTTTTTAAGTTCAAGAATAGAGTGCAGTTGCTCTTTGTTGAGCTTCGTGCCCTTAACAATTAAGTTTTCAAATGAATTTTTAGATGCCATGAATTATATGTTAAGGGTTCCTAAAAAAAAAAGCCACTGATTTTAGTGGCTTTTGGTGAATTCTTGGTTGGCTAGAAGTTAATTTTTACCCTCGCCCAAGGTCGAGGGCAAGGGCGAAGGGTTGAATCTAAAAAGACTCAATGGCTGGTTCTTCTTGGTCTGGCTCTAAGCTTTGATCTAAATCATCAAGGGGGTTAATGGTGCTGTTAGATGTTTTTCTTGGAAGGTTATCAATTTCATAACCATGAGGGTCACGACCATTCATAAAGCTTTGAATAAAATCAATTCTTTCATTAATTTTTTGATTCACCACTTCGGCATTGTCGTCAGTATTTCGAATGATCTTTGGGGTAATAAACATCATCAAATTACGTTTGGTTTTTTCTGTTTCTTTGGCTTTAAATAACCAACCCACAATGGGTATGTCTCCAAGTATTGGAACTTTACTGACACTACTTGTTTCAGAGTCTTGCATTAAGCCACCAATTACGGCAGTGTCACCACTATCGACGGTTATGGCCGTAACCACATTACGGTTGTTGGTGACGACGGCCGCATTCTTCAGTTCAGAGGCTGCCACCTGTTCTGTTGTGGCTTGTTTTATTTTTTGGTCAATTTTTAACTGAACTTGGTCGGTGTCAGGGCTAATTCTTGGTGTGATCTTTAAGTTAATGGTGGCATCAACTCGTTCAATCGAAGTTTGCGCTGCCCCCGCAGTTCCTACAGCTGTTGTTGTTTGTCCGACAGGAATAGTTTGTCCAACTTCAATATTGGCCTCTTCATTATCCATAATCATAATTTGTGGACTAGAAAGAACATTTCCTCCGTTATTTGATTTAAGTAAATTCACAAGGCCTGTAATGGATTTAACTTCAATGGCGTTTTGCCCCGGAGGAGTAATAGACACGGTTTTACCAAGCCCAAATCCTAAGATGGCGCCGGCTCCACCCAATGGGTTGGTCACGCTGGCTAAAGATTCAGGGTTGCCAACAAATCCAACTCGTCCCAGTCCTTGAGTGTCTTCTTTAAAGTTAAAGTAGTTGATGCCCCAGTTATGTTTTTTAGAGGCGTTCATTTCCATGATAATGGCTTTGACAAAAACTTGATCTCTTTGAATATCAATTTTAGCTAAAAGGCCTTTCATGACGTCGTAGTCTTGGCGGCTGGCGGTAATAATTAAGCTGTTGGTGGTTTTATCAGCAGTCACCTTAACATCACCACCAAACAAAGCGTTGCCACCACCACTATTGGCCTGAGAAGAAGGGGTGGTTGTTCTTCTTGGGGTCACTCCGGAGCCACCGGTTTTAGCGTCATTCGCTTTTTTGGAATCAGTGGCCACGCCGTTTAATACGTTAGCAATTTCTTCGGCTTCACCATGACGAACATAGTAAACATAAACTCCGCCACTGTCTTCAGGGTTAAGTGGAAAGTCTAACTTTTTGACAAGAGCTTTAATTCGTTTAATACCGGCCGTGTTTCCCATAACAACAATAGAGTTTATTCTTTCGTCGGCCACCACCAGGGAGTAACTTTCGGCTCCACTTGTTGTGGTTTTTTTAGCTTTTCTACGAAAACGAGGGACACTTTTTCCGCTACTTTCTCCCTTGTTAATAATTTTGTCGATGAGGTCGCGAATTTCTTTGGCTTTGGCATTGTAAATACGAATCACAGCTAACTGCTCTTCAAAGCCAGGGACATCAAGCTGTGCTAAAATTCTTGAAATTCTTTCGATGTTAGAGCCAAAGTCAGTAATAATTAAAGAGTTAGTGGCCCCATAAGCCTCAAGTATACCTTGTCTTGATTTTAGGTATTTAATTTTACTCGCAAGATCTTCAGCACTAATATATTTCAGCTTTACAATTCGCGTGATCACTTGGTCTGTGTTGGGAAAGTAATCTGTGTAAGTTTCAATACTGTCATTTTGGGCCGTGGTGACTTGGCGAATTTTAAGAAAGTTACCGCTAGGAACAACAGTAAGATTATTAATAGCTAGGGCAGAGAGAAAGGCGCGGTAAGCTTCTGCGACGGTAATTTGCGAGGGTGCTAATATTGTGATTTTGCCTCGGCTGGCCGCGGGATCAATAATGAAGTTTTTTCCGGTTAACTTACTAATGGCTTTAACCACTTGTTCGATTTCTGCATTCGGGTAGTCAAAACTGTCGATAAGCTCCGGAAAGTTGTCATTATTAATATCTTCTGGTTGAGCTTTGGCAAACCTTTTTTTAGTTTCTTCTGTGATGGGGCTAGAGTTTTTTTCGTTTTTGCTGTCTTGAGCTTTAGCCGTCCCACAGCACAATAAAATAGCGAAGGCCCATCCGAAAACGGTTTTCCTTTTAATAGACATTTTATGACTCCTTGTTGTCTTACAAATCAAAAGCTTTTATCTGTCATCGATAAGCTTGAGTTTGGGTCTATATTTTACTCAATGACATAATTAAACTTGTCATCTTTTCCATTTCTTTGAATGTCGATATCCACTGAACTTGCATCTGATTTTAAAATATTAAATAGCTCCATGGCTTTGGCAGGGCTATTTACGGGCTCACCATTGACGCCTTTGATGACATCTCCGGCCTTAAAACCAAGCTTTTCAAAAATACTGCCCGGTTTTATATTAGAAAATTTATAACCTTGTAGGCTGCCATCTGGACCAATATTTTTGTCCATTCTAGCTTGTGTGAGAAGGGTTCCTAGGCGTTGTGTTTGGGCTAAAAAGTCCGAGCGTTTAATGACACGGCTTTTTCCTCTAACTTCTACCACATCATTGGACTCAGATTTAGGTGTGCTTTTTTTGGCTTTAGAACCAAATGAAACTTTAAGATCTTCAGGTATTTCAATAAATTCCTTTTTGTTGGTATTGAGGTTTCTAATGATCACTTTTTTTCGCTCGACATTTAAAATTTTGGCGATACCGTCGACCTCTTCGTCCTTTTTCCACGAGCCATTTTTATTTTGACTGGTTAATGAGATGGTCGCAATTGATTTAGCAGGGTTTCTGTGAACAATTGTTCCTAGAAGCTTTAAAGGCAATCTTGAAAGGGTTGGTGGGCCATCGTCAGAATTTTTCTGTTCTTTGCCACTTTTTTCAGTGGCCAGGGCAGTGGGGATTTTTCCTTTGGAATTAAAAATATTTCTTTTGGCAATCGCAGAGTAAGCGCCTTTGAACTGAGGTTTTATAAACTTTTTCTTTTTTGGTTTTTTGGGGGGAGCTTCTTTGGGAAGCATGACCGGGCGAACATATAAAGTGCCAAGGTCTGCCAAAATAAAACCAAGAAGTAAGACCAAAATATAGGGAAGAGCAAACTCAAAAACAGGCTTTGAGTTGGAATTTGATTTTTGCTTATTTAATATTTTGTCTAAAAAACTCATTAAAGATAATTTTAGCAAAAACTACCCTGTAATCACTTGAATTCACTATTAAATTAGAAAGCTGGACTAAGGGGGTGCTGGCCATTGAAAAAAAAGTGCAGCCTTGACGTAAATCGAACAATTTTTTGATAAAAAGAGTTTTTGGAAGATGGGTGTCTAGACCAAGGTATTGCTTTTTTAAAGGGAGCTAAACTTTGTTTTTCTTTTAGCTGTTATTAATTATTTTTATAGAGGTTGCAGGTGTGTATTCGGTAATTTTGGTTTCGTGTGAAACAAGATTGTTGTGAATAATTTTTTATAAAATTGAATCAATAAAAAAACTACCGCATGGTTTTGTAAAAACGACAAAGCCTTGTGTTTTTTTAAAATCATTTAAAGTTTATTTGTAACTGAGATCATTTTTTCTAGGCACAGATATTGCTTTTATAAATGGGGTAAGCTTGTTTCATGTGAGACAGTTTGCAGGGGAAAAATTAACAAGGGGGAAGCGTCATGCTTAAGGCAGTAATATTTTCGGATTTACATTCATTAGACTTTTCGGACATAAGACATAATGTCATTCGAATTCCAGAAGTCTTAAATAAAGTTAAAGAGGCTCAAGAGATATCAGATAAGCTTGGGGAAGACTCAGGTTTTCATGAAGATTTTTATTCAGTTCTAGCTTCGGATAACACTATATATAACAAAAATATTAAATTAAAGTCTGTTTTGTCGACGATTATTCAATTAGGTCTTTATGAAAGGTATGTAAACAAAAATGGTCAGCCTGATTTTTTGATGGGTGATATCAATGGGGTTTCTCCGTTGGCTATTTGTAGCGGTGACTCTGACTTAGAGTCTTTATTGGCAAAAGATACCTGTGAAAATGTTGTTGGTGTTTTAAGCCTTGTTGGTGATGCCATGAATGAACAGCCTTTGTTATCGGGCGTGACTATGTCGATGCATCATTCTTTTAAAAAATCTGAAGATGAAGGTTATGAAAAAATAGGTGATCCGGCCAAAGACATGGGTATTTTAATTCAAGAGCTTATAGAAGGGCAGGGTGTGAAACAGTTGATTGATGTGGGGCCAGGAAGTAGTTGGTTGAGTTCTGGAGATTTTGATCACTCTATGTATGACATTCAAGTTTTAGAGTCGATTAATATGGACCCTATGTTGAGTTGGTTTTGGCCCTATGTGCGCAATCAAAACCAATCGTTAGATTTAGCAAATTAAAAAAGAAAAGGGGCCTCAAAATCAGGGGGGTCCTTGTAGGGTGATGGTTTCAAAAAACCAGGCACTGGTTCGTCTGGAGACAACAGGCAATATAAACCAAACTTTGCTTTTGAGTGTATAAAACCCTTAGGTGGAAGTGAGGGGAGGTGGCCTTTGAAGTGAGGGTACACCAAGATATCTCTTTTAAAGGAACTGTCATAGCAGTGCCTTAAGAGGCTATAAAAAATGTCAGGGTTATCAGCAAAAAAATGAGTCATAAAGTTCAAAGGTAAAGTTTGACCTACATTAGGAAGAGGGCGAGTCATTCCAATCCAGGACAAAAACTTTAAAGACTGTTTTGCCGACATGGCAAGGGCGTTATTATAGCTTTTAATTTTTATCTCTAAAGCTGGATTCACCCATGGCGCTACACAACCCACGATTTGTTTTTTGTGATCAAGGGCTATGACAAAGTCTTGAAGATTAAAGTAAGGAAGAGCCTCTATGTCGCGAAGTATATCTTCTTTGGAATCTATAAAGCGTATGGGTTTGTTAATTTTTTGAATGTGCATATATTCAAGAAGCTTATCTTTGTCCTCATACTCGGCTGTGCGAAAGGTCACTCCCGGTAATTTTTCATCAGAGAACGGCAATAGGCCATGAATAGAAATTAATTTAAATTTGCGATACAAAAAATACCTGGGCAAGGGGCGGTTCTTTTTACGAGGGCGTATAAAGGCATTATAGGCTTGTGTTTGTTTATTGGAAACAACGGTAAATATATAGGTGCAATTGTGTTTCTTTTTTTCTTCTTCAAGGGCGGGAAGAAAATGTTTAGACCAACTAATTATGGCCGCTCTATTTTTAGAAACCCTTAAGTCTGTTGCAAAGCCAATGACTTGTTTTTTTCCTTGTAGCCAAGCGTCTCTGAAAAGGAGGGTTGCCATTCCTTGGATTTGCTCTTCTTTGTCGATTAAAAGATAAGTGGTGTGTTGGTCGCTTTGAATTTTATAGTGTTGAAAAAAAATATTTTTTCTAACGAGCTCAAGTTCCGTTTGCGCGGCATAGCTATATTGTTTGTAAAAATCTATGAGGGCCTTGTTGTGCTCATCCGTGGCTTTGACCAGTTTCATGTTTGTGATTTGTCCCAGGTCATATCGCTTAAGTTTTCAGACCAGTTGGCATAGCGAGCTAGGCAAAAAAGATAATCGCTGAGTCGGTTAAGAAAGGGGATGATTTTTTCCGTTAGGTGAGAGTTGCTTTCTGTTTCGGTGCAGCGTCGTTCGGCCCGTCTGCAGATGCTTCTGGCGCAATGTATTTGGGAGGCGAATTGGCTACCTCCAGGGATAATGAAGTCCTTGAGCTCGGGAAGTTCCTCATTCATTTGGTCAATGGCCTTTTCTAGGTTTTCAATGAGTTGAGTGTCTAGGGAGGGCAGGTGGGTTTCAAATTCTTTTTTATCACAAGCTAAGTAGCTTCCAATATTGAAGAGATAGTGTTGCGATTTTTCTATCCAGGTTAAAAAAAGCTTAAGATTTTTTGAGTTATTATTAGAAGATTTATAGTTAACAATAAGCCCCAAAAAAGAGTTGAGCTCATCGATGGTTCCGTAGGCCTCTAGGCGTGAGTCGTGCTTGAAAACTCTTGTTCCGCTGAGTAAAGAGGTTTGGCCTTTGTCTCCCGTTTTTGTGTAGATTTTCATAGATTCAAACCTCTGTCGGCTGCGTTAATTTATTTGATTAAATATTAGCCTATAAGAACCTAAAAAAAAAGTCTATGGCCGATCTTTAGATTTGATCGATTTATGACTTTTCGAAGCAAGATAAAATTGATAGGTTATTTTTATGAAACCATTTTTTATATCCTCTCCGCATTCAGGAGAAAAAGTTCCTACCGAGGTGAGTTGGTTATCTCATCACCCAGAACCAATACTCATGTGTGATGTTGACCGTTTTGTCGATCAGCTCTACGAGCCATTTTCCCTTAAGCATCAAGTGCCTTTTGTTTCAACGCCTTGGCATAGATATGTGGCAGATCTTAACCGCCTGCCTGACGATGTCGATAAAGACTCTGTGCTTAACCACAAAAATCCATCAGGAACACATACGACCGGTTTACATTGGGTGCAAACCACTAAAGGTGACGTTTTAATGGCGCAGCCGATTTCGACAGATCTTCATGCTAGTATTGTTGAGAAGTACCACTCGGGCTTCCATAAAACGGTGTCGAAACAATATTCTGATTTTTTTAAAAGTCATAAAAGTGTCTATCACTTAGATGCTCATAGTATGCCCTCTCGAGGAACTTCTGGCGGGGCGCATCGTGATCCTGGTGAGTTGCGAGCTGAAATTGTTGTGAGCGATCAGGACGGCTTGAGCTGTAGTGCAAAATTTCGTGACTTGGTTGTTCAAGGTTATCGGTCTGCCGGTTTTGAGGTGAAATTAAATTGGCCTTACAAAGGGGGGCGTGTGACACAAACCTATGGCCTGCCACAAAAAGGACAGCACTGCATTCAGGTAGAGCTCAATCGTTCTTTGTATATGGATGAGTTGACCAAGCAAAAGAAGCCCGCCTTATTTGCAAGCACTCAGTTAAAAATTGAGCAGGCTTTGTTGGTCATTTACAACGGCATAGATCATTTGTAAAAAGCTTTGAATTTGTTCATGCTTTTCTTACACTAAGCTATCTATCTAATTGATTCCTCAAAGTTCTTTTCATTTGTTGGAATAATCACTAGAGTTTCTTTTTTTTATTGGAAGCCTGCATGTATCTATATATAAGATTGTAAGCTATCATTTTTATCAAACAGACTTGAAGTTGATAGGGAGCCCTTTGTGTTTAAAAAAATTATCAAGCCCCTGGCCTCAATAAAACTAGCAGTTTTTGTTATTCTTTTGATTGCCGGAGTTTCTGCTGTAGGTACGTTTTATGAGTCCATGGTGGGTGAGGCTTATGCCGCTCAAAAAGTGGTTTATAAGTCTGTTTATATGTACTTGGCCATTTTTCTTCTTTGTGTAAATTTAATTGCTGTTATGATCGATCGCTGGCCTTGGAAAGTCAGGCATACGGGCTTTGTTTGTGCTCATATTGGAATATTAATTACTTTGTTTGGGGCTTGGATCACTCAAGAATTTGGGGTTGATGGCTCAGTGGCCATCGAAGTGGGTGACAAAGGAAGTATGGTGGTTTTGCCTGATCGTCAGATCAGTTTGTATGCTTTTGACGAAAATATGGTTCCAAAAGTGATTGGGCAAAAGCCAACAGATTTTATTGTTGATTTACCAAGTTCTGATCAGGCCTTGTTTCAAATAGAAGGTAAGCCTTTGCGGGTAAAGCAATACTTTCATTTTGCTGAGCGAGATGAAAAAATTGTAGCTTCTGAAAATAAGAATGACGGGCCCGCTATTCGTTTTTTACTCAGTAACGATAATGTCAGTGTTTCTGAGTGGATGTTTGCTTCAAAATCTAATCAACAGCAAAAACTTGAATTGGGGCCAGCCACTGTGGTTTGGGATTACGGTGAATATAAGTATAGTTCCGGTAATGTAATACACTTATTTCCCAAAGAGGGTAAGGTCGCTTACCGGGTTTACTCGAAAAAAAAGAAAGGGCTGAGCTTGGAAGGTCTTACCGAGGCGGGGTCTATGGTGGCCACGGGTTGGATGGGTTTAGAGTTGAGGTTGTTAAATTTTTACCCCCATTCACGTCGTCGGGTCACTTATGTTGAAAAAGAAAGGTTTTCAAAGGCCACGCAATCTGCGGTTCAGTTTGAATATGACGGGGAGGAGTATTGGCTGGGCTTAAACTCAATTGTTAGGTTTTTCTCCAAATCGAAAGCTTATGTTTTATCGTACGGTCAGGTTCAGATACCTTTAGGTTTTAATGTTTATCTCAAAAAATTTAATGTTGGACGTTATCAAGGGACAAAAAGAGCTTCGTCTTATGCTTCTGATGTTTTTGTAAAAGATCTTGGTTTCTCAACAATATCCATGAATAACCCGTTAAAACATAACGGGTTTACTTTGTATCAGGCTAGTTTTAGTGAGAATGAGTCTGGGCAGCCCACAGCTTCAGTGTTATCTGTAAATAAAGACCCTGGTCGTTGGTGGAAATATTTGGGTTGTTTAATAATGGTCTTTGGTATTTGTCATTTGTTTTTCTATAAAAAGTGGATTGGTAAAAGAAAAAAAGGGGTGCGTGCATCATGAAATCACTATTAATTTTAATTTTATCTCTTGTTCCTTGTTTTTCTTGGTCTTTAAGTTCTTCAGGTTATGAAGCTTTACGTCTTTTGCCCGTGCAGGATGGTGGACGAATTAAGCCTCTGGATACATACGCCACGGAGTCTTTGTTGTTAATTTTTGGTAAGTCCACTTACGAAAATAAAAACCCGGTTGAAATTTTCATGACTTGGGTTTTGGCGCCAGAGGAATGGAAAGAGAAAAAAATGTTTTTAGTGAGGCACAATGGTTTGCGTGAAGGCTTGCGGCTCGAAAACCAGCGTTTATTTTTCTCCCTCAATGAGCTTTTAAATAATGATCGCTTGGGCTTGGCTATCAATAGTTTGCGGGGCAAATTGTCTAAAGAAGAAAAGCTAGACTCTTATTTTCAAGCGGTTCAAAAGCTTGCCAATCAAATTCAGCGATTTCATACAATAGCTAATGGTGCAGATGTTCGGGTGGCGCCTCCAAAGTCAGGAGGGAATCAATGGGTAGCTATTAAAGGGTTAGACGGGGAGTTGCTTGAAAAGTTCACCGGCCTAGTGTCGGCTTTTGCTTCTGAGCTTAAACTGGGGCCGAAGGATTCGTCGTCCGAGCTGTCCTCGGCGGTTGCCACTTACATCAATACGGCCAAGGCTATTCGAGGGAGTGATTATGCCCCTTTTTCTCGGCTTAAAGCTGAGCTTCATTACAACAAATTTAAACCTTTTAAGTGGTCATGGATCTTTTATTTATTGGCGGTTTTTCTTGTTCTTTTAAGTATGGCCTTTTCAGCGAAAGCTTTGGTTTATTTATCTTGGTTGTCAGTGGCTTTAGGCTTTGTTTTTCACACTTATGGTATTGGGTTAAGGGTATTTATATCTAATCGTCCTCCCGTTTCTAATATGTTTGAAACCGTAGTTTGGGTGCCTTGGATAGCAATTTTATGTGCTGCCGTAGCTTATCGCAATAAGTTAGTTTTGATGGGAGCCTCGGTTGTGGGCGCTCTTTGTTTGATCTTGTGTCATTTGGCGCCAACTATTTTAGACGCTTCCTTTTCTCCTCTTGAGCCCGTGTTAAAAGATAACTTTTGGCTTCTTACTCATGTCATTATAATAGTCTCTAGCTATGGGCCTTATTTCTTGGCCTTTTTGTTGGGGGATGTGGCTTTAGTTTACTTTTTGCTGGGTGAAAAAAAGCATAAGGCTAAAATAAAGGATCTCACCACAATTATGTACCGTTGTATTCAAGTGGGGTCTGTTTTACTTTTGGCGGGAACTATATTAGGTGGGGTTTGGGCCGATTATTCATGGGGAAGGTTCTGGGGTTGGGACCCAAAAGAAACCTGGGCGTTCATTGCTTTTATGGGGTATGCCGCTGTTCTTCATGCTCGACTCGTGGGATGGGTTCGTGACTTTGGAATGGCTATGTCTAGTGTGGTTTGTTTTATTTTAGTTATCATGGCTTGGTATGGTGTGAATTTTGTTCTTGGTCAGGGCTTGCACTCTTATGGGAATGGGTCAGGAGGCTTAAATTATGTTGCCACATTTTGTGGCATTCATGTTTTGTTTTTACTATATGTCGCTCTCATGAGGGCTCTTGGTAAACAAAAGTAAAGCGGGGCCTGCTTGCGGCCTATGAATCATTCATGACTCAAGGCAGCTAGTGTTAAAAATTTTTTTAGAAATAACAATCTCTTATTGCCATTAAACAACTGTAGTTTTAATAATGTAAACATTAATGAAAACAAGATGATAATTATTCTCTGCCGTTCTGCTCAGTTTGAAAGAGAATTTATTTTTGGAAAATACAGGTCCTGTTTATGATAAAAAAACTTATTGTTCCTCTCGTCGGTCTCTTTGTTTTAGGAGGCCTTGCAGCTTACATTTATGCCTTATCGACAAATAAAATTGTGTTTGGCTACAATCTTGGCTATCAACCGACTCAACCTTTACCTTTTTCTCATAAAAAACATGTGGGACAATATAAAGTTGACTGTAAGTTCTGTCACACTGGTGTTGACAGTACAAGGCATGCATCTGTTCCAAGTTTGAATGTTTGTATGAAATGTCACAGTGTCGTGAAAGCCGTGGATGAGCAGGGTAACCCTAGTCCGCATATTGAAAAGCTAACTCAAGCTTATTATGACAACAAGCCTATTGAGTGGGAAAAAGTTCATCTTTTACCTGATCATGTTAAATTTAATCACGCCCCTCATGTAATTGCCGGTAAAAATTGTAACGAATGTCATGGCCCTATTGAAGGGATGGAAGAAGTCTATCAATGGTCAAGTTTATCAATGGGTTTTTGTGTGAACTGCCACAGAAAACCTGAGAACAATGCACCTGTAAACTGTTCAACTTGTCATTACTAACGGAGTAATAGATGGAAAATAAAACTGGTTCAAACAAATATTGGCAGAGTTTAGAGCAATGGAAAAACGATCCAGAGTTTCAAAAAATGGCAAGCTCTGAGTTTTTGACAAGCCCTTTAGCTGAAGGAGCACAGGTCACTCCTGAAGACGCTCCAGCTCGCCGTAGTTTTTTAAAGTTAATGGGGGCTAGTATGGCTCTGACCACTTTTGGGTGTGTGCGTAGGCCTGCCCAAAAGATTGTTCCTTATGTGAATAGACCTCAAGAAATTCAACCTGGTCTTGCCAACTACTATGCATCTTCTTTCATAGACGGTTACGAAGGTTTCGGTACCGTTGTTACTACGCGAGAAGGGCGCCCAATTAAAGTTGAAGGAAACCCTGTTTATCCTTTGAACCGTGGTGGAATGTCAGCCCGGGCTCACTCTCATGTTTTAAGTTTGTATGATCCAGACAGAGCCTCTGGTCCTAAGCAAAATTTACTAAACGAAAAAAGAACTAATAAAGATGTCATTGGTACTTCTTGGAGTAAGGCCGATGCAGATATTGTTAACTCTCTTAAAAAAGGCAAAGTGGCTTTACTAACCAACAGCTTATCTTCTCCTTCTAAAAAGGCTTTGGTTGGCCAGTTTAAGTCCACTTTTGCTGCTGAGCACTTTCAGTGGGATCCCATCAGCAATGATATAATTGTTGAAGGCCAAAAATTAAGTTATGGTACGGCCACTCTGCCAAGATTGAGGTTAGATCGCGCAAAATATATAGTGACTGTCGACGCTGATATTCTTGGCACTCACCTAAGCCCAACAGATCAAACGGTGGATTTCTCTAAGGGTCGTAAATCTTTAGATGAAAATATGAATAAACTTGTGTGCTTTGAATCTTTACTGAGCTTAACGGGCACAAATGCTGATGAACGTTTTATCATTAAACCTTCTCAGCAAGCTTCTGTTATTCTTGCCCTAATTCATGAAGTTGTTTACGTGTTAGGCTTTGGCAAAGGCTATGAGGGCCTTAAAAGTATTACGGCACCTCATCATGCTGAAATAGTAAAAGTTCATGGCTCTGCGATTCAAAGTGTGGCCAAAGATTTGATCTCTTACCGAGGGAAAAGTGTAGTGGTCAGTGGCGGCCCTTCTAGTAAAGGTCAGAATGGATTAGCTCTTCAAGTAGGCACGAACCTACTGAATAGCATCCTTGAAAATGATGGGCGAACGATTGATTATAAAACACCGTATGTAAACGCTGAAGGTTCAGACTCTCAAATGAAGTCTTTGATTGATAAAATGAACTTAGGTGAAGTTAAAACTTTAATCATTCAAGGTGTGAACCCAGGTTACAGTTATGGCGACGCTTTTCAAAAAGCCACTTTGAATGTTGATATGGTTGTTTACGTTGGCGATAGAGATGATGAGACAGGAACTTTTTCTCATTACCTGATGACTGAAACTCACCCTTTGGAGGCTTGGGGAGATTCTGAGGTTATTAAAGGTGTGTATGCTATTCAGCAGCCGACCATTGAGCCTCTTAACGAAGCTAGATCTTTTATGGACAGTCTGATTTCATGGATTGGTAAGTCAAAAAGTGATTTTGCTGTGAAAGACGCTTATTCTTTTATTAAGTCTTATTGGTCAAACAATATTTCGGGATCATCTTGGGACAGACTTTTACAAGAGGGTGTTTATGACACCACAAAATCTCAACGGTCAGTCTCTTTTGGTGGACGTACTTTTAATGTGGCGGCACTTTCTGAACTTAAAAAAATAAACAAGGGTTTTGATCTAGAACTCAGTCTTTATCAAACCATAGGTTTACGAGATGGAAGTATGGCTAATGTGGCTTGGCTTCAAGAGTTCCCTGATCCTGTGACAAAAATTTGTTGGGATAACTATGCCACAGTTTCTCCAAGCTTTGCTTCAAAGAATTCTTTGCATGAAGGCGATGTTATAAAACTGACAGTGAATAACAAAAGCTTAGAAGTTCCGGTGCATGTTCAACCAGGACAACATTCACAAACGGTGGGACTTGCTCTTGGTTATGGGCGAAGTGCTGCCGGCGGAGTCGGCAATGGTGTGGGAGTTAGAGCTTTAAATCTTTCCAATGTTAATGCCAAAGGCACTTTACAGTTGGCTGGCTTACCATTGACCTTTTCTAAAACAAAGAAAAAAATTCCTCTTGCCAATGTTCAAGGGCACCATTCAATGGAAGGCCGACAAATTGTAGTCGAAGCTACTCTTGATCAATTCAGAAAAAACCCTGCCGCGAATATCCATAAACATAAAATGCTGACCTTGTGGAGCAAGCATGAGTACAAAGGTCATAAATGGGCTCTTTCCGTAGACCTCAATTCATGTACTGGTTGTGGTTCATGTATCATTGCTTGTCAGTCTGAAAATAATATTCCGACGGTGGGTAAAAAATATGTTCTTAATGGCCGTGAAATGCATTGGATGCGGGTAGACCGCTACTATGTAGGAGACCCAGAAAGTCCAAGTACTGTTCATATGCCACTAATGTGTATGCATTGTGATAATGCCCCTTGTGAAACTGTTTGCCCTGTTTTAGCAACAGTTCACAGTGATGAAGGCACCAACGATATGATCTACAACCGGTGCGTGGGTACAAGATACTGTGCTAACAACTGCCCTTATAAAGTCAGACGTTTCAATTGGTTTAACTACACACAAGTTAAATCACCGTTACACATGGCCATGAACCCAGAGGTGACTGTTCGAAGTCGAGGGGTGATGGAAAAATGTACGTTCTGCTCTCACCGAATTAAAGAAGTTAAAAATAAAAAGCGTATTGATAAAACACCAATGAAAGACGGCGATATTTTAGTGGCTTGTCAGCAGTCTTGTCCTTCAGACGCTTTAGTTTTTGGTGATATGAACAACCCAGACTCAAAAGTGAGTAAGGCCTTTGCCGAAAAAAGAACTTACACTCTTCTTGAAGAACTCAACAACGTACCCGCCGTTAGATATAAAACTAAAATTAGAAATGTTGCTAAGCTCAACTCAGACAAACACGGAAGTGGAGGACACCACTAATGTTAAAGCGATCACCACTTGTAACAGGAAATAAAACTTATAAAGACGTCACTGATGATATTTGTGAGTTAATTGAACGACCACCTGGCATGGCTTTTATGGGCCTTTTCCTAAGTGTTAAAGGACTTTTTGTTTTTTATCTCGTTGTTCTAGCTTGTATTGTTTACACTGGAATGGGCTTGATGGGTGTAAACCACCCAGTGGGCTGGGGAACAGATATCATAACCTTTGTTTTCTGGATTGGTATTGGTCACGCAGGAACTCTTATTTCTGCCGTTCTCTTTTTGTTTCGTCAAAAATGGAGAACCTCCATTGCTCGAACCGCAGAGGCCATGACCGTTTTTGCAGTGATGACCGCAGGGCTATTTCCAATTTTACATACAGGGCGTCCTTGGTTAGCTTATTGGTTACTTCCTTATCCCAACCAACGTGGGCCATTGTGGGTGAACTTTAGGTCTCCATTAGTTTGGGACGTTTTTGCAGTATCCACTTATGCGACAGTGTCTATTGTTTTTTGGTATGTGGGTTTAGTTCCTGACTTTGCCACAGTCAGAGACCGCGCAAAAAATAAAATTAGAAAAAAAATATACGGGGCCTTATCTTTAGGCTGGCGTGGAACAGCCAGAGACTGGAACCATTATGAAATGGTTTATATGCTACTTGCAGGACTTTCCACTCCATTGGTTTTGTCGGTTCACAGTATCGTATCTTTTGACTTTGCTGTGGCTCAACTGCCGGGATGGCACACCACTATATTTCCGCCTTATTTCGTAGCAGGGGCTATCTTTTCCGGCTTTGGAATGGTTGTGACCTTAATGAGTATCGTTCGTCACCTTGTGCCTAAGTTTAAAGACTATATCACCATTGATCATATGGAAGTCATGTGTAAGATCATTATGGTGACAGGCCTTATGGTCGGCTACGCTTACGCCTCTGAGTTTTTCATTGCTTGGTACTCTGGCTCTAGTTACGAGCAATATGTTTTTGTGAACAGAGCTTTTGGTCCGTACGGTTGGTCTTATTGGATTATGGTTTCTTGTAACGTGATTATTCCTCAGCTTTTTTGGTTTAAAAAGTTTAGAACAACTATACCTCTTATGTTTGTGATTTCTATTTTCGTTAACATTGGTATGTGGTTTGAGCGTTATGTGATTACTGTTACATCTCTTCACAGAGACTTCTTGCCCACCAACTGGGGTTTATTCAAAATGACATTCTTTGACCTTGGCGCACTGTTTGGAAGTTTTGGTATGTTCTTTTTGTTATTTTTACTCTATTTACGTTTAGTTCCGGCGGTTTCTATTGCTGAAGTGAAGCCGGTGTTATTTGTTGGAAAAGATCGGGAGGGACATCACTAATGCCAAAGAACCCTATTGAAACACTAGAAAATTTATTAAGACCAGCTTCTAAACCTGGTTTAGTAGGAATATGGATGGATGAGCACAAACTAGTTGATGCCGCTCAAAAAGTTCGTGAGTCTGGTGTTAAAAACTTTAATGCCATTAGCCCATTTCCTTTGCACGGAATAGATGACGCTATGGGAATTCCTCGCTCTTTTATTCCTTGGGTGACTTTTGTTATGGGCCTTACAGGGTGCTCTTTGGGAGTGTTATTTACCTGGTGGGCTTCTGCTGTAGATTGGCCATTAATCATTGGTGGTAAACCTATGTGGTCTTTGGCTGCTTTTATTCCTGTGATCTTTGAGTTAACCATTCTTTTTGCGGCGCTAAGTTCTGTGGCGGCATTATTTTTTCTGGCCGGGTTACCTAAAATTGATCCCGTCATTATTGACCCTGACTTAACTAGCCACAAGTTTGCTCTTTTCGTTCCAGAAGGAGTGGAAGGGTATAACAGGCAAGAATTAGAGCAATTGTTTAAAGAAATGGGTGCCGATGAAGTGCGCTCTGCGGAGTTTTAAGATGTTAATTAAATTCTTTGTTTCCTTTCTTGGTTTAGCTTTATTAGCTTCATGTAATGCAGGGAAAAATCAAACAAATATTGAATTAGTTCAAAACATGATGGATCAAGAGTCTATCAAGGCTCAAGACTGGGACCCTAAGCAACCGGGAAAAGCCATGATGCTCACTCCTCCAAAAGGAACAGTTCCTCAAGGTTTCAAGCCTTACCCATTTAAAGGTGACCCTATCAAGGCTCAAGAAAATCTTAAGAACCCTCTGGCAGGAAACTTTAGCCCTGAAGTTCTTACTTTGGGAAAAGAGAACTATCAAATATACTGTTCAGTTTGTCATGGACAGGGAGGTTTAGGAGACGGAACTGTAGCTCCTAAAATGGCCGTTAAGCCGCCATCTTTAATGACGGATAAAATTAAGAATTATAACGATGGAAGAATCTTTCATATTATTACTGACGGACAAGGAGTAATGATGAGTTACGCCTCTGAAATAAAGTCAGATAAAACAAGATGGGCTATCGTTAATTATGTTAGAACCTTGCAAAAGGGTGCTCAGTAATTTTTTTTGAATTTAGTTTTTTAGGAGTTTGATAATGGAAATTAAAGTAGAAAAACCAAACCCGTGGACAGCCAGTGTTCGGTTAAAGTCAGTCTTTTCCAGTTTTATGTTTATTGGATTAATTTCCTTAGTTTTTGCGTTGTTTGACGACAAAACAAGAGCCTGGCACGCCTACCTTATTGGTCTGTTTTACTTTACATCTTTAGCTTTGGGTGGTTTGTTTTTTGCTTCAATTCAGCATTTAACCAATGCCGGTTGGAGCGTAAATATAAGAAGAATTACGGAGTCTTTAACAGCCTTCTTGCCATGGGCGGCAGGGTTAACGGTTATTTTTGTTCTCGGTAATTTTAATATGGACTTTCAAGTTTATGATTGGTTCAACAAAGATATCATTGCCAAAGATGGCTTACTTCAGCACAAAGAAGCTTATTTAAATCCAACTTTTTTTATCATTCGTACTGTAATATTTTTTGGTTTGTGGCTTTTTCTTTGTAAAAAAATTATTGGCAACTCAATTAAACAAGACGAATCTGGAGATGTTTCTCTTACTCACAAAGCGGTTCCTTTATCTATAGCTTTTTTGGGTGTGTTTGCTCTTTCTTACTCACTTTATAGTGTTGATACTTTAATGAGTCTTGAAGCTCATTGGTTCAGTACTATTTTTGGAGTTTATTGTTTTGCTGGTCTTTTTCAGTCGACTTTAGCTGTTATTATTTTAATTATTGGTCACTTACTTAAAAAAGGAATTATCAACAAATATGTGAATGAAAACCATTTACACGATATGGGAAAATTCCTTTTTGCCTTTACTGTTTTTTGGGCTTATATCGCTTTTAGTCAATATATGTTGATTTGGTATTCCAACCTTCCTGAGGAAACAATTTTCTTTGAACCACGTCAGAGTGGGACATGGTTATATGTTTCTTTTTCTTTAATTCTTTTTAAATTCATTGTTCCTTTCTTTGCTCTTTTACCAAAGTGGGCAAAAAGAAATATTTCTCACCTGTCAGCCGTGTGTATACTTCTTTTAGTTATGCAATTTGTTGATTTATTTTGGTTAGTTTACCCTAATATTAAGAAAAACCATGAGTTTATGTTTGGATTTCAAGAGGTGGGTGTATTTCTTGGGTTCTTAGGTTTGTTTATGTATTCTGTGGCTAAGTTTTTATCTTCACACCCTGTTGTTCCTTATAGAGACCCACGTATTCATGAGTCTATGGATCATCACGTAGTTTATTAACTCATAGCCATCTATTATTATAAAAAAAAGCCATCAAACGATGGCTTTTTTTTTAATTTAAATACTCAAAACTTAGAGCAGCAAAAGCACTATTTGTTTTCAATCGTTTGTACCTTTACTAAGGTTTGTCTCATTGCTTTTGAAATGGTTGTGTGAGCGGCTTTAGCATAAACGGCAAAAAACTCATCATTAAATTTAATGAGCTCCCAATCAAAGCTAGTTTTATCAAAAGACATTGAAAATTGAACAGACTTTCCATTTTCGTTCACTTGAATTCTGACCTTCTTTTTAAGTCTTCCATGCCCAATTGTAACAACGTTTTCAGACAGTTGTTTGTGTAAACGGTTAACATGATCCGAGTGAGGAAGGTCAATTGTGCAAAAATAATCTAAAAACTCTTTGTGGCGATTTAGGTTAGCTCCACACTTTAGGGTGTCTCTAGACGTAAAACGATATTGCTTGGTGATAAGGCTGAGGCCTTTAAAGAAACCATTTGTGTCTTCAGCAAAGTATGCTTTTTTCTGTTTTTTTAGAGTTCTCATTTGAGCACTCCAACCTAAGCTTGGGCTTAATAAGCTCAAAGATAGAAGAATGAGTAAAGTTTTGCTGTTTTTCATAAGCTCTCCTTAAAGAACATAATTTGTCACCTGAGGGCCCAAAATTGCGCCTTAAACAGCTCTTTAAGCTGTTTTTAGCGGACGTAGCCCTCTTATGACTGTAGTAAATGCAAATTGCATGCACGCAGTTGACACGAAGCGCCGATATTGGTAGCTGGTAGTCTTAACTTATTGTAATTGGGTTTTAATTTAAAAGGAGCCCTTGATGACCTCACTTCCCGAACTGGGCTATACATTCAGTGCGACTCGTTTACTTGAAGAAGCTCTCACTCATAAAAGTTTTTTTAACGAAAACCCCAGCACATGTCCCAGCCATAATGAGCGCCTGGAGTTTCTTGGCGATTCAGTTCTTGATCTTGTGATTAGCTCATTACTTATGGAAACTTACCCCGCATTAGAAGAAGGGGCCCTTTCAAAAATTAGGGCCAGTTTAGTGAACGAGAGCTCGCTGGCTAAGGTGGCTAAAACTTTAAAGCTTGAATCATTTATGCGTCTCGGGCGTGGAGAGTTAAAAATGAAAGGAGCCAACAAGCCACGCTTACAAGCCTCTTGTTTTGAAGCCTTAGTGGGAGCTATATTTTTAGATGGTGGCTACTCTTCTGCATATCAATGGCTAAAAAATATTTTTGTTCCTAGCTTATCTAAAATTAATTTTGATGATTTTTTTGAAACGGATTACAAAACATCATTACAAGAAGTCATTCAGAAAAGTTATAAAGTAACTCCTAAATATGAATTAATTAAGGAAGAAGGCCCTGATCATGAAAAAATATTTTACAGCCAAATTTCTGTCGATGGCTTGTTTGAAAAAATGGGCTGTGGAAAAAGTAAAAAAGCATCCGAGCAAGATGCTGCCAAAAAAGTCTTGGAGGCTATGATATGAGTACAAATTATAAAGCAGGCTTTGTGGGAGTTGTAGGGCTTCCCAATCGCGGTAAGAGTAGCTTAGTTAACCAGATTGTTGGTGAAAAAGTAGGAATTGTTTCTGACAAACCACAAACCACCCGAAAAAGTGTTGTGGGAATATACTCCAGTGATGAAATGCAATGCCTGTTTATTGATGCTCCAGGTTTTATTAAAGCCGACAAGGGCTTAAATAAATTTTTGCAAGAAGAGGCAAAGAGTGTCAGTCAGTCGGCCGATGTTTTAATGTTATTACTAACTACCGAGTCAGACACTATTGCCAACTCAGAAAGGGCTTTAGAAGAAGTAAAAAGTAAAAATAAGCCTTGGTTTGTCGTTATTAATAAAATGGATACGAATCAACCTCATCGAGTTTTGATTTTAGAAGAGCTTATTAAAAAATATGATGTTCCCTATTTTAAACACAGTACTGTCGATAAGTCTTATGATGCTTCAACAAATATTTTGAATCATTTGCAGGGTCTTTTGCCTGCGTCCCAACAAGCTTTGTATGACCCTGAAAGTTTCACAACCAGTTTAACTAGAGATTGGGTGTCTGAAATTATTCGCGAAAAATGCTTTGAGCTTTTGCATGAAGAACTTCCTTTTAACTTAGCCGTTCAGGTTAAAAAATTCGAAGAGTCGACACCTAAAAATTGTGTTCGTATATTCTCTGATATCGTGGTTTCTAAGAAGAATCATTGCCCTATGATTATTGGTAAAAAAGGGCAAAAAATAAAAGAAATTGGCATGATGGCAAGAAAAGAAATAGAAGACCTCTTGGGTGAAAAAGTGTATTTGGAACTTTTCACAAAAGTAAAACCTTCTTGGGTGAGTGATAAACGTTTTTTAAAGGAAATGGGATATGTGGTCGATTCAAGACAGCAATAGCCCAAAAGTGGCCGTCATTGGGCGGCCGAATGTGGGCAAATCAACATTATTTAATATTTTAACTCGGACTCGAAAGTCAGTTGTTAAAAATGAACCTGGCGTCACCAGAGATGTTCAAATTGAACCGGCCGAATGGTGGGGGCGAAAATTTGATGTGGTCGACACCGGTGGCTTAACAGAAGCTAAAGATGAGTTTTCCATTTTAATTAAAGAAAACCTGTTGGGGTTAATTAAAGACTTTGATTTATTATTAGTAGTTATGGATGGTAAGGCCGGGCTAATGCCTGAGGATCGTATGTTAGTGCGCGTGGCTCAAGAAAGTGGCCTACCTTATTTGCTGGTCGTAAATAAAGTCGATCAAATGCACACCAGTGATATGATTTTAAGTGAGTTTTATGAGTTTGGGCGGGAAGTGATAGCCACTTCATTTGAGCGTCGAGACAATGTTGATATTTTGGTGGAGTGGATTCTTAAAAATTTAAAGGAACCAACGAATACTCAGCGCAAGGGTTTGAAAATAGCTATTGTGGGTAAACCCAATGTTGGTAAAAGCTCATTGTGTAATTATTTATTAGGTAAAAATCGAATGCTAGTTTCAGATACGGCTGGAACAACAGTGGATGCCATAGAATCGACCTTTCAGTATAAAGACAATGACTTTATTATTGTCGATACAGCGGGGTTAAGGCGAGCTTCAAAACGAAAAGATGGTGTTGAGTTTTTGTCGGCTGTGAAGTCTCACAAGGCCATTGACCATGCTGATATCATTTTACTAATGGTAGATGGACGAGAAGGGCCCAGCATGCAAGATGCTCATGTTGTTGAGTATATTTTAGATAAACACAAACCTGTGATTTTAGTGGCTAACAAAATTGATTTAGCAAAAAAAGAAATTCCAGCTTTTAGAAAATGGTTTCGTGCCAAAGCGCAAGAGGAGTTTCACTTTTTCAAGGATATACCTTTAGCTTTTACATGTGCTAATAGTGGGTCAGGAGTGAATCATTTGTTGGACTTAGTTATTTCAAATTGGGAAAAGCTGAATATTAAAATTCCAACCTCGGCTTTGAATAAGTTTTTCTACAATGTAATTCGTCAGGCACCGGCCCCTGTCTATGCCACTAAAAATGTAAAATTTTACTATTTAACTCAAACCTCACAAGTGCCTCCAAGCTTTATTGCCTTTGCTAATCAGCCCGATGGTGTAACTCCTTCTTATCGAAGGTTCCTTACTAATCGTATTAAGAAAGAATGGGGACTAGAAGGTTTACCTCTTCGAATTTTTGTTATGAGGAGTGGAGGTTGAAGAGAAACACCTTATGGGGAACCCGCCTAGGTATTTATTTTGCTGCCGTTGGTTCGGCGGTGGGTTTAGGGAATATTTGGCGTTTTCCATATATCGTTTCTGAAAATGGTGGTGGAGCCTTTGTTTTGCTTTACGTCTTTTTAGCTTTGATTGTTGGTGTGCCAGTTTTAATTGGCGAGTTTATGTTGGGCCGTCTGACTCGTAAAGGTATATTGGCCACAACTTCTGATATTTTATCTTCCAGTTCGTCTAAAAACAAACCTCTTTGGATGAAAAGAGTGGTTTCTATTGGTAGTTATTTAATGATCATTGTGGCTTTTTTGATGATCGCTTATCTCACAGTGATAAGTTCATGGGTTTTGTTTTTTTTAGTGCAATTTAGTCGTTCTTTATTTGTTGAGTTGTCTGTTCCTGTTGATCAGTTCATGAGTAGTTTACGCTCAGATTTTTTGTTTCAAATTATCCTTTCTTTATTTCATATGTTTCTTGTGGTGAGTATTGTATCAAGGGGAATTGAAGATCATTTTGAAAAGTGGGTGAGTTACCTTGTTCCTTTTTTTAGTTTAATACTAATAATTTTAGCCGCAAAATCTTTGTCTTTAAACTTATCTTTTGAGGCTTTACAATACTTTTTATATCCCGATTTTTCTAAACTCAACTTGTCTTCCATGAGTTACGCTTTAGGCCACATATTTTTCACTTTAGGTGTAGGCCTAGGTTTAACCATAAGTTTTGGCCGTTATTTAAGTTCAAAAACAAGCATTCCTTTAACAGGGTTTCGAGTCACTACCATTGATTCAACAGTTTCTATTTTTGCTGGGTTATTAGTTTTTCCCTTAGTGTTTAGTGGAGTTTATGGAGGCTTAGCGGATAAAGGCCCTGAGTTGTTGTTTGATACAGTGCCTCAGTTTTTATTTAAAATATACAATGGTAAAATTTTTGGGTTAGGTCTTTTTCTTTGTTTGTATGTCTCTGCCATTGGGGCTTGTGTGGGGTTACTTGAAACCATTGTTTCAAATATTAAAGAGGTGAAAAGTACTCATCATATCAAAATCAGTTGGTGGGCGGGCAGTGTTGGGTTTGTACTGTCTTTGTTGGTGTCATTACTTTTTTCTTATTGGCCTGAAGTTAGGTTGGCTGGGAAAAGTTTGTTTCAAGTTTTTGACATGGTATTAGTGAATATATTATTGCCAATCACCAGTTTGATCGTGTTATTTTTAGTTTATTACTTTATTGATAACCAAACCAGAAAGTTAGAGTTTTTTGGTGAAAAGTCTAACTTAGATCAGCAGCTTTATGGGCAATGGTTATTTGCTGTTAAGTGGTTAATCCCTATTGTCTATTGTATAACTTTTTCTTTGTTAATTTATGCTCTAGCTTAAAAGTTAATTCCAAGTGTTCCCATCATGCGAAAAGAATCTCCCGTGGGAAAAATTCCAGTAGATTGACCTGTGCTTCCTGTGATTTCAGAGCCTTCATCTTTAAAACTCACCAAATTATACACGGCCTCTAACCCCACATAGAATTTTTTGCCGGACAATTGGTACTCAATACCTCCTCCGATATTTGCACCCATGCCTGACGTTTGGTCAAATAGTTGGCTGCCGGCCACAGCTGTTTCTCGGCTTACATAGCTGAGCCCAATGATAACATAAGGGTTCAGCAGGGCTAAGTCTCGAATAATCTTTTGAGTATTAACAAAGTATTTAAGGTTGAAGGCTAAATCGTTAAAGCTTGAGGAGGCCTTGAAGTCTTCACTGCCAGCCTTAAATTGTAAGTTATGACTAGAGATAATGTATTGTAACTGCAGGGCAAAACGTAGGTCAAAAAAGAAGTTTAAAGACAAGCCATAACTGACGGCAGGGTCATAAATCTCACCCAGAGTGCCAGTAAAACCAGAGTATCCTCCCTTTATGCCGACTGAAAATAAACGACCATTTTTAAAAAAATTTATATCAGCCTCCTCATCCCCATTTTCATCGAATTCGCTGTAATCAATAAAGGGATCGTAAGCATCATTGGCAAAAGCTTGAAAATGACTAAGTCCAGTCAGTAATATAAGTGAGACTAAAAAAATGAGTTTTATACGCGAAAACAAAATTTTCCTCCCCAAAGAATGCAAGCATGGTGTTTCAAAAAGTATATCAAGAAGATACATATTCAGCCATTGAATCTGACAAAGGTCGAGGGTAGTGTTCTGTCTTGAGACAAAAAAGGTGTGTAACTGTCCATTTTTTAGTCGCCCGGGTCTTATATTGTCACTTTCTAAATTCATTGGTTTATAAGTTCCTTAAAGACACATTTATTTAGATTTGACTTGCATGATTATTGAACCTTCTTTTTTGGATTCTATAAAAAGACTTAGTTTTAATACAAAATTGTTTAGGAGAAAGTGTATGAAGTTTAGTGTTTTACTATCAACATTAGTGGCTGTTTTGTTAGCTGTGGGAACTATAAGTTGTAACGAAAATAAAGACAAAGGAAAGGGTTCAAAAACAGGCAAAGAAAGCTCTGTTGTTAAACCGGCTTCTGATGATGCTGAAGCTTCCAGTGCTGTTGATAGTGATGGACTAGAAGATATCATTGCTGAGGATGGTGTTGCTCAATCTGAAGAGAGCAAACATGATGAAGAAAGCCAGCCAAGCAGTGATGATTTAGTAAATAATCAAAATTTGTCTACAGATCACACTTCAGCGGATCATGATAATGTTGGTTCAACGATCAATAAAAACAGAAGAGCTATGATGTTCCATGGGCGCAACAAAACAAACAATAGTAAGTCCAATTCGCTAGGACCAGACGCCACTGACGAAGAAAAAATCATGGCCACATTTTTTTCTCAAAAGGGAGTTAAAAAGAAATATAAATCACTGGATGCGAAAAATTTATTTGTTGGTTTAGACCAAGACAATATGGATGTTATTGTTATGCTTAAATTTAAAGAAGAGGCGATAAAAGCTACAAATTCAAGTTTTAGACAAAACCCATCTAGAATCTATACGTCTGGGCATGTTAAATTGACTTCTTTTGCTGGCCTTGAAAATTACCGTATCAGTAAGTATGCAGTATTCTTTCCAGGCAAAGACTACCAAGCTTTTTTAATTAAAAAAGAAAATTTAGGTTTGGAAGTTCTTGTTTCGGGCCTTGGTGATGTCGTGGTTATCGGATATTTAAACGGAGTGAAAAAGTTTAATGAGCGCTTGCAACTTGTTCAAATTAAGCCTGAAGATAAAATTTCAGAGAGTGAAGTGAATAAGCTTGAAATAGAAATTAATGAGCAAGAAAATGAAATCATGAGAAGAGCTTATAGTGAAAAGAATATGATTGAAACAGTTAGCTCTGCTTTTAAGGTGCATGTTTTAGGTCGAGACCAGGAAGTTTTGAGTGCAAATAAAGAAGCAAAAGAAAATAAAAAACAAGCGCTAAAAGAATTAGCGATCTTTCGCGAGAAAAAACAACCTGTGATTTTAGGTATTATGAACAAAACTTTATCAGACCTTTACAATACAACAGCTGATGGCTTTTATAGCAGTGAGGTGAAGCTATATACTTATAGCCCGCTCATTTTTGATGTAATGTGATCGGCTAAAAACATTGAAATAAGGGCGTGAAAGGCTTCTGGAAACAGGAGCCTTTTTTTATAATTGTCTTAGTTTAGGAGAAACCAAGAGTTGAGTGAGTGTCGAGGGCGAATATATAGCCTCTCATGAAAAGCCCCCTTGAGTAAAGCTCACTTCTTTAGAATTTTTACAGTAAATTCCAGTTGATAGAAGGCTTTTTCACTGGTAGTTAATGACTAAGCTATATATCTCTTAATACTTCAGGAGCCCTTCGATGGCTGTCGACTATAAAAAATCAGGTGTTGATGTTCAAGCCGGTGACGAGCTCGTCGATTGGCTCAAAAAAAACCCAGCAAAAACAAATATTAACAACCCCAATCTCGTTTCTGGCATAGGTGGGTTTGCTTCTCTTTTCAAGGCTGATTTTAAAGACATGGAGTCTCCCTGTTTGGTGTCTTGCACGGACGGGGTGGGCACAAAAATTAAGTTAGCGGTTCACTTCAATCGTTACCAAGAAGTGGCCCAAGACTTAGTTGCCATGTGTGTGAATGATATGATTTGTGCTGGAGCCCGTCCCTTATTTTTTCTTGATTATTTTTCTTGTGGACGCTTAGATTTGGCGCAAGCCAAAGACTTTCTCACTGGAGTAAGAAAAGCCTGTGAGCAGTCTGATTGTGCTCTTATTGGTGGTGAAACGGCAGAAATGCCTGGAGTTTATCAAGGGGGAGATTTTGATTGTGCGGGCTTTTCTGTGGGCGTGGTTGACCAACCCAAGGCAAAAGGAAAGCACCTCGTTCAAGACGGAGATGTCCTAGTGGCACTGCCAAGCTCAGGTTTTCACAGTAATGGCTTTTCTTTATTACGTAAGCTTTTTGCCGAAGATTTAGACCAATGGGAGTCAACTCTTATGGTGCCAACAGCACTATATGTTAAGCCCATAATGGAGCTTCTCGGTTCGCCTTTGGCCGAAGGTCTTCATTCTTTGGCTCACATCACTGGTGGCGGAATTAATAACTTGGCTCGTGTCGTTCCCCAGCACAGTGAAGTGAATATTCAACCTTGGTCAATACCTGAGCCTTTTCTAGAAGTTAAGAAAAGAAGTGGCTTGTCTTATAAGGGTTTGCTTGAAACTTTAAACTGCGGTTTAGGTTTAGTTTTAATGGTTTCTAAAGATCAGGCTCTTGCCATCACTCAGTTTTTTCAAGACAGAAATTTAAACCCATTCGTTGTGGGTGATGTTCAGTTTAATAATAAATTAGAAACTCCAAAAATTAATTTACCTGAGGGCTGGTGGGAATGAGCCTGGTGACTGCCTCTAAAGTCCTAGTGATCGCATTATTTGATCGAGGATTTTTCTTGGCCAAAGAACTTCAAGAGCTCGGCTATGAAACCACATTATTAAATTTACCTTTTAAGCAGCAAGAATCAACCGAACTTTGGTCAAACCCTTTTGGTCATTTTTATGATCAAAATGCAACTCTTGGCCAAAAAGAGTTTTTATCAGAAATAAATGAATCCATTGTCCCAAGTGGCCTTTCTGTTTTAACCCCGGAGGGCCCCTTACAATTTAAGTCCCCCTTTATTAATAACGTTTTAAGGCAAAGGGGCCTGTTACCAGAAGCCTCTTCATCTCATGTTACTTTGTCTCATAAAGACGGGGCTAAAAAAAATAGCTTACATGGAACAGATTATCTGGCGAGCCAAATATTTACAAACCAAAGTCACTTTTCACAGCCGAATTTTTCTACACACAAAAAGGCTTACAACCTAATGGTGGATTATTGTTTAACCGAAAGTTCCCGGCGAACCTTAAAGAGTCATAGAGAAACATGTCGTCGTTTAGGTGTGAAGGTGATTGATCAAGACCTTCAACAGCTCGCTAAAAATGAAGACGGAACTTATCACGCCACTTACTCTCAAATTGAAAATAAAAATTATTTCGATCAAGTTATTTGTTTAGTCAGCGGTTATGAGGCTTTGCAAATTTCACCGGGAACGTTTAAGGATGTTTACCAAAAAAATATAATTCACCCAGATTGGCTTTGGGCCAGCTTGTCTTTTAGTTATCAAAATAAGTACTACTCCGAGGCTCTTCCGGAACAGTTTTTTGTTGTGAATGACTTTCAAGACCAATGGTCGTATCAGAATTTTCTTTTACTTAAAAAGCATCCTTCGGTTCAAGAAATTAAAGTTTACTTTCGTTGGCCATATAATGAAATACAAAACCAAAACTATATATTGAAGGAACACATAGATATTCAAGAAAAAATAGAAGGTCATTGTCCAGGAATAGGTTTAACAAAAATTGATAGCCTGAATGAAACCTCTTTTTACAATTACTACCTTTTTGATCAGTCAAAGCTTACAGAATATAAGCGTCAGTTAAAAACGAATGCTGGCATAGAAGTATTTGGCCCTGAGTTTTGGCAGGGGTGGGACTGGACCAGCATATTAACCTCACAGCAAAATTTTATTGATTTAAAGCTTAAACAAAGGGCAATCGCATGATTACAAGATACACTCGTGAAGACATGGGTAATATATGGAGTGAACAAAATAAATTTGAATCTATGAAAACAGTTGAGGTGAGCGTGGCCAAAGTGCAGGCCTCTTTAGGGATTATCCCCAAAAAATCAGCAGTTTTGATTGAAAAAAAAGCAAAATTTAATATTTCCGAAATTGAAGAAATAGAAAAAGTCACCAAGCATGATGTGATTGCTTTTGTGACAAATATGGCCAGCTATGTTGGGCCGGAAGGTCGTTATATACACTATGGGTTGACCTCCTCGGACGTGATTGACACAGCTCTTAGTGTAAGGATTTCCCAGGCCGGAAAAATTATTAACAAAAGTCTTTCGGAACTGGAAAAATCTTTAATTCAACAAATTAAAAAACACAAAGATACGCTCTGTGCTGGGCGCACCCATGGTATGCATGCTGAACCCACTACCTTTGGGTTAAAACTTTGTGGCTTTTTAGTTGAGTTGCAAAGAAATCAAAAACGCTTTCAACAGTCTTTAAAAGCTTGTGAAATTGTTAAATTGAGTGGAGCTGTTGGAACTTATTCGGCATTAAGCCCGCAAGTAGAAAAAAAAGTGGGAACTTTATTAAAACTTACTCCTGAAACCATTGCCACACAAGTGATCCCTAGAGATCGTCATGCTGACTTATTAAACTCCTTGGCTTTAATCGGAGGGGGCCTTGAGCGTTTATCTGTTGAGCTAAGGCATTTACAACGCACAGAAGTTTCAGAGGTTGTAGAAGGGTTTTCTAAAGGGCAAAAAGGCTCGAGTGCTATGCCACATAAAAAAAATCCCATCAGTGCTGAAAACCTTACTGGTGTAGCCAGACTTTTGAGGTCTTATGCCGCTGCTGGTTTAGAGAACATTGCTCTCTGGCATGAAAGAGACATTAGTCACTCATCTGTTGAGCGCGTGATTTTCCCAGACGCTTTTATTTTAGTCGATTACGCTTTGGCCCGTATTTCTCGTGTCATCAAAAATTTACAGGTCAATAAAGAGCAAATGTTAAAAAATATTGAACTTTCTGGTGGCCAGCTTTTTAGTTCTCATGTTTTACTTGAGTTAGTAAAGTCAGGACTTTCACGAGAAGAAGCATATAAACTGGTTCAAGCCAACAGCCATAGCTTGAAAGAAGGGGAGACTTTAAAAAACAAACTGATGTCTGATAAAGAAGTGAGTCGCCGACTCAGTGTAAAGAACCTAAATGATATTTTTTCTGGAAAAAGCCATTTAAAATCTATTAATAAGTTAGTGACTAAAACTTTAGGAGCAAAACGTGGAAAATAAAAAGGGTTCTCTTTTGTATGAAGGAAAAGCTAAAAAAGTCTTTGCTGTAGAAAATGACGATTCTCTTGTTTGGTTAGAGTTTAAAGATAGCTTAACGGCTTATAATGCTCAGAAAAAAGCAGAAATGGAAGAAAAAGGAACTATCAATTTAAAGATTGCCACTTTTATTTTTGAATATTTAAAATCAAATGCTGTGGAAAGCCATTGGCTTAAAACCTTTGGTGAAAGAGATATGGTTTGTAAAAAAGTCGAAATTATCCCTTTAGAAGTTGTGGTAAGAAACACTTTAGCTGGCTCGACGGCAAAAAAGTTTGCTATTGAAGAAGGCACGCCCTTAAAGGCTCCCTTAGTTGAGTTTTACTATAAAAAAGATGAGCTGAACGATCCTTTTATTAGTGATGACCAAATATTGGCTTTAAATATTTGTAAAGAACAACAAACTTTAGATCAACTTAAAAAAGAAGCGTTACGAGTGAATGTGCTTTTAAAAGATTTATTTGCCAAAGCAAAGATAGACCTTATTGACTTTAAGCTTGAGTTTGGGCGAACTCCTGAAGGAGATATAATCTTGAGTGATGAAATTTCTCCCGACAGTTGCCGACTTTGGGATGTAAATAGTCAGGAAAAAATGGACAAAGATCGATTTCGTCGTGATTTGGGTGGTGTGATAGAGGCTTACAAAGAAGTGCTTCGTCGTTTATTAGAAGTTTAATTATTTTAATTTGAAAAAAGAGGTTGATGATATGAAAGTGGCAGTAAAAATTTTACCAAGAAATGAAGTTTTAGATTCACAAGGGCGTACGGTTGAGAAAACTTTAAACTCTCATAATTACCCAGTGTCGAACTGTCGTGTGGGAAAGTATATAGAACTGGAAGTAGAAGCGAGTTCGGCAGAAGAAGCTCAGCAAAAAGTGAAAGCCATGGCTGAGTTTATTTTATTTAATCCAATGACCGAAAGTTACCAGTTAGAGGTTTTGTAATATGAAAAAAATAGGTGTTGTTCGCTTTTTGGGAACCAACTGCGACCGCGATATTTGGCAAGCTTGTGAAGCTCGTGGGCATGAGCCCGTTTGGCTTTGGCATGAAGATCAGTTTGATATAAATACGGTGGATGCAGTTATTATCCCTGGAGGTTTTAGTTATGGAGATTATTTGCGCTGTGGGGCCATTGCCGCAAAATCTCCTGTGATGAAATCAGTGACAGAATTTGCTAAGGCCGGTTGCCCCGTACTTGGCATTTGTAACGGCTTTCAAATTTTATGTGAAGTTGGTCTTTTACCAGGTGTTTTGGTGGCTAACGATCATGGCAAGTTCATTGATACATGGGTTGAGCTTAAGCAAGAAAACGCATGCCAACCATGGGCCGGAGAAAAAATGAATTGTCGTTTGCCGGTAGCTCACGGAGAGGGTCGTTATCAACTTTCAGAACAAGAATTAGCTTTGGTAAAAGAGCGCGGGCAAGTCTGGTGGTCTTATAAAGAAAACCCTAATGGTTCTGTCGAAAGTATTGCTGGTGTAATGAATGAAAATAAAAATGTGGCTGGACTTATGCCTCACCCTGAACGTGCTATGTTTGATTGGATGGGTGGAAATGATGGCTTTTCTTTTTTTTAAAAAATCATTGAGGATAAATTGAGTATGAATTTACAAGAAAATTTAAAACGTTATCGTATTTCGCAAAGCGAATATGAACTTATTTGTGAACAGTTAGGTCGCCCTCCGGAGGGAATTGAATGGGCTTTGTACTCGGCCCTTTGGAGTGAGCACTGCAGTTATAAAAGCTCAAAGGTTCATCTAAAAAAATTATTTTCCAAGTCAGAGCGGGTGTTGCAAAGCTTTGGTGAAAATGCCGGGGTGATTGACTTAGGCCAAGGTGAACGAGTCGCCTTTAAAATGGAAAGTCATAACCACCCCAGTTTTTTAGAGCCTTATCAAGGAGCCGCGACAGGAGTTGGTGGGATTTTACGAGATATTTTTACCATGGGAGCTCGGCCCGTGGCTTTAGGCAACTACCTTTGTTTTGGTGAGCCTCATGCTGATAGAATGCCTGAGTTAGTAAAAGGTGTGGTTTCCGGTATTTCAGGATATGGCAACTGTGTTGGAGTACCTAATATCACTGGGCAAACAGAATTTCATGAGTCTTACAATGGAAATATTTTAGTGAATGCTTTTGCTCTTGGCCTTTTTCGTCCTGGTGAAAAAGTTTTTACCTCACAGGCTGAGGGTGAGGGAAATCTTGTTGTTTATGTAGGAGCTAAAACAGGTGGGGATGGTGTTCATGGCGCGAGTATGGCCAGTGAATCTTTTGATGATGACAACGAGGCCAAAAAACCAAATGTTCAAATTGGCGATCCCTTTTTTGAAAAGTTATTAATTGAAAGTTGTATTGAAGTGATGAATCAAGGCTTGGTGGTTGCCATCCAAGACATGGGAGCGGCCGGCTTAACGAGCTCTAGTTTTGAAATGTCTTCTAATGGTGGTGTTGGTTTTGATATTGCCTTAGATAAAGTGCCTTTGCGTGACAGTCGAATGACCCCTGAAGAAATTTTATTGTCTGAAAGTCAGGAGAGAATGCTTTTAATTTGTAAGCCAGAAAACCTACCGGCTCTCAAAGATGTTTTTGAGCGCTGGAGCTTAGACGCCACCTCTATTGGACATGTCACTAAAGAAAAAGTCATTCGACTCACTTGGAAAAACGAAGAACTCTGCTCCATAGACCCAGATAATTTGGTGGAAAATGCTCCTTTATATAATCGCCCTTATAAAAAATGGGTTCCTCAAAATAGAACAGAATCAAAGGACGTATCTGTATTAGTTGATGACCTTCAAAATTATCAAGAGCAATTATTAAAATGCTTAAGTGATGTTCGTGGGTGTTCTAGAAATTGGGTGTATGATCAATACGACCAAAGAGTCGGGGCTCAAACTATTGCAGATTGTCGCCAGGATGTGGGCGTTATTCGTTTACCAGATAGTGAAAGAGCCCTGTCTGTCGCTTTGGGCTGTCGCCCTTATGTTATGAGGTTGGACAGTCATGAAGGCGGTAAAGACAGTGTTGCTTTTCCTGCATTGGAATTAGCAAGTAAAGGCTTTGAAGCCATGGCTGTCACCGATTGTTTGAACTTTGGTAACCCAGAAAAAGAAGAGCTTATGACCGAGTTTGTCGCCAGCGTACAAGGTATGTCTCAAGCTTGTGAGGCTTTGAATGCTCCCATTATAAGTGGAAATGTCAGCCTTTATAATGAAACCAAAGATGAAAATGTAACATCCACGCCTTCCACTGGTATTGTAGGACTCAGAGACAGTGTTTATGGGCCGGCCTCAATGGTTGAAAAAAATGATGAAGTTGTTGTCTTGCTGTCTAAGGTGCAGCTTAAAACGGGTGGGCAGTATGCTGAAATGCAAAAGCAACCTCTTCGAGCTTTTGGAGAACTCTGTCCGCAAAAAACTGCAAACTTTGTCAAAGACGTTAAAAGTTTTATCAACACCTATGAAATTTCATCTTCAAAAGTGGTAGGTAAGTTTGGTTTGGCTTATAGCTTGGCTCGAATGACTTTAGGCTCAGTTGGAATGAGTGTAAAAACCGATGAAGTTTTGCCAGCAATGAATTTTTCTGAAAAATATTTTTCAGAAAATTTATATCAAGTGGTCGTAACCTTAAGCCAAGAAACTTACTCTCAAATTGCTGATCAAAAATTTGATTTTGAATTAGTGAAAATAGGGCGTACAGGTGGAAATCACTTAAATATTGATAATAAAATTTCTATACCTCTTGAAGAATTAAAGCAGAGTTATTTTACTGGCTGGGGAGATCATTTTGAAAGCTTGGCATGATGAGTGTGCGGTATTTGGTTGTTGGCAAGATCCAGAGGCCAGTCGAATGGCTTATTTGGGTTTGTATGCTCAACAGCATAGAGGACAAGAGTCTGCAGGCATAGTCACTCTTAAAAATGGGCAGCATATATCTCATAAAAGTATGGGGCTTGTCGGTGATGTTTTTCAAGAGGAAGATCTTGTGCGTTTACAAGGTGACGTGGCTATTGGTCATGTTAGGTACTCGACCACTGGCGAAAGCTTAACCTCAAACGCTCAGCCTTTAACAGCTCGTTTAATGAATGGGCCTGTGGCTTTAGCGCACAACGGAAATATTGTAAATGCTGGCCGTTTAAAAGATGAGTTGAAGGCTGATGGTGCAATTTTTCAAGGAACTAATGACACTGAATGTTTATTACATATGGTCGCAAAATCCAAAAGCAACAATATGATTGAATGCTTAAAAAACTGCTTACCTAGAATGGAAGGGGCTTTTTCTTTGGTTTTGATGACTAAAGATAGTTTGATCGCAGCTCGCGACCCGTATGGTTTTCGTCCTCTTGTTTTGGGTCAAAGAAAAACATCCGAAGGTAAAATATCTTATGTGGTTGCCTCTGAAACTTGTGCTTTTGATTTAATTGGTGCTAAGTACATCAGAGAAATAGCTCCAGGTGAAATTTTTTGGTGTGATGAAAATGGTCAGCACTCAGTTCAATACATTGAGCCTAAAAATAAATTAGCTCGTTGTATTTTTGAACATGTTTATTTTGCACGTCCTGATTCGGTTGTTTTTGGGCAAAGTGTTTATGAAACTCGAAAAAAAATGGGGCAAATTTTAGCCAAAAAAACTGGGGTGGAGGCAGACCTTGTGATCCCAGTGCCTGACAGTGGGGTTCCTGCCGCGATTGGTTATAGCCAAGAAAGTGGTTTGCCTTTTGAGTTAGGAATTATTCGTAATCATTATGTAGGGCGTACCTTTATTCAGCCAAGTCAGTCCATTCGAAGTTTCGGTGTAAAAATTAAACTGAACCCACAGTCTGAAGTCATCAAAGGCAAGCGTATTGTGGTGATTGATGACTCTTTGGTCAGGGGAACCACCAGTCAAAAAATTATTAATTTAGTACGTCAAGCCGGAGCTAAAGAAGTTCACTTTCGAGTGGCATCTCCGCCAACTTTATCACCGTGCTTTTATGGAGTAGATACCCCTAAAAAATCGCAACTCATTGCCGGATTTAAAAGTGTAGAAGAAATTAGAGAGTATATAGGGGCTGATAGCTTAAAATATATGAAGCTTGAATCTATGGTGGAAGCAGCCAGTGGGCAAAGAGTAAGCCCTGGAGAAGCCGGTTTTTGTGCGGCTTGTTTTGGAGATAAATACCCCACAGACTTATATGATGAAACTTTAAACTAGAGATTGAATATGTTTGATGATTTTAAAAAAAACTCTCACCCTCATGCTATTTTTGAACAATGGTATTTAGAGTCACAAGGCAAGGGGTCTTCCTCTCATATTCTAGATAAAGTAAAGTCTAGGCTAAGATTTTTAGGCAAACAGGCTTTTACACAAATTGTTCCTTCTTTAGATCGGATGAATTATAACGCTGTGGTTTTAGCCACCGCAAGTTTGTCTGGTATTCCTGCCAGTCGTGTTGTTTTGCTCAAAGGTCATAGTGAAAAAGGCTATGTTTTTTATACGAATTATAACAGTAGTAAAGCGCAGCACTTGAATGAAAACCCTGTGGCATCTTTAAATTTTTTCTGGGCTTACCCCACACGGCAGGTAAGAATTTTTGGTGAAGTAAAGAAAGTTTCGCGAAAAACATCACAGGAATATTGGGCATCCCGACCTCGAGGAAGTCAAGAAGGAGCTATGGCCTCTGAGCAAAGTCATGAAATACAAGGTTATGACTCCTTAAAAGAACAACTCAAAGAGGTTCAAGAAAAGTACAAAGGAGGGCGTCCCATTCCTTGCCCGCAGAACTGGGGAGGGTATATCGTTAAGCCCAAGTCCTATGAATTTTGGCAGGCTATGCCCGACAGATTGCATCAGAGAGTTTTATTTGAGCTTATAAATAAAAAATGGGTAAAAAAATATTTAGCTCCTTAATGGTTTCTACCATATCATTAGGGCAATGAATTAAATGACAGGAGAACAGTATAATGAAAATGAGTCAGTGGGTGGTGTTGTTTTTGGTTTTAGCCAACATTTCATGTGCCTCTTATTTTAAGCGAAAAGCTTGTGAAAAAACCAACTGGTTTGAGTATGGTAAAAAAGTGGCTTTGAATGGTGAGCGTTTAAGTTCAGATCAGTTTTATGGTCAATGTTTAAGTGTTAATGCCGAGTTTAATCAGGGTGTTGCTGATCAGGGCTTTAAAGAAGGTATGGAAAAGTATTGTGAGATCAACACAGCCTTTGAGTATGGAGCTGAAGGAAAGTTTTATAAGTTTACTTTTTGTGACAGTCCCCATGAAGGTAAAATGAGGTCGTTACATGCCAAAGGTGTTAAAGAATATTGCCGCCCAAGTAATAGTTTTTCACAAGGAAAAAAAGGAACTCCTTATAATAATATTTGTCCCAAAGATTTAGAGGCTCGCTTTCTTGTGGGCTTTAATAAAGGCCGTATTCGTTTTTTACAAGCCGAGATCAGTGCCAATGAAGGAAAAATTACAAATCTAAATAAAAAAGCCTCACAGGCAAGATCAAGAATTCGTAGTTTGCAAAGAAGTATACGTTGGCTGCCTAAAACAAAAATCACCACTTATGAAAAAGATGAAACTGGAACCTTACAAAAAGTTGTAAAAGAGCCAGATAGTGTCGCCCGCAAGCGACAGCACTTGAATAACTCTATTGACAATGCTGAAAATGAATTACACAGTGCAGAGAGGCAAGTTGAAAC